>DATMNI010000403.1:0-24548 GCA_035570275.1 Candidatus Acidiferrales bacterium | reverse complement strand
ACGGAGCGGTTCGCCCTGCGCTTTGAATCGCAGTTCGCCAACCTGTTCAACTTGCTGAACAAAGCCTCGCCGAATACGAATGTGGCCAGCTGATCGTTCGGCCAGATCAGCCAAAGCCAACTGGTGGAAGAGGCCGGTCCCAGGACCATCCAACTGCATCTCAGGCTGCAGTTTTAGCTTCTCCCGTGTGGAGGCGCCGGCTCCGAAAAATTGAGCGGGAAATAGATATGTTGGATCGACTGGTTAGCACTGGCCCAGCATCGTCCGGCCAACGTTAAGGGATCTCCCTCCGCAAGCCCTGCGATGTGGTGAGACTCGCCGGGGCTCACGCCGCTATGGGAACTTGGCGACCGTTTGCTGGCCAGGGCACAGCAGTTCGGTGCGCGCGGCTGATGCGGAGCACCTGTTCGAGGTGGGTCCGCTGGACCGTTGGCGTTTGCCGCCGCGGCCCTGACCCTGGGCGCGTTCGCGTTGCCGGCCTGTTATCTGCCGGCCCGGCGCGCCATGCGCGTGGACCCGCTGTCCGCGCTGCGGCACGCGGGGTGAAGTGCCGCGCTCCGGGCCGGCGCGCTTCCTGACGCGGCGGGGCACGTCCGGAAATCCCCCGTTCCGGAATTCCGCTTGACACCACTCGCCAATTGCGCTACATTCAGTAGCGCTACAATGCTTAGCGCACTCAAACCTCGAAAACCTCTCAGCGAACTTGAACACCTTATCATGGGCGTCCTCTGGCAGCGCCCCTCCGCCACCGCCGAAGAGGTCCGGTTGGCGCTGGCCGAGCGCCATCTCATGAAGGAGTCCACCGTCCGCACCATGCTCACACGGCTGGAAGAGAAGGGCTACGTCCGGCATACGGTGGATGGCCGCACCAATGTCTATGCGGGTATCGAAGGGCCGCAGAACGTCGCCGCCAAGGCCGTGCGCCAGATCATCGACCGCCTCTGCGGGGGCTCGGTGGAACAATTGCTCGTCGGCATGGTCGCCAACGACGTGGTGGATGAGCGCGAACTGCAGCGGCTCGCCCAGCGCATCGCGCGCCGCAAGAATCGTAAGGGAGATCGTAAAGGAGATTGATATGGAATTCTCCGCCGCCCTGCTGCAATATCTGGCCAGTGTCTCGCTGCGCGTGGTCCCGGTGGCCGCGGCGGCGCTGGCGCTGCTGGCCGTGCTTCGCATTCAGGCCGCTGCCACACGCCACGCCGTCTGGGCCGTGGTTGCGGCGGGCATGCTGCTTTCAGCCGCGCTGAGCCCCGTGTTGCCGCCGCTTCGTTTGCCCATCCTGCCGGCTGCGGCGGCGCCCCAGACGTCCGATGCGCGGCCCACGGACATCGGGCCGGCGGCGCCACCTGCGCCACCCGCGGGGCTGCGGGCTTCGCCAAGGCAACCACAGCCGCGCCGGTGGGCGTTCGCCGGGAAGCCCTGGCAACGCTACGCCGCCGCCGTCTACTTCGCCGGCCTGCTCTGGTTGGCGGCGCGCCTCGTGTTCAGCTACCTGTTCACGCGCCGGCTCATGCACGCCAGCCGTCCGCTGAGCCGCGAGTTGGCAAATGGCGTCTTCGAATCGGCTTGGATCTCCGTGCCCGTGACCGCGGGTTTCCTGCACCCCAGGATCTTTCTGCCCGCCGATTGGCCGCAGTGGGGCCAGGCCAAGCTCGATGCCGTTCTGGCACACGAACGCACACACGTGCGCCGCGCCGATTGGGCCATCGGTGCGATGGCCGCGGTCAACCGCTGCGTCTTCTGGTTTCATCCGCTGGCCTGGTGGCTGGAGCGCAAACTGGCGACTCTGGCGGAAGAGGCGTGTGACGACGCGGCTCTCCTGCTGCTGGGCGAGCGGGAACATTATGCAGAAGCTCTATTGGAGATGGCGGCCGCCGTAAAGTCCGGCCAGGGGAGACTAATTTGGGAGGCAATGGCAATGGCGAAAGCATCGGAAGTGAAACAACGAATCGAACGCATTCTTGACGAAACCAGGCAGATTCCGCAAGGCCTGACGCGGCCGCGGCTGGCCGCCTTGCTGGCGTGCAGCCTGCCTTTGATCTACGTAGCCACCGTGCTGCAATTGGCGCCCGCGCCCGCCAGGGCACAGGAGCAGCAGCCGCGCGTCGTCGTTTACGAAAACAGCGGCTACGCGTACGTGAGCCTTCGAGAGGGCCACGAACTCAAACCCGCCGAGGCCGCGGCGCTGGAACAGCAGCTCAAAGCCAATCCCGACGATCAGCAGGCACGCGGCAAACTGCTGGGCTATTACTTCGGGAATGGCATGCGTGCGCCCCTAATGGAGCAAATCTCGTGGCTGATCCAGAACCATCCGGACTCCGACCTGCTCGAGAGCTACGCGGTCACTTCGCCCAATTCACAAGGGGCCAACAACGTTGCCGGTTATCAGCGCATTGCCGCGCTTTGGCGCCAGCAAATCCCCCGCCACCTCAATGACGCGCGCGTGTTAGGCAATGCCGCGCGGTTCTTCTCGGACTCCGCGGCAGACCCCGCCGAAGCGGAGCGCCTGTACCAGCAGGCCCGAACGCTGGAACCGGCCAATCGGGACTGGCTGACCAGGCTGACGGGGCTCTACGTCAACACCATCACCACCGCCAACCGAAGCGCCGACAACCCGGCCTTCGCCAAGCAAGCGAATCCGCAATTCGCCGCCGATGCCACTCTGCGCCTGGAGAATTCGAGCGATGGCGCACTCCTGGCCTCCGTTGGGCGCGCTTTGAGCAGCTACGAAGTGGGACCGGGCCAGTCGCGCGCCCAAGCGCTCGCCAAAATTTCGCCGGGGCTCACACCGCTATGGGAACTTGGCGACCGTTTGCAGGCCAGGGCACAGCAGTTCGGTGCGCCTCGGCACGTGGGCGCCACCAGCGCGGAGCCGAATATCAGGCGGGTCGTCCCGGTCTATCCGCCGTTGGCTCTCCAGGCTCGCATACAGGGCGTCGTGACGCTAAATGTGTCGTTGGCTCAGGATGGAACGGTGCGGGAAGTGGGTGCCGTCAGCGGCCACCCTCTACTGGTTCAGTCCGCCATCGATGCAGTGAAGCAGTGGACCTTCGGCCCGCAGGTAGCTGCGACGCAAATCGAGGTGGAGGTGCCCTTCCAATTGCCGGAAGGCTCCCGCAGCAGCGAGGCTCCCAGCGCCACGGTCGGCTCAGAGTTGCCTGAATTGCAGCCCGTCACGCGCGTGAATCCGGTCTATCCCCCGCTCGCTCGGCAAGCCAGAATCTCGGGAGTCGTCCACCTGATCGCGACCATCGGCCCCGGTGGCCACGTCGTTGACCTCAAGGCTGTGAGCGGCCACCCGCTGCTGGTCCCCTCAGCACTCGCCGCCGCCCGCCAATGGACCTACGCCCCACCAACGGAACCTACCAGGACCAGGATACAGATCCAATTTGAACCCCAGTAGGACAGGCGATCGGTTTTTGTCGCCTGTCGAGTTGTCGCCTGTCAAAACAGACCACGGAAACGATGGTCTGTCCCTACGCGTTCTGGCGCAGCCATTCGCGGAAGGCGTCTCGATATAAAATGATGCCCTTCCGCGAGTACCGCAGGTAGCCCTGCCGGCGGAACTGGTTCATGTAATGGGTCACGATCTCGCGCGACGTCCCTACATACTGCGACAGCAATTCATGAGTGAACGGAACCATGCGCACGGCGCCGTCTTCCTCTACCGATCCCAGCCGCTCCGAAAAGCGGATCAGTGAACGCGCTAACCGCCGCGCGATGTTGTCCACGGAGAAGCTCTCGATGCGGTGCGTGAAATCGATGGTGCGTTGCACCAGGATCTGCATCAGCGCCACGGCCAGGCGCGGCCGCTTCATCACGATGTCTTCGATCTCGGCTGTGGACCACGTCATCAGCTTCACGTTTTCCAAAGCGGTGGCTTGTTCCGCCCGGTGCGGGAGGTTCAGGAACGCCGATTCCCCAAAAAACTCGTCCGGCTGATAAATGTCCACCACTACCTGGTGACCATCGTCGGCCAGCCGCGACACTTTGACCTTGCCGTCGATTACCAGGTAAATGTTGGTGGAAGGTTGATCCTGGTTATAGATCATCTGGCCCTTCCGGTACTCCACGATCGTGGAACATGGCAAGTGCGCCAATGGATCTTCTAATGCCCTTTGCGGGCTAACTGCTACACTTGGACTAGATGCCATCATGCCGTCTCCTCCAAAGACTTTCTACGGTTTTCCACTGCTATTGTTGAGGCGCGCAAGTATCGCTGACTGTCTCGATCCCGCGAACCTTGAAAATGGGTAAGGCACCCCCGGGACTCGATATCCCCCGTATGGTCACCTTGTGCCCCATGTGCTTTGCGAAGCCTTCCGTCGGGAAGCCATCCGCTTCTAATACCGCGACAGCACTCAAGTTGCGATCGTTAACCAGAACGTAACGGCCCTCCTGCTGGTCAATACAGCCAGTCAGCGAGTCCGTCTTGGCTTTCTGTGCCTTTTTAGGCGAGTCCTGGTTTGGCTCGGACGCAGAATGACCGGCTGCAAGCGTCGCCACAGCGAGAACCGCCAAAAACACAACGCTTACGATCTGTCGATTCATACGACCCTCTTCCCGCGTTCGGAAGTAGCAGTTTAGGTGCCAAACGGTACATCGGGGTTGTCCCCTAGGGAAGGTCAGCGATTTGTGACACTTCGCACCTGGCAATAAGGAGTTACGGCCGCACGCTATTGATATAGGGGTCTTTCCGTGAAGATTATCAGTGGTAGTCTTTACCAGAATGGAAAAAGATTCCTCCTTTTCACGCTCGACGCGGGCGGCGCGCCGAAAATCTTCGGAAAGTCACACGCGCGCCAAACTGGTAAATTATATCATGAAGGGGTGCCTGCCGCCCGCCGCTACTTGTTGGCGTTATTGACGCTTAGCGTTTTGCTGGCTGCCCAGTCCTACTACGCGCCGGCTGGCCTCAGGCCGGCTCTTCGGCGCAACGGTGGTGCGTCCATTCTGCCCGGCGGCCGTGTCATCGCGCCAATTGGGAACCAATATGTAACCGGCGCTGGCCCTTTCGGACTAGCCATCGGCCAGTCGGGAAAAACCCTGGTCACGGCCAATGGCGGTCCGGGCCGCAACTCCCTCACTATCATGGAACGCGGACGGGATAATCGCTGGGAAGTGCAGCAATTACCGATGCGAAGTGCAGACAATGCGGACAGCTCCGACGATGCCGATTGGCGCGGCGTCTTCATGGGCTTGGCCTTCGCCAGCGAGCACGCCGTCTACGTCTCGGAGGGAAATTCCGGCCGCGTCAGCCTCTACGACTGGAATTCCGGCCGCCGCCGCGCCATCGATATGAATCGGAACGGCATCGACGACAGCTACACCGGCGACCTCGCCTTCGATGCCGAACGCAACGTCCTTTACGTGGTGGATCAAGCCAACTTTCGCGTGGCCGTCATCGATACCCGTACGCGCCTGGTGGCGGCATCCGTCCGCGTTGGCCGCCTGCCCTTTGCGCTGGCGCTCTCGCCCGACCGGCGCAAACTCTACGTCACCAACCTCGGGATGTTCGAATATCAGGCGATTCCCGGAGCCGAACCCAAAGACCCGGCCGCTACCGGTCTGCCTTTCCCCGCCTTCGGTTTTCCAAGCCCCGAGGCCGCTGCCGGAGCCCTGCGCACCACCGCACGCGGCCCTGTCCAAGTGCCCGGACTCGGGGACCCCAACGTCAAGGAAGCCAATTCCGTTTGCGTGGTCGATGTCACCACGCCCACCGCACCCAAAGTGGAAGTCTTTATCCCCACCGGTGCGCCATTTAACGCGGAGAGCCTGGCCGGCAGCAGCCCGTCCGGCCTGGTGGCCACCGCGGACCACATTTTCGTTTCCAACGCCAATGACGACTCGGTGAGCGTGATCGACGCCCGGACCAACCGGGTGGAAGCCGAGATTCCCATCCGTATCCCCGGTATGGAGACGCTGCGCGGCGTGCTGCCCATCGGCATGGCCTACCACGAAAAGACCGGCTGGCTGCTGGTGGCAGAGGCCGGCATCAACGCCGTGGGCGTGATCGAGCCGCGGCGCAAAGCCGTCCTCGGCCACTTGCCCGTAGGCTGGTTCCCCACCCGCGTGGCCGTAGGCGGCGACACGGTATTCGTAACCAATGGCCGCGGCCAGGGCAGGGGGCCGAATGCGCTGGCGGGCGGAATGGATCCCCGCGCCTATCTCCCCGGACAACACCGGGAAGGCTCGGTTTCCATTTTTCCGCTGCCGCAGCCCAACGATCTGGCGGCGCACACCGCTTTCGTCATGCAGGCCAACGGATTCACTCCGCATCCCGAGCCGCCGCCGCCGGTGCCCTCCGAAATCAAACACGTGGTCCTGATCGTCAAGGAAAACCGCACCTACGACGAAGTCTTCGGGGACCTTCCGGGCGCCTCCAACGGCCCCGCCATGGGCGCGCCGGAACTGGCCCGGCTGGGTACCCGCGGCTATGTCGATGGCCGCCGGAAACGCCTCAGCATCAAGGACCTCAATGTCACTCCCAACCACCACGCCATGGCCGGCCAGTGGGCCTTCGGCGACAACTTCTACGCAGATTCCGACGTCAGCGTGGACGGCCACCACTGGCTGGCCGGATCGCCCCCAAACGCCTGGACCGAGAGTTCGCTGATGGCCGCCTACAGCGATCAGAAGAAGGATTTTCGTTTGGCAGCCGCGCCGGGCCGTTTGCTGTTCGCTGGCTCCGGTTCCTCCGTGCATCCGGAAGAGCAACTGGAAGGCGGCACCATCTGGCACCACTTCGCGCGCCACGGCATCACCTTCCGCAATTTCGGCGAGGGCTTCGAACTGGCCGGCGTGGATGAAGGCAAGAACCTCGAACCCACCGGCGCCCGCTTCCTCACCAATGTGCCCATGCCCGACCCGCTCTTCCGCAACACCTCGCGCGATTATCCAGGATTCAACATGAACGTGCCGGACCAGTTCCGCGCCACGCAATTCATTAGTGAAATCGAGGAGCGCTACGTCAAACCCGGCGCCCCGTTACCGCAATTCATCTTCATCCACCTGCCTAACGACCATATGGCCGACGAGCGCCCCGAGGACGGCTACCCCTACCGCGAGTCCTTCGTAGCCGACAACGATTACGCCCTGGGCCGCATTCTGGAATACCTGTCGGGCACGAAATGGTGGCCGGAGATGGCCGTTTTCATCACCGAGGACGATGCCCAGGGCGGCGTGGACCACATTGACGCCCACCGCACGGTCCTGCTGGCCGCCGGGCCCTGGATAAAGCCCCACTACGTCATCCACACCAACACCAGTTTCCCCGGCCTGCTGAAAACGATTTTCCGCCTGCTGGGCCTGCCCCCGTTAAACCTTTTCGACGCCGCAGCCGCCGGCCTGGCTGACGTTTTCGCCACCCGCCCCGACCTTGCGCCGTACCAAAAGCTCCCCGTGGACAAGCGCCTCTTCGACCCCGCGGCCGCCAAGGAGTCTCACAGCGGCGTGCCGGGTCCTCGCATGGACCGGTAGCACGGGCATTCCTGCCTGTGTGGGTTTTTGTTGCAGCTCAAATGCTGACGCCTGCATCGCGCGCGATTCGAGGGCAAGTCATCGCTTGTGTGGTGGCTTCCCTGAATGCGCCGGAGAGACCAGCCGTTGGTTTCAACCAACCGGCACATCTCAGGCCGCGTGACGGTCCTCACACGGCCACTTCCAAATTCTGGATGTTCGCCTCCGGCTGTCCGCCCTGCTCCTTCAGAACATCCAGCACGCCAGCGATTGCCTCGCGAGAGTTCGTGACGAGATCATCAATGGTTTCGCCTTGCGAATAGCAACCGGGCAGGGCGGGGACTTCGGCCCAGAATCCCCCCTGCGGGTCCTCGTGGATGACAACTGAGTACGTCTGCACGCCTTCATTCTCGCACGGGGAAGTAACCGCCTCACGCTTCCACGGTGTAAAGAGGATTGAAGTTCGGTAGGTCTTCGCGCCTGGCCGCCATCCATCGCAGGGCGTACACAACTCTGGGATCGGTCAGGCTTTTTGCCGGACTGGCCACTTCTTTGTTGATCCAGTTGGGAATCACTTCGGACAAGGCATGGGCGGCAACGTCCTTGTAGTAATCGATATCCGGCTCGATCTTCACACATTTCACGGGTTGGTTGCAGGCATCCAGCAAGGTACAGGTATCGTTCCCGTGGAAGGTGAGCTGAACATTGGCGACATCGAACTGCGTCTGCTTGTAACTTTCGGTAGCATCCCCATGGCCCCACGCCTGCGGGTCGGCTTCCTGGGAAAAGCCGTGGCCTTTGCCTGCGCGGACGTCGGGCAAGATGGCCTGGTCGACATAACAAAAGAACCGGTCCTGATGGAGCACGTTATCCATGGCTGTCAACCAGCTTGGGTTGTTGGCGTCTCCCGCGGGCCAACTGGCGTTCCAGTAATAGTCGAGCGCGGACTTGCCCGACGGAAGCTGCATCTGGCCTAAGGCAGCCATGATATTCAGGAAGCAGGCCAAAGCCTCGGGCCGCGATTCGAGCACCTGCGAATACTTGTCGGAGGCCGAGGCCGCGCTCTGGCAGCCGCGCTGCACAATCGCCGCAACGTCAGGCCGGGTCTGGCGAAGCTTGTCCCACGTGGCCCCGGCGAAGTGCGGGACGGCATTCGTGGGTAAGAACATCAGGTCCAGCGTGACCGGGGTGCTGCTGGAAACATGCACCGGGTACCAGGCGGAATCGCCGTATCCCTCGATATTGGCAGTCACGGTGTAGAGGTCGCCAAAGTTATCGAAAAATGGGACAGTGAGAATTTGAGAGGCGCCCCGAAGATTCGGGAATTGAAGCGTCTGCCGCCCATCGGACGGCGACCTGCCGTCTTGCGTTTGAGCCGACCACTTAACGGTATTGGGAAAGATCTGACCAGCGCCATCGTAAGCGTTGAGGATGATGTTAGCGGTATCCGGCATGTCGAACGGTATTGTACGCCAACTGGCCGGCCACGATTTCGCCCGGCGTAGAGCCAAGCCGTGCCGGCCGCTGACGTTGCAGGTGGAGAGGTACACTATTTGGCATGGCAGATCCCATAGAACACGTCATCGTCTTAATGTTTGAGAATAATTCGTTCGATCGCATGCTGGGCTGCATGAAGGCTGTATATGCGGGTCTGGAAGGAGTTGACCCGAACCACACCTGGGTCAATCCGGATTTCCCGGACGCGAACCACCTGTTCGCGCAGCTCAAGGATGCGAACTACAGTATCTCGGTTGACCCTGGCCACGAGCTTGACGATGTACTGCGCCAGACCCAGGATGGCAATACGGGCTTCGTGCAAGACTTCGTCCAACACGCGCCTAAGGCTCCCGCCGGAGACCGGTATGAGATCATGGGATATTTTAGCTTGGACGCATTACCGGCGCTGCATATGCTGGCGCGCAACTTTCTGGTTTGCGACCACTGGTTTTCTTCCGTTCCAGGACCCACCTGGCCGAATCGGTTTTTCGTCCATAGCGGCACCTCGCTGGGGCACACGGACATGCCGAACGGGTTTTTCCAGCCGGCCATCCACCTTTACGACCAGCCGACTATCTACCAGCGCCTGAGCCAACGCGGAGTCTCGTGGGAAATCTATTACGGGGATGTCCCCCAGTCTCTAATTCTGTTGGAACAACTGAAACTCGCGGCCCATTACCATCACCTTGACGACTTCGTCACGGCAGCCGGCAGGCCCGCCCAGAACTTTCCAGCGTACGTCTTCATCGAACCGTACTACTTCGGCGCCAAACAGTGCGATCAGCATCCGCCAACCGATGTTCGGCTCGGGGAGGCTTTTCTGGCCCAAGTCTACAATGCGCTCCGGCGAAATGAAAAATTGTGGATGTCCACTCTTTTAGTCGTGTTGTACGACGAGCACGGAGGATTCTTTGACCACGTCCAGCCTCCCGCGACGATAGCACCCGATGAGCACACCAAAGACTTCGGCTTCGACAAGCTCGGAGTGCGAGTGCCGGCGATCCTCGTCTCGCCGTGGCTCGATCCCGGCATCCTCCAAACCCAATTCGACCACACCAGCCTGTTACGTTACGCCATTGAAAAGTGGGGACTGGGGCCCCTCGGAAATCGCGCCGCTCAAGCCAATTCTTTCGCCGACGTCCTGACTCGAAGAGCCACCCCGCGGGATGACTGTCCGGCCAGTCTACCGCTGCCGTCGGGCGTTCCCAATCCTTTAGACCTGGCCCTGAACGCTCAGCAGGCTGCCCTCGCGGGATTCACTCATCACCTGGAAGTGAACTACACGAAGCCCGACGACGCCACGGTCGCTCGTCATAGCCGGATGACGGCCGGCGCCTACGAAGATCAGAGCCAAGCCGTGGCGGAGCGTGTCCGCCAGTTTCTCCAGCAGACAGTGAACCCTTAGTACACCGTTTCATAAATACAGTCGCGTATTTCGACGAAACCGCTCCGTTGAAGACGCAGGCCAAATTACTGATTCTACGCGACCCGCTCGCCGCGCCCTCATTACCTTTGGTGGCCCGCCGCGGGCCTTGGGGCACTCCCTAACGGTCGCGGCTCTGGTCGGAGCCGCGCGCGTTAGCAAGCGGTTTCCCGATACGTCGGCGTATTTCTGAAACGACCGACTTAGCGAGCGGTCCAGACAGCCAAGAGGCCCGCCAGCCGCCATACGCGACCAAACACGGGTCACTCGTTACGGCGCGTCGCGGCCATTTTGGCAGCGACGCGCATGGCCTGCTTCATGCTCCGCGCGTCGGCCCGGTTCTTTCCGGCGATGTCGAACGCCGTCCCATGGTCGACGGAGGTGCGGATGATCGGAATGCCCAGCGAGATGTTCACCGTTCCTTCGAAGTCGATCAGCTTCATCGGAATATGGCCCTGATCGTGGTACATCGCGACCACCAGATCATAGTCGCCGCGTGCGGCCTGCAGGAAAACCGTGTCCGGAGCGTGCGGCCCGCTGCAAGGAATGCCCTTGGCGCGCGCGGCTTCGACGGCCGGTAGTATGAATCGCTGGTCCTCCTCGCCGAAAAGCCCATGCTCGCCGGCGTGGGGGTTCAGGCCGCACACCGCGATGCGGGGCTGCTTCATGCCCAGCAACTTCATGGCGCCCCACCCCAGCTCGATGGTTCGCAGGATGCGCGCGGTGCTCATTTCGCAGGCCGCCCGCAACGCCACGTGCGTGGTCACGTGGATGGTGGATAGGCGTTCGCTGCAGAGCAGCATGCGGGATTCGGTGGCGCCGCAGAGTTCCGCAATGTACTCGGTATGCCCGGAGAACGGGCGGCCGGAGAGGGTGACCGCTTCCTTATTCACCGGTGCCGTCACCATGGCTTCGGCCTCGCCGCCCAGACACATCTCCGTCGCCATCCGTACATACTCCACCGCCGCCACGCCACAGCGCGCATCCAGCCGGCCGAACGAAAACTCTGCAATTCCAGCCAGCGCCCGCGGGTCGCGAAGTGGAGCCTGGAGGCTGACACCGGTGATCCGCTGGGCCATTTCCAGCACGGCGGCATCCCCCACCACGATCCAGCGCGCCAGGGCCGCCAGTTGCGGGTCGGCCACGGCCTGCAGCACGATTTCGGGGCCGATCCCGGCCGGATCGCCCATGGTCAAAGCAATCGTTGGCCGGTTCTCAATCGTAGGCCGGTTCTCAGTAGTCGGTTCGGGCATGAAAATAATCCGCTGCTTGAATCAGGGCGTCGCGATTGCCGAAACCGCCGGACTTGGTCGCGACCGGGATCCCGTCGAACTCTCCGCCGCGGAGAATGCCTCGCGGAACCCCAGGAACGATTTCACCACACAGCTCGATACTCTGCACCCCGGCCGCCCGGCAGACCAGCGATGCCGTGTCTCCGCCCGAGAGCACCAGGGCCGCGGCACGCACGCCGCTGATTAATTCGCTCACCTGTTCCGCCGGGACCAGGCCGCGCGGAATCCGCAGGATCACGTGTTGGCCCCCGGCCAGCGCGTCGCCAATAAGTTCCCGCGTGGCGGTGTGGGGATGGAGGAGCACGGAAGGTCTTTCGGCCAGCAGCGAGCGCTGTTGGGCGACCGTCACGCTGTGATCCGATCCGATGCAGAACAGCGCGGCGCCGGTTCGTGCGGGCTCCGGCGGTGGGGCGCACTCGGGGGCCGGGGGGTTGGGGTCAGGGGCGCCCAGGCGGCGTGCCAGTGCCGAGGCCAGGCCCGCGGACCCCGCCCACAAAATCCGCCGGCCCATCGGAAAAATGGCCGCGGCGATGCAATCCAGGTCGTCGTCGCAGTTCGCATCCACGGACACGAAGCGGGCGCCTGCCGAAAGGATCGCCCGAATGCCGTCCGGCCGGGTGTGCGCACAGGCATGCCCCGCTTGAAGCTGAAGGCGGCCGGCAACATCGACGGCCGCGAACTCCGGCGCGTTCGTCACCCTAAGAAATCCACCCTCCACCACCCGGTGCATGGTGGGAAACGCCGGACACACGATCGCCGCATCGCAATGGAACGATTCCAAGGCAGCGGCAATTTCCAGACCGGTGTTGCCCCGCAAGGTCGAATCGATCTTTTTGAAGACACAAGCCGCGTCATCGACTGGAAACTCCGCCGCCGCAGCGGCCACGGCGCGGTGGATTTCCGCCGGTGGCATATCGCGGCTCTCCGTGCTGACCGCCAGCACGCGTGCCCCGGGGGTTTTGGTTCCGCGTGCCACCAGAACGGTCGCCGGACGGAGACCGCGGATGGCGAAGTGCACCGCCGCGTCGCAAGCTCCTGTAAGGTCGTCCGCGACGAGCAGGCATGCAATGGGCACGGAAGCTTATCATGACACAGTGACTCTCGCTCGTCCTTTGGGGGGCAGATTGCCAGGGGTACCCTCTGAGTCCGGCGGGTTGGCAACCCGCCTCCCCCGGCGATTGACAACTGCCGCGCCGCTGGCCGCCGAGCTTCGCAAATTCCGAGAACGTTTAAGCACCCGCGCAACCATCCTCTGCGCCCTCGCGCTTCTCACCGCCGCCTGCCGTGATTCCATACCGGTCCTCGACCCCGCCATGACCTCCTGCATTCCAGCCAGCGCCGTCCTGGTCGCCGGCTTGAACTTGGCTGCCATCCGATCGGCGCCGATCTATCCGAAACTCCCTCCGGCGGTGCTGGCGCTCACCGAACCGCTTCGCCAAGCCGAGTACGCGATTTTCGTTTTCGATGGCCGCGACCTGCTCGCCATCACACGCGGCCTATTCCGCGAACCGCCCGCCGGCGCCACGCTGCTGGCCCCGAACCTCGCCCTTGCCGGCACGCCCGATCTGGTTCGCGCGGCCGCGTCACAACACCGCACCGGAAAAACTGGTGCGCCGGAACTCATGGAGCCTGCCAAACTGGCGGCCGGCGCCAGGCCGATCTGGATCGTGATTCGCGGCGGCGTGACGCTGCCGCTTGGTGGCAACGCCGCCAACATCAATCGCCTGCTCCACGCCACATCGCAGACAACTATCGCCATCGGGTTGCGGGACAGTCTCGATTTGGAACTCACGGCACGCTGCCTCACCGCCGGCGACGCCCGCGAATTCGAACAGAGCTTGCGGGCAATCCTCACGCTGACGGCAGCGGCCAACGCGCGCCAGCCTGGCTTCGCGGCGCTGCTACGTGCCATCCAGATCAGCCGCGAAGACCGCACCGTGCATGTGACTCTCACCGCCGCGCCAGACGGGCTTGACCAACTGCTGCGGGCGTTTTGAGCAGCTATCGGCGATCAGCTCTCAGCCAAATCAGCACGCAGCCTTTTCCAAATACAACTCGACGCGGTCGGTCGTCCAGGTGGCCACGCCGCAGCCGAAGAAGTCGGTGTCTTCGGTCCAAATGGGGCAACCCAGTGCGAGCGCCGACGCCAAGATGGGCCAATCGTCTTCGTCCCGGCGATCGATTCGCCGGCGGGCGAGGGCTTCAAAGCGCGTGTAGGTTTCAGGTTCGACTGTCTGCACCAACACGGCCACAAGATCCAACGCCGCCATCGCAGGAGCTACCGGCACTCTGCGCCGCTCCAGAATTAACGGGATGTGCTCGCGTGCTTCCTGGAAGGCGGTATCGGGCGCCAGGAACTCCACGTGCCCGGCGTACTTGCGAAGCAGGAAGAGTACCCGCGAACCCAGCACAGCGCTTACCAAGATGTTCGCGTCGAGCACAAGCACGGTCACCCCTTCTGCATTCGCCTTTCGCGCCGCACTTTCTTGAAGTCCTCCAGGAGTTCTACGTCGGTCGTTCCGGCCGCGGCGATCAGTTCCTGCATTTTCTCACCGGCGACGCGAAGGGCCTCCACGTCAGCCTGGCTCGGCTTGGGTTTCGTCGGGACAAAGATGCCGATGGTCGCGCCGTGCCTCGTGATGGCGACCGGCGTCTCCGATTCCAGGTAGCTGGACAGGTTCTCGCGAAACTCTCGAATACCGACTTTGGTGGGCGCCATGGATTGTTGCCTCATTGCGTACACAATGATAGCACAAGTCCCGCTAGAATATGCAACACGCAGTAGTTGTACGAACTTTCCGAGGGCGTCAAAACGGGATCTTTGTCACCAGATTCACCCATTCGCCGGGCCGATTGTCCGCCCAAATGAAGACCAGGGTCTCCGCGACGATCCGAACCGGCGCATGCTGGGGAATGACAACCAGAACACCACCTGGACGATCGCTACCGCATCCACGAATTGCACCAGTCGCACCGGCATCGTGCGCTTATCGTGGCTAACCGGAATCCGATCCTGCTCCGATGCGCGGCGCAACGCCAATTCGTCATCCAGATTATCCAATCCGGCAGCCTCGGCGGTCTGAAAATCGACGCTGGGCTCCCGGCGCAGCGTTGCATCGACCATAGTCCTCTTGAGATCGTTGTCGGCCTGGAACCGAATGCTCACCGCGGCTTGGCCAGGGACTCGCGAGCCTTCTGCAACCGGTCGTAGAGATCCGGGCGGCTCTGGCTCAGGGGAGGAACGGAACGCTCCAGTTCCTCTTCGCCTTTCCGGATGTTCGCGTCAACGTCCGCTTGATGTCCCAAGCAGAATGTGACCGCGCCATACACCTGCTCCAGTGTCAGGGAAGGAAAGCTCTGGCGGATGGTTTCCGGCGACTCGCCGTCCTTAAATGAGTACGCGATCGAGTCCAAGGACACGCGCGTCCCCTTGACGTAATAGCCACCATTGCGCCGTTCCACGTATTCGGCAGACCTCGCCATCTCTCTTTGAGTAGCTTTCAGCTTTCAGCTCTCAGCTCTCAGCTTTCAGCCGTCAGCTTGAAACGCGCGCGCGCGGATTGGGCTTAGCTGATCGCTGAACGCTGATCGCTGATAGCTTCCTTTCAATCCAGCTTCTTCCTAAACCGCGCCGCGCTCAGCCCCAACACCGCCACTCCATACACCGCCATCGCCACCATCTGCGGCCACAACACCGAAATCCCAACGCCCTTCAGAAAGATCCCGCGCACAATCTCCATGAAGTATCGCAGCGGATTCAAGTAAGTCAGGTATTGCACCACCACCGGCATATTTCGGATGGGAAACGCGAAGCCGCTCAGCATGAAGGCCGGTGTCGAAAAGAAAAAGTTCATCATCATGGCCTGTTGCTGCGTCTGCGAAATGGTCGAAAGGAACAACCCAGCGCCCAGCGACGTCATCAGGAACAAAGTGGAGCAGAATAACAGCAGCAGCACGCTGCCCCGGAATGGGATGTGGAACACCAGCAGCGCTACCGAGGTCACCAGCACCACGTCCAGCAAGCCTACCGCGGCGAATGGCAGCGTCTTGCCGAGCATCAATTCGATCGGGCGGATGGGCGTCACCATCAACTGCTCCATGGTGCCGATCTCTTTCTCCCGGACAATCGCCAGCGCCGTCAGCATCAGGGTCACCGTCATGATGATGTTGGCTACTACGCCCGGCACGAAATAGTTGCGGCTGCGCAGATCGGGATTGAACCAGACGCGCGTGTCCGGCTTTACGCCAGGGAACGTCACCGCCACCGGCGAATTCGGGCTCCGCGTCAACACCCGTACGTTCTGCTGGCCCGCCGTCGCATCGCCCGAGAATTCCGCGATGATCTCCCCCGCATAGGCCGAGATCAGCGACGCCGTGTTCGAATTGGTGCCGTCCAACAGCACCTGGATCTCGGTCGCGCGACCCCGCCGCACATCGCGCTCGAAGCCCGGCAGCACCCGAACCACCGCCTGGGCCAGGCCGCGGTCCAGCGTCTGCTGCACATCCTCTTCATTGCGCGGCGCCGACACCACGTCGAAGCGGCCCGAGCCTTCGAACCGCGCGCGCAGGTCCCGGCTAAGGGGCGAACGGTCCATGTCCATCCATGCGATACGCGCGTGGTCCACGTCAAGGTTCACCGCAAAGCCGAATATCAGCAACTGGATTACCGGCGGCAGGAATAGAATCACGCGCATGCGCGGCTCGCGCAGCGTCTGCAGCAGTTCCTTGCGTATAATCACCCAAACCCGTTCCCACATAGATTTCACGCCAGCTTCTGATTCACCTTGCGCGTTGCCCAAACAAAAATGATGGCGGCGTACAGCGCCAGAAATCCCAATTCGCCCCACAAAACACCGATCCCCACGCCTTTGAGGAATACGCCCTTCAGGATGGTCACCACATACCGCGAAGGCACGATGTAGGTGATCGCCTGGATGACCGGAGGCATGGTCTCAATGGAGTACACGAACCCCGACAGCAAAAACGCGGGCAGAAACGAGCTCAGCAAGCCCAATTGGTAGGCGGCCAGTTGTGTCTTGGCTACCGCGGAAACGAAGACGCCCCAGAACAACACGCCCACCAGGTAGACGCAGATCGAAACCGCCAGCAGCGGCAGGCTTCCGCGCAGTGGCACCGTGAACACGAAAACGCCCACCAGCACCGCCATCAACGCGTCCGCCACCCCCACCACAAAGTAAGCCAGCATCTTACCCAACACCATTTCAGCCGGCCGCAGCGGCGTGGAAAGCAGTTGCTCCATGGTGCCCATCTCCCACTCGCGCGCGATGGTCAGCGACGTCAGCAGCGCCGCGATGATCTGCAAGATCACAGCGATCAGCCCCGGCACCACGTAGTTCTTGGATTCCAGCGAGCTGTTGTACCAGACGCGCAGGCGCGCATCCACGGGCGCTCCCCCGCGCTCGCCATCACGGCCGCCAGCACGCTCGCCGCCGCGCCGGTTCTGCATGTTCTGCCGCAGCCGCAGCGAGTAGTTCCGCACGACGCTCTCGGCGTAGCCCAACACGATGGATGCCGTGTTGGAATCGCTGCCATCCAGCAGAAGCTGCACCGGCGCCTCGCGCCCCGCGCCCACGTTCTGTGAATAGTCCCGCGGAATCACCACGCCCATTAAAATCCGGTTCGTGTCGATTCCCTTTTCGATCGCGGCGTAACCGTCTACCAACCCGCGAATCTCGAAGAAGCGCGATCCCTGAAACTGGTGGACCAGTTCGCGGCTGGCCGCCGTGCCGTCCTCATCGTAAATCAGCGTCGGGATGCGGTCCACATCCAGGCTCAGCGCGTAGCCGTACAGCAATAGCATCATCACGGGAACCGCCAGTGCCATCCCCAGGCTGCGCGCATCGCGCGTGATGTGGTGGAGTTCCTTGACGAAAACGGCCCGCAAGCGCCGGTAGCTCATGCGGCCCTCCGTTCTTCGGCCTCGATCATAGCCACAAACACGTCTTCCATCGAGGGCCGAATCTGCTCCAGGCCCTTCACCGCAATGCCCTTGGCGGTCAACAACTCCCGCATGCGCGCGCCCGTGGCAGCCGGGTCATCCACGGTCACGTGCAATCCGCCGCCGAACACCGCCACGTCCAGCACACCCGCCAGTCCCTCCAGCGCCCGCATCGTCGCCAGTGGGTCCGACGAATCCAGGTTGAGCAGGCTGTGCTCCGTCAGCCCGTTCTTCAACTCCTCCGGCGTGCCCAACGCGATCACTTTGCCGCGATACATCAGCGCCAGGCGATGGCAGTACTCGGCCTCGTCCATATAGTGCGTGCTCACAAAGATGGTGTGGCCGGTCTCCGAGAGATCGTGAATCAGCCCCCAGAAGGCGCCGCGCGCGATCGGGTCCACACCCGAGGTCGGCTCATCCAGGAAGAGCACCCCCGGGTCGTGCAGAATTGCGCAGCCCAGCGCCAGCCGCTGTTTCCAGCCGCCCGAGAGCGTCCGCGTCAGGCTCCCCCGCCGCTCCGTCAGGTTGGCCATCTCCAGCACGTACTGCTTGCGTTCGGCGCGCTGAGCCTTCGGCACCCCGTAGATCCCCGTGAAGAAATCGATGTTCTCCTCCACGGTGAGATCGTCATAAAGCGAAAACTTCTGCGACATGTATCCGATGTTGCGACGGATCTCCTCCGGTTGCGTCGCCACGTCCAGGCCGCTCACGTGCGCCCGGCCCGAAGTGGGCGTGAGCAGCCCGCACAGGATGCGAATGGTGGTCGATTTACCTGCGCCGTTTGGCCCCAGGAACCCGAAGATCTCGCCCTTCCTGACTTGCATCGAGACATGGTCCACCGCCACAAACGCGCCGAACGTCTTCACCAGGTCTTCGATCTCGACGGCCCAGCCGTTTCCGTTGCCGGCGTTTCCGTTCATGATCTGACCAGCCCTTTCGCCGCCTGCGCTTCCACCGCCTGCGCACTCACCGCCTGCGCTTCCACCGCATGGATGGTCTTGATGAACGCGCCTTCCATATTGGCCGCGCCGGTTTCGCGCTTCATCACATCGGGAGCCGAACAGCGGATCAGCTTGCCTTTGTGAAGCAGCCCCACCCTGTTGCAACGTTCGGCTTCATCCAGATATGCCGTGGTCATGAAAATCGTAATCCCGTCTTGCAGCAGTTGATACAGAATCGCCCAAAAATCGCGCCGTGAAACCGGGTCCACTCCATTGGTCGGCTCATCCAGAAACAGAATCTGTGGATGGTGCAGCAGCGTGCACATCAACGCCAGTTTCTGTTTCATGCCGCCCGAAAGCTTGCCTGCCTGGCGCTGCCGGAACGGCTCCATGCGGGTCATACGCAACAGTTGCGCCGTCAGATTGTCCCGGTCCGTGCCCGTGATGCCGAACAGGTCGGCGTAGAAGACCATGTTTTCTTCCACGGTCAGGTCCTGGTACAGCCCGAAGCGCTGCGCCATGTACCCGATCTGGTCCTTCACGGCTCGCGATTCGCGCACCACGTCGTGCCCGGCCACGCGCGCGCTGCCCTCGCTCGGGTCCATCAGGCCGCACAGCATGCGTAGCGTAGTGGTCTTCCCCGCCCCATCCGGCCCCACCAGGCCGAAGATTTCTCCGCGCTCCACCGTCAGGTCCAGATGGTCCACAGCCACCAGCGCGCTGAAACGCTTCGTCAGTCCGCGAATTTCGATAATGGGGGAACTGGCTGCGGCCATTACTGCTCCAGCACGATTTCGGCGTCCGCCGGCATGTTCGACTTCAACTCCCGCCGCGGATTGTCTAATTCGATCTTGATGCGGTAAACCAGCTTCACCCGCTCCTGCTGCGTCTGGATCTGTTTGGGCGTAAACTCCGCCTCGGAAGCAATGAACGTGACCCGCCCGTTGTAAACCTTGCCCGGATACGAATCCGTGGTGACCTTTACCTTCGCCCCCAGCTTCACCTTCCCCAGGTCGGTCTCGTTCACGTATCCCCGCAGCCACGGATGTTCGATGTCCCCCACCGTCACCACCGTGGTGCCCGGCGCCAGCACCTCGCCCACGTCCGCCGCTTTCACCAGCACCACGCCATCCACGGGCGAGACGGCCACCGTGTCGGAAAGCTGCGAATCGATCAACGAAAGACTGGCTCCCGATCGCGCAGTCTCCGCCCGCCGCGTGGTCAATTCCTGTTCGCGGCGCTTCATTTCCAGTTGGTTGGCTTCAGCCGTTTTCAGAGCGCCGCGGGCGCGCGCCACCTGCGCATCCTGCCCGGCAATCTGCTCCACGCGCGGACCGGCCAGCACCAGTCCTTCCCGCTCCTTTACCTGTTTCAACAGCGCCTCCGCGCTTTCGAAGCGGTTCCGGTATTGGTCGAACTGCGCGGCGGAAATGTCGTCGTCCTTGAACAGCGTCTGCGCGCGGTCCCAGTCCTTTTTGGCGCGCTCCACCTCGGAAGCCGCCGAATCCACGGCCGCCTTGGCATCCAGCTTTTCCTGCGGCCGCGAGCCGTTCTTCAATTCCGCCAGCCGCGCTTCCGCCGCACCCAGGTCCGCCCGCCGCGTCTCGATGTCCGCCGCCAGCGTCTGCTTCTCCCATTCCAACGAAGTCCGCGCCTGCGACAATTGGGATTCGGCCGAAGCCAGCCCGGCGGCTTCGCGCTCCCTCTGCGCCACCAACTGATCGCGATCCAGGCGCGCGATCACCTGCCCTTTCTTCACCGCGTCGCCTTCGTCCACGTTGCGTTCGGTCAGCCTGCCGGCAGTTTTGAAGGCGATGTTGACTTCCGTCAGCTCGATGTTTCCGGAGACCACAATCCGGTTGCTGGGCTGGTTGCCGATCCCGCGGAATGCGTAGACTGCGGCGCCCGCGGCGCCCAGCACCAATAAAAGTATAATGATTCGCTTTCTCATGAATGACTCTCCAAAACCAACACAGGCAGGAATGCAAGTGCCATCACAAACCACACAGCCAGGAATGGCCGTGTTACAGCATGCGCCTCACCGCGCCCATCGCCTGCGCCAGGTCGATCCGCGCCAGGTTGTAGTTGTACAGCGCGCTCGTCTGGTTGTCCCGCGCCCGCTCCAGCCGCGTCTGGGCGTCGGTCACTTCTACGCCGACTGCCACCCCCGCATCGTAGCGCCGCCGCGCCTGCGTCAACTCGTTCTCCGCCAGTTCCAGCCCTTCCTTCGACACCTTCACCTGGTCGTCGGCAGACTGCAGCGCATCCAGCGCGAGCCGCACATCCAGTTCAATTTGCTCCTTCAAGTCGTTGGTCTTCACCTTCTCCGACCGGTACTGCGAGGCCGATTCCTCCCGCCGCGCATCCCGCCGCCCGCCGTCGAACAGGGGCACCCGCACCTGGATGCCGATCGTGCGCGTGGCCAACGCGTTGTCAATCGACGCGCCGTTCGCCCCGTAGTCGCCGAAGGCCGCCACCGTCGGCAGCCGCTCCAGTTTGGTAGCGCTCGCCTGCAGCCGCGCGTTGGCTTCGCGCTCCCTCTGCGCCTCGTAATCCGGCCGTTCCTTCCATGCCTGGGCCCGCGCCTGCTCCACCGTCACCGCGTCCACCGGCGTGTAGGCCAGCTTGTCGGTCAGTTCCAAATCGGTATCCAGGCGGACCCCCATCGCCCGCAGCAATTGCAGTTGCGCGCTGCGGTGCTGATTCCGCGCCACCAGCAGACGCTGCCGGTCATTCGCCAGTTGCACCCGGGCGCGCGTGATCTCGATTCCCGTTCCCGTTCCCGCCGCCTTCTGGTTCTCCGACTGCTTCAGTACGGCCTCCGAAAGCGTCACATTGGCCAGCGCGGCGTCTACATCGGCATCGGCCTTCACCGCCGCCAGATACGCGCGCGACACCTGTGCCGCCACCTGTTCTTCGGTCCCGGACACATCCGATTTCGCCGCCGCGATCCCCACCTTCGACGCCTGAAAGCGGCGGATGGAGCTGAAGTCGAACACGCTCTGCGATCCCGTAAGGCGCGCGTCCATAGTTGAAAACGGGCCGACGAAAGCCGGGAAGCGGAAGCCCGGAATCGGCACCGCGACGGTGATCCCCTGCGCCGCCAGATTGCGTGTCGCATTTTGATCGGAAAAAGCCGCCTCCACATCCGGCAGCAGCGCCGCCCGAGACTCCGCCGAGCGCGATTGCGCCTGCTTCAGAGCCTCGCCCGAAAGCTGAATCCTGGTGTTTCCTTCGGGCGAGGTCGCAATCTCCACCGCGCGCTTCAAACTCAGTTGCAGCGGACCCGCCGCCCCAGCCAGCGGCGCCATCGCCAACAGCCATATCCACCCGAATCTCATCGCTTTTCCTCAGACTGCAGTACCGGCGCCCGAAAGCCCGCGCTTAAGAATGTGACCAGCCGCGCCATGCGTACTTGAAAATCCCCGGTCTCGCCAACCTTCTTCGGAAACTCCGGCGATCGGCACATCGTGTTCGCCATGGCGCCGGCCATGAAGTGAACCCGCCACAGAAGTTCATCCTCCGGCAGATCCGGCAGCGCCTTGCCCATTGCGCCCAGAAACCTGCCGGCAGCCACCCGAAAGTGCTTTTCCAAAATGGATGGCAGCAGCCCTTCCGCCAGAATTCGGCCCATCAGCTTTACAAATTGCGGATTCCGGCTGGCCGCTTCGGCTGTGGGCAGCAGAATAGCCTCCAAAACCTTCTCGACCGCTGGTGGCCCTTCGGCTGCCTCCAGGCGGTCCAGGTTCGCCATCCGGGCCTCGTTCATCGGTCCCGCCCTACGTACCATCACTTCATCCAGCAACTCTTCCTTGGACCCGAAGTGGTAGTGTACAGCCGCCAGGTTGACCCCTGCCTCGGCAATGATTTGCCTCAACGATGTCGCGTCGTAGCCCTGATCGCCGAATAGCCTCTCGGCGGTGTCCAGAATCTTATTTTTGGTGTCTTGAATCATTCAATCGTATGATTGAATCATACGTATGACCAAAGAGAAAGTCAAGCGGAATAATTGGTCCGCCGAATCGGTTTCTTTCGTGGATATTCCTTAGCGGGATACGGAACGCAAATTGCTGTGGAAGAACTAGCCGGTACGAAGGACTTTTGCGTACCGGAGCAGAGGGGGGAAAAAGATGTTCCATCGGATCGGCACCGCCTGGTGCCAAAAAATGCACACGCGTGCGATGTGGCCAATACACGGGAAGTACACCTGTTCGCGCTGCCTGCGCGAGTATCCGGTGACTTGGGAAGGTCTCCCCAAGCCCACCGAATACGCCGACCCGGCCCTGAAGGACGCCGGCATTCCGGGCCCGGTGGATGTGTCAATGGCGCATCAGGTGTAGTGGTCGCGACCCTCCGGGTCGCGACACGGAAGTGTTCCCGGGGCTCTGTTAGGATGTACTTCTGCGCCTCGGCATCCATCTTTACACCTTCGGTTCGCTTGAAAAAGCCGCGTTGCGCGCCGCCGAAATCGGTGCCGAGACCTTTCAGATCTTCTCGGCAAGCCCCCGGATGTGGCGCGCCGGCACGCCGGACCCGGTCCAGATCCAGCGCCTGCAGTCCATCCGCGAGCGCCACGCCATCGGCCCGCTGGTGATTCACGTCAATTACCTGATCAACCTGGCCTCGGGCGACCCTGAAATCCACGCCAAATCGGTCGCTGCCTTCCGGGGCGAACTGGAGCGGGCCGTCGCCATCGGCGCCGAATACCTGGTGCTGCACCCCGGCAGTTACCGGGGCACTTCGATCGATCAGGGCATTCTCGCTTTCGTCGATGGTTTGTATAAGGCCGCCGGTCTGTACAAAGCCGCCGCCGGCTTCACTTCTCGAAGCGTGACAGTCCTGCTCGAAAACACCGCCGGCGCCGGTTCGCACCTGGGCAGCCGCTTCGAGGAACTGCGTGATATCCGCGACTTGGCAGCCGAAGTCACCGACCTTCCCATTGGCTATTGCCTCGATACCTGTCACCTGTTTGCCGCCGGTTTCGAGATTTCGACCCAGTCCGGCCTCCGCCAGACACTTCGCCGGGCCGAAGAACTGCTCGGCATGGCCAACGTCCACGTGATCCACGCCAACGATTCCAAAGCGCCCTTCGGCTCCCATGTCGACCGCCACGCCAAGATCGGCCAGGGCCAAATCGGCTCAGAGCCTTTCCGCCGCATCCTGGCCCACCCCAAACTGCGCGGCAAGGTGTTCATCTCCGAAACCCCGGTGGAAGAGGATGGCGACGACCGGCGAAATCTGGATACGCTGAAGGCCCTGGCGCCCAAACGCGGAACCCGCCAGGCCTGAACGCGCTTTACCGGCGGTGCTGGGGGCGGGTTGAGTAGGTTAGGATACTCATATGAGCCATCGGCTGCAACAGTGGGTTCAGCGCGCGATCAAGAAGGCTCTGCAGCAGCGTGGAAAGAAAGTGCCGGGGCAAGATCCGGTGAGGGGTCTGGCTGCCCTGCACGCTCCCACCGCGGGTATCGATCAAATGCTGTCTGAAATCGAAGCCGGCCGCTCTTGAGATTCCAACATTCCCATGTACGTGGCTGGCCGCGAGCATCCTCACCGCGAACCCGCACGTCGTCTTCTGGAGCGGATCGGGAAAGGGAAAGTGGATGCCTGCACCAGCACCGAAGTCCTCCAGGAGATCTTGTATCGCTACTCCTCGTTGCATCGGCTGGATCTCGCGCGCACTGTTTATGACCTGTTCGTTGAGATCTGTCCGGTTATCCTCGGCGTGACGCTGGCGGATACGGACCGGGCGCGCGATTTGGTTTGCGGCGTGGCCGGTATCTCCGCCCGGGACGCCGTCCATGCTGCAGTCATGTTGAACCACGACGTAGAGTGGATCGCTACTTTCGATACCGGGTTCGACGGCGTGCCTGGTATCCGCCGGCTGAAAATCGAATAGAACAGACCAGTCGAGGCGATGGAATTCGGGTTCTATACGTCAAGAGAATCTTGCCCGAAGGGCTGAAGAGGTGCGGAAA
>DATMNI010000402.1:0-5371 GCA_035570275.1 Candidatus Acidiferrales bacterium | reverse complement strand
CGATCTTCTGGCATACGCCAAGAGCCTGGCGCCCGCGGCCCCCACCAAGTCCGGCCTGATGCTCGGCCTGGGGGAGTTGCCCGGCGAGGTGCTGGCTGTGATGCGCGATCTGCGCGCCCACGGCGTCGATGTGCTGACGCTGGGCCAATACCTGCGGCCGTCGCCCAAGCACCTGCCCATCGTGCGCTACGTGCCGCCCGCCGAGTTCGACGATTTCCGCCGCGCCGGAATGGAAATGGGTTTCGCGCACGTGGAGTCCGGCCCGCTGGTGCGCAGTTCGTATCACGCGGCCGAAGCCGTGGAACGGAAATAAACCACCCGTACTTGACTGGCCTACGGGAAAGCGGGCAGGGCGGCGCAAAAGAAAGACAGGATTTCACGCCAAGCCGCGAAGGCGCAATGAAGCCGCAAAGGAAGAGGGATTAAGAGGGATAATCGAAGTCAACGTGACCGGGAAACCGCTTGCTAACGCGCGCGGCTCCGATCAACGCGCGCGGCTCCGATCAGAGCCGCGACGGTCACGGAGCGGCTGCCTCGAAATACGAGACCGTGTTATTGAAACGGTGTACTTAGTTATGCCAGCCAACAAGCGTTTGGGCTTACTGACAAAACTTCATGGTGGCCCTGATCAAGGACGGCATCACGCGCGTCGCTAACGGACTCGCCGAGCAGCCTTCTTTGCGACTTCTTTGCGGCTTGGCGGCTTTGCGTGAAATCTTGCCTTTATAAATCCCACGCTCCAAACCCATTCCCCTTACGCTAGACGCCAATTGTCCAGCTTATTGTTTAACTCCGCCTTACCGCTGGGCCCAATACTGTTCGCGGGCCTGCACCACCAGGCCTTTGGGCTTCACCGTCAGTTGGATCTTGCGGAACTCGGAAATGCGGACCGGGTCGCCCGAGACGTAGCCCAGGCTGTATTGGCTGCGCAATTCCTCCTGGATGCGGTCGAAGATCTTGTCAACGCTCAGCTTCTTTGAGACCTCGAAAAAACCGCCGCCGGTCTCACGGGCCATGCGCATCATGGCGCTCTTGCCGGTGGAACCCGCGAACGAGAATCCGTAGGCGCCGGGGTCGGCGAACAGGATCGAATAGATCAGCGTATCGGCCCGCTGCGACGCGGCGATGCACTGTGCCAGGGTGGCCTCGCTGCCCGTATCCACACCGTCGGAAAGCACGATCAGCGCCTTCCGGTTGCGGGCGCGCTGCATAATGTCCTGCGCCGCGGTCACCACCGCGTCGTAGAGCAGGGTGCCGCCCCCGCTCTGAATCCGCAACTGTTTGGTGGTCGGTGTATCGATATAGGGCAGAACGTCGTTCAAGGCTTTGCGCGATGACGTCAGCGGCTGGCGAAGTTGTACGCCCATATCGAACTGCATGATGAAGACCTGGTCCTGGGCGCGCAGTACCTGGTCCAGAAAGCGGAAGCTGGCGCTGCGCTCTTCCACCAGGACCTTCTGCTGGCTCATGCTGGTATCCACCATCAAGCCCAGAGTGAGCGGCAGATCGGATTCCCGTGAGAAGTAGCGGACTTCCTGCGGATGGCCGTTTTCGGAGAGCAGGAAGTCCTCGTTAGAGAGGCCGGTCACGATTTCGCCGCGGGCGCCTCGAACCGTGGCCAGCAGGTTCACCACCTTCACGTCGGTCGAAAATGTAGGGGTTTCCTGGTTCTGGGTCTCCTGTTTCTGGCTATCCTGTTTCTGGCTATCCGGTTTCTGGCTATCCGGGTTCTGGCTATCCGGGTTCTGCTGTGGGGAGGCGGCCGAGCTCCTGCCGCCCCAGAGCAGCCCGCAGGCCGCCAGCAATAGCCGGCGCCGGTCGAATTCCGCCACGAATTGGGGTATGGAAGCCAGAGAAGTAGAGATGCGTGTTGGCAAGCCACGGTTACGGAAGTCCGCGTATGCGCTTACTTACGGCCCGCTTTCGCCGCCTATGCCCTAGTGTCAAGGAGGGTTAGTACCGGTACCGATTAGCGTATTCCCAAGCGAATAACGCGCTTTCGCCTATATCCAATTCGAACCCTCCATACTCCTTTGGTATGTAACATGACATTACAACGCCGGGTGAGCAAATGAACCAAAGAGAACTACAAAAGCATTGGAAGAGTATTGGAGATTGGAACAGCGTAGGAAATTGGAAGAGCATTGAAGATTGGGCGAGCATTGGAGAAGGCAGGAAATGAGACACTACGCACTGGACCAATGGGTTGACTTCACCAGAGGGTTGGCGGCACTGGAAGAACGGGCTCGGATGGCGGAACATCTGGGCGCGGGTTGCGATCGATGCCAGCGGGAAGCTGATTTCTGTGCCCAGGTGAACTATGTCTGTGAGCGCCTGGACACGCAGCAGGTTCCCGAGTCGGTAACCCACATGGCACGGGCCATCTTCCCTTTCCGCGGGCCAGAGCGGCCCACGCGGGGTACCCGTCTTCCGATTGAACTGATTTTCGACAGCTTTCTGGTTCCCGCTCCCGCCGGCTTTCGCGCCACATGGCAGGTAGGCTGGCAGGGTCTTTACCGTGCCGGAGATTGTTCTATTGACCTGCGCATTGAGCCGGAGCTAAAGTCCACCCGCGCTGCCGTGATCGGCCAGATCTCGAACCACGTGCTTCCGAAAGTGGAAATGAGCAACATTCCGGTCAGTCTGCGCTCGGGCAAACAGGTGGTTGCCGAAACCCTGAGCAACCGCTTCGGCGAGTTCCAGATGGAGTACGAGCAGCAGGCTCGCTTAAAGCTTTTTATCTGCCTCAAGGACGGTTCCAGCGTCAAGGATGGTTCCAGCGTCAAGGATGGTTCCAAAAAGGATGGTTCCAGGAATATTCAAGTTCCGCTGAAACGCTTCACCAGCGAAAAGCCCGCGGCTGCCAACCGGGCTCCCCGCCGGAAGCGCACCGCCACGGAACCGCAGTAGCCGGCACGACGAGCTGACATATGTTGAATAAACTAAATACCTTGATTCAGACCAGCCTCCTCATCGGCTTGCTGGCGCTTGAGGCATCCGCCGAGGATCGCAAGTACGTTGTCCATTTGGGAACCAATACCATTGCGGCCACCGTGGCTGCCCGCCATGGAATGACCGTGGTCAAGTCGTTGGAGGGATCGGGCACCGGTATCCACGTGCTCTCCGCGCCCGTGAGCCAGGACGCCTGGCGAGTGGTTCAAAGCCTGGCTGGCGATCCGGCAGTTCGAGGGGCGGAAACCGATAGAGCGGTGATGCTTCCGGGACTCAAGGCGGCGGCACAGGTCCACCCGGCATCGGCATCCAAGCCGGCATTTCCCCTGGATGGAACGCTGACGCATTACTACACCAGCATGGCGGCCAATGGCTATGTGAACCAACCCGCGGCTGCCGCAATCAAGATTTCCGACGCCCACAAATCAGCCACCGGCAAAGGCAAAGTTGCCGTATTGGACACGGGAGTTGACTTCTCCCAACCCGTGCTCATGGGCTCGGTAGTACCCGGTTGGGACTTTGTTCACAGCCAGCCGGGCGGGCAGGAATTGGCCGATACCAACCAGGAGACCACCCCTATCCTGGACCAGGAAACCACTCCAATTCTGGACCAGGAGACCACGCCAATCCTGGATGGCGGCACCGCCATCATTCTGAATCAGGAAACCACGCCGATTCTGGACCAGGAAACCACTCCAATCCTGGATGGCAAGAAATATCCGGCGTTCGGCCATGGAACCATGGTCGCCGGCCTGATCCATCTGGTGGCGCCCAAGGCGCTCATCATGCCCGTGAAGGTCTTCGCCGCCGATGGCACCGCCACCATCTCCCAGATTGTCGAAGGTATTCACTGGGCCGTGGATCACGGCGCCGACGTGATCAATATGAGCTTCAGTACGGTAGTGCCTTCGGACGCGCTGAAGGAGGCGATCGGTTACGCCAATTCCAAGGGCGTAATCTGCGTGGTCTCCGCTGGTAATGACGGCAAAGCGGAGGTAGTGTTCCCGGCCGCTTATCCAACGGTGATCGATGTGGCTTCAGTCAGCAATCAGGGTGTCCGAAGCCTGTTCTCAAACTTCGGCAGCGAAATCACGTTGGCGGCCCCGGGCGAAGCGGTCATCACGACCTATCCGGGAAACCGCTACGCGGAAGTTTGGGGCACCTCCTTTTCCGCCCCGCTGGCAGCCGGGGGCGCGGCACTGCTGATTGACATCAATCACAAGGTCACGCCGTCGCAGGCTAGAACGGCGCTAACACACGCGACGAGTATTGGCCAGGAACTAGGCGCCGGTGAGCTCGACTTGCTCCAGGCGGTAACGTTCCTGTCGAAACAGGGTGAAGACCACTAAGGGCGAGACCCCGCCAGACCACTAATACCAGACCACTAAGAGAGGGATTCGGAAATGCTAATGTTCCAACAACACCGGAGCGCCGCGCAGCACGTGCCGGTCTGGCTGGCCGCTTTGCTGGCCGCCCGATGCCTGGCCACTGACGGTAGCCAGCACCATACCGTGCCATGGGACTGCGATTCGGGCCGGGCTGTTTATACCAATGCCGGCGCCACCGCCCAGCGCATCGAACCCCTCGGAGTCAGCCTGGAACGCGGCGAAACTCTGGCCGTATGGTGGAGACCCGGCGAAACCGCCTACACCATGGAAGTTTACGGACAAAGCCAGATGTGTGCGTGAGAACCGAGGTACACAGACAATGAAGGCAGCATCCAAAGACACCCCGGCAGGCACTTCGAAAGACGCACTGGCAGGCGCCTCGCCCACCGATGCGGCCGAGTTGTTGGTGGCTGAAATTCGGGAGTGCCGCCAACGTCTGCAACAGCTGATCCGCCTGGTGAGTGAAGAACTCAGCCAGGAGGTGAGCGAAGAGGCCGGCCGGGATCTGCCGGCCATGGACGCCCCGCGGGCGCAACGGCCTCTGCCGCGTCACAGGTGCCGGCGC
Source organism: Candidatus Acidiferrales bacterium (assembly GCA_035570275.1). Taxonomy (GTDB): domain Bacteria; phylum Acidobacteriota; class Terriglobia; order Bryobacterales; family Bryobacteraceae; genus DATMNI01. The sequence goes on along the minus strand of DATMNI010000402.1, from coordinate 466 downwards.
GCCTCCACAATCCGGGGCAGTCGCCGCCAGAAGCGGGCCCGGCGTGGCATGAAATCTGGCGCATAAAGTCCGCCGCATAAAGTTCTGATGTCTTAATTATCCGGCGATCGGTCTCTCCTCCCGACCATCGCCGGTTTTTTTGGCGCCTGCCCCTTGCCCTTCCCCGCCTGACCCACCCCCGCTGCCCGGCCCCCCACAACCCCCAGCCCCCCCACCCCGCTTGACTCGGCACCGGATCTGCCCTAACATCTGGCATGAACCGACGTAACCTCTTTCGCCTCGCGGCGGGTACAGCCGTGGCCGCGCTTCAGGATAATGCAATCCAGCGTGTCTCCGCCGCGGCGGCTTCCACCAAAGGCCGCACGCCCGAGGACATCGCCAGCGATGAAGACTATTCGGCGGAGATCCGCGACGCCTTTACGGTCGACCGTAACGTGGTCAACCTCAACAACGGTTATGTCAGCCC
>DATMNI010000401.1:0-5916 GCA_035570275.1 Candidatus Acidiferrales bacterium | reverse complement strand
AAACCGGTGTTCCAATCACGGACGAACAGATGCAGGAACTCCGCATCCGTCGGCACAAGACTCATCCAGCCTGGAACTACACACTGTCACCACGTAATTCCTAATCGTAATTGTTCATTTAATTATTCCGTATTGCCTAAGAACGTCGGCGAGATTCTGGCGCGGCTTCCGTGAGGGCACTGCGGCCGCTTGCGCTCCCTTGGATTTCTCGCGCAAGGCTTGCACGCCGTGGACGATAAGTTCATCCACGGTCCGTACATGGCCGCTCCGCAATTCTTCCAGGACCAGCCGTTCCGTTTCAGGTTTGAGTTCGACCGTCATACTTTCGCTTGAGTTCGACCGTCATACTTTCAACCTACGCGAAATAGTGGGTTGATGCAAATCCGGAGCCGCCGCCGTCGGTGGGCCCGCGCTCAACTCGTCGGCGGAGCGGGCGGAATAGCGAAGAGCGACCGCGGAGAACTGATCGGGCTGGTCGCAACATAGGCTATGGTCGGCTATGGTCAGCCCTCACAACTCCTTCACAGGCCCCCTGGCCTGTTCAGTAAGCTTTACTGCATCAGCGTGTAGTTCACGTCAATCTGCGTCATGACTTCAACCGGCACGCCGTTGAGCAGTGTCTGGTTGTAGACCCATTGGCTCACGGCCTGAATGGCCGAAGGCGCCAGCATCGGGTCTCCGCTGAGGACCGTCAGGTCGGCGACGCGGCCATCGGCGGCGATCAGGGCTTGCAGCGTGACCTTGCCCTGCACGCGCGCAGCTTTGGCATCGGGAGGATAAACCGGCCGCACCTGCGAAAGCAATTTGGCCTGCTGAACGTTGCCGCCGATGGTGATCCGTTTGGGAGCGTCGGGAGCTTCGATGACAGCGCCCGGGGCGTAAATCTGCAGCACCAGACTGGTGTTCGAATCACTGCGAAAACCCACCGAGAGGTGCTCGTCGAATTGCCGGATGGTGCCGAACGTCCTGTCCACGAGGTCGGCTGAATAGAGATCGCCTTCGTGCATGGGCAGGCGGGAGAGCAGCTCGCTGCGCGCCTCCGCGGGCAGGCCGAGTATGTTGATGTGGTCCACCTTCCTGCCCTCGAACGAATTGGCGGCGCGCATCGACCCAGTCCTAACGGTTGGCGGCTCGGCCAGGGCGGCGCCCGTTGGAGCCGAGGGCGCCTGGTAAGTGATGCGAACCTCACGCGTGGTGGAGGCCATATCCTTGGCAAAGTGCCACTGCAGAACTGCGAGGACCGAGGGCCTGCGCAGCTCGACAGGTCCACTGAGAACGCGGGCATCGGCGACGTTGCCGGCGGAATCGACCGCGAGTTCCACGGTGACGGTGCCTTCCACGCGTGCGCCGCGTGCGCCAACGGGATAGTTCACGGGAGTGCGGTGCATGACTGCCGCGCCGCCGAGATCGACGGCGACGCCGGGGCCATCGGCGGCCGTTTGCGCGCCGGCTGTGAGGCAACCAAGCGCCGCTAATACTGAAATGAGTTTCGCGTTCGGCATGTTGGTTTCCTTATTGAGACAGCGTAAAGTTGACATCAATCCGGGTCTGGATTTCCACCGGCTCACCGTTGAGGAGTGTCTGTTGATAGACCCACTGCTTTACCGCCTCCAGCGCCGCCGGGACCAGCAGCGGATGCCCGCTGAGTACGGTGAGATCGATGACGGTCCCGTCGGTTGCGATGACCGCCTGAAGGTGGACCACGCCCTCTATGCGGGCAGCCTTGGCCTCGGGCGGATAGGCCGGCTTGGGCTGGTAGATCAGTTTGGCTTGCTGCACGTTGCCGCCAATGGTGATGCGCTTGTAGTCGGCGCTTGCCACGACGCCGGGGACTCCGCCGATGACTCCGCCGCCGATGACTCCGCCCACACCGCCGCCAACGCCAACCCCCATGCCGAGGCCAACGCCACCGGGTACTCCGCCAATGATTCCGCCAACTACTGCTGCGCCTGGCGCGGTGATCTGCATATTCGCGTCGCCGTTGGTGGCCGTAATGATGTTCACATTCAGGTGCTCGTCGAACTCATGCACCACCTGGACTGCGCGAGCCAGCGAGTCGCGTGAAAGCGTGTCTCCTTCATGGAGGGGCAGTTGCGAGAGCAGGTCGGCACGCGCCTGGTCGGGCAGTCCCACGATGTTGATGTGGGCGAGTTTTTGGGGCGACGTCAACGGGGCCGACATCCACTTGCGGCTGGCCGGGTCCGGCCGGGGCACGGGAGCTACCGCTGGTGCGCTGCCTGGAGTATTGGTGCCGTCCCACTTTGGGTTGGCAAGTGCGGGCTGAATCTGGATCGCCGGCTGCGGGGCGGGCGACGCCTGGTTTTCATTCCTCACCGGCAATTGGTAGCTGATGCTCACCTGGCGGATGTCCAAGGACATGTTCTTCATGAGGTGCCACTGCAACACCGATTGAAGCGCGCTGCGGCGTAGTGGGACCGGGCCGCTGAGCACGCGGGCATCGGACACATTGCCGTTGGCGTCCGTGGTCAACTCCAGGGTGACGGTCCCCTCCACGCCCTGCTTTCGCGCCGCTTCGGGGTAGATCACGGGACCGCGGTGCATCACGGCGGCGCCGCCCAGGTCCACAGTCACACCCGCGCCATCCGGCGCTTGCGGAGCGGCGGTCAAGGGAAAGGTGCTGGTGACGAACCAGCAAGCCACGGCCAGAATACCCAGCCCGGCGGTGAGTGCGGAAATCAATCTCGCTTTCGACATGCGAACCTCCTTTAAAATCGAAACTACGCGCTGCTTCAAGTGCCGCTTGCGCAGGAACAGCGGCGCGGGGGCCAGGTCTAGCTGCGGTCCCGCGCCCGCAATGGCCAACAGCGCGTCCAGGTACTCTTCGCGCTGATGCGTGAGTGCAATCACTTCGCGATCCACAGCCTGCTCACGGGCGAGGCCGATCTCGCCCAACAGCCACCAGATCGCCGGGTGGAACCAGAATACGGCGCGCACCACTTCTTCGGCCAAGGTGAAGAGCCAGTCGCGCCGCCGCACGTGCAGGCCTTCGTGGCACAGGATGGCTTCCTGCAGCGCGGCATTCAACTCCGGGAAACGAGCGGGCAACAGGACCACCGGTTTGCGGAAGCCGAAAGTGACGGGGCTCGCCACGGCATCGGAAATTCGCAGGTCGGCTTCCACGCTCCAGGAAGTTGCGGGCCCAGTTGCGGACTCCAACGGCCGCGAGTGGCGCCGGTATTGGCGCAGACGCCAGAAGCCGGCGGCCAGCCAACCCAGACGAAGCAACGCGCCGGCCGCCAGCAGCCCCAGGGCCAGCTCAGTGCGCGGAATGGCCGGCCGCGGGGCGGGCTGCGCGGGCGCGAGCACAGCCACGGTGGTGGAGACTTGCACGTTCGACGCGGCCAGCTCACGCGCGCGGGGCGAAAACACCGGAAGCAACAGACAGGCCGCCAGCAGGAAGTGCCAGTAGGCGAGCTTCGCGCCCGGCAGCCGGAGCCGCAGGACGGCCGGCACAAAAGCCGCCAGCGCCACCAGCAGGCCGATCTGCAGGCTGTAGGCCACCAGGTTGTCCCAGACGAGTTTGGCAGTCATGCCTTCCTCCGCAAGCGCGCGATCTCTTCCAGTTCCTGGCTGGAGAGGCCGTGCTGATCAACCAGGTGGACCAGCAGCGGTTCGGCCGAGCCGTTGAACACGCGATTCACGAACTCCCGCACCATATCGCCGATCACCTGTCCCTTGGGCTGGGCGGGACGGTAGACATAGGCCCGGTCCGCCAGGGTCTTCTTCAGATACTTCTTGGTTTCCAGGATCTTCATCATGGTCATGACGGTCGTGTAGGCCACTTTGCGGCGTTCCAGCAGGGCTTCGTAGACGTCGCGGACGGTGGTTTTATCGCGCTCCCAGACGATCTTCATGATTTCGAGTTCCTGTTCGGTCAAGGTGGAACTTCGGCGTCGCATACTAATTAATTAGTACTAAACTGAGTGAATGTCAAGGGCAATCTGAAAAAACTCGCCCGGCCCCTGACCCCTGACTTGGCCCCTGACCCCCGGCCCCCGATCCCCAGCCCCGGCCCCTGACCCGTGGCGTTATGATCAAGCATGGAACTGTCACCCTTCCTTCTGGACCAATGGCTGGAGCAGAAGTTTTCCGCGGACCCGCCGGTGGAGTTCGATTTGGGCGCCAGCACCGGCCCCGCCTGGACTTTGCGTGAACTGCTGGCGCTATCCGGCGTTGACGCGCACGAGCGCCTGCTGGACACGCGGCTGCTCTACACCAGCGCCGCCGGCTCCAACGACTTGCGGGAAGCGATTGCCGGCCTGCAGGGCGTCGACCCCAGCCATGTGCAGGTAGTCACGGGCGCAGCCGAGGCTCTGTGGCTGCTCTTCTTTCATGCCGCCGAAGCCGGCGCCAACGTGGTGCTCTCGAAGCCGGGCTTCCCCACCAACCAGGCGCTGGCCGAAACATTCGGATTGCAGGTTCGCTACTACACACTGCGGCCCGAAGACGGATTCCGCATCGACCTGGACGAAATCCGCGGGCTGGTGGACGGCCGTACTGGTTTCGTGCTCGTGAATACACCGCACAATCCGACGGGCGCGGTTCTCAGCGATGCCGAGATGGAAGGCCTGCACGATTTTTGCGCGGAACGAGGGGTGCAGTTGGTGTGCGACGAAGTGTACCACCCCATCTACCACGGGACGCCGTCGCGGTCCGCCGCCCGGCTGCCGCACGCCACCGTGCTGGGAGATTTTTCGAAGGCATTGTGCCTGAGCGGGCTGCGCGTGGGCTGGATGGTGGAGCGCGACGCCCAACGGCGGCGCCGTTACAACAACGCGCGCAGTTACTTTACGGCGTCGAACACGGCGCTGAGTGAACGCCTGGCGGTGCTGGCGCTGGAGCATCGCGAAGCCATTTACGGCCGGGCCCGCCGCGTCGCGCAAGCCAATCTGAGCCTGGTGGACCAGGTTTTCGAGGAGTTCGGCGATGGGTTGCGATGGGTTCGGCCGCGCGGCGGCATGACGGCATTTCCGTGGCTGGCCGATGGCGGCGATGGCCGCGAGTTCTGCCGGCGCATGATGCAGCGCGGTGTGATGCTGGCGCCCGGAGACTGCTTCGGCATGCCGGCGCATTTCCGGTTGGGCTTTGCGGCCAGCGGGGAGAAGTTCGCGGCTGGCATTGGGCGGCTGGCTGAGGGGTTGCGCGGACACGAACTGCCGGTGGGGCGGTCAACCGCCGGCTAACCGGGTTTCAAGCAACCGCCAGAGACTGAGATAATGGCATCCGGCAGATTGAGCCGTGACGCGCCATTTGTGAATAAACGTCCACTCTCCGTGACCATCATCAGCTTCGTTTTGATTGCGACGGGCGCACTCGGGCTGGTTTTTCACCTCAATGACTTCACGGCGCAACATCCGATTCAATACGACGTCGTGTGGGTTTCTCTTGTCCGTCTCCTAGCGATTGTTTGTGGGGTGTACATGCTCCGTGCCAGCAACTGGGCGCGCTGGCTTTCACTCGCCTGGATCGCATTCCACGTGGTAATCAGCCTCTTCCACTCGCGGTTTCAGTTGGGGGTTCACATTTTGATATGCGCAGCCTTCGCATATTTCTTGTTTCGTCCCCGGACAAGCGAGTATTTTCGCGGGGCCGCGGCATAGCGCTTGAGGAGATACATGGGAGACATTGAAGAGAGCCTGGGGCCGCCACGTCCGTCGAGCGATTCGAAGTTCGCCTAATAAGTCCGGCGCATGATCCAACCCGAACTGCTGAACCAGAAGAGCCCGTTATTCCGCTAAGGCGAGCCGGAGGAATTATATGGACAAATCTTCGGCTTTCGGTTACCGTAGGGTGGATGAGCAGGTCCAATCGTCGTTCTCCTGAGGAGAGTCGCTGGCTCAAGGTGCTGAATACACTCAACGAGTTTCAGGCGCGGTTGTTTGTCGCCGACAAAGC
>DATMNI010000400.1:0-19234 GCA_035570275.1 Candidatus Acidiferrales bacterium | reverse complement strand
GCCTGTGAATGCCTGCGGCAATACGTTTTCAGGAGAGCCGGATGTCGGGAAATCCGCTTGTCCGGTTCGACGAGGGGAGAGTGGGTCGCACCGCAAGTTGTCGCCCTCTCTCCTACTCTACCGGCTTGGCGTGAAATCCTGCCTTTTTCTTCTGCCCTTGACTCAACGTTCAACTTATTATCTAACTTCCCCTTACATCGGGAACAGCTCCCGTACCAGCGCCATGGCCTCACCCGATGTCCGGACCCGGCCCTCCAACTGCGCATCCTCGACGGCTTCCAGAATCTTCGAAAACAGCGGGCCGGGACGGTAGCCGGCGGCGATCAGGCCGGCTCCGGTCACCAGCGGTGGGGGCGCGAGATGCTCTGCGGAAAACTCCGCGCGTTTGCGGCGGGCCAGTTCGTAGTTTTCCAGATTCCGGTTGCTCGACATCGCGTCCAGGCGGTGCAGCTCCAAATGTTGTTCAAAACCCGGCAAACGCAAAAAGCGCTTCAGCGTGCTGTCCTTCATGCGGTGGACGTCCTTGAACCGCATGTGGTTGCCGACCAGCGCTTCCACCTGCTCCATCTCATCGCGCGAAAAACGCAAACGGTGCAGAATGTCGTGGGCCATTTTAACGCCTGCCTCCACGTGGCCATCAAAGCGGATGCGGCCGGCGATGCGGAACGTGGGCGGCTTCCCAACGTCGTGCAGCAAGGCGCCCAGCGCCAGCGCCGCGGCCGGTTGGTCCAGTTGCTCCAGCAGCATCAGGGTGTGGGTCCAGACGTCGCCCTCCGGGTGATACTCGGGCGGTTGGGCGACGCCCTTCATCGCCGCCACCTCGGGTAGGACGACGGCCAGCATGCCGCTCGAATCCAGCAGTTCGAAGCCGCGACGAGCGCCGCCTTCGGTCAGTATCCGAACCAACTCGTCGCGGACCCGCTCCGAGGCAACCTTCATTATCAAGGCATGATTGCGCTGCATTGATTCCCACGTCCCGGGCGCGATTTCGAAGCCCAGCCGCGCGGCGAACCGCACGGCGCGCAGCAGGCGCAGATGATCTTCGCCAAAGCGCGTATCGGGGTCGCCGATGGCCCGCACCACCCGGCGCTGCAGATCCGCGCGCCCGCCGGCAAAATCCAATACGTCGCCCGAGACGGGGTCCATCATCAGCCCGTTGATGGTGAAATCGCGGCGCAGCACGTCCTGGCGGGGGTCGTCTTCAAAACGCACGAACTCTGGGTGCCGCCCATCTTCGTAGGAGTGGTCGCTGCGGAATGTGGCCACTTCCACCTGGTGGAAAGCGTCGCGCACCAGCACAACGCCGAATTGCGCGCCCACGAGGCCGGCGCCGGGAAAAAGGTCCATGATACGGTCGGGCCGCGCATCGGTGGCCACGTCAAAATCCTTAGGCTCGAACCCGAGCAGCAGGTCGCGGACACAACCGCCCACGAGATATGCCTGGTGGCCGGCGGCGCGCAGCTTCGCAATCACGGCATGAGCCAGGGCTTCGGTCTCCGTCGGGGTGGTCATCGGGGTCGCAGGCGCCTCCTTCCCCTATGCTAATCAATGCTAATATGTGATTGCTTAACTCCAAGTTTGAGGCGGGGGACCCACTTCCGGGGCGCAGTCCTACGTGGACCGAGTACTTTCAAGCTCTAGCCCGTCAGCTAACCTCGCAAGCGTATTTGAAAGTCACCAGATGGTGATAGAGGAGACCCTTCCGTGACATCCCCGCAACGGCCGGCGGCAGTGAAAGTGGTGGTCGCCACCACCGTGATGCTGTCGTTCATTTCCTTCTGGCGAGCGGCGGCGATTGTGCTCAGCGACCTGGCGTCTTCGGCTTACTACGTCGGCGGCATTGCCGAGGGAGCCATCGGGAAAGCGGCGCCCTGGTTCATCCTGGCGATCATGCTGTTCTCGTACGCGGTGCGCGCCATCTACATCGAGAGTTGTTCGATGTTCGTGCGCGGCGGCGTGTACAAAGTGGTTCACGAAGCCATGGGCGGCACGCTGGCCAAGTTTTCGGTTTCGGCGCTCATGTTCGACTACGTGCTTACCGGCCCCATCAGCGGCGTCAGCGCGGGCTTGTACCTGGGAGGCTTGATCAATGAGATCGGCGAGCGCTTTCACATCGCCGGCCTGCACGTGATGCCCAACTATTTCGCCGCCGCTTTCGCCGCCGTGGTGACTCTGTACTTCTGGCGCAAGAACATTATCGGCATTCACGAATCCAGCAGCAAGGCGCTGCGGATCATGCAGATCACAACCGTGATGGTGGTGATTCTGATTATCTGGTGCCTGGTGACGATTTTCAAGAACGGCTACAATCCGGTTCCCCTGCCGACGTCCGAAAACCTGAAGTTCAACCCCGACGCTCTGGGTTGGCTGAAGGGAACCGTGGCTCCATCCATCACCTTCATCGCCATTCTGATCGGGCTGGGCCACTCGCTGCTGGCCATGAGCGGCGAGGAAAGCCTGGCGCAGGTCAACCGCGAAATCGCGCATCCGAAGCTGAAAAACCTGGAGCGCGCCGGCTTCGTAATCTTCATCTACAGCATGCTGTTCACGTCGCTGGTCTCGTTCTTCGCCGTGATGATCATTCCGGATTCGGCGCGGCCGCAGTTCCTGGACAACCTGATCGGCGGACTTTCGATGTACCTGGTGGGCCCGATCTCGGTGCGGCTGCTGTTCCATGGTTTCGTGGTGCTGGTGGGAACGCTGATCCTGGCCGGCGCCGTGAATACGGCGATCATCGGTTCCAACGGCGTGCTCAACCGGGTGGCCGAGGATGGCGTTCTGCCCGACTGGTTCCGCCACCCGCACCATACGTTCGGCACCACGTCACGGCTGATCAACCTGATTGTCATCCTGCAGCTCATCACCATTGTGATCAGCCGGGGCGACATGGTGATGCTTGGCGAAGCCTACGCTTTCGGCGTGGTCTGGAGCTTCGCCATGAAGTCGCTTTCGGTGCTGATGCTGCGTTTTAAGCAGCCGGGTGGGCGCGAATGGAAGGTGCCGCTGAATTTCCAGATCGGCACGACCGAAATTCCGGTTGGACTTTTCTTGATTACCCTGGTACTTTTTGCGCTGGCCATCATCAACGTCCTGACCAAGAAGGTGGCGACCATCTCAGGCGTCAGCTTCACCATAATTTTCTTCATCGTGTTCGAGTTCTCCGATGTCTATAACCGGAAACGCAAGGCCGCGCACGGGCAGGAGATGGAGAAGTTCCGGCTGGACACGCGGCAGGAGCTTTCGGCGGACTCGGTGAACGTGCGGCCGGGCAACGTGCTGGTGGCGGTGCGCAATCCCCACCGCTTGCAGCACCTGGAACGCATTCTGCGGAAGACGGACATGCGCAAGATGGACATCGTGGTGCTTTCGGTGCGGCAGGTGACACAGGCCGGCTCGGGCGAGCACTCGCTCGAAGGCGACCAGATTTTTTCCGACGACGAGACCACCGTATTCACCCGCGTGGTGGCGCTGGCGGAGAAGGCCGGAAAACACGTCGAGCTCATGGTGGTGCCCGGATCGGACCCCTACGAAGCGGTGGTGCAAACCGCGGCGCTGCTGCAATCGTCGCGCATCGTGATGGGGCTTTCCCCTAAGCTCACGCCATCGGAGCAGGGAGAGCAGGTAGGCAAATATTGGGAGATGCTGCCGGAGCCGAGGCCGTCGCTTTCCCTGGAGATTGTGCTGGAGAACCAGAAAGACATCGTGTTCTTCAACCTGGGCCCGCATCCGCCCCGGTTGTGGCCGGAAGACATCGATCTGGCCCATCGCCTCTGGCTGGAGCTGGGCGCCAAGGGCGATGGCGCCAAACTGCACCATCGCGACATCATCGGCGTGGCGCTGCAGCGCATGAGCGCGGAGCTGCATTCGGAACGCGCCCGCGAAGTGATCGACGACATCCACCGCGAAGTCGGGGGCCGGAATCAGATCGAGTCATGAGCAAGACAGGCCATACAAAACGATGGCCTATCCCACTCTGTCGATGGCTAAACGACGATCACCCGGCGAGGCCGCATCCTAACCAGCTTTTGAGCCGTGAGGATCGCCTCGGACCAGGGTAATTCGCCACCCGATCTGCCGCGGAGGCTTTCAACTTGTTCGAGGTACGCTGGAAGCTTCTGGATGACTTCATCGGGGAAAGGGCTTAGGGCGGCGTCCAGTCGAGTCTTGAGCCAGTTTACAACCGGCGGAATGACGGTTTCCTTGGTACCTATGTGTTTCTGCGGATCAAACGCACCTAGATCTGAAATAAAATTGAGGTATTCGTGCCCCTCTGGAACCAGCACCAACCAGTCGTGCGACGCCTTGTCGATAAATCGGCGCGCCATCGCAAAGCCAAGTTCGAGCGGCATGTTGAAGCGAGCTAAGTTGGCATCGCCTTGACCACGGCAACGCGACAAATCGTGAATAGAATACCGTGATCCGAACATCGCCTTGCGAATGCGGTCGATTCTGGAATCCGAAACCGTGCCGCTTTCCATAGCGCTCCGGGGTGTAAACCCGCATGCCACGGAGGCGAAAATAATCGAATCGAACAAAGATCGATATTCGGTGTCGAAAGGGCAGTTGATAAAGACAGAAGTTTTGGGATCGGGATTCCAAAGCTTGGTACCGCGCGAGCGCTTTTGCCGAGTGCTCAAGAATGTTTGCTGTTTCGCCGGCCTGCCCTAAGAACCTAGCAACCTGAGCTGCTTAGCTGTTGCCGCGATCGATTCCAGTCTACGTTCCCGTCGTTCCAGGTCCGTTTTCCGCAAAGCCTTAAACTTCGGCTTGTCCGGGGACCGCAGAGCGGTTGCTATAGTGTCGACCAATTTGTGCCATCGCTTCGAGTCATCGGGCTCACGGACGCGCAACTCTTGCCAATTCTTGAGAAAGTTCGGCGGTTCTCCTTCCCCCAGCACCAGGGGGATGAGCTTCTTGTTCTTCGTTAAGTCCGAAGCTTCATTGAGCACGGCGAACCACTCTCGCTCTTGCGTTGTGGAGCGCTTAGGGTTCGAGTCCACGAGGACAAGGAAGGCATCCGACCGGGAAACGCGCTCGAAGATTTGCGGGTAGTCCGCGCCTCCCTGGAGGTCACGAGTCGGGAGGAAAGTGTGAAACCCTTGTTTTTCAAGATCTTTGGCCAATCTGAGGGCAAGACTTGACGTCCCATTTGAACTTGAAATGAAGATCTCAGGCATTCGCGAGCTCCATCTTATTCTACAGCCTCGGCGTGGCTGGCGGAGGCATCGTGCCGGAATACAGATTTCCTCAGGCTTATTCTCGCATGCCGAAATAACGCCCTCATCGTCATCCTTGCAGCTCCTGGCGAAGCCCGCCGCCTCTGGCTGGAGCTGGGCGCCAAGGGCGACGGTGCCAAGCTGCACCACCGCGACATCATCGGCGTGGCGGTGGAGCGCATGAACGGGGAGTTGCATTCCGAGCGCGCCGGCGAAGTGATCGACGACGTCCACCGCGAAGTCGGGGGCAGGAATCACATCGAGTGATGAGCAAGACAGGCCACACAAAACGATGGCCTATCCCACCTGGCGGTACTTTAGAGAAGGAGCGAAACCACATGTTCAAACGCGCGCCGTTCTTAGGGTCATGGGTGGCAGTTGTGTCTCTGGGTCTTGGCGGAGTGCTGGCGGCGGTACAGGGCGTGGCGCAGGGCGGCCGCGGTGGAATTCCGAACCTTACCCAGGAGCAAACGGCGGCGCTCACCCAACTGAATGCGGACCTGGCGGGGCCGATGCAGGCCGTGACGGACGCCCGCACGGCGTTGACCACGGCGGCGCTGGCCGAACCGCGGAATGATGCCGCGATCCAGGCGAAAGCAGACGCAGTCAAAGCCGCCGATCTGGTTTTGGCCAAGGCTCGGGCGGATGCCTTTGCGAAGGTGCAGGCCTCGCCGAACCGGCTGGGCCGCGATCAGGTCGCCGCGTTGGCCGCGATGGGCGGCGGGCCCGGTGGCGGCCGCGGCGGCGCAGGCGGACGCGGTGGCACGGGTGGACCTGGCGGCGCGGGTGGACGCGGTGGCGCGGGCAGCATTCCTAACCTTACTTCGCAGCAAATACCCGGGCTCACGCAGATGACTGGAGAACTGACGCCGCTGACGCAAGCCGTGAATGCGGCGCGCGGGGAACTGGTGGCGGCAGTTCTTGCCGAACCGCCGAACGATGCGGCGGTTCGGGCAAAATCAGAAGCCGTCTGGGCCGCGGAATTGGCCTTGGCCAAAGCTCGGGCCGGCGCATTTGCCAAGGTTCAGGCTTCCCCGAACAAGTTAGCCACAGATCAGGTCGCAGCATTGATCGCGATGGGTGGTGTGTTGACCTCGGGTAGCTTTACCGAGCCCGAGCCCATGGATTTCAACGACCACACCGGCTATGTGGCGTTGTTCGACGGGGTCAGCCTGAAGGGCTGGGACGGCAATCCGAAGTTCTGGCGGGCAGAAGGCGGGGCCATCATCGGTGAATCCACCCCGCAGAACCCGAGCGGGAACAGCTATCTGGTCTATCGCGGCGTGGAGGCCAGGGATTTCACGTTGAAGTTTGAAATCAAGGTTGAGGGCGACGGCGGCAGCGGCGTCCAGTACCGCAGCAAGACGGGCGTGCCCTGGCTCTCCCCCATCCCAGCCAATGTGACGGCCAACGTCGGCCCGGTGAATCTGAACTGGATGATGACCGGGCCGCAGGCCGACTTCTGGCCCAGCAGGGTGTACACCGGCCAGTTCTATTCCGAAAACACCCCGATGCGCATCATGGCCTGGCGCGGCCAGGTGGTGGAAGGCGCCGGCATGGGCACCAGGCGCCTGATGGGCACCATCGGCGACCGGCAAGCGTTGGGCGAACTGGTCAAGATGAACGACTGGAACCAGTACATCGTGATTGCGCGCGGCGGGACTTTCCTCCACATTGTGAACGGGCAGTTGATGGCGGTGATGGTGGATGACGACCCGGCCTCATCGAACAACCAGTCCGGCCTGATCGGCATCGAGATCGAGGCAGTTACCAAGATTTCGGTGCGCAATATCTGGCTGAAGAAACTGAACTGATCCGACCGAAAGGCCAGGTGGCGGAAGCCGAGTTCCCAACCATTTTGACCCTCCCGGCGTCCAAGGTCCGAAGGAGTATTTGGTGCGGACATCCATCGAACAACTCGCCCAAGATCTGCTTTACGACCTGCGCTACGCCGTGCGCATGATCGGCAAGAACCCTGCCTTCACCTTACTGGCCGCCCTCTCCCTGGCCCTCGGCATCGGCGCCAACACCGCCATTTACAGCTTCATGGACGCCATTCTCATGCGGGCGCTGCCGGTGCAGCACCCCGAAGCGCTGGCGCTGGTCCAATACCACACCAAGGATTTTCCGGCCATCGCGCACGGTTTCAGCGGCAGCAATTTCCGCGATCCCAATCGCGGACTGGTCAGCGGCAACATCCCTTTTCCAGCGTACGAGGCTCTGCGGGCAAGCAACACGGTCTTCTCTGGTATGTTCGGTTTCACGAACGCGGGCCGCCAGCTTACCATGCTGGTCCGTGGTGAAGGCGCCGTCGCACAGGCGGAATACGTGACCGGCGAATTCTTCCCGTCGATGGGAGTGCGCGGCGCGGCGGGGCGCCTGCTCGACGCCACGGACGACCGTTTGGGCGGGGCGCCCGTGGCCGTGGTCAGCTATCACTATGCCACCCGCCGTTTCGGCGAAATTGGAAAGGCCGTGGGCCAGCCGGTCCTGCTGAACAATGTTCCGTTCACGATCGTCGGTGTGACTGAGCCGGAGTTCTTGGGAATGTATCCGGGCACCGCCACCGATCTTTACCTGCCGATGCGCTCTAACGCGGCGCTCGAAGCGCGTCCGGGCTTCGATACCAACGCCAGGTACATCGACAAGAACAACTACTGGGTTCAGGTGATCGGAAGGCTGCGCCCCGGCGTCACGCTGGCGCAGGCGCAGGCGGCACTGGCGCCGGTCTTCGATGGGTTCATCCGCGGTACCGCTTCGAATGACAAAGAGCGCGCCGACTTACCGCAGTTCTACCTCCAGGAAGCCGCCGGCGGCATGGACTTTCTGCGCCGCCGCTATGCCAAGCCGCTCTACGTGCTGATGACCATGGTGGGGCTGATTCTGGCGATCGCCTGCGCCAATATCGCCAATCTGCTGCTGGCGCGCGCGGCGGGCCGCCGGCGCGAGATGGCGGTGCGGCTCAGCCTGGGGGCGGGACGCGCGCGCGTGATCCGCCAGCTTCTGACGGAAAGCCTACTGCTGGCTTTGATTGGCGGCGTGCTCGGGATTTACGTAGGCCAGTGGGGAATCCGCATCCTTTCCGTTCTGATCGCCAACGGTCAGGAGACCTTCGTGCTGAACGCCAGCCTGAATTGGCATGTGTTGGCCGTCACCATCGCGGCCGCGCTCGGCACTGGACTGTTGTTCGGACTCGCCCCCGCGCTGCAGGCCTCGGGAGTGGATCTTACACCGGCGTTGAAACAGGCACGCGGCGGCGAGACCTTGGGCCGTACGGGGGCGGGTGGTACAGGGACGGCGCACCTCCGCGGGTGGTTTCGTGCCGGTCTCAGCCGTGTGCTGGTGGTATCGCAAATCGCGATCTCGCTACTGCTTCTGGTGGCGGCCGGGCTGTTTGTGAGATCGCTTTCCAACCTGCACGCCATTGCAACCGGGTTCAACCAGGATCGCCTCCTGTTGTTTTCGGTCAATGCCTGGCAAGCCGGCTACCGGGACACCGCGTTGACCCGGTTTTACGAAACCTTGCATGAGCGCCTGGCCGCCGTTCCCGGGGTGCGCAGCGCCACCTTGTCCGATATCGCGCTTCTTTCGGGTTCGGCGAGCAGCAACGACATCCATGTCCCCGGCGTGCCACCGGAGGTCAAGCGAGACGCCTACATGCTGACCGTCGGACCGTCGTACTTCGATACCATGCAGATCCCGATCCTGCTGGGCCGGGACTTCAGCGTGCGCGACATGGATGCCCGCCGCGTGCTGGTGAATGAGCTTTTTGCCAAGACCAACTTCGGCAACGACAATCCGATGGGCCGTCACTTCAGCACGGGCCGCGGACAATTCGCGCGCGATTATGAGATCGCCGGCGTGGTGAAAAACGTCCGTTACGCATCTCTTAAGCGGGACATTCCACCTACGGTTTACCGCCCCTGTTGCGACGGCGTTCGCGGCATCACCTATGCCGTTCGCACGGCGGGCGATCCGCTTTCGGCCGCGGCAAGCGCCCGCGAACTGGTCCGCCAGGCCGATTCACGAATCCCCATTACCAACGTGACCACGCAGGAACGGGTGATCGAGCAGGGCGTCGGCCAGGAGCGCACGTTCGCCACACTGTGCACGGGCTTCGCCCTTCTCGCCATGGCGATCGCCGGCGTGGGACTGTACGGCACCATGGCGTACAACGTGTCGCGCCGCACCGGCGAGATTGGAATCCGCATGGCCCTGGGCGCGCAGCGCGGCCGCGTCGTCTGGATGGTGCAGCGCGAGGTGCTGGTCCTGGCCGCTGCCGGCCTCGCCATCGGCATCCCAGTGGCGTATAGCGCCGCCACGTTAGTCGAGACGTTCCTCTTCGGCATCAAAGCGCGGGATGCGATCACGCTGACGGTAGCGTCGGCGCTGCTCCTGGTGGCGGCCATCGCTGCAGGGTATGGACCGGCGAGACGGGCGTCGCGGATCGACCCAATGATGGCGCTTAGAGACGACTAAGTACACCGTTTCATAAAATACGGTCGCGTATTTCGACGAAACCGCTCCCAAACGGTCGAGCGACAAGTCGCGGCTTTGATCGGAGCCGTGCGCGTCAGCAAGCGGTTTTCCCGATACGTCGGCGCCGGCGAAAGCACGGGGTTCATGAAACGGGTGCGGCGGGTGCGGTGCGGGTGCGGCCGGTGGCCATGTCGCGGATCATGATCTCGGAATAGCCGCGCCGCCAGCGCACATCGGGAACATAAGCGTCCCAAACCATGCGCCCGTTCACCACCGACGTCCGGTTGGCGGCGATCACAGCGGGCCCCACGCGAAGGACCTTTTCTTCGCGGCCATCGGGGTGAATGCGCACCATCTCCACCGGGAACGTGTCGAGCCCCACCTTCTGCGCCAGCACGCTGCCATCGGCTTCGTAGACCGGCTGATAGTAACCTGTGGCCACCAGTTTGGGCGCGGTATTGAGGATGCGGGGCTGGCGCGCCACCTCATCTCTGGCGGATACTGCGCCCGCAGTGCGGTCGCCAGGCAGATTGCCAGCAGGGCTGTGCGAATCATTTCACCTTCCCATCAGTGATCATAGCGAACCCGGAACCGCGGACGCGGTAGGTGATAATGGTGAGGATGGCTGATCGTCTCGTGATGGCTCGTCTGGTTCGCCGCGAGGATGCCGGGCGCGATTTCGATGTCGAATTCTGGCAAGCGCTCGGCGCTACGAAGATTTTCGCCGCCGCGTGGGATCTGGTTGTGACTGCCGCGGCCATGCGAGGGATTGGTGAAGATCAACTCCGACTTCAAAGATCTGTTGCAACTCTTAGGCGACGGGGGCGTACGATTCCTCGTGGTGGGCGGGTACGCGGTGATGAAGTACTCGGAGCCATACCACACGAAGGATCTGGACATCTGGATTGAGCCCACGCGGGAAAACGCCAATCGCGTTCTGGAGGTGCTTCGTCGATTCGGCGCACCTCGCCATCAGGTGACGGTCGACGACCTTACGAATCCCGACCTCATTTATCAGATTGGCGTGGAACCGGTTCGCGTGGATATCGTGGGCACCGTCTCAGGCCTTAAATTAAGTTTGAGGGAGCCTGGGAGCACCGGGTGGAAACCGATTACGGGGCAGTGGTGGCGCCGGTGCTGTCGCTCGACGACATCATCGCCGCCAAAAGGGCAACAGGCAGGGCCAAAGACAGATTACAGGCCCGGGAACTGCTGCGGGCCAAGTCGGAGTTGTCTAAACGATCCCAGAAGTAGATAGCGGCGGAGGAACAACCCGCCGCAGATTCCCTCTGTGCCACAAGGTTCGTGTCCGCCATCGGTAAGACGTTAGGCCCGGCTTGGAGCGCATTAAGGCCGTTGGAACGCTGCTATCATGGTGTTTCATGTCCGACGCCATTCCCACAGTCGTCATTGTGGGCAGGCCCAACGTAGGAAAGTCCACCCTCTTTAACCGCATCACTGGACAGCGGCGCGCCATTGTCGGGGACGAACCCGGGATTACGCGCGACCGCATGTATGGGCCTGCCGAACACGATGGCCGCCGCTTCGAGGTGATCGATACGGGCGGCATCGTGGTCAATGACCAAGACTACATTCCGGGGCAGATTCTGCGGCAGGCCGAGTTCGCCCTGCAGGGCGCTTCCCACATCATTCTTCTGGTGGACGGACGCAGCGAGATCACCGGCTCCGACCGCGATTTGGCGCAGATGCTGAAGCGGCTCGGCAAGCCGGTCACGGTGGCGGTGAACAAGGCCGATCCGGCGCTGAAACAGGACCTCACGGGCGACTTCTACCAATTGGGAATCGCCGATATCTACCCGGTTTCCGCGGAGCATGGGATCGGTGTGGATGCACTGCTGGATCGCGTGACGGCCGGCTTTGCGCGTGACCCAAAGCCGGATGAGGAGCAGGCGGAAGACGCGGCGGCAACCGGGATTAAATCGGGGATCAAGCCTGGAATCGAGTCTGGGATCAAGGTGGCGATCATTGGACGCCCGAACGTGGGCAAATCGACGCTGCTGAACGCGCTGACCGGGCAGGAGCGGGCCATCGTTTCGCCTGTCGCGGGCACTACGCGGGATGCGGTGGACGAGACGGTGCAGAATGGCGGCACGGAGTACGTGTTTGTCGATACGGCGGGTATCCGGCGCAAGGGCAAAACCAAGGACCTGGCGGAAAAACTCAGCGTAGTGATGGCGCGGAGGCACATCCGCATGGCGCATGTGGTGCTGCTGGTGCTGGATGCCACCGAAGGCGTGGTGGCGCTGGATGCGACCATTGCCGGGTATGCGCACGAGGGTGGGCGCGCGGTGATCGTCTGCGTCAATAAGTGGGATGAGGTGGAAGGCCAGGGGGCGCAAAAGAAGAACGAGTTCGAGCAGAAGATTCGCGACCAGTTCAAATTCCTGGAATATGCGCCGGTGGTGTTTCTTTCGGCCAAGAATGGTTCGGGCGTGGGCAAGCTGTTCCGGCTGATCCGGGAAGTCTACGAATCGGCCTCGCGGCGCGTAACCACCGGGGAGCTGAACCGGTTCGTCGAGCATCTTCATTTCGAGGAACGTAAGATTTTTTACATTACGCAGCATTCCATCCGGCCGCCGGCTTTCGCGGTTTTCACGGACAAGGGTGGCGCGCTGCATTTTTCGCACGAGCGCTACCTGATGAACCAGCTCCGGCGGCAATTCGGATTCAAAGGGACTCCCATCATGCTCAAGACTGTGGCCAAGGGGGCGGCGCGGAAGAAATGAGATTTTATGGGTTGGGCGTTCAAAAAGTTTGCCTTTTACGGAGGCTCCCCCTTAGACTGGAGGGAAGCCAGAATATTACGCATTCATAACGAACCGTCTTAACGAGTCGTATTAACGAAACCAGGAGGGAGGCCATAGATAATGTGGAACAAACGCCGGGAAGAGGAACCGCAACGGTCTTATACCCCGCCGGGTCCGGCCCCAGCCGCCGTAGTGCACAATCCGTCAGTGAACAATCCGTCAGTGCAGAATCCATCTCAAAGTACAGTGGAATTAAAGAAGGAGGGTACACCCATGTCCAGCACACCACAGGCGCGATTTGAGCCGGAAAGCCGCGGAGGATCGGCCGCAGTGGGAAAGGCCGTCAAGATTGTCGGCCAGATTTATACCAAGGAAGACCTCTACGTGGATGGCGAGGTAGAGGGCACCGTAGAGGCGACGGAGCACAAGCTCACCGTCGGTCCTAACGGGCTGGTGAAAGCCACCGTGAGGGCGCGCGAAGTGGTGGTGCTGGGGAGCATCACGGGCAACGTGGAGGCCACCGACAAACTTGAGATCCGCAAGGATGCCAAGCTGATTGGCGACATCAAGACGGCGCGCATTATTATCGAAGACGGGGCGTATTTCAAGGGCAGCATCGATATCGTGAAGCCGGAACCGGCGAAAGCGCCGTCGAAGCCGGCGGCTCCGGCGAATCCTCCAGCGGCGGCGGCGCATGCCACTGCGGCGCCGGCCTCGGCGAACACCGCAGAGGTAAAGCGTTAGCGGAAGTAGAGGGCCCAGATGTTGCTTCCAGGACCGCTGAAAGGAATATTCAAATCTCGCAGCGGGCAACCGGGAAACGGGACACCGCCGCGCGCCAACCAGCACGCCAACGCGGGCGGCACGCTGACCGGGCCGCGGAACGGGGCTTCCACCCCGGCTCCGGCTATCCGTCCCAGCCGCGGCCTGGAGGAGTTCTTCGGGTACATCCGCGGCCAGTCCGGGCTGACCATCCTTGATTTAAGTGGCGCCACTCAAAAGAACGTGAGCTTTATCACAGATCTGGGCCACCGTCTGTATTCCGAAGACTTCCTGAGGATTCTGAACGAGTCATTTGGCCCGGATGGCGCAGACCAATCCAACCCCGGCCGTATCGAGTACTTCCTGAAGCAGGCCTTGGACTATCAGGAAGCCCAGTTCGACGGCGTGCTGGCATGGGATGTACTGGAATACCTGTCGCCATCGTTACTGGCGGCCGTGATAGAGCGCTTGCAGCATATCGTCCGGCCCAAGAGCTATATGCTGGCATTTTTCCACGCTGACGATAAGCAGGAGTTGGTGCAGTCCTACACTTTCCGTATCGCGGGAGTGAGTGCGCTGGAAGTTTCGCAGCAGGGAATGCGGCGGCCGATGCAGTTGTTCAACAACCGGAGTGTGGAGAAACTTTTTGGAGGGTTCGCATCGGTGAAGTTTTTCCTGACCAAGGAGCGGTTGAGGGAAGTAATTGTCAAGGTGTAGAACAGTTTTCAGTTATCAGTCATCAGTTTTCAGTAAGCACACCCGCGTGGCGCGCCCGGTTTTGACCGACGACTGAGAACTGACAACTGACAACTCTGATTCTGCCTATCGGTATTTTCCAAGAATACCGTTCCAGCGCACCTTCAGCAGGTCCAAAAATGCCAGCATGCCGCGCCAGGCGCTGACCTTGGTGCCTTCGACGTTGTCCCACCGCACCGCAACCTCCACGCAGCGGTATTGCAGCGACTGGGCGATGAACAACACTTCCACATCGAACCCGAAGCCATCCAACTGTTGGCGGGAAAAGACCTGCCGAGCGGCCGCGGCTTCAATCAACTTGAATCCGCACTGCGTGTCCTGAAACGGCAAGCCGGTGACCATGCGCATTACCAGGTTGAAGAAGCGGCCCACCATTTCGCGGGCCAGAGGCTGGTGAACTCCCACCAGGCGGCGGTCCACGGCGCGCGAGCCGATGGCTACCTGCGCCTGGCCGCCTTCCACGGCGCTCCACAGTTTCTCCAGTTCTGAGATGGGAGCGGAAAGGTCGGCGTCGGTGAACAGCACCCAAGCGCCTTTGGCTTCGAGCGCCCCGTGCTTCACCCCGTAGCCTTTGCCGCGGTTGCCGGGGTTCTGCAGCACGCGGACACCGGCGGCGCGGGCCACTTCCACCGTGCGGTCGCGGGAACCGTCATCCACCACCACGATTTCGGCGAATTCCCAGGCGCTTCGGCGCAGATACTCACGCACCGCGGCCAGCGTGGCCGGCAACCGTTTCTCTTCGTTATAGGCAGGAATGATAATGGAAATGGAACGTTGCAAGCGAGTTTTATAATAGCGTAATCCCGGCGCTATCCGTTCCCGTTTGCCCGTGGCTGGCGCTTCGAGGCGCCGCGGCGGGGCCGTTTGTTTACCCGGATGCGAGAGGGCAAGCCTGGTTTGGGCCGGCTGAACGCGGAGTGGGTCAATAAGGCGGTGAAGTCGGCGGTGGTGTAGGTTGGGTTGCCGGTGGCGGGCTGGTTGTGTGACTGCCAGGTACTGCGGCGGCGCCGACGTCCTCGCCACATCATGGAACGGACGGGTCACAAAACGGCGGAGATGGTGAGGCGGTATCTGCGCAACGCCGATCCGTTCGCCGGCCGCAATCCGCTTGCAGGGCGTGCTGTAACTGAGGGGCTTACAGCTTTCGTGGTTGGGCTTGGCCGTTGGCTGGGCTGCGGCAAAGGTTTATTCGGCGCGAAAAGAGCCGTCTTCGGCGAAGCTCGCGGCCAGGATTTGGCGGGCACGCTCGGTCGCTTCCTGGAACTGGCGGTGGTAGGCCTCGAGTGTGGCAACGCGCTGTTCGAGGGCGGCGAGGGCTGCCCGGAGTTGGCTGATTTCTTCGTTGGGAGTCATACGGGTTCGTTAGTTCCTGGCGCGGGTGTTCAGGTAGGACTGGAACTGGCGTTTCGTTTGGGTCTGGGCTTCGGCGAGGGCGGTGAGGGAGGCTTCCGTCTTCGCCTGGGCTTTGGCGAGTTCGGCCATAGCGCGGCGGAGCTGGTTCGTGGAGCGGCGTAGCTCGCGGGTGTCGTCGTCGGTCTTGACCTGGGCCTCCGCGAGTGAGGTCATGGCTTGTTCCAGTCGGGAAATCTGGCTGGTGTGTTGGGTGAGCTGGTCTTTGGTAGTCATCGGAGGCGGCACTCCGGCTGAGCTTTCCAGCCGAAGGCGAAGGCTCTATTTGAGTCTCTCACAGTTTCTGAGTGGCTGACAGCGGCGCATCTGCCGGCAGCGGCGGCAGAGTAACACCACCGCGCGGTGAGCGGTCTCTTGGCATGGAGATGCGCGATAATAGCGTAATCCCCGCCAGGAGACTTTATTGTCGCTAGAAGACGAGCTACTCAAGCAGCGCCTGACCCGCATTCGCGAGATTGAGGCGCTGGGTTACCGGCCCTATGGCAGCCGATTTGCGGTCAGCCACACGATCCCGGAGATTGTCGCCGGCTATGGCGCCAAGACTGCCGAGGAGCTGGCTCCCCCGGCCGCGAAGCAGGAGGTGCGGGTGGCCGGACGGCTGATGACGCTGCGGCACATGGGCAAGGCCGGCTTCGCGCATTTGCAGCAGTCGGGCGAACGCCTGCAGATTTATGTGAAGAAGGACGCGGTGGGCGAGCGCGACTTCCAACTTTTCAAGCTGGTGGATATCGGCGACATCGTGGGTGTGGAGGGCTACCTTTTCCGCACTCGCACAGGTGAGTTGAGCATCCACGCCGAAAGGCTGGAGTTTCTTTCCAAGACCTTGCTTTCGATGCCCGAAAAGTGGCACGGGCTGGAGGATGTGGAGACGCGCTACCGGCAGCGGTATCTGGACCTGATCGCCAATCCCGAGGTGCGCAAGGTCTTTGTGACACGGGCGCGCATCATTTCGTCGCTGCGGCGTCAATTGGAGGCGGCGGGGTTTATCGAAGTGGAAACGCCCATGATGCAGCCGCTCTACGGCGGCGCGGCGGCGCGGCCCTTTGTGACCCACCACAACACGCTGGATATCGATCTGTACCTGCGCATCGCGCCCGAATTGTATTTGAAGCGGCTGATTGTAGGCGGCATGGAACGCGTGTATGAAATCAACCGCAATTTCCGCAATGAGGGGCTCTCCACGCACCACAACCCGGAGTTCACCATGCTGGAGTTTTACCAGGCCTATACGGATTATCAGGGCCTGATGGACTTTTCGGCCGAGCTATTGCGCCAGACCGCGATTGACGCCACCGGCGGGACCGTGGCGGAATTCGAAGGCCACCAGATCGACTTCGGCGAGATGGCGCGGTTCAGCATGCGCGAAGCGGTGGTGCAATTCTGGGAGGGCGGCGACAGGCCGTCGCCGGAAGATGTGGCCAACCCCGAATGGCTGCTTGGGCACTCGCACAAGACGACCGCGGGCCCGGCACTGACCGACATCTTCGAACGCCACGTGGAGGCCAGGCTGATCCAGCCCACCGCCATCTACGATTACCCGGTGGAAAGCTCGCCTCTTTCCAAGAACAAGCCGGAGGACCCGGCGTTTGTGGAGCGCTTCGAAATCTATGCCGCCGGGATGGAGATCGGCAACGCCTATACCGAGTTGAACGACCCGCAGGAACAGCGGCGGCGCTTCGACATGCAGCTCGGCATGCGGGAGCGCGGCGACGAGGAGGCGCACCAGATGGATGAGGACTACGTGCGCGCGCTGGCCTACGGGATGCCTCCGACGGGCGGCGAGGGCATTGGCATCGACCGGTTGACGATGATTTTGACCGGCTCGCGGTCGATTCGCGACGTGATCCTGTTCCCGCTGCTGCGGCCGGAAGGCCCTATCGACCTGGTGGCCCAATTGCGCGATTTGGACAAGCTGTGATGGACAAGCTGTGAGCTTTCAAGAGTGATGACGACGCGCTTTGAGTTATTCATCGCGGGCCGGTACCTGCGGGCCCGCCGCAAAGAGGCGGTGATCTCCGTGATCACAGCGATTTCCGTGCTCGGTGTGACCGCTGGGGTGATGGCGTTGGTGATCGCGCTGGCCGTGACCAACGGTTTCCGGAACACGCTGCAACGCAACCTGCTGGGGGCGATGGCGCACATCAACGTCATCGAAAAACAGAACAACGGCATCCCGAACTGGCGCGACATGTCGACGCGCCTGCGGCGGGTGCCGCATGTCATCGCGGTATCGCCGGCGCTCTACACGCCCGCATATCTCTCCGGGCCGCAATCGGCGGGTGCGGTGCTAAAGGGAATCGACGTCGATTCGGAGCTTGCGATCAGCGATTCGCTGCGCCATCTGAAGGCCGGCTCGCTGGACCAATTGCGCGATCCTGAGGCGTCGCCTCCCGGCATCATCCTGGGCGCGCGCCTGGTGGAAGACACCGGGATCGTGCTGAACTCCAACATCAACGTAACGATCCAGGATGCCGAACTCACCCCGATTGGTCCACGGATGGGCAGCCGGCGGTTTAAGGTCTGCGGCATTTTCGAATCCGGTTTCTTTGAGATCGACGACAAATGGGCCTTCGCGGCGCTCGGACCGTGGCAGAAAGCCACGTCGGTGGGCGACAACATCAACCAGTTGGAAATCAAGGTGGATGACCTGAACCGCGCCGAGGAGATTGCCAAGGATGTGGAAAAGGTGGCCGGCCCGTCTTACACCACCACCACCTGGCAGGAGCGCAACAAGCAACTGTTAGGCGCGCTGCGCATGGAGCGCATCGTGACCATCATCACCATCGGTCTGATCGAACTGGTGGGCGCGCTGAATATCTTCATTACCCTGGTAATGATGGTCATGGAAAAGTACCGGGACATCGCGGTGCTGATGTCGATGGGCGCGCGTTACAGCCAGATTCGCCGCATCTTCATGTTGCAGGGTGTGCTGATCGGGGTAGTGGGCAGCGTGCTTGGGCTCACCGTGGGTTACACGCTGTGCTACTTCGCGGAAAAGTACCGGTGGATCCGGCTGGAGGAATCGGTCTATTCGATGAGCTACGTGCCGTTTGAGCCGCACTGGGTGGATGCCGTCTGGATTGCGGCACTGGCGATCCTGGTAAGCTTTCTGGCCACACTGTACCCGGCCCGGAATGCCACGCGGATTGCGCCGGCGGAAGTGCTGCGCTACGAGTAAAAGTTCACGCTTCCCAAGGATTGACCATCGTGACTTCGAGGCCAACAAAATCTTTCATGTTGCGCGTCACCAGCGTCAGATCATGCTCAAGAGCGGTAGCGGCAATCAGGCCGTCGATGTTGGGCAGCGGTGTTCCCTTGTCCAGAGCTCGGGCTGAAAGAACTCCCCACCGCTCGGCAACTGCTTTCGTAATCGGGAGAAGGCGCTCTTCAAACCATTGCTCAAGATCGCGCTCAAACCATTCTTCCAACTCCGTACGCCGTTTGCCAGCGGCCAGGCGTTCAATCCCCTTGCGAATCTCCCCAAAGCTTAAGACGCTCGTCCAAAGCAAATCGGGGTGAGTGGCTCTTAACCAGCCTCTGACGTGCGGATCTGGCTCGCCTCTTCGTTTAAACTCGGCCCGCACATTGGTGTCGAGAAGAAACCCGCTCACAAGTCAACCGGACGCCCGTAATCCTGCTGTCTTTCCAGATCGATTTCTGAGCCGGCAAGAGGCGATTCACTAAGGCGAGCCGGAGGAATTATATATGGACAAATCTTCGGCTTTCGGTTACCGTAGGGTGGATGAGCAGGTCCAATCGTCGTTCTCCTGAGGAGAGTCGCTGGCTCAAGGTGCTGAATACACTCAACGAGTTTCAGGCGCGGTTGTTTGTCGCCGACAAAGC
>DATMNI010000399.1:0-15952 GCA_035570275.1 Candidatus Acidiferrales bacterium | reverse complement strand
CCTTCACGGCTGTCTGAGCAGTGCTACGGGGTCGGGGGAGAGATCTTGGGTTCGAACCCATAACATCGGGTGGTGTGCGGATAGCGTTCATTGTCGCCCCACTTGGTACCAGAGGAAGAGCGCCAAATCGGCAAGGATATGGTCGCCATTCAGCGGCCCTAGATCATCGAAGGCGCTCTCCAATCCATTGGGCGGCCGACACGCACGGCGATAAGTCCGAAGGGGGAAACTCCTAAGCCCGGCCGCCCGCAACGAACTTTCTACCAATTCTCAAGCCACATGTGTCTCTTCGCCGGGCCCCCAGTCCCGGGTACCACGTCGCCAAACGAAACTTCCCTTCCAACCCCAAAGTAAGCTATAGTACTATCAGTACTTTAGTTCTATCTCCTAATCTTCTTAATGAGGTGCATTCATGTTTCGGTACTCGCCATCGAAGGTGTCCGCCATCGCGCTGACTCTGTTCGCTGTTTCAGCCGCTACCGCCCAGTCGCCCATGGTCGGCAACTGCTCCGTCCTCCCGGCGGACAATATCTGGAACACCCCTGTGGATCAGCTACTGGTCTCCGCTAGTTCCGCAGCCTGGGTCGCCACCATCGGCGCCACCAAAACCGCACACCCCGACTTCGGGTCCGGCCTGTACAATGGAGCGCCCATCGGCATTCCCTACATTACCGTTCCGGGTACCCAGGTCAAGTACCCCGCCAGCTTCACCTATGCCAGCGAGAGCGAACCCGGACCCTACGCCATTCCCTTGAATGCACCCATCGAGGGCGGAAGCCAGAGCACGGGCGATCGTCACGCGCTCTCCATCGACACCGATAACTGCATCCTCTACGAGCTTTACGCCGCATACCCGCAGGCCGCCAGTTGGAT
Source organism: Candidatus Acidiferrales bacterium (assembly GCA_035570275.1). Classification (GTDB taxonomy): domain Bacteria; phylum Acidobacteriota; class Terriglobia; order Bryobacterales; family Bryobacteraceae; genus DATMNI01. The sequence continues at coordinate 15,079 of DATMNI010000399.1, read as the reverse complement.
GGCCGGGTCCGGCGCCATCTTCAACCTGCTCTCGAACGCCCTGCGCCCCTCGGGATGGACCTCCACCGATGCCGCCGGCCTTCCCATATTCCCCGGCCTCCTTCGCTACGACGAAATCGCCGCCGGCGAAATCCGCCACGCCGTCCGCTTCACGGTTCCCCAGACACAAAACACCTTCGTTTGGCCCGCCCGCCACTACGCCTCAAGCCTTACCGGCACGCAGTATCCCCCCATGGGCGCCCGCTTCCGTCTGCGCGCCGGGTTTGACATCTCCGTCTACTCCGCCGCTAACCAGGTTATTCTCCGAGCCCTGCAGAAGTACGGTATGATGCTTGCCGATAACGGCTCCGCCTGGTATCTCTCCGGCGCGCCCGATTCCCGCTGGGACAACAACGACCTTCACAACCTCGGCCTCATCAAGGGCTCCGATTTCGAAGCCGTGGATGTCTCCGGCCTCATGGTCGATCCCAACTCCGGCCAGGCGAAGCAGTCCACCACCGTTTCCGTCACCGTGAGCCCCTCCGCCGCCACCGTTCCGGTTAACACCACCGAACAGTTCACAGCCACGGTGACCAACGCCACCACCCAGATCGTAAACTGGAGCGTCAACGGCGCCCCCGGGGGCAACTCCACAGTGGGCCTGATCGGCGCCGGCGGTCTCTATGCCGCCCCCGCGGTTCCCCCCGCCGGCGGAACCGTCACCGTTCAAGCCGCCAGCGCCGTCTCCCCTTCGGCCGTCGGCGTCGCCACCGTTACCGTTACTGCCCCGTCCCCTGCGCCCGTTCTGAGTTCGATCGCGCCCAACAACGGAACCCAGGGCACGAACGTCCCGGTGACCCTCGCCGGGTCCAACTTCCAGACGGGCGTCACGGTCGCCGTCGGCGGTGCCGGCGTCTCCGCCACCAACGTAACGGTGGTTAGTGCCACCCGGATCACCGCCACCTTCACCATAGCCGCCGCAGCCGCCACCGGCGCTCATGGCGTCACCGTAACCACCAGCACCGGAACCAGTGCGGCTCTGCCGTTCACCGTGAAGGCGCCCGTCGTATCCGCCAAGCCTACCCTGACCTCGCTCACGCCGAACGCCGCCGCGCGAGGCGCTACCGTGAACGTCACTCTCAGCGGCGCCAACTTCACGGCCGGGACCACCGTGACGGTACAAGGCACCGCCGTATCGGTGACCAACGTAGTGGTCGTCAATGCGACCACCATTACGGCGACCTTCCGCGTCAGCCCGACGGCCACCCGCCGCTCGCGCAACACCACGGTCACCAACGTGGCCGGAAGCAGCAACGTCCTGCCATTCACCGTGAAATAGACCAGGAGGTGCGTAGACCCGAGGGGGGTGATGGTCGCCCGTGGCGCTATGTGGGGCAGGTTGCTAACCTGCGGCGGATTGGCAATCCGCCCGCCGCGAGTTGGCGCGCAGCCGAACTTCCACAAGCGACTTTCGAGAGTGCCGCGGATTGTTAATTCGCCCACCGGCGCATTGCTAATCCGCCCGTGCGATGCGGCAGCGAGCCAGCCATCCTATGCGGCCTTTGCCCCCATTAGGTGACAGGCGGATTGCCAATCCGCCGCAGGTTAACAACCTGCCCCACAATACCAGTGTATGTATCAATTCAAGCGCTGGCTAATTCGCGGTCGCGAAGCGTGATCGGGACGAAATCGCGCGCTTCCTCGCCGACGTAGACCTGGCGCGGACGGGCGATCTTTGTGTCCGGGTCCTGCATCATTTCCTGCCACTGGGCCAGCCAGCCCACCGTGCGCGGAATGCCGAACAACACGGTGAATTGATCGGGCGTGAAGCCCATGGCCTGGTAGATGATTCCCGAGTAGAAGTCCACGTTGGGATACAGCCTGCGCTTGATGAAGTACTCGTCGGAAAGCGCGATCCGTTCCAGGTCGAGGGCGATATCGATCTTGGGATTGCGTCCGGTCACTTCGAAGACTTCCTCGGCCACCTGTTTGACGATGCGGGCGCGCGGATCGTAATTCTTGTAGACGCGGTGCCCGAAGCCCATGAGTTTCCGCTCCCCGCTCTTGACGTGCTTGATGAACTCGGAGATGTGATCCTTGGACCCGATCTCGTCCAGCATGCGGAGCACTTCTTCGTTGGCGCCGCCATGCAGCGGGCCCGACAGGGCGGCAATGGCCGCGGCCGTGGTGACGAAGGGATCGGCGTGAGAACTGCCCACGGCGCGCATGGCGCTGGTGCTGCAATTCTGCTCGTGGTCGGCGTGCAGGATGAACAACACTTCCAGGGCGTGCGAAAGCACCGGGTTGGCGGCATACTTCGGCTCGGTCCGCTTCCAGAGCATGTTCATATAATTCTTGGTGTAGCTGAGCTCGGGGTCGGGATAAACGTAAGGCATACCAAGCCGGTGGCGGTAAGCGTAGGCGGCCAGGGTGGGCATCTTGCCGATGAGCCGGACCACCTGCCTGCGCCGGCAATCGGCGTCCGTGACGTTGCGCGCGTCGGGATAAAAGGTGGATAGCGCCGCCACGGTGCTGATCAGCACGCCCATGGGATGGGCATCGTGGTGGAAGCCGTCCATGAACTTCTTGACGTTCTCGTGCGTCATGGTGTGGCTCATCACCTCGCCGCTCCAGAGTTCGAGTTGGTGAGCGGTCGGCAGTTCGCCGTTGAGAAGCAGGTAAGCCACCTCCAGGAAGGTGCATTTCTCGGCCAGTTGTTCGATGGGGTAGCCGCGATACCGCAGGATGCCCTTATCGCCATCCAGATAGGTGATGGCGCTGTGGCAGGAAGCCGTGTTCATGAAGGCCGGATCGTAGGTCATCAGGCCGAAATCGCCCGGATCGGTTTTGATCTGGCGCAGGTCGGTGGCATGGACCGTGCCCCGATAAATCGGAATGGTGTACGTCTGCTTGGTCCGATTGTCAGTAATCGTCAGCGTGTCATTATCCATAGTTTTACCCTGGCCCTTCATCCACAATTGTACTCCTGGAACTTCGACGCCTTCCCTGAACAGTAGTTTTAACACCTTAATATCTACACTTATCACGAATCGCGGCACGGGCCTCCGGGCCTGTGTTTTGGCCCGTGCCACGCCCATGCCACCCGGCCTGTGTTTTCATGGCGGCCGTGCTTTGACGGGTACAGGCGGCCGGTTTCGCGCCAACCGGCGGCTAGGCGCAGGAGTAGGGCGCAAATGGGCGGGACGACCTTATAATACCGGAATGACCCCGGATTTTCAGGGTGACGCCGGCGGCGACAGAGAGAGCTCCGACCAGGAATTCGTGGCCGCCCTTCGACTGGCCGTCGAACGGTACCTGAGGGCGGTGGACCAGTGGGAATCCGCCTATCGGAAGTACTACCGGCTGCCCGGTTATACGGCTAAAATCAGCGGCGATCTGGAGGCCGAGCACCGCCAGTATTCCGAGCGGCGGGACGAATTGCAGCAGATGCTGCCGCGGGCGCGGCGATTGTGTCTTAAACACCGCCTGCGCGACCCGTTCGCCGGCCTGGTGCGCATCTCGCTGGGACGTTATGCGCCACAGCACCGCGTGGGTTCTGTGATCGGCCGCAACGAACGCAACGCCGTCACCGCCTGTCTGGTGGATTTGGCGGCCGCCTGCCAGGAGTGGGCGGCCCCAGGCGCGGCGGCGGGGCCGGACACCGCGAAAGGTTCATGGTTCCGCCGGCTCAGGGACTACTTTTACTGATGGATCCGGATGTGCCTCGGGGGTTGTGGGGCAGGTTGGTAACCTGCGGCGGATTGGCAATCCGCCTGCCGGGAGTTGGCGCGCAGCCGAACTTCCACGAGCAACTTTCGAGAGTGCGGCGGATTGGCAATCCGCCCGCCGCCTGTCGCGATCCCGCCAGCACCGCTTCCCAGCCGGGGCCGCATGCGCGCCACGCGCCTCGCTCGCACCAGGTCCCCGAGCGGTTCGAACTTTTTCCAACCCGCCGTATGCGCAAGGTCCCGGAGTCACGCCAGCATCTTCTTCACCACGTTGCCCGCCACATCCGTCAACCGGAAATCGCGGCCCATGTGATGGTACGTCAAACGCGTGTGCTCCAGCCCCAGACAGTGCAGCATGGTCGCCTGCAGATCGTGTACGTGGACCTTGTCCTCGATCACGTTCATGCACAGCGGGTCGGTCTTTCCCACCACGGTGCCGCCTGCCATGCCGCCGCCGGCCAGGAACAGGCTGTAAGCCAGCGGGTGATGGTCGCGGCCCGCATTGTTTTCGTCGCGCGTATTGCGGATTTCCACCATCGGGGTGCGGCCGAACTCGCCGGCCCACACCACCATCGTGCTGTCCAGCATGCCGCGCTGCTTCAGATCCTGAATCAACGCGGCGGTCGGCTTGTCGGCGATATCGCAGTTCTTCTTGAGCTTGCGGTTGAGGTCGGTGTGGTCGTCCCAGCTTGCGTGGTTCAGCATGATGAACCGCACCCCGCGCTCCACCATGCGGCGGGCCAGCAGGCAGTTGGTGGCGAACTGACGGGTGGGGTCCTGGTTCACACCGTACATTTCCAGCGTTTCGGGCGACTCCTTCGAGAAGTCGAGCAGCTCCGGCGCCGCCATTTGCATTCGGAAAGCCAACTCGTACGACGAAATGCGCGAGGCGATTTCCATGTCGCCGGTCTCGGTGAGATGCTCCTCGTTGAGATCCTTCAACGTGTCGAGACTCGCCCGCTGCATGTCCCGCGTTATGCCGGGCGGGTTCGAAAGGTACAGCACCGGGTCGCCCGAGCTGCGCAATACCACGCCGCGATAGGTGGAGGGCAGGAATCCACTGGACCAGTTCGAACTGCCGCCGCTGGTTCCAACGCCCGAGCTCAGCACCACGAACCCGGGCAGGTTCTGCGATTCGCTGCCCAGGCCGTACAACACCCAAGCGCCTGCCGTGGGCCGGCCCACCTGAATGCTGCCGCCGAACAGCAGCAACTGGCCGGGATGATGATTGAACGCGTCGGTGAACATGGATCGCACCAGGCAGAGATCGTCGGCGCGCGAGGCGATGTGCGGGATGTAGTCCGAAAACTCGATGCCGCTTTTCCCGTACGGCTGGAATTTGCGCGGGCTGGCCAGTACCGCCGCATTGGGCTTGGTGAAGGCCAGGCGCAGGTCCTTGGTCATCTCCGCGGGCAGCGGCTTGCCGTTCCATTTCTCCAATTCGGGCTTGGGGTCGAACAGGTCAAGCTGGCTGGGGCCGCCCTCCATGAACATGAAGATCACGCTCTTGGCCTTGGGCGCGAAGTGCGGTTTCCTGGGCGCCAGCGGATTCAGTTCCGGCGTTGACCCAGGTGAAGCCCCGCGGCCCTCCTGCTCCAGCAATTGCGACAACGCCACGATGCCGATGCCGCCGGCGCATTCCTGAAAGAATTTGCGGCGCGATTGAATTTGGCGGAACTGTTCGCGATCCATGGTTTGTCCTTGGTAGTGCGAGTCCTTGGTAATGCTTAGTCCTTGGTAATGAATTCGTCCAGGTTGAGAAGCACGCGGCTCAACTCCACCCACGCCGCCGCATCGGCCTGCGGCACGCCTGGAAACTGGTTCGGAAACAGCGCGCTCACGGTTTGCGGGCTGGCCTGCAAAGTCCGGCTGGTTTCATCGAAGTATTTGCCCATGCGCTCGGCTTCGCGCGCGCTTGGTTCGCGGCCCAGCGTCACCTCGTAGGCGTAATTGAGGCGGTCGCGAAAACCGCCGCCTGCTTGCGCTCCAGCCACAGGCGCCTCGCTCATCACCCGATAGGCCAGCGCCTGGGCAGCTTCGAAGAAGACCGGGTCGTTCATCAGGTTGAGCGCCTGCAGCGGTGTGTTGGTGCGCTCCCGGCGCGTGCAGGAGAGGCTGGCGTTGGGCGCGTCGAAGGTCACAAGCTGCGGGTACGGCACGGTCCTCTGGAAGAGAATGTACAGGCCGCGCCGGTAGCGGTCGGCGCCGGTGCTCTCCTCCCACTTCACCGATCCGCCGTAGGATAGCTCAGCCACGCCTTTCGGCTGCGCCGGCCTTACGCTGCGTCCGCCGATGCGCAAATCCAGCAGGCCGGCAGCGTAGAGCGTTTCGTCGCGAACCGCCTCGGCGGGCAGCCGCAGGCGGGACTGCCGGGCCAATAGTGTGTTGTCAGGGTCGCGCGTTTCCAGATCGGTGCGCGCGTTGGACGATTGGCGATAGGTGGCGGAGGTGACCATTTCGCGCACCATCTGCTTCATGCTCCAGCCGCGCTCCCTGTATTCGGTGGCCAGCCAGTCCAGCAACTCCGGATGCGTCGGCCGGTCGCCCTGCGTGCCGAAATCGTCCGAGGTGGCGACGATGCCGCGGCCAAACAACTCCTGCCAGATGCGGTTCACACCCACCCGCGAGGTCAGCGGATTCTCGGGCGATGTCAACCAGCGGGCCAAGGCCAGGCGCGTCGGCTTTTCTCCCGTCTTTCCTTGAAGCGGGCCTTGCCGGGGGCCTTCCAGTGGGCCTTGCAGGGGCGGCAGCACGGCCGGCGTGCCGGGCTGAACTCCTTCTCCGCGGTCGCGCCAATCGCCTTTCACGTGGATGTACGTTTCGGGCGGCGCATCGTTTTCCAGCAGCACCGGCGCATAGCTCACCTGCGGCGCCTTGGCCATCAGTTCGTTCAGCTTGGTTCGTAGCTCGCGCAGTTTCAAGCCATCGCAATATTCTTTCGGATACATGCTGCCGCAGGAACCGATGAAACGGTCCAGCATCTCCACCTGCTGCACTTCGCTGCGCTTCGCCGGGTCCAGGAACAGCACCTTGCGGGCGTTGTCCACGGTGTGGGTGAATTCGCCGTAAGAAAAGTCGGATTCCTCTTTATGGCCGGGATTGAGCGCCGCTTCGCGCAACCTCTTTTCCCAATCGGCCTGCGCCTCCGGGATCTTGTACTCCTCCAGCAACGCCTGCCGGTTGCGTACGAACTCCGGCAGCGCCGCCAGGTACGGACCCAATTCCCCAGGCAGCGGCGCGGGAACATTCACCTCTTCCTGTGTATTGAAAAACGCGGTGAGCTGGTAAAACTCCTTCTGGAGGATGGGGTCGTACTTGTGGTTGTGGCATTGCGCGCAGCCCACCGTCAGGCCCAGCCACACGGTGCCGAGTGTGGCCGCGCGGTCCAGCACCTGCTCATCGCGGAACTGTTCGGGGTCGGTGCCGCCTTCGCGGTTGGTCAGCGTGTTGCGGTTGAAGCCGGTGGCCACCAGGGTATCCAGGTTGCGGTCCGGCAGCAGGTCGCCCGCCAGTTGTTCGGCGGTAAATTCGTCGAACGGCATGTCGCGGTTGATGGCGTCGATCACCCAATGCCGGTAGCGCCAGGCCCATGGGCGCGAGCGGTCTTTTTCGTAGCCGTCGCTGTCGGCATAGCGGGCCAGGTCAAGCCAGTAACGCGCCCACTTCTCGCCGTAGTGCGGCGAATCGAGCTGCCGGTCCACCATGCGCTCATAGGCGTCCGGGCGGTTGTCATGCAGGTATTGGCGAACTTCCTCCGGTGTTGGCGGCAGGCCCGTCAGATCCAGACTCACCCGCCGCAGCAGCGTCAATTTGCCGGCTTCGGGCGAGGGTGCGACACCCGCGGACTCCAGCCGCGCCAGGATGAATTGGTCGATGGGGGTGCGCGGCCACGCCCGGTCGCGCACCGCCGGAGGGTCGGGACGCCTGATCTTTTGAAAAGCCCAGTGCGAAGATTGCGATGCCGCGCCGTTCTGCTGGTTCTGGCTGACTGGCGGCGCGGGCCAATCGACGCCCTGGTCGATCCACGCCCGCAGCAGGCCGATTTCGGCGGCGGTGAGGCGGGCGCCCATCGGCGGCATGACTTTAGTTTCCAGGCCCGCCACCAGACGGATCAAGCGGCTTCCCGCGCTGTTGCCCGGCAGGATATCTTTGCCCGACGCCCCGCCCTTGAGTGCGGCTTGGTTTTGATCGAGACGCAGCCCGCTCATCTGCTGCTGAGCGCCGTGGCACAACAGGCAGCGCTTTTGGAGCAGCGGTTCGATATCGCGGGCGTAGGAAACTTTGGTCTTGGCGGCAGGCGGAAGCGCGGCATCGTCGGCCGCGCGGGAAGCTGTGAGCATAAACAGACACACGAAGGCCCCGCAAGACAGCCACACCGCTTTGCTCATGAGGTCTCTATTATAGCGCTTGGGTATATGCTGCCCGGCAGCGAGCCAGCCTCAGACGTCTTCCACTCGCCGACCCAGATCCCAGGACGCCAATGGGGCGAGCAGGAGCCCTGCGAAGCCTCCAAACAGAGCGGGCGCGAGTGTATTGTGCGAATCGTACAATCCTTCAGGCCGCACGCTGATGGGCAGTATCCAGGGATACCACCAGCCGAAAACGTCTCGACCCACACCCAGCAGCAGAACGCCGATCAGCATGGCCGCGAAAGCGATCCCGGCCGGCACGGCAAATCCGGGAAAGCGAACGCTGAGCCAGGTATGGACCACGATCAACAGCCAGCAAGCCACATATCCCCGGATCGCCGTAAGCAGGATTTCCCGCCAGGGAATTGCGGAGGCCAGATTCAGACCGCGAGCGCCACTGAACATCAGGACGCCGCCGACGGACGTCACTGTGAATGCCAAGAAGCTCGCGCCCAGCAGGAGACCGCAAAACAGCATCTTGACGCCGAACACTCTCCACCGCGGAATGGGAAGCGCGAAGAGCTGTTTCCACTGCTTACTGTTATGCTCCATGTTAGCCAGGCAAATCGCCTCGAAGACGATCAAGGCCGGCGTGAACAACCCGAGCCACATAATCCAGCCGAAGCTGAGGAGATCGCGCCACAAGATCGCGGGATCGGTAAGATTGATATGGCGGCGGCCGAACATCGTCAGGATCTCCAGCAGAAACAACAGCGCCGGCGCCGCGATGGCCAGCCGCACGGGGGCGGAGCGCCGCAGTTTGATGGCTTCCGAGCTGACGAGTGCCCACGCCGTTGGCATCATTTGGTATGCCACGCTTCCACGGTTCCGGTGACTTTGACGAACAGCGCTTCCAGCGTCGCCAGTTCGACCGCCAGGTGATGTACACCGACACCGTTCTCCACCAGCAGGCGATTCACTTCACGCGCCGTCTCATTGGTGGCCCCGTGGATGATGAAGTGCTCCCGCCGGGAGTCTACCGTATGACCGCTGGACGCCAATACTCGCAGCGCATCGTCACGGCGGTCGACCTGGATGACCAACTCCTGCGGCACGCGAACCGACAGCTCCTGACGGGTTCCTTGAAAGAGCAGATCGCCGACGTCATTCATGATCCCGATGTGTGTCGCCACCAGGTCCAGCTCTTCGAGTTGATGACTGGAGACCAGGATGGTCGCGCCATACTCCTGCTGCAGCGTCTGGAGGAGCGTTCGAAACGTCTGGAGGCCTCCTGCGTCGAGCCCGTTCATCGGCTCATCGAGCAGCAGCAGTTCCGGATTCCCGAGGGCGGCGATGGCGACGCCAAGGCGCTGCCGCATACCGCGGGAGTACTCGCACACCTGGTTTCCCACGTATTCGCCAACACCGAGCGCGTCGATCGCGCGGTCGGCATCGCGGCGTTCGAGGCCCTTCAGCCTGCGGGCGATTTCGAGATTCTCCCGACCGGTCAGGTGCTCGTATAGCGAGGGCTGCTCGATCAGTGAACCGATTCGGCGCAAGACCTTTGGCAGTGCTCCGCGAAGGGGCCGGCCGAAGAGGCGGATCTCTCCGCTGAAGGGCTGGAGCAGGCCCAGGAGCATGCGAATGACGGTCGTCTTGCCTGCTCCGTTCGGGCCCAGGAAGCCGAAGATGCTGCCGCGCGGCACTCGCAGCGAGAGGTTATGCAGGACCATCTTGATGCCGTAGCCACCGGTCAGTCCTTCCGTTTCGATGACGAATTCCAAGAGGTCTCCGTAGCCGAGTGTTACCTGACACGATATACCAATGTAGATTTCATTGGCAAGCTCACCGCAGGCTGGCGAGGGGTAGTAGGGGATAGTTCCCCCTAACGGGAAAGCGACTTGCGACGCTTTCCCAAAGGAGTATCGGAGGGCGTCTAGCTGGCGCTAGCGGAACTTCGCAAGTCTGAGACGCTCGGGCACCGGCGGAGAGGCCCGCAGGCCCCTCAACCAAGGGTACGTGTCAGACGCGCGCCGATCCATCGTTAGATGAAGGATAGATGAGGCGGGGGCGATAGGCGCCAACGTCACCGCGAGTGCTCCGATGGCGGGGCAGACTAGGAGTTCGGACGCTTGCGGTCAACCTACCCCGCAAAGTGAATCAGGGTAAGCCAGTTTCGTGGAAAGAAAGAATCAGAACTGAACCCCTAACTAAAATGAGACACTCCGAAAAGACGCACTTTACAGCGAATGGAGTGCGAAAAATGGCGAAGAAGGCAAAGTGGCGTCGGCAGACCCTGGAATTCAAACGGCAGGTCGTCGAACGAATGAAGACCTGCCAAAACATTCATGAGCTGGCATGCGAGTTGGGCGTGCAGCGGAAGCTTTTCTACCTGGACTTTCCAAATTAGCTCTGATCGCGTCCGGCTTGTCACCACAAGCTAATGTGGTCGAATTCCCGCGTTGTGGTCAAGTAGACAGTCACCCAAGATTCGCCCGCCCGGCCGAAGGCGGCGTTGGAACCCACCCCCGCCCCCTGTATACTAGCGGACTGGAATATCGCTGGTAGGCGGGGAAGGCTGGTGCATGGTGCGTAGAACGATCGGGGTCATAGTGGCCGCATGGGCTCTGTTGGGCGGGACAGGGTGCAGACGGCAGTCAGATGCGGGTGTGACGCGGTTAGTGGACCGTTTCAAGCCGGCCATGGTCAAGGGGTCGTCCGCCAAGCGGAACTCTCCCGGGCCGGCCGCGCTCTGGAATTTTGGCGATTCTGCCGCCGGCAGTTCACCGGAAAAGACCGCGCTCGGGTGGAACGCGGGAAATGGGGTGTCGGGTCTTAGCCTCCGGGAGGGCCGCCTGAAAGGTCACACGACCACAAACTTCCCGATGGTCTACGTGGAACGGCAGGGCAAGCTCGACACACCGGACCTCTTATACGCCATCGAGATTCGGCTCAAAGTCAGTAAAGGCGCCAACTTGATGGCCACCACGCAGGGCCAGGCCCCGCCGGATTTCAAAGACCTGCTCGAACGCGCCAGTGGTCTGCAGCAGCCCTGGCCTTTTACGAGTCCGATCGTGGCATCCGATGACTTGCAGACGATCGTTCTGCACAATGCCAGCACCACGCCCCTGGCGAGCCTGCGCCGATTGATCGTTCGCCCCACCGATGCGGAAGGAGCGGATTTTGAGATTGAGTCCGTGCGTGTGATCTCCGAGAGGGAGCATCTGGCCGGAATTCCTTCGGGTATCGGTTGGCAGGGGCTGGGCGAAATCTACCGGGAGTCCCTGGTGTCGCGCTCGCCGGAATCGATTGAGTTTCCGGTGAGTCTGCCGGATAAGCCCTGGCTTGACCTGCAGGTCGGAACCCTTGACGACAATCCGGTCACCTTCCAAGTCGCGGTTGCAGGCTCGGTGGTGCTGGAGCGAACGGTGACCACTCCCGGGCGCTGGGAAGGAGCGCCCGTGGATCTATCCGCCTATGCGGGGCGGCAGGCCGTGGTGTCGCTGTCCCTCAAAGCGGACCGGGATGGCGCCGTGGGATTCTGGGGCTGTTCGGTGATCCGAAACCGGAGCGGGGAGAAGCCTCCCGGCCGGCAGGCCCCGCGCGCCGATGTGTCCGGCGGACGCGTTCCGCAGGGCGTGATCCTGGTGGTGAGCGACACCACGCGCCGGGATCATCTGAACGTGAACGGATACGAACGCGAGACCGCTCCGACCCTGGCCGGGCTGGCCCCGCGGGGTGTCCGTTTCAGCGACAACGTCTCCCAGGCGACGTGGACCAAGGTTTCGTTCCCGACGATCATGACGTCGCTCTACTCCAGCACTAATCGGGTCAAGGAGATGAACGACCAACTCCCCGTCGCCGTAGTCACCATGGCCGAGTTGTTCCGCGGCGCCGGCTACGCGACCGTCGGCTATTCCTCGGTCCCGTTCCACGGAAGGCTTACCGGCCTGCACAAGGGTTACGAAGAGTTTCATGAGCGAACCTCGATCGCGGAGGCCGGATCCAAGACGGCGCGGACTTACGTGGACGGCTGAACGAATGGCTCGGGCAGCACCGCCAGGAGCCTTTTTTCGCGGTATTGCATGTTTTCGATGCCCACCCCCCTTATGAACCGCGCCGACCCTATGACAGCATCTGGTTTAACGCGCAGAATCGGGAGCAGTACGACAAGGACATCGAAAAGCTCAAGAAATTCATCAAGAATCCGGAAGACCGCTCGCGCGTGATGCCTTCCCTTGAGGAGGCGCAAGCTTCGGGTTTGAACTATGACGAGTTGATGAAGGAATTCGTCGGCTGGTACGATGGCTCGATCCGGGGTCTGGATGCGGAAGTCGCGCGCCTGGTGAACCGGCTGAAGGAACTGGGACTCGCGGATAAGACCGTCATCGCTTTTACCGCCGACCATGGGGAAGAATTCCATGAGCACGGCCGTATGTGGCACGGGCAAACGGTATACGGAGAATTGACCAACGTCCCGCTTATATTTTACGGGCCGGCCTTCATCCCGCCGGGACTCGTAATCGACCAGACCGTGGAGAACATCGACATCATGCCGACACTCCTCGAGTTGAGTCACCTGGCGCTGCCCGACAAGATTCAAGGCCAGAGTCTGCTGCCGCTGATGGCGGCCGCCAAAGAGGTAGGGAATGGCGATGCGGCGAAACTGCGGGCGGCGGCGGAACGCTACGGTTGGAGGGACCAGCCGGCCTTCTCCGAGAAGGCATTGACACCGAAGACCGGAGGCCCCAGGCCCTATGACACAGAGAGCTACGGAATTGTGTATGACGGCTGGAAACTGATTCGCAATAGCAAGCGAAGCGAGGGCACCCCGGAGTTTGAGCTTTTCGATCACAAGAAGGACCCGCTAAACCGCGAGAACATCGCCGATCGGAATCCGGACGTGGTCAAGCGCCTGGCCCTGAAACTGGAGGAGCGGCGCCAGTCGGCCATCGCGGCAGCGCTGCCCGCGAATGCCACTACCAAGATGAATCCGGAAGAGATGCGGCGGCTTCGCTCGCTCGGCTACATCCAATAGGGGCGGGCAGGTTCGAAAAGGCGGGACACGCCGCTCGCGCCATCCCAACCGATCCCGCGCGCCGGGAAACCGCTTGCTTACGCGCGCGGCTCCGATCAGAGCCGCGACTTGTCGCTCGACCGTTAGGAAGCGGTGTCTCTACAATATTTGCGGCCGCCGTTCGTCTACAAGAATGGATGGATGAGTCGAGCATCACTTCGATGACCGGGCAAGACCGTCGAATCTCCGAAATCATCGCGGAAGAACGATCCCGGCTGCGCAACTTCATCCGCCGGCGTGTGCCCGATCCCTCCGACGCCGAGGACGTCGTGCAGGAGGTTTTCTACGAACTGGTAGAAGCCAATCGCCTGCTGATGCCGATTGAGCATGTGACCGGCTGGCTTTTTCGCGTCGCGCGCAATCGCATCACGGACCTATTCCGCAAGAAGAAGCCGGAGACCTTCAGCGGCGCAGCGGTTCAGGACGAAGACGGCGAACTGCTGCAGATCGAAGATCTGTTGCCATCGCCTGATGCCGGGCCGGAAGCGCTCTACGTCCGCAACGTGCTTTTGGATGAGCTGGAATCCGCGCTCGACGAACTGCCCGGCGAGCAGCGTGAAGTATTCGTCGCTCACGAACTGGAGGGGCGCAGCTTCAAAGAGTTGTCGGCGGCAAGCGGCGTAAACGTCAACACCCTGCTCTCGCGCAAGCGCTACGCCGTGCTTCATCTGCGCGAGCGGTTGCAGAGCATTCACGACGAGTTTATGAAGAAGTGAGGAGCACAAACATGAGAAAGAAATGGATTTTTCTGGCCCCACTGATAATCGCGGTTTTCATCTGGATTGGCGGCGAAGTCGTGCTGCATCTGTGGAACTGGCTGCTGCCGGCGTTGTTCGGATGGCCGCAAATTACCTTCTGGCAGGCTATCGGACTGCTGGCTCTCTGCCGGATTCTGTTCGGAGGCGGAGGCTTTGGTGGTCGCGGCCTTCATCGCTCCGGTTTTCGGCGGCGAATGGCCGACCGCTGGGAGCAGATGACGCCCGAAGAGCGCGAGAAGTTCCGCCAGGGTATGCGCTCACGTTGCGGCGGCTTTGGAGCGCCAACCAGCGGAACCAAGGAGCCGGCCTGATAGCGCCGGCCTGTAACCTTGCCTGACGCCGTTTACGGATCGCCATCGCGGGGTTAACCGGGGACTTGAGGTCCCTCCGTTCACGGGGAGGAGGCGTGCCCTTGGAATCCAGTTGCGTCGCTTCTTTTCTTCGTTCTTTCCAGCGATGGGGAGCGCTTGGTAAGTGCCAACTCATCCAGGCCGGGCAGGCTGGTGTGCTTACTGTACTGACGCCGAAATTCTTTCGGCGTCATATGCCGCAATGCCCGGAACCGGCGATTGAAGTTGGACAAATTGGAAAAGCCCACATCCGCGGCGATCACGCTGATGGGCCGGTCTGTCTCCACCAGCCACATGCAAGCCCGTCCGATCCGCAAGCGGCCCAGGTAGTCGGTCACGTTCTCGCCCAGGTGACGCACGAACAGCCGATGAAGAGATCGCTCCGACATGTTTCCCGCGGCGCACAAATCCTGCATCCGAATCGGTTCCGCGAAGCGCTCATGCAACAACTGCAGGATTCGGTTCAATTGAGCCGAATCATCCGCTCTGAGGCAGGATGCCTTTTGCAGTGTCATTGCCAACGGAGCCGCATCCGTCTCAGCAAGCTCTGTCAGCACATCCAGCGCGGCTCGAAGGCGGTCGCGCGCGGAATTCGAAAGCAGTCCCGGCAGATGCGATTCCATCATCTTTCCCGCCGAGGCCGGAAAACTCAGACCGCTGGATGCCCGCCGGAGCAACCCGCGAAGCCCAGAATACTCCGGGCACGTGCCTGCAAGCTCCAGGGCCCAGGCTTCGGTAAACCAGACGACGATAGCGATGTGCGGGTTTGACTCATCGATGGCGGCACTGGATGCCCACGTGTGCGGCAGATTCGGTGGCAGAAGCACGAGGTCGTGAG
>DATMNI010000398.1:0-12413 GCA_035570275.1 Candidatus Acidiferrales bacterium | reverse complement strand
TTAGTACGAGAGGACCGGAGTGGACGAACCTCTTGTGATCCAGTTGTGGCGCCAGCCGCATCGCTGGGTAGCGAAGTTCGGTCAGGATAAACGCTGAATGCATATAAGCGTGAAACCTTCCCCAAGATGAGATCTCCCAAGCGAAAGCTAATAAGGGCACAGGAAGACTACCTGTTTGATAGGACGGATGTGTAAGCGCAGCAATGCGTTGAGCTGACCGTTACTAATTGCCCGTTCGGCTTGACCATAAAATACTACTGCGCACACAACCATTGTGAGCGCTGCTTTCCGAAACGTAGCCCGTCAAATATTCAGAAGAGCTTTCAGCCCTCAGCGGTCAGCTCTCAGCTTCAACCTCTTTGCGCAAACCTTGGGGATTCCGAAGCTGGAAGCTGATCGCTGAAAAGCTGATCGCCCTTTCTGGGTGACCATAGCGAGAGGGACCCACCCGTTCCCATACCGAACACGGCAGTTAAGCCTCTCAGCCCCGATGGTACTGCACGCGCAAGTGTGTGGGAGAGTAGGAAGTCGCCCGGTTTATATTTCCCCCAAAGATGGATGTTACCCATAGGTAACGGCCTCCCGGCCTCGGTCGTGGAGGCCGGTTTTTTTGTCAAGAAGTCCACGTTCGGCTCCCCAAAACCATTTGCTGCCGCCCGCTTCCCCATGTTATAGTCGAATCGCGTTTGATAAGCTTTCGCGAATCCGGCCGAGTGCATTTGGAGCTTCCGCCTTGTGCTTCCCCCTCCCCGATGAGCCGCTTTCAAATTGATTAGGAGGATTTGAGTGAAAAACATCTTCGTCGGCAACCTGGATTTCAACGTTACCGAAGAGGCAGTACGGAACTTGTTCGAACGGCACGGTGCCGTCAACAGCGCCCGAATTATGACAGATCGTGACACCGGCAGGTCGCGGGGGTTCGCATTTGTTGAAATGGAAAACGAAACCGAGGCCGACCAGGCGATTTCGGCTCTCAACGGATACACCATGGATGGCCGGGCGTTAAACGTCAATGAAGCCCGGCCCAAGCCCGACCGGGGTTTTGGCGGCGGCGCTGGTGGTGGCGGCAACCGTTTCGGTGGTGGCGGTGGTGGCGGTGGCCGGCGCCCGGGTGGCGGCGGCGGTGGTGGCCGGCCAGGCGGCGGTGGTGGTGGCGGCGGACGCCGCGAACCGCGCTGGTGAGGCCGGGAAGTTCGGCAAGCAAACGCCTTATTCCGTGAGCAACGGTCGCGGCTTCCTTAAAGCCTGGGAGGGTAGGTCACATAAGTCGCCAATCTGAATCTGAGGAGTTTGCCGAGCCAGGTGAATTCGCGGTTGGCAGTTCCTTCTGTGTGATATCCCATATATTGCAACGTCATGTTGGCGGTCCGATGGCCCAGCCGGTTCGGGGCCATGGCAACTCTACGCGCAGGGCTTGTGCGCCGGCATAGCGCAGTTGGATGCTTAAGCGGTGAGCCGCTCGGGCCGATGCCATTGCGTCCGGCGTCGAAACAGATATAGGATTTATAAGACGCGCCCCGGGCTGGCATAGCTCGGTGATCTGAAACTAGTTGAGGTGCGATCCCATCACCCCCACAGCAGCCCGCGGGGAGAACCAAAGTCTGCGCCCAACCATAAAGCCCTCCTTTGGACCCGGCAGGAAACGATGCCGGCCGATGCCATTCCCCAAGGACCAGCCTTAGAGAGTCCCGGCCTCGACCAGCGAAAAGGTGAGACATCGAAAGAAGGTGTCGCGCCCGCGCTCATCAACCAGACCGCTGGCCCGTAAGGTCTGGCGGCTGTAACCGCGCCGGGTCAGGTAAGCCCGCCAACAGGCGCCCGGCGCATTTTTCTTCCTCCCGAACTCAATCGCTTACAGACATCCGCCCCCGAACCCCCTTTGACACCGGTGCTACTTTCAAGTGAAGGCTTCCTGTGGAAACTGACCAGTTACTGGCGCTTCGTGGAACGCGATGGCGGTACGTGGGTAGAGTGCCGGGCCATCTCGCTGACCCGCGACGTGCCGGCTGGCCTGGGATGGCTGATCGAACCCATCATCCGCAACCTGCCCAGGGAAAGTCTGGTGAACACGCTGGCTGCGGCACGGAAATCGCTGAAGAAGTAGGCCGCGGCTCTGGGTGTGGAAACGGGGGCGTGGAAAGGGGCGTGGCCACGCCTTAACAGGAGTCCGCTTACCCCGCCTCTCCGTCCAGCACTTCGCGCACTTTGCTCAGCAGCCCATCGGGCGTGAACGGCTTGTGCAGAAATGCGGTGGCGGCGGCGTTGATGGCGTGTTCCGGGTACCCGGACATGTAGAGAATCTTCAGCCCCGGTTTGCGTTCGCGCAACTGGCGGCCGAGTTCGAAGCCGCCCATCTGGGCCATCACCACGTCGGTCAGCACCAGGTCGATCTTGTGGCTGTTTTTCTCGAACGCCACCAGCGCGCTATTGCCGGTGCTGGCCTCCAGGGCGTCGTACCCATTGGCCTGCAGCACGGCGCCGCAGAGTTTGCGCACGCCCTCTTCGTCGTCCACCACCAGAATGGTTTCCGATCCCTTGGCGGAGCCTTTACGAACCTCTTCGCCGGCCTTCTCGGTCGCGCGCGGGAAGTAGATCTCGAAAATGGTGCCGCAGTTGGGCTGGCTGTAAACGGTCACCTGGCCTTCGGCCTGCTTGATGGCGCCGTACACCGTGGCCAGGCCCAGGCCGCTGCCTTTGCCGGGGGCCTTGGTGGTGAAGAAAGGCTCGAAGAGGCGCGACCGCGTTTCGGCGTCCATGCCCACCCCGGTATCGCTGACGGCCAGCATCACGTACGCGCCGGGATGGATGCCCAGCGGCGTGCTGCCGGCTTCGTCCAGATCGGCGTTGGCCGTTTCGATCACCAGTTTACCGCCGCCCGGCATGGCGTCGCGGGCATTGGATGCCAGGTTCACCACCACTTGTTCCAGTTGCGAGGGGTCGGCCTTCACGCGCCCCAATCCGGGGCCCGGCATCAGCGTCAGTTCGATATTCTGGCCCAGCAAACGGCGCAGCATGGGGTCCATGTTCTTGATCAGGGCGTTCAGGTCGAGCAACTGGGGCTGCGCCGCCAGGCCGCGGCTGAAAGCCAGCAGTTGGCGGGTTAGAGCGGCGGCGCGCTCGCCGGCATAGATGATCTCGTCGACGAACTTCCGTGCCGGAGTGCCCACGGGATGATCGGCGCGCAGCAGTTCGGCGTAGCCGCTGATCACGGTGAGCATGTTGTTGAAGTCGCCCGACACGCCACCGGCCAGGCGGCCCACGGCCTCCATTTTCTGGGCATGGGTGGCCTGCTCTTCCAACTGGCGGCGCTTGCCGATATCGCGAAACACCAGAATGGCGCCGCGGGCTTCGCGCCTTCGGCCGCGGATTTGCGCGGCGTTGTGCTCAATGGGAACTTCGGTGCCGCTGCGCGAAAGCAGCACAATGTCGGCGGCGGTCACCACGGTGCGGTCCACCAGGGCGCGGGTCAATGGATTGTCGACGGTTTGCCGCGTGCCCGCATCCACCAGCCGCAGGACGTCCTCGGCCGCCTGGCCGCGCGCCTCAGCGGCTGTCCAGCCAGTGAGCGATTCAGCCACCGGGTTGAGAAACGTGATGCGTCCGTGCTGGTCCGTGACCACTACCGCATCCCCGATGCTGGCCAGCGTCCCGACCAACAGCCTGCGGCTTTCGCGCCAGGCCGCGGTCACCCACGCGATCAGCGAGGCAATCACCACGAAGGCGCATAACCGGGAAGGAATGGCCCGAAGCGGTGTAGTGCCGGATAGGAAAAACCAGGTCAGCGCGACCGCCGAAGCCGCCATCGCGACCAACCCGATGGCGCGTCCGTAGTACCAGGCGCTCAGCCACACGGCGACCAGGAAAAGCAGAAACGTGTCGGGCTCCAGGTAGGACCGGATCAAGATGGAAATGAACAGCGCCGCGGTGACCAGCGCCACCGCGAAAACACCGCCGTGCCAGGGAGCGCGTTGCAGCCGGCTCATAGCCCCTCGTAGAGCGGCGCCTCGCCCGGCGGCCGCGTCTTCCAGCGACGGTGAATCCAGAGCCATTGATCGGGGTGGGCGCGAATGGCTTCCTCCAGTTGGCACTGCAGCGCCTGAGTGTCGCGCCCGGCATCGCCCGAGACGGGCACTGGCGGGTAGAAACGAAGCACGTAGCGGCGTTCCTGTTCCGACCATAGCGCGAAACCGGGAATGACGGCCGCCCCGCTATGCGCCGCGATTTTGGCGAAGCCGGTTCCGGCACAAGCCGGGATGCCGAAGAACTTCACGAAGACGCCCTTGTCCAGCGCGGAGTTCTGGTCGATCAGGATGCCGACAGCCTGGTTGGACGCCAGCGCCTTGAGGATGCCGCGGGCGAAATCCTTCTTGAAGAGCAGCCGGTTGCCGGTGAGGGCGCGGCGGCGCTCCACCAGCGTGTCGATGAGCGGGTTATCCAGCGGACGCGCGATCACGTTCATCGGCGCAGCCAACAGCGCATGGGCAAAGGCGCTGAGCTCCCAATTGCCCAGGTGTGCGGTGGCGAACAGCACGCCGCGGCCCGCGCGCAGTGCCGCGTCGAAATGCTCGACCCCTTCGCACCGAATCCACCGCGAGAGGTTCTCCTGGCGAATGGATGGGAACTTGGCGAACGTCACCAGCAGACGCGCAATGGAGCGGAATACGCCATCGACGATCTCCGGGCGGCTGGCCTCAGGCAAAGCCATCTGCAAGTTGCGATAGGCCACGCGCCGCAGGCGGGGCATGGCGAGATCGAGCAGCCCGGCGTAACCGCGCGCCAGCCAATGGGCAGCGCCAAGCGGCGCCCATTCGAGCGACTTCACCGCCGCCAGCGCGGCGCAGTATTCGATTCGGTTCCGTAAGGCGGAGCGCTGGCGCATGCAATCCGCATTGTAACCGAGTGAGTGGCCGCGACCCTCAGGGTCGCGGGGCCGGGGGGTGAGAAACGGTGGCCGGTGGCCGGTGGCCGGTGGTTCTGTGTTGACTAGCTGCCGGGCCACCGGCATCCGGCATCCGCCTTTAAGCATCCGCTTCTAATACAATGGCCCTGAAGTATCTTCGGAAAGCTCTATGTCGCCGGCCGCCCAATCCGAGATCACGGTGCTGCTGAAGGCGTGGGCACAAGGCGATCAGGCGGCGCTCGAACGGCTGACACCGCTCGTGTACGGCGAATTGCGCCGTCTGGCCCGAAACTCCATGCGGCGGGAGCGGGCCGGGCAGACGCTGCAGACCACCGACCTGGTCCACGAAGCTTACCTGCGCCTGATTGACGCGCAGACCGCCGGCTGGCAGGACCGGGTGCACTTCTTTGCGGTATCGGCGCAGATGATGCGGCGGATTCTGGTGGACCGCGCCCGGGCCCGCGCCTCGGCGAAACGCGGCGGCGGAGCGCAACGCGTGGAGCATTCCACGGCCTTCAACCTCGACGAGATCCCGGACGTGAATTCCGCGCGGGCCGCGGAGTTGATTGCGTTGGATGACGCATTAGACGGCTTGGCCGAGCTGGATCAACGCAAAGCCCGCGTGATCGAATTGCGATTCTTCGGCGGCCTGACCGTGGATGAGGCCGCCGAAGTGTTGAAGATTTCTCCGCAAAGCGTGATGCGCGATTGGAAGCTGGCCAGGGCATGGCTGATGCGCGAACTGCGGCGATAGGGGCGGCCGGGTGGCATTGCCGCCGCCCCTTGGCGTCCGATCCAGCTAGCTCTGCAGTTGGGCTCGCTACATGTCGACCTGCAAATCCGGGTCGTGAGCGAACGAATACCAACCTTGCGATGGAGTGCTACCCGCTGGGGCCGTGATATTCGCCTCGATGCCGACGTTGAACCCGTAAATATCGGTAGCTGGGGCAGGGCTATGATACCAGGGTTGGGTAATTTTATAGAGCACTGGCGCACCGGTGAAGGCATAATGGAATACGGCGCAAACCGGCGAGGGTGGGGTGACGGCTGGCAAACCGTAGGGCGAGGCGTATTTCATTTGGTTCACCCCGTGATGTGGCCCACGTCCGAAAATGGCGGTTATCCCCCCGCCCTGCCAGGTGTAACCCGTCGGGAGAATTCCGGTGATCATGATCTGGAACGTTGGAGCAACGATCATATTGTCCGCGTAGGGTGGATTGTTGCCGATGGCAATGGTATACGGACTAGCCGGGTTGTCGGTCGTGATGATAGTCTTCCCTGAGTTTGGGGTCCAAATCCAGACCTTAGACCTCAGTGCCTGCGGTTGTGTCGATTCGTCAGGCAGAAATCGCCCGTATTGCCCATAGGCGTTCCAGGAGGTAGTTGTCAGGTCGAAGATAAGCTGCAAGGTGAGTGTCCCTGTTGGTAACGGTATTGGCATGTGATTTTCCTTTCCTTCGTTGTGCGGCGGCTACTTCCCGTCCGCTTGCCGGGCGCCACCAAGTGCGGCAAGCAGTTGTTGATAGCGGATGTCCGTGCGCAGACTGGCGAGTTCCTGCTCCGTCCGGATCTCTTCCAGTGAGTATTTGGCGCGAATCGCCGAACTGAGCGAGCGAAGGGCATCATCGCGTTTGCCCGCCACCTCGTAAGCGATGGCCGCCTTGAAGCACGCCTTTCCCGTTTTGTTCGGCAGGGGCTCGAATCCGGCTAATTCGACTAGCGCCGCGGGCGTTTGATCCGACTTTGCCAGATAGCCGGCGAGATTCGCCCGCAGTTCGGAATCGTTCGGCGCCGCCGCCAGCTTTCCGCGGATCAGATCGATCGCCCTCGCATACGTTGCCGGGGCCTTGGCCTGCATGCCAGGAGCCCAGCGATAGGCGTCTCCCAGGTTGCCCCAGTTGACGTAGTTGGTTGCGGCCAGTTCAACGGCTTTCTCGAGTGGATGGACTGCATCGGTGAAGCGACCCTGGAAAAATCGTAGTGTGCCGAGATTTCCATAGGTCTGAGCGGTTGGCTCGACTTCCAAAGCGGACTGAAGCGCGGAGGCCGACTCATCATACCGGCTCAGCATGAGATAGGCGGCCGCCTGGTTGCGCAGAACGCGGGCGTTGCCCGGGGCCAGTTGGATCGCCCGTTCCCAGGCCTTCAACGCATCGTCGTACCGCTGAGTGCCATAATAGAACCGTCCTAATGCCTGATGGGGCACCCAGTTTCCCGCCGCGGCTTCGATTCCCTTCCGGAACCAGGATTCTGCTTCGGCATTGTTCCCGGCGCTATTAGCGATTCCCGCGAGTCCCACGAGGGCTCCCCAATTCTTCGGGTCCAAGTCGCGCCCACGTTCAAACTCGACGGCCGCTTCCGCGCGCTTGCCACCTTCCAGAAGGGCATTGGCGAGCGCAACATGAGCCATCGCCAATTCCGGGCTCAGGGCAACCGCTTTGGCGGCGGAATCGCGGGCAAGAGCGACCCAGTTGGGATCGGGCGCGGCGATGTTCCGCAGCACGTATGCTTCAGACAAACCCGCATACGCCGTTGCGAACCCTGGATTGAGGCGGATCGCGGTCTGCATATACTGGACAGCGCGATCGACGTTGCCGGGTTTGTCATAGCGGTCCAGCGCGGCGCGTCCCGCGCGATAAGCGTCGTAATCGCTGAGCAGCTCTGCGAGCGGCGCTCTCCCGCCAAGCAAACGCGAGGCGACCGCACGGCGGACCGCCGGAACAGACGCGGCAATCAAAAGCGCAGCGGCTACCGCCGCAGCCAAGACCGCCAGCCACCGGCTCCGCCGTGCACGCCGCTTGGCATCGGCCAACACTTCCGCGGACGCCGTTATGGCGTTCAGCGCCGTTCGCAACTCCGAAGTGAGCGCGCGCGCCGTCTGATAACGTTTCTCCGGCTTCTTTTCGAGGCAGCGCTGCACGATGGCCTGCAGGCTGAGGGGAAGGCCGGGAACCAGCGTAGACGTAGCCGCCGGCTCTGCATCGACGATCATCCGCATGCAGGCGACGTTCGAATTCCCGTGGAACGGACGCACGCCAGTGAGAATTTCGTACAGCAAGACACCAAAGCTGAAGATATCGGAGCGCGCATCCGTTTTTTCACCGAGCACCTGCTCGGGAGACATGTACGCCACCGTGCCGACAATCGTTCCCGGCCGCGTGCGCAGCTCCGTCATCGTCAATGTTTCAGTCTCGGCGGTGGCACTCTCCGCCATTTTAGCCAGCCCGAAATCCGCCAGCTTGGCGTAGCCGCTCTTGGTCACCAGGACGTTCTCGGGCTTGATGTCGCGGTGCAGAATCCCGCTCTCATGCGCGCAGGCCAGCCCGTCGGCCACGCCTACCAGCAATTCGGCGGTATCGTGCCACGAGCGTTTTTCCGCCTTCGCCCAAGCCTTCAGGGTGCCGCCGTCCACCAGTTCGGTCACCAGGTAGGGGCGTCCTTCGAATTCGCCGGCCTCATGCACCGTTACGATGTGCGGATGGTTCAGCGAGGACGCAGCTTTCGTCTCCTGGTGGAAGCGGTGGCGTGCCATGTCGTCCATCAATTCGGTGTTGAGGAACTTGATTGCCACCAGCCGATTGAGGCGCGAGTCGCGTGCCTTGTAGACCCGCCCCATGCCACCCGCCCCCAGCTCATCGAGAATCTCATAGGGGCCAAGGCGCAGGCCAGGAGCGAATTCCGTGCGCGTCGTCTCTTCCAAGAGATTCGCGGCGCGCTCCCATACCGGCCGGTCCAGAAACTCGGTCGAGGAGGCGTCTTGTTCCAGTAACAATTCCACCTCGCGCCGCAGATCCGGGTCGTCAGGGCAAGCCTGGCTCAAAAATGCAACGCGATGTTTCGGCTCCTGTTCCAGGGCCGCATGGTAGATCCGCTCGATTTTCCGCCAGCGTTCGGGATCCATAAGAACCGGCAGGCTTGGGGTGAAGTATAACACGACCCCGGTTTGAACTCTGGCGGACCCGGGGCGGGCGGGACGCGCGCCGTATTCTACCTGTGGGCAACTTTCGAGTGTCATTAGCGTAAGCACATCGGCTTTCGCGGTACCGGTCCTTATCGTGCTCCTCCTGGCTTCTCATCCGGGTAAGCGAGATCGGTGGGAAGAAACGATAAGGTCATCGGAGGAAATCTTATTCCGGCCGCTGAGAAGCGAGTGGCCGCGACCCTCAGGGTCGCGGGGCCGGGGGTGAGAAACGGATGCTGGATGCCGGTGGCCGGTGGTTGTGTGTGGAGACTGCCCCAGGCGGTGCGTGTATGTCAACGGTGTTATCGTTATCCACAGACCCCCAACGGAGGTGTCGCCGTTTATGAAATGGCTTCGCGTATCCGCCGCCATGCTTTCGCTCGCGGCCGTTCATGCCCAGAGCGTCACCGGACGTTGGACCGGGAATTTCTCCACCGCAGACAACGGCCTGGATATTGTGGTCGCGCTCAACCAGGCGGCCGATGGCAGCATCACCGGCTACATCCTTAGCCCGCGCGCCACCGACACCATCACCAGCGGCAAGGTGGATGGCACCAACCTGACTCTGGAAGCAGAACGCACCGGCCGCGGCGGCGTGGTCCAGAAGGTCACCTACACCGCCACCATCGAAGGCGGCCAGATGAAACTCACCGTCCCCGCGCCGAATCCCGGCGGCGGCCGCGGCCCCGGTGCCGGCGGTAGAGGCCCTGGCGGCGCTCCTGCCGGTCCCGGCGGCCCTCCACCGGGAGCAGGCCGAGGACCCGGTGGCGGCCGCGGCGGCCAGCCCCAAGTGGTCGAATTGGCCCGCGTGTCCAGCGCGGTCCCGGCGCCGCTCCCGGCGCTGCCGGCTCCCGTGTCGCTGCCCATGCCCACCACGCCGGTGAAGTACAACGGTATGGCAAAAACTCCGCCCATGGGCTGGAATAGCTGGAACAAGTTCCGCAATCAGGTCAGCGACCAGATGGTCCGCGAGATGGCCGATGCCATCGTCAAATCCGGCATGCGCGACGCCGGCTATGTCAACGTCAACATCGACGACACCTGGCAAGGCCACCGCGACGCCAACGGCAATATCGCCACCAACAACAAATTCCCCGACATGAAGGCGCTGGCCGATTACGTCCACGGCAAGGGTCTTAAACTCGGCATCTACTCTTCACCCGGGCCGCGCACCTGCGCCGGCTACGAAGGCAGCTACCAGCACGAAGAGCAGGACGCCAAAACTTACGCCGCCTGGGGCATCGACTATTTGAAGTACGACTGGTGCAGCGCCTCGCAGGTTTACGACAACACCCAGGCCACCATGGCCGCGGCCTATGCCAAGATGGGGAACGCGCTGGCGAACTCCGGCCGCACCATCGTCTATAGCCTTTGCCAGTACGGCAACCTGGACGTGGGTGAGTGGGGCGAGAAGATCGGCGGCAATTTGTGGCGCACCACCGGCGACATCAGCGACCGCTGGCAGTCCACGGACAACATCGGCTTCAAGCTGCAGCCCGGCCGCGAGAAGTACGCCGGCATCGGCCACTGGAACGATCCCGACATGCTGGAGATCGGCAACGGCGGCATGACGGATACCGAATATCAGACCCACATGAGCCTGTGGTGCCTGCTGGCCGCGCCGCTGCTGGCCGGCAACGATATCCGCGACATGAAACCCTCCGTCGCCGATATCCTCATGAACAAGGAGGCGATCGCGGTGGATCAGGACAAGCTCGGCAAGCAGGGTGTTCGCGTTTCCCAGGATGGCAGCGTGGAGGTCTGGTCGAAGCCGCTGGCCGATGGCGGCCATGCCGTCGGTTTGTTCAACCGCGGTGACGCAGCCGCTAAAGTCACCGCTAAGTGGAGCGACCTGGGGCTGAAGGGTTCCCATAAGGCTCGCGACTTATGGAAGCACTCGGATCTCGGCAAGGTCGCGGGCGACTACACAGCCGAAGTGCCTTCGCACGGCGTGGTGATGATCAGGATCGCGAAGTAGGGCGGGCTCCTGGGCTGCCGGGGATCACCCAGTGGTGATCACGATCTCGGGGCAGGCTTCGAATAACCCGTTGATTGCGGTGTCGAACTAGTTCAGGAGGTACCCGGAATCCTGGTTCAGGACGGCAGCGCTGGGCCACGAGTTGGCGTCCAGCCCTGTTTTGCTGAGCTTTTCCGCCCGACTACGCAAGGTGGGGCGGCATCGAGCCGAATGAACTCGATGTGGCCAGAATCAGGTACACTGAGGCTATGGCGAAGGTTGTCGATCCGCGCAAGCTACCTGATCAGAAGATCCGCATTCCCGGACTGAAGCCTGCGGTCCACGAATTTACCCCGTCTGATGACAGCAATCCATCCGAAGCCGATGCGTTCAATCGGATGATCCGGGAACTTCGGAATCAGATTCCGGCCAACATCCGAAGTTGAAATGAAGGTCATTCTTCTCGATACCAATGTTGTTTCGATCCTTTTCAAAGAGAACCACTCGCTGCGGCAGGCGTGCCTTGAAGCTGTTTCCGGACAGCAACTGGTAATCTCGTTCATGACGCAGGCTGAATTGATGCTATGGCCAGTCACGAACCACTGGGGAGAGTCCCGCCGGGCCGCTCTTTCACGGCATATAGCCTTGTACACGACGCGGAATCCCCGATGAAAGCACCTGTGCGATCTGGGCTGAAGTTGTGGATCGCTGCCGGCGCATTGGCCAGCCGATTCAGACCGCCGATGCCTGGATAGCTTCCACCGCGCGGCAGTGGGGTGTTCCGCTGGTGACAACGGATTTTCGAGACTATGCTGCGATCGACGATCTGGATGTCGTGCCGATTAGATAAGATTGTCGTCGACTCCGGCGTAGCCGTCGCCTCCGACTCTGGGCGGCGAGACTGACGCTGCCGATCCATAAGGACGGGATGGGTGTTCCCCTTCGTGCTCCATCCGGGAATTGGCGTGCCGTTTTAGCGCGTAGTCCTACCGCCCGATCAGCCGGATCTCAGCCGAGGAAGTCTCGCCCGCACGCACCGTTACTCTGCTGGCCTCCCTGAGCGGGCCGTCATCCCACATGGCTTCGTACCAGGGCGTGGGACTGTTTCCGGCCATCGCAAAGCCGTAATAAGTTAGCCGGATAAGTTCGATGAGACGCCGAACGTGGACCGCTGCCACCCTCCAGCAGTGGGGCGTTCCGCTAGTGACAACAGATTTTCGGGTTATCGCAAACTATGAAGATAATATCCTGCGTGTTCTCTTCTTACAATGATCATCGGTAGTTATCCTCCACGGATGTCCAATAGGACCTTTCTTTTAATTCTCTCTTTGCGGTACGCGTAGTTCCCAATCGCCAGGAAGCTGTCGTCGATTAGGACGGAACGGATTGCGCCAGGTTGTTGCGCCGCCGCAAACCTGCCACGATGGCGGCCGCTATGTGAACATCTGCGGGCGTAAGAGACGTGCGCCACGATCTCATCAGAGGTCTTCAAGAGCCTGAGAGATGATAGAAGATGATGACCCAACCGGATGCCGCCGTGGCGATCGTGCACGCGCGCCTCCCCGCCGAGTCCGTCCTGCTGATCCGGCGCTCGG
>DATMNI010000397.1:0-34765 GCA_035570275.1 Candidatus Acidiferrales bacterium | reverse complement strand
ATCAGTCTGCCACGAACCGCCGCCGGAACGATCCAAGTTCCTCTCCCGTATGGACCCGCGCCACGCGGGCGCTTTGCTTGTGGGGCAGGTTGTTAACCTGCGGCGGATTGTTAATCCGCCTCGGGCGATGCGGCAGCGAGCCAGCCGGCCCTTGTTTGCGGCTCGCCCGCAATTCGCGCCAGACGGATTGCCAATCCGCCGGAAGCAGAGAGTATACCGGCCTCCACAAATCCGCTTTCCACGCCGCCTCAAGCTCATCTTGGCCTTGCCATCGTGCGCCGCGCATTTGCCAGGTCGCGCAGGGGTCGGCTTTCACTGCGAGATAATGTCAAGATGCAAAAAGGGATCGCAGACGCACCAGCCACTGAAACCGCGGACCAGTACAAAGCCCGGCTGGACGCCTATATCGTGGACCAGGAGCCGATCGCAATGCAGCGCGAGGCGCCCCGCACGCTTGCCTGCCTGATCGAAGGAGCGCCGGACGAAATGCTCGGTCGGCGTCCCGCGCCCGGCAAGTGGTCAGTCCGTGCGATTCTCGCCCATCTGGCCGAGGACGAACTGGTCAGCAGTTGGCGTTACCGCCAGATGATCGAACACAGCGGCGCAACACTGCCAAGCTTTGATCCCGACGAATGGGCGAGACTCGGCGATTACGATTCATGGACGCCCCGGGAGGCTCTCGAGATGTTCCGTCTGCTGCGGGAGGCCAATCTGCGCCTGTTCGTCAGGCTCACCCCCGAGGAGTGGCAGCGCTACGGCATGCACGCCGAACGCGGCAGGATTACAGTCGAAGATCTGGCCCGTCATATGGCTGGACACGACATGAACCATATCAATCAGGTGCGGCGTTCGCTGGAACAGGTTTAAGAGGCATCCCCCTCCCAACTGTCAACGCCACCCTCGCGTTGGGAGATCGCGAAGCGGCGTTGACCTGGGGTTTCCAGAGGTAAAGCCCGGCGCGGCCAGATCCCAAGGCCGCCGGCACGATGACGGTGCGCCGCTCTCCCGGACGCATCGCGGCGATGATGCTGTCCAGCCCGGAGTTGATTTGGTCTTGCCCGGCTCTACTATAAACACCCGGGTCTCCCAAAACCGGTCACCAAACTTCAAGGAATCGCCAACCCACATATTTCCAAAGCTTTAGGCGCTTCCGCCCACCTGTCGCACCCCCTGTTCTTTGACATCGTATGTCATCCTGAAGCTGAGGAGCTTGAGAGCGGGTCCCAGTCGAATCGGCCACGCCCGCCGGAGTGGCTGGTTTACCGAAAGCTGACGACTGAAACCTGAACAAACATCGTGACGAATCATTCCGCTCCGCTGCCTCCCAATCTCGAAGCCAATTTACAACTCCAGTCGAATCAACCAAGATTGGCTTCGTTCTTCCATTTAGACTTCGGCTCGAACTCGTCGGTTCGCCGAGGCGGCGCGCCAGACTTGTTACAGTGGAGTCTGACACCCCCTTGTATGAAAGCCGTATGAAAGCCGCATGAAACAGGTCATTCGCAAAGGACTCAAACCATCATCGTGGATGAGAATCCCGACCGGCCTATGAAGGTTGTGCAATTAGGGCCTTATCCTCCGCCCCACGGCGGCGTGCAGACCAACCTAGTAGCCATTCGCGAATTTCTGCTGGCCAGCGGCCACCAATGTATGGCGATCAACCTCACGCGGTTCCGCGCAGCCGATGCCGATGGCGTGTACTATCCCAAGACCGCCACCGGCCTGGCGCGGCTCTTGCTCCGGCTGCCGGTGGACATCGTTCACCTGCATTTCGGCGGTCATCTGCCTGCGCGTCTCCTGGCCCTGGCCTTCTTCGCTACCCTGCTGCCCGGGCGCAAAACCGTATTAACCTTCCATTCCGGCGGCTACCCCTCGTCCCCGGCCGGGCAAACCGCGGCCCCGCGCACGCTGCGCGGTTTCGTTTTGCGCCGTCTGGACGGCCTGATCGCCGTGAATGCCGAAATCGCCGCACTGTTCCGGAAGTTCGGTGTGCGCCCGGAGCGTATCCGCACCGTCTTGCCGTTCGCCGTCAAACCGCCGGACCCGGCCCTGCTGCTCCCCGATCGTCTCCGCGCCTTCACGGCCACCCACCAGCCGGTGCTCCTCACCGTAAGTGGGCTCGAGCCGGAATACGATCTGCCCCTGCAGATTGACACCATGGAAGACGTCCTGCGGCGTTTCCCCAAAGCGGGGCTGATTATCGTGGGCTCAGGCAGCCTGGAAGCGGCCCTGCGTGAACGGATCGGCGCCAAGCCATACGCCGGGCGTCTGCTGCTCTGGGGCGACTTGCCGCACGCCATGACCTTGCGGCTGATGCTGCAATCGGACGCCCTGTTGCGCACCACACTCTACGATGGCGATTCCGTTTCCGTCCGGGAAGCGCTTTACATCGGGACCCCGGTGATCGCCAGCGATAACGGCATGCGGCCTCCGGGCGTGCGCCTCGTTCCCGTCGCCAACCGGGACCGGTTGCGGGATGCGATTTTCGAAGTTCTGCAAGGCAGCCTTCCGCGGCCAGCCGTGGCCGGTGACGGTCAGGAGAACATTCGGCAAGTGGTGGACTTCTACCAGGAGTTGCTGTCACAACGTTGACGTGCGGCTGGAATCCGGGAACTAAGTGTGACGCGAGTCGCTCCGCGCGATGCCAGCCATCACGGACGCCAGACCGCTGAGCGCGGCCACCAGCAGCAGCGCCGTTCGCAGTGAGGAGGCTTGTGCCATGAAGCCGATCGCGGGAGGGCCCACCAGGAAGCCGAGATAGCCGGTGGCGGAGACGGCGGCGATTCCGGCCTGCGGCTTGTCGCCGGCCTTCTTGCCCGCCACCGAGCATAGGATAGGAAAGATCGCGGAGAATCCCCATCCCGCGCAAGCGAAGCCGGCCAACGTGGCGGGAACACCGCCCACCAGCAGCGCGATCCCCAGGCCGGCCGCCGCCAGCGCGCCGCCCCACCGCACCGTGCCGACGGAGCCGAGGCGTTCGTGGAACCAGTCTCCACGTAGCCTTCCCAGGGCCATCGACAGCGAAAACACGGCGTAACCCAATGGCGCCACGCCCGGTCCGGAGAGCTGTCCCAGATACACGGCGCTCCAGTCGGCCATGGCCCCCTCACCAAGAAGGATGCAGAATGCCACCGCGCCCAGCCCGATCAGGGGACGCAGCAACTCGCGCGTGGAACTGGTATCCGGCAGCGGCTCGGAGGCGTTCACCAGCATGTGGCGGCACACCGGAATGGACGCCGCGGCCAGCGCTCCGCCTACCGCGGCCAAATGCCACCCCGGCTCCATCGCGCGCCCCGCGGCCACGCTGCCCATCAGCGACCCGATCATGCCGCCAAAGCTGAACAGCGCGTGGAAGCCCACCATGACGGGGCGGCCGTAGGCGGCTTCCACCGCCACGCCTTCCGTGTTCATCGCCACGTCCATCAGGCCCGCCGCGGCCCCATAGGCAAACAGAGCCGCCGCCAGCGCAGGCACATTCCACGCCAACCCGGGAAGCACTACGCAGATGCACAGTACCAGCGTGGAGACCCGCGTCACACGCGCGCTTCCGAATCTTCCCACCAGCTTCGAGGTCAGCGGCATGGCGATCAGCGCGCCGGCCGCCGCAGTCAGCAGCGTTGCGCCCAGCACCCCCACCGAAAGATGCAGCTTCGCCTGCACGGCGGGAATCCGCGACAGCCAGGTCGAAATCAAAATCCCGTGGATCAGGAAAATGAGGGAGACGGAGATTCGAGCCCGCCTCAATTCACCTATGGAACTACCTGGGGAACCACCGGGACCGGCAGTCTGTATCGTTCGTTCATCTCGCATTGAGCCTGCTCCGGGGTGGTGAAACACAGGGCGTGGATGCCGAGCGACCGCGCGGCGTGCACGTTTTCCTCGCGGTCATCCAAAAACAACGTGTCGCCGGACGCCGCGCCCAGCCCCTCCAGGCAACTCAGGAAGATCTCGGGGCCGGGTTTCGCCAGCCGTACATCGCACGAAAACGTCCGGTGATCGAAGGCGGGCATCCAGTGAGCATGGGAATCCAGGTAAGTGCGGAGCGTGACAGGCATATTCGAGAGGATCGCCGTCCGCACGCCCGCCGCGCGGAGCGCGGAAGCCCACCGGACCATCACCGGCGAGGGGTGCGCCCAACTCCGATTGTCCAGTTCCGTCGCGTGTTCCAGCGCGCCCGCGGCGAGAGGCCTTTTCAAATCGGCGGCTATCGCGCCCCAGTAGGCTTCAGGCGCTATGTCAGCGCTGTCGAAGGCCTGGCGGTGAGCCCAGTAGGAGCGTTCGAAGTCCGCCAGTTTGGATACTTCCCCGGGGGATACTTCCCCGGGGGATACTTCCCCGGGCGATGCGCCGAGTACGGCCGCCATGGCTTCGATTTCCTCGCGTTCTTGAGGAAAACACAGAACAAGGCCGTAATCGAAGATCACTGATTTCAGTTGCCGTTGCATTATAAACAAGATAATATAGGCACTAACAGGCAATGTCAAGCAATAACGTGCACGATCAGGCAACGCTGTTGAAAGAGGAGCGCCAGGCCCTGCTGTTGCAGATTCTGAACCGGGAGGGCAAGCTGCTGGCCTCGGAGCTGAGCGAGAGGTTGAAGGTTTCAGAGGATACCATCCGGCGGGATTTGCGGGAGATGGCGCGCGGCCAGCAACTCCAGAGGGTGCATGGGGGCGCCCTGCCGCGGCATCCGGCGCCTCCGTATGCGACGCGAACCCAGCAGGCAACCGAGGCCAAGAGCGCCATCGCGGCGGCCGCCGCCAGACTGGTGCAGGACGGGCAGCTAGTCCTGATGGATGGCGGCAGCACCACGCTCCAACTGGCGCTATGCCTTCCGCCGCAACTCCGCGCCACCATCATCACCAACAGCCCGCCCATCGCGGTGGCGCTGGCCGCGCACCCGCGCGTCGAAACCATCCTGCTCGGAGGGCGTCTGAACAAGCAAGAACAGGTCACCATGGGAGCGTCCACATTGGACGAGCTTCGCAGTTATCGCGCGGATCTCTGCTTCCTCGGCGTGTGCAGCCTGCATCCGGAGGCAGGAATCGGGGTTCCGGAGGTGGAGGAGGCGCACATCAAACGCGCCATGATCGCGCGCTCGGCGGAGGTTGCTGCGCTGGTGATTGCGGACAAGCTCGGAACCACCTCGCCCTACATCGTCGCGCCGGCGAGTTCCCTGACCTACCTGGTCACGGACGGCGCCGCGGAGCCATCGGCCCTGGCTCCCTACCGGGCGCTGGGGGTTACGGTGATCGTGGGGAAACCGTGAATCCGCGATCCCGGAGCACTGTAGAATGGTGGCTTGATCGTCACACTCACCATCAATCCCGCCATCGACCGGACCATCAATGTCGACCGCCTGGCTTTCGAGGACCGAGCCTATATCAACTCCAGCCGGGACTCGGCGGGCGGGCGCGGCATCAACGCCTGCTGGGTGATTCACACTTTTGGCGGCGAAACCATGGCGGTGCTGATCTCGGGCGGGGTAACCGGCAAGCGGCTGGAAGGCCTGCTGCACGACAAGGGGTTGCGGAGCGCGCTGGTGCCGGTGAAGAACGCCATCCGTACCAACCTCACCATCACCGATAAACACGGCCTGACGGTGCACCTCAACGAAATCGGGCCGACGCTCACCAAGGCTGAAGTGGCGCGCGTGGAGTCGGCGGTCCGGGAGACGCTGGACCACGCCTCCTGGTTGATGATTTGCGGCAGCATCCCGCCGGGCGTGCCGACGACGTTCTACGGCCGGCTGATCTCGATGGCGCGGGATAAGAAAGTGAAGACGCTGCTGCACACCACGGGGGAGGCGCTGCGGCATGGCATCGAGGAGCGGCCCACAGTGGTGACGCCGAACAACCAGGAGGCCGAACGCCTGCTGGGCCGGACCCTGCTGACGCGCACCCACTACCTGGAGGCAGCGGAACGCATTCGCACCATGGGTCCGGAAGCCGTGCTGCTTTCCCTGGGGAGCCGCGGCGCCGTAGGGGCGTTCAAGGACGGACTGATGGAGGCATTGCCGCCGCGCGTGGATGCGGTCTGCCCGATCGGCGCCGGGGACGCGCTGACGGCGGCGTATACGTGGGCGATGGAGCGAAAAAAGAATCCCGCCGATGCGTTGCGTTGGGGAGTGGCCGCCGGGACGGCCTCGGCGCGGTTGCCGGGTATGAACTTCGCCAGCCTCAAACAAACCCAGGATATGTATCGGCAAGTGGAGTTGAAGCGGGCGGAATAAGGGCGAGTGGCAGGAAATCTATCGTCGAACCTCGCTACGCCGCTTGCAGGTTCTTGGCGGTGAGAAATCACTCTCTCGAATTGTCGGCGATTGTGGTGTAACGCCGATCAGAGCCGCGACTTGTCGCTCGACCGTCAGAGAGCGGAGGCTGCATCTATGTCGCGCTTGACCGGTAAACCTGGCATACTTGCACTTCCCCTTTTCCTCCCAAAACACGCCGCCGCAGTGGCCGTCGAGTGCGCCGTGCTGTGGTGTTGGTGGATCGCCCACCGGAATTATCTGGCCTACGCGCTGCTAGCTTTGGGTGCTGGCTCTACGATTTCCGATGACGTAGCTTTTCGGCAACAGGAGCCGTAGGCTTGCTGATACCAGGCTGGGCCTTGCTTACAGTTCTGCAGTATTGTATGTATTTATATTAAGGAGCAGATATGAGGACAAGACTTCTCAGAGCGTTGCGCCTAGGCATCATTCTGGCCTCGGCGACCGCGTGCATCACGGTTCTGCTTCGGTCACAAGGCTATGGCGGTCGCGCGGCATTCACCGCGACCCAAACGTATACGGTATATTCCGGAGCCGTCGTTGCCAAGAGCTTTGTTAGGGTGATGGCTGAACGATCGGACGGAAGCTCCGCCGAGCAATTGCAGATTCCCGGCGAGGATGGGAGAAGCTTCTTCGATGCCACTACGAAAAGGGTTTTTCGCGTGGACCCACGCTTCAAATGGGCGTCGGTGCGGGTCGCCGGCAACGCGGAGGCTTCGCGGTACCTCGCTTTGAAAACGGACTGCATGAACGCCTACGGGGGCCGCGTAGTGGTCGCGACCTGCGTACCCGTTTCGGAAAAGGTCCTGGGTTACGACGTCGTTGCCGTAACTCGTTCGATCAAAGCGGACCCGTCGTTGGAATTCCACTACTTAGTCGCCCCTGCGCTAAACTATTTCGCGCTCCGCGAGGCCAGGTACAAGAATGGCAGCCTGGCGGAAACGGTTGAGACGCTATCCCTCGTTTCTGGAGATCCGGCCCCCACTCTCTTCGAAGTGCCGAATGGCTACATGATCGGCAGCCGGGGCGATTACTACCTTGCGCACATGAAGTCAATGGGGCGCGAGCCTAGTCAACGGACGGTTGATTTCTACCGGCGTAGTGACGAAGAATCAGGAGTCTTGTCGCTGGCTCCCCCCGGGGCCGCTTCCGGCCAATAACGTTCGCGTGGATAGGCTATCTTGAGGCGTCTACCGGGCGCGTCTGATGCGGGCCGCGGTTTTGTCCCGATTCCGAATCCATTCGCATCGCATGGAAACAACCAACCAGTTACACCGGTTCCTAGGCAAAACATACTGCCAGGGGTTGTCCGTGCATTCCGGCATCACACGCAGCCCCTCCACGAGCCCGATGTGGACCGGCCAGCCCCCACGGCTAGCCCCCTGGAGTTTCAGTGAACTTAGGGTGCCGTCTGGCTCATCGCCAGGACACACCGGCCGGGCATGCCGCCCGCCGTCGGCCGATGGCAAACTTGCGCTTCCCCTTTTCCTCCCAAACACGCTACAATACGGTTTGAGTGTCGAGCCAGCGCAGTGGGCGAAAGCCCACTTTTTTGTTGGATTCGGCACTTTTAGCAACATGCAGCAGGAAGCTGTGGCGTCCAAAATCGAAGAGATCGCGCAACGGGTGGCGGCGTCCGAGGGCCTGGAAATCGTCCAGGTTGAGGTGAAGGGCGGCGGCGGTCAGCGGCTGGTCCGGATCGCGATTGACAAGCCGGCGGGAGTAACCCACGCCGATTGCGAGTTGGTTTCGCACCAGGTGGGGACGATTCTGGACGTGGAAGACGTGGTGCCGGACGGCCGGTATACGCTTGAGGTCAGCTCACCCGGGGTGGAACGTAAGCTTTTCAAGCCACAGGATTATCAACGGTTCCAGGGGAAGAAGGCGAAAATCTCGCTACGGGATCCGGTGGAGGGCCGGCGGAATTGGGAAGGCACGCTGGCCGGGTTCGCCGACGGCTGCGTGACGCTCGAAACCGAGCCGGGGAAAGCCAGGACGTTCCCGCTGGAACAGATACAGAAAGCCAACCTGAAGTTCGAGTGGTAGCGCCTGCCGGAGCAACCAGCAGCCAAACCCAGTCAATGGATTTAGGTTTGCAGGAACGATTTGCAGGAACGGTTTGCAGCAGCGGTTTGCAGTAACGTGGCAGCGACTTTGGTAACAACGAGGGCACATTGGAAACGATCTTTCAGTCCATCGAGATTTTGAGCAAGGAAAAAGGCATCGACCCGCAGATCGTGCTGGACGCGGTCAAGGACGCCATGCTGATTGCCGCGCGCAAACACTACCGCACCAATGAGGACTACATAGCGGACATGGACCCGAAGACGGGCGCCATCAAGCTCTACTCGGTGAAGAAGGCTGTGGAAGCGGTGGAAGATCCGGCGCACGAGATGACGCTGGGTGAGGCGCGCCGCATCGATGCGCAGGCCGAAATCGGCGCCGAAGTCCGCATTCCGAAGAACACCGACGCGCTGGGACGGATCTCCGCGCAGACCGCCAAGCAGGTGATTTTCCAGAAAGTGCGGGAAGCCGAGCGCGAGACGGTGTTCAACGAATACTCGGGGCGCACCGGCGAGTTGGTCAACTGCACCATCAAGCGGGTGGAAGGGCCGGATTACATTCTGGACCTGGGAAAGACCGAAGCCAAGCTGCCCAAGAAGGAACAGTCGCGCCTGGAAAGCTATAGCGTGGGCGACCGCGTGCGCTGCGTGATCAAGCTGGTGGACAAGTCCAGCAAAGGGCCGGGAGTGCTGGTGTCGCGCGCCGCGCCGGAACTGGTGATGCGGCTGTTCGAACAGGAAGTGCCCGAGATTTACGACAGCACGGTGGCGATTCGCGGCTGCGCGCGCGAGGCCGGCGAGCGCACCAAGATCGCGGTGCAGAGCCGCGACCGCGATGTGGATTCGGTGGGCGCCTGTGTGGGGATGAAGGGAATGCGGGTGCAGTCCATCATCCGCGAGTTGCGCGGCGAGAAGATCGATATCATCGAATACTCGGAAGACTCGGTGACGTTTGCGACGCACGCGCTGAGCCCGGCCAAAGTGAGCCGGATTACGATCGTCGATCCGCTGGAAAAGCACATGGAAGTGATCGTGGACGATTCGCAGCTTTCGCTCGCCATCGGCAAGAAGGGGCAAAACGTCCGGCTGGCGGCCAAGCTGCTGGGCTGGAAGATCGACATCAAGAGCGAAGAAGAGAAGCGGCAGGAAGTGGAATCTCAGATGGCTGCTCTGGTGGCGCCGGGGGCTCCGATTTCGGTGCTGGCCGAGTACGGGCTCGACGAGAAGATTCTGGAGAAACTGCTGGAAACGGGCATGGGGACCATCGAGCGGCTGGGCAGCATGACGCCGGAGCAGCTCGAGGAGATCCAAGGCATAGGCCCGCA
This sequence comes from Candidatus Acidiferrales bacterium, assembly GCA_035570275.1. Taxonomy (GTDB): domain Bacteria; phylum Acidobacteriota; class Terriglobia; order Bryobacterales; family Bryobacteraceae; genus DATMNI01. The sequence continues at coordinate 25,106 of DATMNI010000397.1, read as the reverse complement.
GACGGTAGAGAAGATACAGGAATCGGTGAACGCGTATTACAGCCAGTTTGAAGAACCGGTGCAGGAGGGTGCGGAGCCGGTTGCCGTGGAAAGTGCCGGGGAAGCCGCCGTGGAAGGCGCTGCGGCGGAAGCGGCGGCCGAAGTTCCGGAAGCCGGCGAAGCCGAGTTGCAAGCCGGCGATGGAGCGGTTGAAGCAGAAGGCGGAGCGGTTGCAACCGAAGCCGGAGAGGTTGCAACGGACGTGGTTTCGGCTGCAGAAACCGGGGAACAGTTTGGTACGATAGAGAACGCGGGTTCCCCCCATAATCAGTCCGGTGCGGGTCCAGAGGAGGGTCGCGTCGAATAGGCGCGGTTCCACAGTAGATCGAAGAATGATTGCTTTCTCTATGAAGAAGATTCGGATCAACGAGCTGGCGAGGGAGTTGGAAATCAAGGCTCACGAATTAATCGAGCGACTCCCGGAACTGGGCGTCACGGAGAAGAAGACGCACTCCAGCTCAATCGATGAAGACGTGGCGATCAGGCTGCGCCGGCTGTATGGATTTGACGTTCCGGACTTCGTGCCTGGCCCCGATGATCACCTGTCGGAGACGCACGAGGAGTTTGCGGAAGACGACGCGGACGAGGCGCCGGCGTTCCAGCCGGCGAGCGCACCGAAGCCGCAACTCGGGCCGTCCGCGATTGCGGTCCAGCCGCAGGAGGCTCCCACGCCGGTAGAAGAGAAGTCGCTTGCCGAACCGCCACGGACGGGACCGGTGTCGCCGATTCGTCCGCCGCTGGCGGGGCGGCCGATTCATCCTCCGGTAGGAGGCGGGCCGATACGGCCTGAAATCCAGAAACCGGAGGGACTACGGGCAACTCCGCCCGCATCACCACCAACGTCACTGGCCGCGCCCGCACCACCGCCCGCGCCCCAGGCCGCGCCCATTACGCCTCCGGCACATGCCGCGCCGGCGTCACCCGCTACGCCGGCGGCACACGCTACGCCGGCGCCGCCTGCCCAGACGCCTCCGGTAGTGGTAGTCCCGCCGGGCCGTCCCAGTGCGCCCGCGGCCAAGCCGTTGCCCGGGCCGGGAGCCACCGCGCCCAAGCCGGGTCAGGTTCTTTCGGGTCCGCGGCAGCCTTTCCCGGCCGCGCGTCCCGAAGCGGCACGCCCCGGCGCACCGCAGCAGCGGCCCGCCCCACCGCCGCAGCGGCCTACTATACTTCCGCGCCAGCCGGCGCCGTCCGGGCCGCGTCCCTCGGCGGCCGCGCCCTCAATGCCCGTGGGGCCGCAGCCGGGAAGCCGTCCGCTGGCGGGACAACCGGCGGCCCGGCCAGTGGTTCCACCCCGTCCGGATCTGGCGGCCAAACTGAATGCACCCCGGCCGATGATGCCTGCGCCACCCCCCGCGGCACGGCCGGGAGTGCCGAAGGCGCCCAGTGCACCGGTTCCGGGCCAGCCGATCTATCGCGGCCCGATACGTCCCGGCCAGCCGATGGTGGCCAGAGCTCCGGCGCGGCCGGGAGCGCCGGCGGGTCCTCGTCCGGCGGGTCCGCGTCCGCAGCATCCCACTTCGCGAGGCCGCATCGAACCGGGTATGGCGCCGCCGCCGGGCCCGGATGGAGCCCAGCCGTCGCGCGGGCGTCCGGGAGACAATAAGCGCCCCACGCGGCCCGGTCCGCGGGAACGGGTGGAAGAAGAGAAGACACTGCGCCCGCAGCGCCGGCAGGTGGAACAAGGACCGCCGCCCATCAATCGGGAGATCACCATTTCGGAAGGCATCACGGTCAAAGAACTGTCCGAGAAGCTGGACGTGAAGGCCAACCTGGTGATCAAGAAACTGTTCGACCGAAGCATCTTCGCCACCATCAACCAGACGCTGGATTCCAAGCTGGCTACGGAAGTGGCCCGCGAGTTTGGCGCGTCCACGGCCACTGTCAGCTACGAAGTGGAAGCCATGGCGGTGGTCAATGAGGCCGAGGATACCAAAGACGTGGTGAAGCGCGCGCCGGTGGTGACCATCATGGGACACGTGGATCACGGCAAGACTTCGCTGCTGGATGCCATTCGCGTCGCCAACGTGGCGGGGCGCGAAGCCGGCGGAATTACGCAGCATATCGGCGCCTACCAGGTGGATCTGAAGGGCAAGAAGATTGTCTTCATCGACACGCCGGGCCATGAGGCGTTTACGCGCATGCGCGCCCGCGGCGCCAAGGTGACCGACATCGTGGTGCTGGTGGTGGCGGCCGATGACGGCGTGATGCCGCAGACGCTCGAAGCCATCGATCACGCCAAAGCGGCCAAGGTGCCGATCATTGTCGCCATCAACAAGATCGACAAACCCGATGCGCAGCCGGAGCGCATCAAGCAGCAGCTTTCCGACCGCGGCCTGCTGCCCGAAGATTGGGGCGGCGATACCGTAATGGTGCCGGTTTCTGCCAGGACGCAAGAGGGCTTGCCGTTGCTTCTGGAAATGATCCTTCTGGTGGCCGAGATTCAGGATCTCAAAGCCAACCCAAGCCGGCCGGCCATGGGCACGGTGATCGAGGCCCAACTCGACCGCGGGCGCGGCCCGGTGGCGACGGTGCTGGTGCGCAACGGAACGCTGGCGGTGGGCGATTTCTTCATCTGCGGCGCCGTGTTCGGCAAGGTGCGCGCCATGCAGAACGATCGCGGGGCGCAGATCCGGAAGGCGGAGCCCTCGACGCCTGTGGAAGTGCTCGGTCTGGAGTCACTGCCCGAGGCGGGCGACGATTTCCAGGTGGTGACCGACACGGCCAAGGCCAAGCAGATCGTTAATTTCCGCGACCTGAAATTGCGCGAAGCGGCGTTGGCGAAAAACAGCCGGCTTACGCTGGAACAACTGCACAAGCAGATGCAGGCGGGCGAGGTGAAGGAACTGCCGCTGATCATCAAGGCGGACGTGGGCGGCTCCACCGAAGTGCTCACCGAAATGCTGCAGAAGCTGACCAATGACAAAGTGAAGGTGCGGGTGATCGGCTCGGGCGTGGGCGCCATCAACGAATCGGATGTGCTGCTGGCATCGGCTTCGAACGCGATTATCATCGGGTTCAACGTGCGGCCGGAGCGCAAGGCCGAGGCGCTGGCCGAGCAGGAGAAGGTGGACATCCGCCTGCACACCATCATTTACAACCTCACCGACGAAATCAAACTTGCCATGAGCGGCCTCTTGTCGCCGGTCTACAAGGAGGTCTACAAGGGCCGGGCAGAAGTGAAGGATACGTTCCGCATCACCAAGGTGGGGAACGTGGCCGGCTGCCAGGTGCTGGACGGCACCATTACGCAACATGCGGAAATGCGTTTATTGCGCGACAACGTGGTGGTGCACACCGGGAAAATCGGCTCGCTGCGGCGGTTCAAGGACGATGTCAGCGAAGTCAAGAGTGGCATGGAGTGCGGCATCACGCTGGAGAACTACGGCGATGTCAAGGCGGGCGACATCATCGAAGCCTTTGTGACCGAACGGGTAGCTACGGAAGTATTTGCATGAGAACGTGGTCAGTGGCCGGTTGTCGGGGGACGGTGGCCGGTGGATTAGAGACAGTGGCCGGTGGCCGGTGGCCGGTGGCCGGTGAAAACCGGTTGCGATGCCCGTAATCGGCGTGCTCACTTTGGAGTTGCGGCTGGAGAATTCGCATTCGCTCAAGGAAAAGCGGCATGTGGTGCTGAGCCTGAAGGAGCGACTGCGACACAAGTTTAACGTGGCGGTGGCCGAGATCGACTTTCAAGACCTCTGGCAGCGTTCGATGTTGGCTGCGGTAACGGTGTCGTCGGACCAGACGCACGCCGAGAAGGTGTTGCGGGGCGTAGAAGATGAAGCGGCGTCCCTGTTAGGCTCGGAATTAGTAGGCGCAACGGTGGAGTGGATATGAGACGACGGATGCCGACCGGCCACTGACCACCGGCCACTGGCATCTGGCCACCGGCCACCGCCTTTAACGCATGGATGAGCATCGCACACTACGAGTTTCAGAGGCTGTCCGGGAAGAACTGGCAGAGATTATCGGGTTTGAGTTGGAGGACCCAAGGCTCCTGGCAGTGGATGTAACCGAGGTGCACGTGACTCCGGATTCGCGGCACGCCAGCGTGAAAGTGGCGGTCCGGGGGACCCCACGCGATCAGGCCCAGGCTTTGGCGGCCCTGGAACACGCGCAGGGGTTTTTACGGCGGCAATTGGCGTCCCGGTTGCAACTCAGGCATGTACCGGAACTGCATTTCGATCGTGACAAGAACCCGGACGTGGAGAGCCGGATCGATTTCCTTCTGAAACGGGCGAAAAAATCTCGTGGGCGGACCCAAAATTAGCCCTAAAACCCCTCGAACTGTGTTAGTTTTGTTTCTGTTGGCGGCTTCGGCCGGATTCGGGCAGGAGATGCTCCGGCTCGAAAAAAGCGCCGACGCCATGGGCTCCACGTACTCGATTGCCGTATACGGAGCCGACCGGATTCAAATGGAGGCGGCGGTGGATGCCGCTTTCGACGAGGTTCGGCGGCTGGACGACCTGCTTTCGAACTACAAACCCGAAAGCGAGTGGAGCCAGGTCAACCGGTACGCGGCCGAACGGCCCGTCAAGGTGTCGCCAGAGCTGTTCCGGCTGCTTTCGGCTTGCCTGGAATACAGCCGCGCTGGCGAAGGGGCGTTCGATATTACGGTGGGACCTTTGATGAAGGTTTGGGGGTTCTACAAAGGCTCGGGCCACTTGCCCCACCGGGCACAGATACAGGCCGCGCTGGCCCAGGTTGGCTACCGGCACATTCTGCTGGACCCGGCTCTGCAGACGGTGCGGTTTCGCCGGCCAGGAGTGGAAATGGACCCCGGGGGGATTGGCAAAGGCTACGCGGTCGACCGGATGGTGGACGTTTTAAGACAAAACGGCGTCAGGATCGCTCTCGTGGCTGGCTCCGGGAGCAGCATTTATGGCATGGGGGCGCCTCCGGACGAGCCCAAAGGCTGGCGCACCCAGATTAAAGACCCCGGGGACGCGGGCAAGTCGCTGGCGGAGGTTTACCTGAAGGACATGTCGATGTCCACCTCGGGCAGCTACGAGAAGTTTTTCCGGGCGGAGGGACGCACCTACGCCCATATCATGGACCCGCGGACCGGATATCCGGCGCAGGGGAGCGTATCGGTTTCGGTGGTGGCGCCGCGCACGATTGACAGCGAGGCGTGGGCCAAACCGTATTTCGTGAATGGCCGTCTCTGGGCGGCAAGGCACAAGCCAAAGGAATTTCGAGTGTTCTTTTGCGAAGACAAGGTGGAGAAGCCATGCGCGTGGCTCCAATGACGAGCCGTTTCCTGGACGCCTGCCGGCGCCGTCCCACGGACGTGAGGCCGGTATGGTTCATGCGGCAGGCGGGCCGTTACATGAAGCAGTATCGCCAGATTCGCGAGAAGCACGGCATCCTGGAAATCTGCAAGCGGCCGGACCTGGCGGCCACCGTGACGCTGCAGCCGGTGGAGATGCTGGATGTGGACGCGGCCATCATCTTCGCCGATCTGCTGCTGCCGGTGGAACCCATGGGGCTCAAGCTCACCTACCAGAAGGGCGAAGGCCCGGTGATCCACAACCCGGTGCGCACCTCCGACGACGTGGATTCGCTCTCCACCACGAACACGGACGAACTGGGATACGTGGGCGAAGCCATCCAGCAGGTGGTGCGGGCGCTGGCCGGCAAGGTGCCGGTGATCGGCTTCGTGGGCGCGCCGTTCACCATGGCGAGCTATATGATCGAAGGCGGCGCGTCGCGCAATTTCGTGCGCACCAAGAGGCTGATGTACAGCGACGAAACCATGTGGCGCCGGCTGATGGGGAAGATTGTGGATGTGCTGGCGCCATTTGCCAGTTCGCAGGTGTCCAGCGGGGCGCGGGCCATCCAGGTGTTCGACAGTTGGGTGGGCGCGCTGGGTTCGGACGACTACGTGCGCTACGCGGCGCCGTACTCGCGGGCGCTGATTGAGCGCATCCGGTCTACCGGCGTGCCGGTGATTCACTTCGGCACCGGAGCCTCGGGTTTTTTCAAGGAATTGCACGCTGCCGGCGGCGATGTGATGGGCGTGGACTGGCGCATCAATATCGACCAGGCCTGGATGGACATCAGCTACCGGGCGGCGATTCAGGGCAACCTGGACCCGGTGGCGCTGTTTGCCCCGCTGCACGAACTGAAGATGAAGGTACACGAACTGTTGAAGCGCACGGGCACGCGGCCGGGCCACATCTTCAACCTGGGACATGGAATTCTGCCCGAAACGCCGGTGGAGAACGTAAAAGCGCTGGTGGAGATGGTGCGGGATTTCCGGCCATGAGAGAACCGGTGGCCGGTGACCGGTGGCCGGTGGCCGGTGGATTAGAAACGGATGCCGGCCGTCAGTTGCACGCGGCCGGGGGTTGTGTCTTCACCAGCCACCGGCCACCGGCCACCGGCCACCGGCTTGGGGTCTTCACCGGCCACCGGCCACCGGCCACCGGCCACCGGCTTGGGGTCCTCACCGGCCACCGGCCACCGGCCACCGGCCACCGGCTTGGGGTCCTCACCGGCCACCGGCCACCGGCCACCGGCCACCGGTTTGGGGTCTTCACCGGCCACCGGCCACCGGCCACCGGCCACCGATTTGGGGTCTTCACCGGCCACCGGCCGCCGGCCACCGGCCACCGGTTTTAAGGATGCCACGCGTAGTCATCATCGGCGGTGGGATTTCGGGCCTGTCGGCAGCCTACTATCTGGCCAAGGGCGGATCTGCGGCTACCATTCTGGAATCGCGCGGCCGGTTGGGCGGAGTGATCCAGACGGAGCGCGCGGATGGATGCACCATTGAGGCCGGGCCCGACAGCTTTCTTTCGACCAAGCCGGCGGCGCTGGAACTGATTCGCGAGTTGGGGCTGGCAGACCAGGTGATCGGGTCGAACGACCATCTGCGCATCACGTATATACGCAAGGGCGGTCGGCTGGTGCCGATGCCCGATGGGCTGATGATGATGGTGCCCACCCGGATCATGCCGCTCTTGACTACGGGCCTGTTGAGCTTCCGAACCAAGGTGCGGATGGGGATGGAGTTGCTGCGGTCGCCCAAGATGAAGGCGGGCGACGAATCGGTGGCGCAATTCGTCGAAGAGCATTACGGCGCCGAAGCGGTGGACTACCTGGCGGAACCGTTGCTATCCGGAATTTACGGCGGCAGCCCTTCCGAGCTGAGCGTGACCAGCGTGTTGCCGCGGTTCGTCTCACTGGCGGCGAAGTACGGAAGCCTGACGCGCGGCGTGCTGGCGGAGCGGGCCAAGGCACGTAATGGCGCGCCGCCGGCAGCGGTTCCCCTGTTCCGCACGCTGAAGGGCGGGCTGCAGCAAATGGTGGACGCGGTGGCCGCCGCGATTCGGCCTGGCGGAGGTTTACCGGGGGCGGCCGAGGTAAGGACGGGCCGGGCGGAGGCCGTGGAGCGAGCGGGCGCGGGCTTCCGTATCAAGCTGGGCAGCGATTGGATTCCAGCCGATCGCCTGGTGGTGGCGTGTGAGGCGCATAACGCCGCGGCGCTTCTGAGTGCGGTGGATCCGCGGTTGGCGGAACTTCTGGGCACGGTGCCGTACAGTTCCTCGATGACGGTGGCATTGGGCTTTGACGCGGCGGATTTCGCGCGGCTGCCGGACGGTTTCGGCTTCCTGGTGCCGAAGAAGGAACGGCGCCGGCTGGTGGCCTGCACCTGGGTGGGGACCAAGTTCTCCAACCGCGTGCCCGATGGCAAGGTGGTGGCGCGCTGCTTCCTGGGCGGTATGGGCGACGCGGCCGTGCTCGCGGAATCGGACGACGCCGTCGTAGCCCAGGTGTCGGCGGAGTTGCAGGAGATTGCGGGCATCACCGCGCTGCCGAAGTTCAGCCGCATCTTCCGCTGGCCGCGGTCGATGGCGCAGTACACGGTGGGGCACCCGCAACGGTTGGCGGAAATGGAAGCGCGCGTAGCGCAAATCCCGGGGCTGCACCTGGCCGGGAATGCTTACACGGGGATCGGGATTCCGGACTGCATTCGCATGGGAAAAGCCGCGGCGGAAAACATTCTGGCGGCACACTGATTTTCGTGATCGCCGGCATTGCGAAAGCGGCCATGCCAGCCGTGTCCTTGCCAGCCGTGTCCTTGTCAGGCGGCGCGGTGAGCGCCGGGCCACGGGTGGCGCCCATGCCGGCATACTGGTCGTTTGGGAGGTGCCGCTTGCCGGTTCACTGTTTCGTCCGGTTTGAACCCATGCCGGGGAAGGCGGTGGAGTTTCGCGAGGCGTTGTTGCGGGTGGTCGAACCTACGCGAGCTGAGATTGGTTGTTTGGCCATCCATGTATTTGAGGCCCTCCGGGAGCCGTTCGTATTCGCGATTCATTCCGAGTGGGCGGACGAGGCCGCGTTCGAATTGCACGCGCGATTGCCGCACACGGTTCGATTTCTGGGAACCACGGAGAAACTGTTGTCCCATCCGGTGCAAGGGTTGCGGACACGGGAGATCGGTGGAGGCGCGGGGCCGGGAGCGGCGGGATGAGTGAGCCATGATGCCGGGCGCACTCAGCGATCTCGCCAAGTACACACTGCTGAAGAGTGGGCGATAATGGGCTCACCGTGCTCTGGCACTTCCTCTTCGAGTCGCTGGCTTATTTCGTGGCCTTCCGTTTGTACCTGTGGCAGCGCCGGAAGTCCGGCGATTTTCTAGACGCTGGGACTCGCTGGAGCATCGTGGCTGCCGCCATCGGAGGCGTCGCTGCCGGGTCGAAGATACTCTTCTGGCTGGAAGACCCCGGGCGCACCTTGCATCAGTGGAACAACCTGGAATACTTGCTGGGCGGCAAGACGGTGGTGGGTGCGATCCTGGGAGGAACCGTCGCGGTGGAGTGGATTAAGCGCCGGCTCGGCATCGCGCGGCGGATCGGCGACCTCTTCGCGGTTCCGCTGGCGGCCGGGATCGCCATCGGGCGCATTGGCTGTTTCCTGGCCGGTCTGCGGGACGACACCCACGGAATTGCCACTACGCTGGCTTGGGGAGTCGATTGGGGCGATGGTGTTCGGCGCCACCCCGTCCAGCTTTACGAATCCGCCGCCATGGCGGCGCTTGCCCTGGCTCTGCGACGCGTGGGGCCGCCCGAATTCGCGGAGGGCAGCCGCTTCCGGATCTTCCTGCTGGCATACTTCGGATGGCGCGTCCTGGGAGACTTCTGAAGCCCGGCGTCCGTTTCGGCGGCATCGCGGTCTTGCAGTGGTGTTGTCTGGGCGCGCTAGTCTGGTACGCGCGCGATTTCCGGCGTCTTTGGGCAGGTTACGCGGTACCGAAAGGAGCGGTGGCCAGTGGCTGAACGCGTGCGTCCCTATTTGTTCTATGACACGGCGATTTCCATTTGCTCCACCTGTTTCCGGCGGGCGGAAGGCAAGATCGTCTTCGAAGACGGGCGCGTCTACCTGTTGAAGCGTTGCGCCGTGCAAGGCGCCGAACGCGTCCTGATGGCCGACGACGTGGATTACTACCGGCGCTGCCGCGAGGTCTTCCTCAAAACGCCGGAGATGCCGCGGCAGTATAACACGCCGGTTCGATGGGACTGCTCCCTACGATTGCGGGCTCTGCACCGACCACGAGCAGCATTCCTGCCTTACCCTGATCGAAATCACCGACCACTGCAACCCGGAATGCCCCATCTGCTACGCGGCCAGCGGTCCGGCGCGCACGCAGTATCGCTCTCTGGCGCAGATCGAAGCCATGTTGGACGCCGTAGTGCGCAACGAAGTCACGCCCGACGTGGTGCAGATCTCGGGCGGCGAACCCACCCTGCATCCGGACTTTTTCCGCGTGTTGGACATGGCCAGGCAGCGGCCCATCCGGCACCTGATGTTGAACACCAACGGCATCCGCATCGCCAGGGAAGATGGCTTCGCGGAGCGGCTGGCTGCGTATATGCCCGGCTTTGAGATCTATCTCCAGTTCGATTCATTTGAAGCCGCGGCGCTGGTGGATCTGCGCGGCGCCGATCTGCGCGGCATCCGGCAACAGGCCATCGAGAAGCTCAACAGGCTGGGAGTTTCCACCTCGCTGGTGGTGACGCTGAAGAAGCGTGTCAACGATGGAGAGGTCGGCCGGATCATCGAGTGGGCGCTGGAGCAGCCTTCGGTCCGCGGCGTGGTTCTGCAGCCGGTGCAAGCCGCGGGACGGCATGAGAACTTCGACCCGGCGCGCGACCGCCTGACTCTGACCGAGGTGCGCCGCAAGATTCTGGAGCAGACCGGGGTTTTCCGGCCGGAAGACATTATTCCGGTGCCCTGCCACCCCGATTCCCTGGCGATGGCCTACGCGCTGAAAATCGGCGGCCGCGTGGTCCCGCTAACCGGCATGGTGGACCCGAAGATCCTGATCGAAGGCGGACGGAACACCATCGTGTACGAAGACGACGGGCGGCTGCACGCGCAGCTGTTCAAGCTGTTTTCCACCAATCATTCCCCGCAATCGAGCGCCGGGACGCTGCGCGATCTGTTGTGTTGTCTGCCCCAGGTGATGACGCCGGAAGGTATCGACTACCGGAATGTCTTCCGCGTGATCGTCATGCAATTCATCGACGCCTGGGGGTTCGATGTACGGAGCGTCAAGAAGAGCTGCGTGCATATCGCGCATCCGGATGGGAAGCGCATCATACCCTTCGACACCTATAATCTCTTCTACCGCGACGGGCTGGAGCAGAGCCTGCTGGAACCGCTGCGGCGCCAGCGCGAACGTGGAAGTGGGTCCTCGTACCAAGACCTGGCGCAGATCCGGTAGACTGGCGGAACATGGCTCCGGGCGAATCGAACGAATCCGAACGGCCCGCGCGGAAGCCGGGCGACGGCGTGTTCATCGGTGTGCTGATCGCCGTTGGGTGTCAGGTTTTCGCGATTGTGTTCACTTTGGCGATTCCTCGCTTTTTTCCGTATTGGGGCGCGGTGCAATGGTTGGCGCTGGTGCCGGTTTATCTGTGGCAGAAGCACCAGGGATATCGACTTGCCGCCAACGGGCTGCTCATTACCGGGTTCGTGGGGACGCTGTTGAACACGGGCTGCGACGCGCTGATTATGGGCTTGTGGCGCTTACACTGACCTGCACTTGCTTTCCTGGGGCCGCTCCCTTAACCTCCGGAGTCGGGCTACTTGAAGATACTCTTGGGGGATCCTTCCGCTGGCCGCGGTCGATGGCGCAGTACACGGTGAGGCACCCGCAACGGTTGCCGGAAAATGGAAGCGCTATAGATCCGATCCTTTTCGCTTTGTCTCGACCGATGGAAACTCCCGCTAGATACTAGACCGCCGATAAAGCACTATCGACGTCATCGAATTGAGGATTGGCAAAACTCTCCGGGGATCGATTCCGGACTGTCAGGCTGTGACTCCCGGGCAAACCTCACAGCTCTCGGACACCGCTTTCCACAACTCATTCACAGCCGGGGTCGCGGGCGGTGCGGTCAACCGGCCCAGCCATCGCCGCTCTTCGCCCGCCGGGGTAGAATAGCCTTAGGCGGCATCATCCTTTGATATCCACGTTTGCCGGGTTCCTACGTCATCCGTTGTAGGAATCTGTGATAACCGCCGTCATCAGTTCAATGAGTGAAGTTGTCCAACCCGGCCTAGAGCTGTTGGAACAGCAGAACCGCTTTGTCTCCAACAACATGCGGCGGATCTTCATCCAGATCTACCGAATTGTACGGAATGTCTCAGACGCTCAGGACCTTACCCAGGAGGCCTTCATCAAGGCCCTCCAACGCCAGGAGCAGCTCAAGGACGAGCAAAAAGCCGCCCACTGGTTATCGCGGATTGCCACCAATACGGCTATCGATTTTATGCGGCGCAAGAGCCGGGCAACCTTCTGCGAGCTCGACGAGGCCCCGGAAAGCCACAGCGAAAGCCCCGAACAGGAGCTGCTGCGGAGCGAACAACGGAATTACCTGGAAGACGGGCTGCGCCTTCTGAGCCCCCGGGAACGCGCCGCCCTGATACTGCGCGACGTGGAAGGTTTGCCTGCCGAGGAAGTGGCCAGAACGCTTGGTTGCTCCAAGGCCACGGTGCGGTCGCACATTGCCAATGGCCGGACCAAGTTTCAGCGGTACATCGAAAGAAGGAAGCGGTAACAAAATGAGACACCCGAATGAGGGAACTTTGGCATTGCACGCCGGGGGCGACCTCGGCCTGGTGGAGAGGTTGCGAACCGAACGGCATCTGGCGAAGTGCGACCGTTGCCGCGACAGCGTAGCCGCTTTCACCGAACTGCGCGAGGTGTTGCCAGAGCTGGCCGAAATCCCGGAAGTGCCGTGGAACCGGCTGGCGTCGGAAATGCGGGCCAATATCCGGCTGGGGCTGGAGGCGGGCGAGTGCGTCCGGACTGGCGTTCCCGGCGAAGCCGCCGAGGTATCTAAGTTGCGCCGGTTCGCCGGCGGTCGCACGGCGTTGGCATTCGCCAGCGTGGTGGCGTTGGTGGGTACGGGGTTGATACTGGAACAGTCTTCACCAGTCGCAGGCCCGCTTGCAGGCACAGCCGCGGCCAAGGAAGGCCCGCTGGTGCAAGCGACTGAAAACGGGATTCAAGTTCGCGTCGGCGGGTCGGCTTTCCGCTTGATGAACGCCGGCGCCAAATCCGTAACATATTCGGCTCGCGCCGATGGTTCCATGGGGGCTCGTTACTTAGATCCGGAGACGGGTTATGTGACGATCAATAATGTTTATGTCGAGTAGAGCGATTCAAATTCTTGCGGTAGTCGTCTTACTGTCCGCGGGCACGCTGCTGGCTCAGGAAGCTCCGTTGCCGCCCGGGTCGGTTAACGTCAACCTGCCCGCAAATTCCCCGCTGGGGCTGATCTCGACGTCCATGTCGGATTCGCGCACCACGGCGCGCGGCGCTGCCCTGATGCTGGACCTCCACATGTCCCTCACGCTGCGAAATTCCAGCCAGAACCGGATTCATGGCGTGACCCTGCGGGTGGTGTCTCAGGAAGTGACGCTCGGCGGCAAAGGCTGGGTGACGTATCCCAGCCTGAACGTGGGGCCGGGAGAAGCCTTCCCGGTACGCATCGACATGCAACTGATGCGGCCTTCGCCCGTCATGGCGGGAACCCTGGTGCAGGTGGATCTGGATGGCGTGCTGTTCCAGGACCTTTCCTTCTTCGGTCCGGACCGCCTGAACTCGCGGCGCACCATGACGGCTTCGGAAATGGAAGCGCAGCGCGACCGCGACCATTACAAGCGCATTCTGGCCGAAGGCGGCAAGCCCGGCCTTAAACGCGAGATGCTGGAGAGCATGGCACGCCAGTCCGAGGTTTCGCAACTGGCGGTGACAGTGAAGCGGGCGGGCCGCGCCGTAACCTCGGCCGCGGTTCCCGGGGAGCGGACCGCCGAGTTCGCCTTCCTGCAATTCCCCGATTCGCCCGTGGCGCCGCTGGAGGGCTGGGCTCAACTGGCCGGCAACGAAGCTCGCGCCCCTCACATCAATGTGCGCAACAACTCCACCAGGGCAGTGAAGCACGTGGAGATGGGCTGGTTGGTAAGCGACCAATCGGGCCGGCAGTATATGGCTGCTTCGGTCCCTTCAGGCGACGCCACCCTGAACTTGCCGCCCGGCAACACGGCCCGGCTGGACCAGGAGGCCACGCTCAGTTTCACCAGCAAGGGCCAACCCGTGAATGTGCAGAAAATGATGGGCTTCGTCAACCAGGTGGAATTCGCCGATGGCAAGATCTGGGTGCCCAACCGGCAGAACCTGGACAACGCCGGGTTGCAGAAAGTGCTGCCTGCGTCCGCCGAAGAGTTGCGGTTGACGGAAATCTACCGCAAACGCGGGCCTGACGCGCTGGTTCAGGAACTGTCGAAGTTCTGATCGCTGGCTGCCGGCGGCTTCGCCCGGCACATGGCCGTTCGGTCTGCATGTCTGGGGCAAAGCTAAAGCGAAGCCACATCGCGTGCCGCCTGCTACTTTCCACTGGGCACAGAGTTTGTCACAATGGGCTGAGGGATTCCCATGCTCTACCATGTGAAGGACCTATCGCCCGAGCAAGGGCGCGCAGCCGAGATATTGGTCGGCCACTCAGTTTCAGCAGACGAAGCCGTAAGCATCAAGAGCCTCGGCCCCACCACAATCATTCCCTCCAAACTCTCGCCCGAAGATCGCGTGGCGGCGTTGCGTGCACTGGAGAAGCGTTTTGCCAACGCCAATCTGCCCGATGTCGGCGAAGAAGATGCGACCGTCAACGAGGCGTTTCGCTTAACCCGCCCGAATTATAGGCCGGCCGGTTGAGGATTGTCCTCGATGCGACGGTCTTGGTCCGTGCGCACCCTGGCAGCCGCTCTACTGGGCGAAAGGTGCTGACTGCCTTGCTTGAGAGTAGTCATACGCTGCTCCTCTCCAATGAGATCATCGTCGAGACGGTCAAGGTGCTCCGCTATCCGCGATTGCGAAAACTGTACGCGTTGGCGGAAGACGAACTCTACGAGTATGCGCAGTTCCTTCAAGAAGTTTGCCAAACAGTCGTAATCAAGCAACCTTACCGCGCTCCTTTGCGCGATCCAAACGATCCCGAAGTGAAAACGGCCGAACGCGGGGAAGCCGATGTGCTCTGCACCAACGATCGCGACTTCCACGAAGCTGGCATTGTTGCGTTCTGCGCAGCGCGGGGCATCGAGGTGTGTACCGAAGCTGCGCTGCTGGCAAGGTTAGCGCCGGGAGGCTGAAGCCCGGCCGCTACAGCCCGCCTCTCAGGTAGGCGATCACGTCGGCCAGACCCTGTTTGCCCAGGTTGGTTTCCAATTCGTCGGGCATCAGCGATACCGATGACGCGCGGATGGCGGCGATATTCTTGCGGAGCACCGTGTCGTCGCCTTCTTCGGAGCCGCCGCGCAGCGTGATGGCCCAGGTAGTCTCGTTGGCGATGATGCCGTCGTACATGCGGCCGTCTTTGGCGGTGATGATGTAGTTCACGAATCGCAGCTCGATGGCATAGCTTGGATTCAGGATCGAGGTGATCAGCGTGTGCGCACGATCTTCGTATTCTACAATTGGGTTCCGAGGATTGGGGAGGTAGTATGACGCGATTGACGCGATTCCTGTTTGGCGCTCTCTTGCTGGGCTCGGCCTGTTTCGCGCAGGGAGCGCGCATTCTGATTGTGACTGACCTGGAAGGCGCCGGCGGCGTGAACGATGCCGACGAACAACTGCTGCCGGGACAGCGGCGGTACGTGGAGTCTCGCCGGATTCTCATCGGCGAAGTGGATGCCGCGGTACAGGGCGCACGCAGGGCCGGCGCCGCCGAAGTGGTGATATGGGATGGCCACGACGGCAGCCGCACGCTCTCGATAGACGAGATCTCCAGTGGCGCGAAACTCTTGCAGGGCCGGCCGACACCCGCCAACTATTACCTCTCCGAGAAACTCTACGACGGCATCATGTTCGTCGGGCAGCACGCCATGGCCGGAGCCCGGAACGCGGTGCTGGCCCATTCGCAGAGCTTCAACGTGAAGCGCATCGCGATCAATGGCAGGGAGGTCGGCGAGATCGGCCAGATTGCGGCCATCGCCGGCTACTACGGGATTCCGGTGATCATGCTGGCCGGCGACCAGGCCGCGTGCGCCGAGTTGCTGGAACTGCAGCCGAAGGCCGTCACGGTAGCCGTCAAGCGCCTGGCCGGCAAGACGTCGACGCTGAGCCTGTCGCACACGGAAGCGAAGGAGTTGATCGTGCAGGCCGCGGAGAAGGCGGTGGCGCACGTCGTGGAGTATGCGCCTTGGAAGGTCGCCGGGCCAGTCGAGATGACGATCGAGTATTTGCCGCAGCCTCCGCAGCAGCCAACGGCGCGAACGGCGACTTACCGCGGTCAGACCGTGCTGGAGGCGTACGAGGCATGGTTGGGAAAGCCGTGATCAACCGGCCTGCCGCTCTCTGACGGAGAGGCAAAACGGACCACGAAGGGCGCTGGTCCGTCCTGGCCGTTGCAGGAACACAGGCAAGGATGCCCGTGCCACTGGTAGAATTGGAGGAGCCTCCTGCTCTCAATATGGCCCTCGATTCGATTGAAGGATCTTTAAAGGAACGGGGCGTCCGCCTCACCCGCCAGCGGCAGATTCTGCTTGAACTGATCGACCAGACCGGCGAGCACCTGGATGCCGAGCGCCTGTTCCAGATGGCCAAGGAGAAGGACCCGAAGCTGAATCGTGTCACCGTGTACCGTACCCTCAAAATGCTCAAGCTGGGCGGGCTGGTGGACGAACTCGACCTGATGCACTACGGCGGCGACCAGCATTACTACGAGACGCGGCTGAAACAGGAGCACGCGCACGTGATCTGTCTGCGCTGCGGCAAGGTGGAAGAATTCTTTGGCGAGCCGCTGCAGCGGCTGCGAAAGCAGATCGAAAGCCACTTCGGCTTTCAGGTGCTCCTGGCGCGGACCGAGGTGGGCGGCTATTGCGCGCATTGCCAGGCGTTGCGCGCGCGCGAGGTGGAAGAACTGCGGAGCCAGCCGGTGGCGCCCGTGAAGCCGGCCGGCGCGCGGAAACGCGCCCGTCCACAGCGTACCTGAAATGGAACCGGCCGGCTCTTTAGCCACCCCGGGACCGGCATCGCTGGTGGTGATCGATCCCAACGGCCATCGTTCCCGGGTGGCCATTGACCCGCTGCCCTTTCGCATCGGACGCCAACCGGAAAGCAACCTGATCGTACGGGATAGCCGGGTGTCGCGCGCGCACGCCCGGATTCTGGTTGACAACGGGGAGTACGTGCTGGAGGACCTTGCCAGCCGTCACGGCACGTTCGTCAACGGCAAACGGATCACGCGGCAGGTGCTGGCCAATTCCGACAAGATCGAGTTTGGCGCGCAGGATTCCTATCAGCTCATCTTCGCGCTGGATGGCGCGGAATTGAAGCGCCTCATGGATCAGGTGGGCGCGGCGGACAAGCAGACTTCGGCGCAAGGGGTGGGCGCCAACCTGGCCAAGCTGCGGGCCATCCTGGACCTGGCCCGCACGCTGCAAAGTTCGTTTTCCATTGACGACGTGCTGATCTCGGTGGTGGACACGGCGTTGGCGATCACCGGGGCTGAACGCGGGTTCCTGCTGCTGCGGGGCGCCGGCGGTCTGGAGACACGGGTGGCGCGTCACCGCAAGGGGCACCACCTGCAGGAGACCGATCTGCGGGTGCCGCGCGAGGTGATCCATCGCGCGTTGCAACACCGGCGCGAACTGCTATCGATGAACTTCGACCCGCTGGGCGCCAGCGATACCCGGCCGCAGAACAGCATCGCCGATCTGGAATTGCGCAGCGTGATTTGCGTGCCGCTGGTGCGCATCCGAACCGGGCAGGGCGAGGCCACCAGCATTCTTTCCACCGGGAGTGAAACGGTGGGTGTGCTCTACATGGATTCGCGCGTGCTAGCCGCGGACCTGGCCGGCGGCAATCGCGAACTGCTGCAGACGCTGGCGATCGAGGCCTCCACGGTGCTCGAAAACGCGCGCCTGCTCGAAGAAGAACGGGCCAAGCACCAAATGGAGGAGGAACTGCGGCTGGCACGGACCATCCAGCAGAGCTTGTTGCCGGGCAAACTGCCATCGGACGGATGGCTGGCGGCGTCGGGCAGCAGCGTGGCCTCGCACGAGGTTGGCGGCGACTATTACGACATGACCGTGGTGAACGCGCACTGCTGGTCGGCCGTGGTGGCCGATGTTTCCGGAAAAGGCGTGAGCTCCGCGCTGCTGGCTTCGCTGCTGCAGGGAGCGTTGATCACGGCCACGGAGAGCACCGAGGCGATGAGCCATCGGATGGAGCGCTTGAACCGGTTCTTGATCGACCGGACGGGCGGCGAAAAGTACGCGACGGTTTTTTATTCGCTTCTGGAACGCAGCGGCCGGTTCTCCTACGTGAACGCGGCGCATTGTCCGCCGCTGATTGTGCGCGCCAACGGCGAACGGCTGGAACTGGACGCCAACGGCATGCCGGTGGGGTTGGTGGAAACGGCCGCCTTCCCGGTACTGACGCAACAACTGGCAGCGGGCGACAAAATAGTGATTTACACGGACGGGGTGACCGAGGCGCAGAACACCGAAGGCGAATTCTTCGGCAAGCGCCGCCTGCGCGAGATTGTGGAAGCACACGCCAGGGAGACGTGCGCTACGATCCACGACGCCATTCAGGCCGGGGTTGCGGCGTTCGCCGATGGGGCCGCGCAATCGGACGATATTACGGTGCTGGTGGTGGAGTTTCTGGGATTTGAAGCCTAGAATTGCCTTCCGGAACGCCGTTCGTGGGCTCCCAAACTTGACACCTGCCCGCTCTCTACCTACGCTAAGAACCATGGAAGTACATTTCAGTGCGGAACTGCAAGATAAGCTCAACCGCGTGGCCGCCGAGAACAGCAGCCGCTCGGATGAGTACGTTCAACAACTCGTCGAGCATTACCTTGACCACGACGCATGGTTTCGGCAGAAGGTGAAGACGGGGCTGGGACAACTAGACCGAGGAGAGTTCCTGACCCATGAGGAAGTAGGCTCCCGAATCGAAAAGATGTTCCGCCCATAAATGCAGATTCGCTGATCACCCGAAGCGGCGGACGACCTTGAGCGCGTCGTGGAATATATCCGCAAGGCAGATCCGTCCGCTGCGCAACGGACGGCCCAAACCATCTATGAGCGTGCCGGAACCCTGGCAACGTTTCCCAATCTTGGGAGGACAGGCCGGGTCTTCGGCACCCGTGAATTGCCCTTACCACCGCTTCCCTTCATTCTGGTCTACCGAGTACTTGAGCACGCCGACGCAGTTGAAAATCGTCAACGTGATACACGGCGCCCAACGCTGGCCGTCTGTGGGCTAGCTGCAGTACTGTTCACTTACGAGTGGTATCCCGACGCTTCCCATATTGGCGATGGGGGCCACTCTACGATAACCACAATTTTTGCCCACAATGCGATCCAACGTCTCGCCCGATGCTACGATGTGTGGTCTGTCAAGCCGTTCCGCATAGCGGAATCCGCACATTGATCTAGGACGAACCCCAAATTATCGAGGCGCTACGATCTGGAGATCTCGAACGACAGGCGCAAGCGTTGGACGAGGTGCTACGCATTGTTAATGCTCTCATAGCGGAGTCGGTTCGCACACTTTCCGATACCGGTGCCCCTTTTCCAATTGCGGCGAAGCTCTTCAAGTTCGGCCAGCCAGTCGTTCCGCTGCTGGAGGACCTGTTTCAACAGCCGATGAGTGAGGATGCTCGAAACCACACTGCGGCCCTTCTTGTAGAACTCGGCTCTAGAAAAGGCGTGCCGCATCTACTCTCGCTCCTCGAACACCACAACCGGGACTCTGTTATGGCCGCGCTTGTGCTCGCCAAAGCTCGCGTTCAGGAGGCGGCACCGCTTATACGTGAGGTCCTTGAGCGGTGGGATTGCACAGATGATCCGTATTCGGCAGCAACTCTTGTCGATTCACTGAAGAGAGTAGGCACTATCCCTGATTCGTTGAAGGATTCGCTAAGACGTCAGTGGCCACGCCAGATGTACGCCGGGCTGGAAAAACTTCTGCAAGGATAACGGCAGTATTCAACTCCCCTTCGCCGGAAAGCAGATGCTGCCTTGAGCGCATTCTGGCTTGCTCGCTCCCGGCACTTTCTTCTTCGCCTTTTGAGCGCTGGCACCGAAGGCACTAAAGAATATCAAGCTCAGCATTGCCAGCCTCTTCATGAACAGAAGCATATCATCTAGCGCGAAGAAAACGTCGGCCAATCGGCAGATCGACGATGTATCGCCGCCATGGAAGAGTGCCGGATTCCGCCAGGTAAGCGGCGTTATCGTAAGTCACGCCCGTAGGAAGTCGTCTACGTCGATGCCCGCCTGTCTCAGTATTGCCCGTAGCGTGCCTTCGGGCATGTCGCCGGGGTGATTTGGCAGCGTTGTGTAACGATTCGTGCGGACGTTGAACCAGATTTCGTGACTGCCTGCGGCCTGCCGGTCGAACTCGAAGCCACACAGCCTCAGCTTTCGAACAATTTCTCGATAACGGAACCCGGCCAGGCGGCCCATTCACGCAGCGACTACAATCGTGTAGTCGCGCCGCTCGCTGGTCCTCGGCAGGTTCGGAATGCCATCGCGCTCACGCCGGGCTTCGATCAGTTTCCGAGCAACGTCGCGTGCGATCTCCAGTGCTTCGGCAACTGTGCGTCCCTGCGCTACCAGACCCGGAAGCTCATCCGACGTCGCGAGGAATACGCCTTCAGGCAATTCCTCGATTTGAATCTGGATCGCCAGTTCCATACGAATTGATCCTAGCATTTCGCAGTCTTCGGCGGATTGGCCGATAGACGGCGTTTTTGGAAACTGGGCGGCGGCGCCCCCAATGGATGGTAACGCCTCGTCCATAAATAAAGGCCGAGGGCCCGCCCGCCATGCCTGAGTGCGGCCACTTACGCCTTCTTCGGAATCAGAACCTCAGTTGTTGCCGTGACGGGCGCACCCGAACGAATTGTGACCTTGGCATTCTGACAAAGCGGGTTTGCTCGAAGTGCTGGCTCGATTCCCTTGAAGAGCGCGTTCGCATCGGGACCATAGAGGTACAGTATCGTCTCGGTCGGCCCAACTTCGTTTCCATCGAATTCGCCCAAACGGCTTCGCTGGACAATGCTAATCAATTCATCGAGCGTTGCCAGATCGTACTGTTCGTGCACTGAATCGGGAAGCGAAATCCCATCGAGGTAAATAATCACTGCCTGTTCTTCGTTCATGGCGTTGAGAACTCCAGCGCAGCATTATGGCCGAAAGACGCGGTTGTGGCTGATAAACGGCAATATACCCGAAAGTGGACCCTTAATGGAGGTGTTAAGCCGCCGGCTGGATTTCGATATCTCGAGCGACACTCGTCGGGTGCGGAACGGGATCGCCAAACTCGCGCAGGGTTTTCAGATGTCCCTCGATCGCTTCGCGGATATTACTCTCCGTCTCTTCGAGGGTGCCGCCGGTTGTGATGCAGCCCGGCAGATCGGGAACATACGCCGCCCAATTGTGCTCACTGTTCAAAAATGACTGCGTATCTGACGCTCATTACTTTTTCTCCAATCCGGCCGCCTTCTGAATCGACTTCAGCGTACCAACGGGAACGTCATCGCCGGAGTGTCCCGGTATGGTCACGACATTGGGCTTCGAAGGGTGCTTGTAGTGGCGGTGGCCTCCAGTAGTACGAACGTGCCTCCAGCCATCTGCCTCAACGAGTCTCACAGGGTCCCGAACCTTCACTCCTCTCTATTGTAGAGCCTACGAAAATCTGCCGAGCAATGGCCGCAAAACGGCGTAAACTGGACCAGCACCGTCCACAACCGGGCGGTAATGGAATGAAACCCCACATATCGGCAGCCAATCGGAAACTGCCTTTCACAGCCGCTAAGCATTTGCTCGATAGAATGGACCTAAAGGCGATTCATGATCGACATGGTGCGAGTACTCGAAGGCGAGATTCTGGATCTCGAAAGGATTATCGCCGCCGATGAAGCGATCCTAGACATCGAGAAATCCCAAGCCAAGCGCCTCTTCTTACTCGAAGAAATCTCCAAGGCTCGGTACAAAATCGAGCGCTTGACAAATCGAATCGAGGGATTGCGTGCGGTGGACTGAGCGTCTGGTCGATCAGATGCTCGTACTTCTCCGATAACCCCCTTCAACTATCGCCCGACGAAGTCTGACCAATTTGCATTCGTTCTTCGGCTCTTCGCAGGGCCTTCGGCGGGCGAGGGTGAAGAGAGTTTTGATGTCGCCGTTTGCACCCCCTTTTGGCTGAATGAGGCGTGCGAACGCGACAGCTTTATTCTCGGCCGGCATCATCTGTTCTCGTATGATTTTCGAGTTCATCCGCCGAACACTCGTCAAATTGGTCGCGAGGTACAGCGACGGAACGTGGCAAGCCGTCGCGGCCAAGGTCAGCCGGGTTGGCTATTGGGAGTTCGAGGATTACGAAGGAACTGTCCCGGATTGAAGCAGCGTTCTGGCCTCCGCTCACTTTCCGCAAACGCCACTTCCCGGGAACGGTAGGTATACTCTAGCTGGGGTACAAAGAAGATCACTCGGGACACGATCGTTAAGGCACTTCGAGAGAACACGGACAGGATTGTCGATTTATGTTTCAGCGACGGAGAGGTCCAGGTAGCTAGGGTTGTGCTCGTGGATGACGAGGGTGTTGTATACGATCTGATCGCGTCAAACCAGGAACTTCCCCCATTGATAGAGAGGAACGCGGCACTTTGGGCTACGTTCGCTGAAATCGAAAAAGTACAGCCATCGAGGCAAACAGCGGTGCTGAAGTTTGGAGTCCGAACTGGCCGGATGCGTGCGATCCTATATCCACGCCGCAAACGCCGAGAAGCAGGAAGAGAGCATCCGATCCGTTTGTTCCGCACTCGAATTCCTATTGCAAAAATGCCTAGAATCTTGCGCTGGCTGGCAGCGGTCTTATTGGGTTGACGGCATCTGTCCTGCTTTCGACATGCTGCCCGAAGCCGTTCGTGCCAATTCAGCGGTGGAGATCCAACTCCGCGGATGCGCAGACTGGAGCAAGGGCGGAAGCGCCGCACCCTTCTGGGTTGAGCCGTTCTTTGCCGTCGTGCGCATACCAGGAGCAAGAAGATGCCATCGCGGGCTACATGCTCTGCTTCGCAGATGCCGCTCGGGAACTTGCGACTTTCCCTTACGGCACGCATGTGCGACGTGTCGATTGGTTCTACCCCAAGGACTGGCAGTTCGTATTCAGAAAGGGTGATTCCGACGGCTACACCCGAGTAAAGGGCAGTAAACCCGCGTTTTCGGAACGTGGCCCCACACAGGCTCAAAGTCTTCTGCGAGACAGGCCCTTCAGGAAATCTGTTTTTAGCGGGTCGACTGCAAAGGGCCGTTCGCGGCACTACGCCGCTAAGTGAACAGCCTTGGGGCTGGCTGTGGTTCATCGTGAAGAAGGCTCATGGCCACTGGCTGCGTCCATGGACAACAAACGCGCCGTAGATCCCCCGGACAATTCTCCCTTTCGACCATCGGCTGGTTTCTCCCACCAGAGGTTCTCGCTCGTTTTCTAACCGCAAATCGCCCTCGGAATCGGACTACTCCCTCTCGCTTCCGCTGTGGCATAATGTGAGAACTTTCGGTGGATTAGCCGCGCCCCGGGGCGAAAGGAGCGGGAGCCATGCAGGACAACAAAGTCAGCCGGCGAGCGGTAATGATCAGTGCGGTTGCGCTGCCACTGGCGCCGCAGGTTACAGCCCAGCCCCGCCCCAGGAACATCGCCGTCTCCAGCGCCAATGGCGTGGCGGCTTGCGCCAAGGCCATGCAGGTGATCCAATCCGGCGGCGATACGCTGGATGCGGTGATCGCCGGCGTGAACATCGTGGAACTCGACCCGAACGAGACCAGCGTCGGCTATGGCGGCCTCCCCAACGAAGATGGCGTGGTGGAACTGGATGCCTGTTGCATGCACGGCCCCACGCGGCGGGGCGGTTCCGTGGGCGCCATCCGCGGCATCAAGACGCCCTCGAAAATCGCCCAATTGGTGATGGTGGAAACGGATCACATGATGCTGGTGGGCGAAGGCGCTCTGCGTTTCGCCAAGGCCTCCGGCTTCCCGGAAGAAGATTTGCTCACGGACAAATCGCGGCTTGCCTGGCGGATGTGGAAGCGCGAGATGCGCGACAAAAACGGGCACAGCAACTGGGAGTCCGGGGTGGATGGGCCGCCCAAGCCCAAGAAAATGGCGGAACTGCGGAAGGCCTTCCCCCAGTTTGACGAAGAGACCATTGCCTGGGCCTATGAAGTGGCGGTGAATCCCCGGCACGGCACCATCAATTGCATGGCGCTGAACGAGAAGGGTGAAATGTCGGCGGTGACCACTACCAGCGGGTTGGCTTGGAAAATCGCCGGCCGCTGCGGCGATTCACCGATCATCGGCGGCGGTCTGTGGCTGGACCAGGACGTTGGCGGCGCCGGTTCCACCGGCCGCGGTGAAGAGAATCTGAGAGTTTGCGGGGCTCATACCATTGTGGAGAATATGCGGCATGGCTTGGCGCCCAAAGAGGCGGCCCTGGAGGCTCTGAAGCGGGTGGCTAGAAATTTCGATAACGACCTGGGGCGTCTTTCGGAGATCGATCTGAATTTTTATGTCCTCCGCAAAGACGGCGAGTACTGCGGTGCGTCATTGTGGAACAAGCGTTCGGCAACCGCCCAGGCGGCGTCTTTCGCGGTTTGCCATAACGAGGGTGAGAGCAAGCGTGAGGCCTCGGTTTTCTTGTTGGAACGTAAGGCTTAGTTGCGGAATTTCGACGAACGGAGCCGGGGGGAGAGTTTTGCCGGCCGGAATCACGACGCTGTTGTCGGGCCTGATCGGTGCGCTCGACAAAATGAAACAAATTCTCCGATTCTGCATCTGAAACGTTTGATGCAGTCTCCGGAGCATTTACTCCGCGGGGGACAAGCCCCCTGAAGCGGAAGGGGACCAAGAAGCGGGTAGGTGGTGGCTGTTTTCCTGATGCGAAATGCCCCAAATTTTTCATCACAGCACGAATACTTTTTCGAGGATCACCATCTTCGGCGCAGTTTTCATTATTGGATTCGTGACGTGGGCGCTTTCCGAACTGGACCGGTCCCATTACAATACGCGGGCCACGCAGGCCAGGGAACAACCCATCCCGTTCAGCCACGCGCACCACGTGGGCGGCCTCGGCCTGGATTGCCGTTATTGCCACACCACCGTCGAAACCTCCAGCTTCGCCAACATTCCGCCTACCAAGACCTGCATGAACTGCCATTCGCAGATCTGGCTCACCAGCCCGACACTGGAGCCGGTGCGCGCCAGTTTCCGCGGTAATACTTCGATTTCATGGATGCGCGTCAACGATTTGCCGGACTTCGTTTATTTCAATCACAGTATTCACGTCAACAAGGGAGTCGGTTGTGAGACTTGCCACGGGCGGGTGGATAAGATGCCTCTCACCTGGCAGGAGAACTCGCTCCAGATGGAGTGGTGCCTGAACTGCCACCGCCATCCCGAAATGTACGTCAGGCCGCGCGAATTCATCACCACCATGGGCTATCAGGCCGCGGGCGATCAGGAAGAGACCGGACGCAAGCTGGTG
>DATMNI010000396.1:0-25676 GCA_035570275.1 Candidatus Acidiferrales bacterium | reverse complement strand
GACGGGACCTGCTCGCTTACCTTGTCGAACATGAAGACCTTCATGACGCCCGACGCTCCGTACAGGAGCGCGGCGAGGACCTGCAGGGACCCACAACAGCATGTTCATCGTGTGCCTCCTCCAGGTTTCCGCGTCGGCGGGCGCAGGGCGGTTTCTCCCCGCGCGCTCCACGTTCTGAGCCTGATCAAGAGACCCAAAAAGATGCTCAGTCGTTTTTCCACAGCAATCAGCGTAACAGTTTTTCCGCCCCTCGCCTCGTCTCGTGATGGTGCATGTACGCATCAGGTCCGGCCCCGAAACTTACCCCTTTCCGGACGAGCTCCTGCGCCGCGATTCGCATCACGCCCCAGCTGTACATGCGGAGGTCCCCGCTCCGGGCAGATCGTCGCCGACTCGTAGAGAGCCTGCATCCTGCACTGTGTCACTACCTTTGTACGAGTGGCGCGTGATCCGGCCGAAGCGTCCGAATATTGTCCAAAAACCGTTCCGTAAACCGCTACGCGATCCAGGGACACGCGAAGATCGCCAACGCTTTCTTGCTGGGGATGCCGCACCGTCTGTCCCACTGCCTGTCCCACGAATGGGCCTGAGTTCGCTTGGTATACCGGCGGTGCGCCGCAGAAGAATGTTCTGGAGGGCGCGCTGGTCATCATGTGGAGGCGCGTTTGGTATCGGTGAATCAGAAAGGAAAGTGGCGAGTTCGTGCGCAAGGGCGTACAGCGGATTGTCGACGATGTAAGTCAGATTCTCCCGCTTAACAAGACCACAACCGCGGCCATCGAGATACACTCGCGTATCTCCGCTTGAGAGATTCTCGCACGCCCCGTGTCCTGCGGTGGCAAAATGTCGTGTTCTTACCGCAAACTCCGCAAGCCGCTTTTGGCGCTCACTCCCAGGACCATCATCCGGGCCTGGGGATCTTCAAACACACTCCGCACCCTTCGGCTCGGTCTGAAATCTTGACACTACGACTCGAAAAAGCTTGAGCATCCGAAATTTTGCGAAAACACCGTCCGAGGCATCGGCTTCCCTGGCCGGCCCCAAACGAGGGTCTCGCGACATCAGACTGGCTCCTTTTAGTGATATACAACTGAGCAGCAAGGTTTGTATCAGGCCGGAGAATATTTACTTTCAAGCGGTCAAGATTTGACATGTCAGTTCTCTGCTAAGGGCCTAGTTAGTGCGCCAGGTACCAGAAAACTCCAAAAGTTTCAGTACCGTGGTACTTAGCCTTAGGTCTATGCATTGAGACAGAATTTCTAGTGTTGTTAAATGTCTTGAAAGAATTGTCAAAAACCTGAAACCGTCTTGTAACGAGTCTGTAAACCGTGTATGGTTGCTGAAAGTGCATTTGGTCTCGCAATGCTGCACCGCTTGAACAGACATTGAATTGGGCAAATTGGTAGGAAGTGCGCGAACTGAATCGCGCACGGATACGACCAGCGGCAGCATCCACATCACGATAACGGAGAGTCCTTATGACAAAGATGCTGGTCTATTCGCACGATACCTATGGTTTGGGAAATATCCGCCGCATGCTTGCCATTTGTACTCATATGGCGGAGGTTTTGCCGAACTTATCCATCCTGCTGGAGTTATGTTGGGTTGGGGGTACCGGCGTTGGGGCATTGCTCGAACAGAATTGTTACAAAGTGTTAACAACTGACCGACATGTATCGCAGTAGTCTTAGTTCGGGTCACGGAGTTAGCTGAACGCGGAAGAGATCTTCGATGCGCGGCTCACGAAGGTGAAGCCAGGTTTCTTCTATTACTTGCGAGGGTATTCCACAGATGCCGGAACTTACATTTCCGCCACATGCATTCTTACAGGGACAGACTAACGTGGCAGCTTCAGCTTCGCCACCCAAAATCCTCCTCTACTCGCACGACACGTTCGGGATGGGCAACATTCGCCGTACCCTTCTCATCTCGGAGGAGCTAACGGCTCGTTATCCGGGCAGTTCCATCCTCATCATCACCGGCTCGCCGATGATTCACGCTTTTCGTATTCCCGAGGGGATTGATTACATCAAGCTGCCATGCCTTGACAGAGTGGAGGCTGAGCGATACGTCCCGCGCCATCTGACCGGTTGCCCTAAAGAAGTGAACGAGACGCGCGCAGCCATTCTCAAGGAATCCATTTTGCGGTTTGATCCCGACCTGATGATTGTCGATAAGAGGGCCGGAGGAGTAGGCGGGGAGCTTTTACCTGCACTGGCGGCGATACGCGGAAGCGGCCGGCAGACCAAGCTCGTGCTGGGCGTGCGCGACATTCTGGATGAGCCGGAGCGAACGCGAAAGGTGCTGGCCGAAGACGGCAGCTTCGGAACAATCGACAGGTTCTATGACGAGGTTTGGATTTATGGCTGCAGCGCCATTTTCGACACGGTGCGGGAATACGGATTCCCTGAATCGGTGGCTCGAAAAACCTACTACTGTGGATACCTGAAACGGCCCGTAGTTACGACTGAGCCCGCAGGAGGGCCGCCGCGCATTCTGGTGACAACCGGCGGCGGCGGTGACGGCAGCCCGATGATTGAGGCCTATCTCGCCGGGCTTTCGACTTTGCCGCGAAAAATCGCGCTGCGCACTACCGTAATCTTCGGGCCGCAAATGCCAGCTACCCGGCGGCACGATTTTCGGCAGAATTTCAGCTATCTCGCCGATGTCACTTTTCTCGATTTTGAAGCTGAGTTGTCGCAGCAATACGCGCAAGCAGATCTGGTGATTTCGCAGGCCGGATACAACACGGTCTGCGAGCTGCTGTCGTTTTCCCGACGCGCTATTCTGATCCCGCGGGCCTACCCGGTACGCGAACAACTGATTCGGGCGCGGCTGCTGAACGCACTCGGCTTGTTCG
The DNA here is from genome assembly GCA_035570275.1 of Candidatus Acidiferrales bacterium. Classification (GTDB taxonomy): domain Bacteria; phylum Acidobacteriota; class Terriglobia; order Bryobacterales; family Bryobacteraceae; genus DATMNI01. The sequence continues at coordinate 22,816 of DATMNI010000396.1, read as the reverse complement.
AACTCATCGAACCGGAGGATCTCAACTCCGAGTTTGTAATTTCGAAAGTGATGGCAGTGCTGAACTCTCATCCGGCAGCAGCAGGCACGCTGGATCTGGATGGTCTTCCGCGCCTGGGACAGCGTGTCGCCAGCCTGCTGGAACAGCAGCGGTGGGCGGCATGAGCAGCCGCGGGATTGTCATGATCCTCAGTGGTTTTCCCCGGCACTCGGAAACCTTCGCCGCCAATGAGATTCTGGCCCTTGAACAGCGTGGCGCGCTTGCCGCCATCTTCGCCACCAAGCAGGGCGAGCCGTTGGCTCTGCAGCCCTCGGGAAAAATGCTCAGCGCACGAGTCAGGATTCTGAGCGGCGCGAGCGCGTCCGAGCAGGCCGACGAAATCGTCCACTGGCTTGCCGGAAAAAACGTGAATGGCGTCCATGGATACTTTGCGCATTTTCCCGCGGAAGTCGCCGAACAAGTGGCCGCACGGATGGCAATACCTTACAGCTTCAGCATTCATGCCAGAGATGCGCGCAAGGTGGACCGGCAGATGCTTGCTGCCCGGGCCCGGCAAGCAGCTTGCGTGGTGGCCTGCAATCGCGATGTAGCCGGCGAGCTGAATGGCTCTGGCGCCAGGGTTGTTGTCGTTCCACACGGCGTCGACCTCGAACGATTCCACCCGGAATCTTTCCCCGGCACTCAAGTGCTCCACGTTCTTGCTGTTGGCAGGCTGGTAGAGAAGAAAGGCTTCCATGTTCTGCTGGAGGCCGCCGCGCGCCTTCGGATCCCTTTCGAGATGACGATTGCAGGAGAAGGCCCGGAACGAAAAAGGCTGGAGGACCTAATCCGGCAGCATGGGTTGGGACCACGCGTTCGGCTTTGCGGAGCAACGACACACGACGATCTGCCAGCGCTGTATAGCAGCGCGCATCTGCTGGCGGCGCCTTCGATTGTGGACCACACCGGCGACCGCGATGGATTGCCGAATGTCGTCCTCGAAGCGATGGCCTCCGGCCGACCTGTTATTGGCAGTACGGCGGGCGCGATTGCGAGCGCAGTCGTTCCTCAGGAAACCGGGCTGTTGGTCTCACCGAATGATGCTGCATCGTTAGCTGCCGCCATTGAGGAGTTGGGGCGGGATCCCGCGACGCTTCGGAGATTGGGAGAAAACGCTCGCCGGCGGGTAGAACGCGATTACGACATGCGACGCTGCACGGATGAGTTTTGCCATTTGCTGAGGAGTGTTTATGCGTGAGCCAGGCACGGGAACCGCGCAGGCCGTTGAGGGCACGATCGCCTACGTGCTGAAGGGATTTCCGCGCCTGACGGATACGTTTATCACCAGCGAAATTTACCGCCTCGAGCGGCAGGGGCTAAGGCTGCGGCTTTATATCGTGAAGCCGCCGGAAGAATCGGTGCGCTGCGAAACAGCCGACTTGATTGAAGCCAAGCGGTTCTACATGCCGGCAACGGCATCTCTGTCAGCCATTCCGCTTTTCAAGTGGCTCGCTCTTCATCTATCGGACTTTCTGCCCCCTCTCCGGCGCGTGTTGCGGCAGCGCCCGGCTGGAATTGCGAAAGCCGTCCGGGCAGCTTTTGCGCAGGCAGTTCGTGCCCGGCGCGAGTTCTGGGCCTGGCCGCGCAAAGTGTATCTCAAGGAATTTCTGCAAGCGGCCATTCTGGCCGATCAGTTGCGGCAGTCTCGCGATATAGTCCACATTCACGCTCACTATTGCCATGGCGCAACAACCATCGCGTGGCTGGCCTCCCTGATGACCGGCATTCCATTTTCTTTCACCGCGCATGCCAAGGACATCTATCTGCCGTCACTGAATCCGGCCGGATTGCTGCGCCGCAAGATGGATGCAGCCGAATTTGTGGTGACCTGCACCGATGCCAATCGCGAGTATCTGGAGCAACTGGGCAGCCGTACCCCGGTTCATTGCGTATATCACGGGCTAAGCACGGATTTTACCAATTTTCTGAAGCAGCACTCCGGATCCCGTTCCGCTCCGGCGGATCTCCGCATACTCGCAGTTGGCCGGCTGATCCCGAAAAAGGGTTTCGACATCCTGACGGAGGCGTGCGCGATTCTTCGTCAGCGCGGCATTTCTTTCGACCTGACAATTGTTGCGGAAAGCGGGGAACACGAGCCGAAAATCCGCGGCCTCATCTCGGAGCACCATCTGGAAGACTTCATCCATCTGCCGGGGCCAATGCCGCAGTCGCAGGTCTTCGAAGAATTTCGGCGTGCAAGCGTGTTCTGCCTGCCCTGCCGCATTCTGGACAACGGCGATCGCGACGGAATTCCCAATGTCCTGATCGAGGCCATGGCCGTTGGCCTGCCGGTAATCACAACCCCCGTATCCGGTATTCCGGAGCTCATCCAGCACGGAATCAATGGCATGTTAGCGCCTCCTGAGGATCCTTGCGAATTGGCGAATGCGTTACAGCGTCTGCAGGAAGACCCCGATCTGGCCGCGCGGCTGGGGCGCAATGCGCAGCGGACCATTGCGCAACGTTTCGATGGCGAGATATTTGCGGCTGAGTTGGCCGACTTGTTTCGGAAGCGTGCAGCCCTTGGGGAGCAGGCAGCATGATTGCCCGGCTGAATGCTGCGCTCAGGCCGAAGCCTGTATTTTGCGTAATTGAACACGCTCATCACAATCGCGCCCTTGCCGATGCGGTATGCGCGGGAGAGTTTACGGAGAATGGCGTTACGTTATCGCTGGGAGTTCCTCCGGATTGGGTGCGCGATGGATTGCCTCAGGATGAAGAATGGCGGATTGCCTGGAGCAAATTCTATTTCGGATTGGACCTGGCCGCAGCTTCCGCCGAAACTGGTGAGCCACGGTTTCTGCGAACGTGGGAAATCCTGGTAGATTCCTGGATGCGCCAGGTTCCGGTTGCTTGCGGACCAACCGATGCCATCGCACGGCGTATACAGAACTGGATTTACGCGTGGAACATATTTGCCGATGCGCCGCGTTTCAGCGGCCTTTCCGGCGGACTGGACGAGAACATAGTTGCCAGCCTGCGGCATCAGGCCTGCTATCTGCGGGAACACCTGACCGCGGCGCGCAATCATCGCACGCTGGAACTATATGCGCTGTTTCTGCTGGCATGCGCCTTGCCTGAAGCTGCAGATGCCGATCTGATCGACTTCTCAATGCAGGCGCTCTACCAGAACCTGGTGACCGATATTCGCGCTGACGGCGTGCATTGCGAGCACTCAACCCACTACCACATGATCGTGCTGCGGACTTTCCTGGCCGCCCGCGAAAATGCGCGCCGACTCGGGCTCGCGTTTCCTGCCGGGTACGACGAGCGGCTGGAACGTGCCTGCGAATATGCAATGCACTGTCACCGCCCCGATGGCGGAATTCCAACGCTTTCAGACAGCGATGCCGGAAGCTATGGCGATCTGTTGCAACTCGCCTCTTCGCTCCTGGGTAGGCGGGATTTCCTCTACGCCGCGACGGCCGGCGTTCACGGCACGCCGCCACGCAAGAGGTATGTCGATTTCCCCGATGCCGGCTACTACATCCAGCGAAGCGGCTGGGGAGAGAACGGCACGCCGTTTCAGGATGAACGCTTTCTGATCTTTGATTGCGGCACGCTGGGCGATGGAGGGCACGGGCACTATGACCTGCTCAGTATGGAAGCTGCCGCCGGCGGGAAGCCGTTAATTGTTGACCCTGGGCGCTACACCTATTCTGAACACCCGCCCAATCTGCGGCGCTGGTTCAAAGGTACTGCCGCTCATAACACCGTCCAGGTGGATCGTCTCGACCAGACCCCCTACCGGTGCGGGAAGCCGAAACAACCGCTGCCGGAAGCGCGACTGCTGGAGCGATGGAGCGCGCCAGGCCTCGACGTGCTCTGGGGAATGGCCGAGAGCCCGTGCTATGAAGTTCGCCACACTCGCCGTATTTTCTTTATCAACGACGAGTACTGGGTGATTTCCGACTCCTTGGCCGGAGATCTGCCGCACCGCTATGATTTGCGTTTTCATATGGCGCCCGAGGCGTCGGGCAACACCTGCATCGTTGGCAACACCGTTCGCGCTCCCGGTCTTGCGCTCACTTACAGTCCGGGAAGTGAACTGCAGTTGAACGAAGGGTGGGTAGCGCCGCAATACGGCCTGATGTTGCGCGCCCCGGTAATCAGCGCGTCCATTGACGGAGTCTGCAGTGCCGAATTTGTGACTGTGCTGGCGCCAGTCGATCTCTCGCGCCCGGCTCCTGGACTGGTGGTCCGTAGTTCGCATTCTTCTTCGGGAACGGCCGAGTTGGAAATTACGGGCGCCGGCGAGGACGGCCATATCACTGACGAACTGATCTGGAGTTCCTCGCCCGCAGGCCACGAGGCTGGGCCGTTCCAATGCCACGCCTCGGTTGTCTGGAGGCGTTTCAAGGACTCAGGAGACACTCTTTGCGTAGTTGCCTGCAACGCGCAGAGACTCAGCAGGCTGGGCGCGGCGTTGTTTGATGGAGGGCGTGAAGCCGGGTTTCATGCAGGCCAAGGCCTGGTCCCCTGGTTGCACTGGAACCCGGACGGTGGCTGTGTCACAAGTTTCGGGAGATTTGAATGATGGCCGGGCATCCCGCGATTCCTCTGGCGCAAGATCGCCGGCTCCTCCAGCGCGACCGGCTGCTTGATGCGGATTACATGGCCCGGATTTTCAGCCATAAGCTCGGGCTTGGCGGCCCTTCAGGTATTGAGCGCTGTCAAGTCATCCGTGTCGCGTACCGCCCCGGCAAGAGCCTGCGCGTAGCCTACCGCGTGCAGGCGGAGGAACACCAGTTCGTAATTGCCGGCCGTGCCGTGCCGCAGGGAGTCGATATGGCGGCCTACGAACGGCAGAGTACCGTCGCAAAGGAGGGTTGGCCATCGGGGCCCGTTGCTTGCCGGGAAGCCGGCATCCTCTTTTGGATTTTCCCGAGCGATCGCAAGATCGCGCATTTGGGCCTGCTCACCGATCCTCAGCGGTTAGCCTCAGAACTCGGCCGCCAGTGGGTCCGCTGCGATCTGGTGACGTATGCGCCGGAAAAATGCGCGACAGTACGTTGTCTGGGTGAGCAAGGCGATGTTTCGGCCTACATCAAGATCTATGCAGATGCGCGCAGTGAAACCTGTTGCCGTACGTATCTGGCTCTGCCACAGAACAACGGAAAAAGCGCCGACGCCTTTTTCCCGACAGTGGGTGGGCATTTGCCTCAGCATCACCTGCTGTTGTTTGAGCCTTTGCACGGCCCGCGTATCGCCGATCTGCAGCCACACGATATGGAGTTAGGTTTTCGGAAACTCGGTGCCGCGCTCGGCTGCCTGCATCAAATAACTGCGCCGCCGCACCTGCAGGAATTTCAGCGGACACAACCAGAGCAGTTACGGCGAGCCGCCACAACCATCGGCTTCGTCAGGCCCGAGCTGGAGGAATTGGCCTGGAGCGTTTGTGAGCAATTGTGCCAGACCCGCGATTCAAGCGAAGGAAGCGCGTTCCTGCACGGAGATGTGCATGCCAAGAACGGGATTCTGATGGGAAACCGCGTGGCAATAATCGATCTCGATCAGGCTGCGATCGGCTTGCCTGCAGCCGATCTGGGCAGTTTTTTGGCCGCGCTGCGCTATGAGCGCCTCACCGGCGGGTTGTCCGAATCCCGTGAGCGCCGTCTCGCCCAGGCATTCCTCGACGGATACGCCACACGCAGCCAGTTCCCCGAGACGGACTCTCTGCGCTGGCATACGGCTGCGGCGCTTCTGGCGGAGAGAACGATGCGGGCGGTTACTCGCCTGCGCGCGCCGGGATTATTGCACTTGCCGGAACTGCTTAACGAGGCGCGGCAGGTTTTGACGAGGGAGGCCGCATGATGACGCACCGCCAGGAACAACATCGTCTGCGGTACTTGCTTCGTGAGCATCTGCTGGAAGTGAAAGGCGGGCTGGCGGCGGCGGCTCTGTGCACCGTGCTGCTGGCGGCCACGGATTTATTGCGGCCCTGGCCGCTCAAGATCATCTTCGATTACGTTTTACTGAACAAGCCGATTCCCCGCTCTTTCGCTTTGCTGCAGGTGCTGCTTGCTCACGGAAAGGTTTGGACAATCATTGTTATTTCGTTCGGGATCATCGCCATCGCGGTTGTCAAAAGCTTCTCCGCTTATTGGCAAACGCATGTGGTTTCGAACCTCGGCTTCCGTTTCGCGCATACGCTGCGCCGTACATTGTTTGTTCACCTGCAAAGGCTGTCGCTTTCGTCTCATGCGCGCCTGAGATCGGGCGAACTGCTTACCAACATCACCTCGGACACAAGTGTCCTGCGCGATGTGCTGGTCGAGGTTGTGCTCACTTTCGCAGCCGAATTCCTGAGTCTGGCGGGCATGCTGGTGGTCATGGTTGGTATGAACTGGAGACTGAGCTTAATCGCCCTGGCCATTTCTCCCGTCCTGGTATTGCTCTCTCTGCTGCGCTACCGCAAGATCAGGGACTCGGCGCGCCGGCAGCGCAAGGCCGAAGGACAAATTGCTTCGCGGACCAGCGAGGTGCTGTCGTCAATGCAAGTGGTTCAGGCTTTTGGCCGCGAAGATTACGAACAGCAGCGGTTTGAAAGTCAAAGCTCCGAAGCGCTGAAAGAGAGCATGCGCACTGTCCGGCTGGAAGCGGTGGCCGCCCGCGCCCTGGATCTGGTTACCGCGTTGGGGACCTGGGCTGTTGTCCTGGTTGGATCGGTTGAGGCGATGAGGGGACGAATGCCGCCCGGCACTGTTCTGGTTTTTGCCTCTTACATGACCAGCATGGCCAGTCCTATTCGCAATCTGGCAAAGCTTTCGAGCCGCATGAGCCGGGCCTCCGTCACCGCTCAAAAAATCGGCAGCGTTCTGGATCTGGAGCCCGAGGTTGGCGACGTGCCCGGTGCGATTCCCGCTGACGGTATCAAGGGCGGCATTGCGTTTCAGGAAGTTTCATTCGCCTATCCCTACGGCGATTCCGTTCTGAAGAACGTCAGTTTCCGGATTGCACCCGGGAAACATGTGGCCCTGTTGGGCCGCTCGGGAGCAGGCAAGTCCACCCTGAGCGCGCTCCTGCTGCGGCTTTATGACCCGCAGTCCGGCTCCATTACGGTGGATGAGGTCGATATCCGGCAATACCAGCGTGAAAGCCTGCGCCGCGAGATTGGAATTGTCCTGCAGGACTCGCTGCTGTTCGGCACCACCGTTCACGAGAACATAGCTTACGGCAAGTTGAACGCCACCACGGAGGAGGTGATCGCCGCGGCCAAAGCGGCCAACGCCCACGAATTCATAGCGAGACTCGAGCGGGGATACGAAACTGTTATCGGGGAGCGCGGGGCCAGTCTCTCGGGCGGTGAGCGGCAAAGGATTGCGATTGCACGCACATTCATCCGCAATATGCCGATTCTGATTCTGGATGAGCCGATGACCGGCCTTGACGTGGAGAGTGAGTCGGCGGTGCGCGATGCCTTGCGCCGCCTGATGGCGGCCAGGACCTCTATTTTGATCACGCACGATCTCGATGTCGCAGCGGAGGCCGATCTGATTTTGCTGCTGGCGGATGGTGAAATCGTCGCGCAGGGTTCTCATGCCGATCTGCTGGCGTGCAGCCAGACTTATCGGGACCTGTGGAGCTACAAAGCCATTCCCGATGTTCCCGCCGAGGTCGGAACCGTTGGTTGAGTTGAGCGTACCAATGCGACGCACTATGCCAGGAAAGCTTCGTGCCCTTCTCGTCAGCATCTGCTTCTGTGCCGGTGTGGCCAGCGCGCAGGACGGAGTGACCATTACGGGATCGACGCAGGATCCGTCCGGCGCCGCCATTGCAGGAGAAGCGCTCACGCTAACCAGCAAGGCTACCAGCCAGAGCCGCCACACTGCGACCGATCGCGAAGGACGATTCAGCTTCGCCGATGTGGTCCCTGGCGAATATACGCTGCGTGGCGAAGCCGAAGGCTTCAGGCGCGCCGAGATCAAGCTTTCGGTCGGAAATGAGCGGATGAACGATATCACGCTTCCGATGCTCCTCGGCCGCAACAGAGAGGAAGTCTCTGTAAGTGCCCGGCTCTCGCAACTGGATGCGCCGGAAAATAATGCAGGTGCGTTTAATGTGAACGCCGATTTCTTTGCGGCGCTCCCGTCCCAGAGTCAGGACATTGTCGGAGTCGTCAGCAACTATCTTGCTCCCGCCGCGCAGGGAAGCGAAGGAGTTTCCGTCGTTGTGGACGGCATGGAAAGCTCGGCCATGGATTTACCGGCGAACGCGATCAAGAGAATCACCATCAACAGAGATCCCTACGCACCGGAGTTCAGGCGGCCTGGTTCGGGCCGGGTGGAGGTCACGACCCGCAACGGCTCCCGATCTTACTTTGACGGGAATGTGGCTTTTTATGAGCGCAACGACGTATTCGACGCGAGGAATGCGTTTGCTCTCGAGAAGCCCCATCTCGATCGCAATACGTGGGACGCGTCGCTGGGCGGCCCTTTGCCCTTCCGGCGCACCAGGTTCCTGTTAAGTGCCTCGCGGCTCACCGACAAAGAAGATGCAGTCGTCAATGCCACCACGCTCCAGGGGCCGCTGCTGAGAAACGCTCCGACGTCGCAAACCACGAACAACGTCCTGGGCCGGGTCGACTTTCGCCCGAGCGCCGAACGTAATTTCTCATTGGTGTACACCTTCAGCGACAGGCCCGCCGAAGACCGGGGTGTGGGCGGCCTGCGGCTTCCCGAAAACGGCATCCGGACCAATGACGTTCGCAATGCGCTGAAATTCTGGTACACCGACGTACTATCGCCGTCTCTCTTCAACACGCTGCGCTTCAGCGCCGAGCGCGAGAGCGAACGGGCTGGAACTACTGCTTTGGCGCCGGAGATTGAGGTCAGCGGCGCATTTATCGGCGGCCCCAATCCCAGTTCTTTTTCACAGCGCGCCAACCGCGTGGAAGTGCAGGATATCGTCGACTATGTTCGCGGCCCGAATACCTTCCGGTTCGGCGCCGGTGTTCTGCCGAAGTTTCTCACGGCCGACGATGCCACTAATTTCGGCGGGATCTTCCATTTTCCGAGCCTCGCCGCCCTTCAGGCAGGCTCCCCGGACTTGCTGCAGATCGTGCGGGGGAACCCTGACATTTCCTTTACCAAGCACGAGGCATACGGGTTTGCGCAGGATGTAATCCGCATCAGGCAACACATTACGCTGATGCTGGGTTCGCGTTACGAGTGGCAGGAGAGCCTGGGCCGCCAGGGAAGCTTTGCCCCCCGGTTGGCTTTCGCCTGGGCGCCTGGACAGGGAAAGACAGTGTTTCGCGCCGGCGCGGGGATTTTTCGAGACCGGCTTTCCGATCGTGTTCTGGAACAGGTGCACTTGCTGAATAACATTCAGGAGTCGGAGTTCATTGTTCGCCGCCCGCTTTTTCCGGTTCCCTCACTCTCCGGAGCAGAGCCCAGCATCTGGCAGCTCGCGCCCGATATCCGAATGCCCTATCTTTTTCAGGGGACCTTTGGCGTTGAACGCACAATGGCAGCCATGCGGGGGTCTTTGGAATACCGGTATTTGCGGGGAGTTCACCTCTTTCGCGCTGTAGACGTGAATGCGCCGGCTACCAACGGCGTGCGTCCCGATCCCACTCTGTTTCTCGACCGGCAGATACAGTCGGTCGGATTGCTGCGCAGCAATGCGGTAATCGCCACCCTGCAGGGCAATATCGCGAAGGCCGTCAAATTCAAAATGCAATACACGTTCTCGCATAGTGACGACAATACCGGCGGGCCATTCGACCTCCCGGCCAACAGTCGCCAACTCGGCCCCGAGTGGGGCCGCTCCTCATTTGATGCGCGGCACAGAGTAGTGCTCTCGGGGACCTCCGATTTACCCGCGAATTTCCGCATCGGACTGCTGCTGGTTGCCAGCTCGGGGCGGCCATTCAACATCACGACAGGTTCAGACGACAATGGCGACGGAATTGACAATGACCGCCCGTCCGGCGTGACACGCAATACCGGCAACGGACCGGGGCTTTTCCAGACAGATTTGCGCCTGAGCAAGATTTTCAAAGTGTATACGGGCGCCTTGAATAAAGACGGCGACGTGAGCGCGTTCCGCAGAATCGAGCTGAATGTGGATGCTTTTAATTTATTTAATCGCACTAACCTGACCGACATCATCGGTGAGACCTCTTCGCCGCGCTTCGGTCAGGCCATTGCCGCACTGGCGCCCAGAACGATTCAGCTTTCTCTAAAATTTAGTTTTCGCGCCGACAGGGACTAACTCTTGATGAACTCGCGTCCAAAGCTTCTGTTTTACTGCCAGCATGCACTGGGAATCGGGCACCTCGTGCGCGCACTCGCGCTGGCGCGCGGCCTGGGAGCACATTTCGAAGTAACTTTCCTGAATGGCGGCTTGCTGCCGCACCAGTTGAGTATCCCGAAAGGGGAGGTGGAACTCGTCAACCTCCCTCCACTTGGATTCGATCCGGAAATGCGGCTCTGCAGCCGCGATCCGCGATACAGCGTCGAGCAGGCGCAGGAGCTTCGCCCGAAACTCATCTTAGACACCTTTGACGCACTGCAACCTCAAGTCATCCTGATAGAGCTGTTCCCGTTCGGACGAAAGAAGTTTGCCTTCGAACTGCTTCCTTTATTGGAAACAGCCCGCTCAGCAAGGCCGCAAACGACGATTGCCTGCAGCCTTCGCGACATCCTGGTCAACCGCAGCCCGAGCCACGATCAGCTCGCCGCCGAGCGGGCAAACCGCTATTTCGATGCCGTGCTGGTTCATGCCGATCCGCGGTTTGCACGGCTCGAAGAATCGTTCCGTCCCGCCACTCCATTGCGGGCGCCGGTTTTTTACACTGGCTTCGTTCCCAGAAATCAGGATGGTGAATCGGCGGCGCCATCGCCACGCGAGCCGCGCATTGTGGTTTCCGCGGGCGGAGGAATAGTGGGCGAGCCTCTCCTGCGCAACGCTGTGCTTGCGTATGACATGATCCGCGAGCATCTGCCCGTGGAAATGAAGCTTATTGCGGGGCCGTTTTTGCCTGAGGAGCAGTGGAAGACTTTGCAGCAGATCTCAGATGGCAAACCTGGGTTATCCCTGCACAGATTTGTACCAGACCTGGCTTCGGAACTGCGGCGGGCCGCCGCTTCGGTCAGTCAGTGCGGGTACAACACCGCTCTGGAGGTGGTAGGTTCGCGCGTTCCTGCTCTGGTGGTCCCCTACGCCACGGAAGAGGAAGACGAACAGATGAACCGCGCGCGCCGGCTGGAGCGTTTGGGCGCAGTCCATGTGCTGGATCCAGAGCAGCTCACCCCGCGGCGATTGGGGTCCGCGATTCTCTCTCTTTTTGACTTCCAGCCCCGCACCCTCGATTTGGATATGAAAGGGCCTGAGAACAGCACGCGCATTCTTCGGGAGCTTACAAACCGCTCCCAATCTTCGATATCAAAAGAAGTCCCCGCTCCGAAGCCCCTGATGAAAGGACCGCCGGGCTGGTTGCGGCCCGTGTGCGAGGCGCTCGATACTCTGGAGCAGCCCGTACATTTGTTCTTTCGCGACGATGATGCGGGTTGGGCCCATGAACGGCTCGTCCAGCTTCTGGATATCTTCGCCGATTCTGCGGTCCCTGTCGATATAGCCGTCATTCCTGTCGAACTGAACGCGGAGATGGCGCGCGATCTGGCGCGGCGCAAAGCGGAAAATCCCGCCCGCATGCATCTCCATCAGCATGGCTACAAGCACATCAATTACGAACCGGCGGGCAAGAAGTGCGAGTTTGGTCCGGCCCGAAGTTATGCGCAACAGCGCGGAGATTTGCTTAAGGGCCGGGAGCGCCTTACCGCTCTGCTCGGGTTTCCACCTGACTCAATATTTACGCCTCCCTGGAACCGCTGTTCAGAAATTACGGCACGTTGCCTTTCCGATCTGGGCTTCGCGGGCTTGTCGCGCGATACGGGAGCAATTCGTTTTGCAGACCCGCGGCTTTTGGAACTGCCCATCACGATTGACTGGTTTGCACGTAAACGGGGAATTGCGGTACCGCGCGACGAATGGGCAACGATACTGGCCTCGATGCTGGCTCCCACGATATCCGGCAAAAGCCCCGTTGGGATCATGCTCCATCACGCATTAATGGAACCTCAGGAAAGAGATGCTCTGGGGCAGTTGCTGGGCGTGCTTGCCGGCCATCGCAAGGTCCGATGCCGGACGATGCCGGGCTTGATTTCATCTCCAGCTACGGCCGGAGAGCCGGGTATGGAAGGCATTGGTATGGAAGGCATTGAGGAGGCGCAAAAGGCATCATGACGAAGCTTGGAATTGGAATTGTTGGCGCTGGACGCATTTTCGGGCAACATGCGTCTGCCTGCCTGGAACTGGCGGATCGCGCGCAGCTTATTGCGGTTGCCGATCCGGACGAACCGCGGCGGCAAAAGGCCACAACCCAGCATTTCATCCCGTTCGCTTATTCCGATTATCAAAGGTTGCTGGAAAACAACCAGGTAGATGTCGTGATTGTGTGTACGCCGCCGGTTATGCATGAGCGTATTGTTGTGGACGCGCTGGAGGCCGGCAAATTCGTGGTCTCAGAAAAACCGTTGGCGCACACGCTTCGTTCTGCCGATAACATCCTTGCGACAGCGGAAAAGCATCCTGGAAAGCTCTCGACCGTTCATCAATTTCGCTACCTTCCCGAAGTGCAGCGAACCTGCTGGCTTCGCGACCACGGCCACCTCGGCCGACTGATGTTTGGCCGGTTCAGCCGCTTCGCGCGCTGGGAAAAGCCCGCGAAAGGAAAGGACGGTGCGAAGCCGGCAAAAAAACGCACCGCCTGGTGGGGAGAATGGGCCACCGCAGGCGGAGGCATGGCCATGACACAACTCATCCATGAACTCGACCTGATGCTGCACATCTTTGGCCGGGCGACGGAGGTGACAGCCACGATGGAGACACTGCGCGAGCCGATCGAGTCGGAAGATACCTGTGCAGCTACGGTCCGGTTTGCAAGCGGCGCCCTCGCGTGTTGTTACGGAACCATGGCGGCGCAGCGTCCGGCCCACGGTTTCGATGTCATTGGGGAGCGAGCCTCCGCTCACTTTCCGTGGTCCCTCGAATCAATGGACCAGAACGGGCGTGAGGAGTCGTTGCGCGAGGTTCTGGAGATTTATCCAGACCCCTCCGAGCCGCAAAAGTTTAACCCTCATACGCCTTATTTGTCCGCGGTTTTCGATGCCATTTTGCAGGGGCTGCCCTTGCCGGTTGCTCCGGAAGAGGCCCGTGCGGCAGTCGAGATCTGTACCGCAATTTACGCTTCAGCGCTGAGCCGCCAGAGCATTGTCCTGCCGCTCAATCAGAAGGGCAGTTGCTACGGAGGACTGACCGCCGCCGACTACAACGGCGGGTCGCGTCTGAAGCCAATGCCGAACGACCAGCCAACAGCCGGGCAGATGTCGGCCGGAGCAAGCTCATGAACCCTGACACACTGGCTATTAACGGCGGCGCGCCGTCCGTTCGGACGAAGTACCGCGAATCCTGGCGGCAGATTCGTTCTACCGATCTGTTGCCGATCCTTGCCGCGGCACGCCGCGACATCAGTACCCTGGCAAAGGGTGAAGGCGAGATTGCTGAGTTCGAGCAGCGCTTTGCCCGTTTGACCGGAAGCAGCCATGCCCTGGCCATGAACAGCGGCACCGCCGCGCTTCACAGCGCCTACTTTGCAGTGGGCGTCAGACCGGGCACAGAAGTCATTGTTCCTGGATACACCTTCTTCGCTACGGCTGCCCCCATCCTGCAATGCGGGGGGCGGCCCGTGTTTTGCGATATCGATCCGGAGACATTGCTGGCCGACCCCGGTGCGGCGGAACGCTGCATCACACCATTCACGCGCGCCATCTGCGTCGTCCACTTGTGGGGCAATCCCGCGCCTATGGACCGTTTCGTGGAAATTGCGCGCCGGCATAAACTCGCGTTGATCGAGGATTGCTCCCACGCCCACGGCGCTCTCTACTGCGGCAGACCGGTCGGCTCATGGGCCGACATTGGATGCTTCAGCCTGCAAGGTCCGAAAGCTGTTTCGGGCGGCGAGGCCGGAATTGCCGTCACCGACGATCCGGTGCTCTTCGACCGTATGCTTGTCCTTGGCCACTACGGACGACTGAAGAAGGGTCAGGCCGCAAATACCTTCGATACCGACTATCTCAGCCTGGGCGTCAAATACCGGCCGCACCTTTATGCGATTCAGCTTGCGCTGGGCAGCCTGTCGCGACTCGACGAGCTGAACCGGCGGCGTCAGCGTAACTATGAAATCCTCTGTAACGAGTTGACAAGCTGCCGGGCAGTGGAGCCAATCAAAACCACACCGGAGGGCGTTCGCGGCGGATTCCTGGAGTTCATCCTGCGCTACACGCCTGAGTATGCGGGTAACTGGAAGCGCAAGGCATTCGTGGAGGCTCTGGACGCCGAAGGTGTACCGATCGGGGTGGAGCGCTACGCACGGATCGGCGACCGCAAACGCCTGCTTCATGAATCTCCCATCTTCAGCGCTTCAGACGGCTCGCAGTTCGGGGGAGTGGTGCCGTCAGCCGCAAGTCATCCCGTGTCAACACCTGAGCTGCCCGGCGTCCTGAGCGTAGCCGATCGCCTGCTGACCCTGCCGGCTTTTACCAGGGTTCCGGAAAAATTCATTCGGGAGTGCGCGCTGGCGATCCGGAAAGTTGCCGAGTGTGCCGCCATGACAGGCAATGCATCTCAACCGGCACAATTGAAACCCACACCAATGAAACCGAAGGAGCAGGAAGATGGAATGGCCGTTGCCGAATCCCGCCGCGGTGCGTGACGCAATCCGGGGCCTCTGTGATGCTGACGTAGACCTCAACCGGTTCGAGTTGTCCTGGCTGCAGGCCGGGCAGAAGGGTCCCACGCGCTTGCTGTATCAGGCACCGCGCCGGGATGGCGATGTGTCGCTCATTATGGCCCGCCGCGTTAAACCGGCTGACGGACCCCGGCTGGAGCAGCAGCTCAACCTGAGCTACCCGACTCCATCTCCTGCAAACGGCGCAATCCGGATTGCATTCTATTCCCCGGAGCTCCATTTGCTGTTTCAGGCATTCCCAGCCGATCGGCGCCTCCCGGGGCTGCCGGTTGCAGTGGATGGAGCTCGCATGCTTCCAATTCTGCAATCGATGCTTGGCAGGCGCGCCGCGGGCCGTCAGCTGCGCACCGTTCACGCGAAGGCAATGCGATACAAACCTGAGCAGAAATGTTTGTTGCGTTACGACCTTTGCTGGGATTCGAGTCCGGCCGGCGATGCTCCGGAAGTGGTATGGGCTCGCATGACGCGTGCTGCCAGGTTCGAGGAGACGCGAAACATCTTGGCTGCTTTGTACGCCGCGTCTGGCGGCGTGGGCTTCGAATTCCCAGAACCGCTGGGCGTCATCGAAGACCTGAATTTGGAACTCTTCGGTCACGTGCCTGGCGTAGTTCTTTTTTCGATGGTGCAGAGCGCCGGGTTTCCAGTACTGTGCCGCCAGACCGGTAAAGCTCTGGCTTGTTTTCACAGTCTCCCCAGCGTGGCGCCCCTGCACATGGGAACGGATGCGCAGATCGGCCGGATGGCGGAAAATGCGGATTCGTTCGCCTGCATTTTGCCCGGCGAACAGTCCCGGATTGCAGATATCAAGCAGGAAATAACAAGACGTTTGCGGGAGGACTCACCATCACCGCCAGGCCTGATCCACGGTGATTTCCACGGCGACAATATCCTGGTTGCCGGGGAGCGGTTGGCCTTGCTTGATATGGAGGACTGTGCGACGGGCGAACCAGCCGAGGATGTTGGCTCCCAATGGACGCAACTCGCCTGGCACCAGCACAGGGCCAGGGCCACGAGCAGGCTGCCCGCGGCCGGGTCTATTGCTTTTCTGGAAGGCTACCTTGAAAATGCGGGTTCTGCCGTCGAAAAGCGCTTGCCTCTGTATGCAGCCATGCATTGCTTTCTCTATGCGCATCAATGTCTCCGCCACCCCCAGGACCCAATGCGCTTCAAGGATGCGCGAATGATGCTGGAGGTTTCTGAAGCTGTTCTAAATGAAGATTCTCTGTTGCGTGTGGATGTGGCCAGGTTATGATCTCATGTTCGGAAAATATATTGATCACCGGCGGCGCCGGCTTCATCGGATCGCATCTGGCCGAAGCGCTCCTTCGCGCCGGCGCTTGCGTGGCGGTGATGGACAACTTCGATTCGTTCTATCCGCCCGCCTGCAAGCGCCGCAATCTTCAGGAGGTGATGCAGTCAGGCCAGGTGATGCTGTTTGAATGCGACATTCGCGATGTGGACGGAGTCGATCGAGCATTTTCGCAGTTTCGTCCGACCACTGTCATCCACCTGGCCGCTCGCGCAGGGGTCCGGCCCTCAATCGAAGAGCCGGTACTCTATGAACAGGTGAACGTTGGCGGCACGTACATCCTGCTGGAGGCGGCCCGCCGCCGCGGAATCCGGAACTTCGTCCTGGCATCCTCCAGCTCCGTGTATGGAGAAGGCGCTCCAGCTCCGTTTCGCGAAGACAATCATTTTCTGCGTCCGATCTCGCCATACGCAGCCAGCAAACTGGCGACTGAATCCATTGCGTATACGTATGCGCATTTGTTTGGGATGAACATCGCCTGCCTTCGCTTCTTCACGGTCTATGGACCTCGACAACGGCCCGATCTTGCCATTCACAAATTCACCCGGCTTCTGGAAAGTGGTTGCGAGATCCCGATGTTTGGCGACGGAACCGCGGGAAGAGATTACACATACATTGATGACATTGTGAACGGAATCTGCGCGGCAGCCCAGTGGTGCTCCGGGCATCCCGGTGGTGTGTGTGAAATTTTCAACCTGGGCAATTCCAGCCCGGTCACCCTGAACGCGTTGTTGTCTGCTCTCGAAAACGCCACTGGGAATTCTGCGATTCGAAAACGCCTCCCGCCGCAACCGGGCGACGTTTCGCTTACCTGGGCTGACATTGACAAGGCGAGCAGTATTCTGGGCTATCAGCCCCGGACCAGGCTGAGTGACGGCCTTTCGCGCTTTGTGCATTGGTATCGCACCCAGGCTCGGAAGCCCTTACTTACAACTGCAGGCCGGTAATCCATTCGCAGCGCCT
This sequence comes from Candidatus Acidiferrales bacterium, assembly GCA_035570275.1. Classification (GTDB taxonomy): domain Bacteria; phylum Acidobacteriota; class Terriglobia; order Bryobacterales; family Bryobacteraceae; genus DATMNI01. The sequence continues at coordinate 5,690 of DATMNI010000396.1, read as the reverse complement.
TGGTGGTGCAGTGCAGGCCATGCCTCTACGCCATCTCCACGGCCGCCTCCCAGATCGACTCGGGCAGCCGGGTTCGCCGCGGGTTCGCGCTCCGCCACTCTTCTAATCGCTGGCTCAGTTTCAATAAATCATCGGGTACCGCTGTCTTTTCGTGGGCCATGCCCCACGCTACTACTCACCGCCGCATCGGCCGCGAGATCCACGTGGGGCCGCTGTCGCTCGAAGTGGTTCGCTACATACCGGAACACGGCTGCACGGTGAAGCTGACGGCGTACCCGGATGGCGGAGGCAGCCCGCTGGTCTTCTACGGCAAGACCTATTGCGGTGAAGAGGGCGAACGGACCTACCACACCATGAGCGCGCTTTGGAACAGCGAGGCGCGTACCGGTGGCACGTTGCGGATGGCGCAACCGCTGGCTTACGAGCCTGCCCATTTCATCCTGTGGCAATCCGCGGTGGAAGGGCCAACGTTAGCCAGTTTCGAAAAATCCGGGCCCGAGCTCCTCCCTTATCTGCGGGCAGCCGGGCAAGCGGCGATGGCGCTGCATTCACAATTCGTGCATGGCCTGCCCCGCATGACCGCGGCCCAAATGGGCTTCGATTTGCAAGTAGCGGAGCTGCACCTGCGGCGCGTGCCGACGCTCGCCGGACGCGTCTCCCGGCTTACGTCGCAGTTGCTCGAACAGGCGCCCGAGTGGAGCGCCGGGCGGACGGCGACGCTCCATGGCGATCTGCATGCGAAGAACATGCCCTTCGGCGGTGAAGGAGATGTCGTACGGCGAATAATCCATTTGTGCTTGCACTCCTGGACCGGTCTCGAAGCGCCGCACGGGCAGTTCGGCGCGTGCGGCCGGAGCACACGCAGCCGCTCCCGCACGATCGTGTAGCGACCTTGGAAACCAAGCCGGCACAACTCTTCGTGCAGGCGGACCGCCGTGATGTTTGGATACCGCTCCAGCAGTTGGGCGATGTGATCGGCGAATGGGTCCAGCACGCTTGTTCGTCGCGGGCGCTCCACTTCCACCGCACTGGCCCTGCCTTGTTCGGAATCCGCCAACACGCGGCCCACGCTCTTGCGGGCGACTCCCAAGAGTTGGGCGATGCGGCGTTGCGATGCACCGCCGTAGTGCAAGCGGATGATCTCGTTGCGCGTCGACTCCTACATGCGCGCTCCAATTCGCCGACGAAGTCCTGGCTCAGCGTGGCCACCGATCCGGCATCCCGCGCCAGCCTTTGGAAACGAGGCAACAGGATCGCTCGATCCTCCAGCGTCAGCCCGGTGCGCCCCTGGTGTGCCAACCACACTTCCATGCGCCCCAGCACATCCAGCAGCATTCCGACACGCTTCCACACCTGGTTGCCGGCTTCGCTCAGCCGCGGATCGCGCACGGAGGGAAGTACTCCCTTGGCTTGCGAGCGCGCTTCGCGCGGATGCGCCAGGAGATACTCCTGCTGGCGACGTTCGGAACATCGCAGCCACAGGTCCACCACGCCGCCCAACTCCGCGCTCGACAGCGCCTCGCGCCGTCGCTTCCAGCACTTCCGTCTGGTTGCCCTGCGGCAACCGCACAATCTGCCGCGCTGCCGTGGGCGTCAACAGTTCGTCTTTCGCCTTTGGTCCCAAACGCTCGATCAGCGCCAGCCGCCGGCACACCCAACTCTTGTGGCGGCCCAACAGCTCTGCCACCTCCACCTGGCTCAAGCCGTCTTCCCGCACCAGCGCCTGGATGATCCAGGCTTCTTCCAGTTCCCGCGTGCGGCCCCCGGCACGATTCAGACCGTAGATCGCCGCTTTCGCCTGACGCTCATCGGCCATCCATGAGCCGGGCCGACAGACGCGGGATCTGCACCAGACCGCGTACGACGCCCAAGCGTTTGAAACCGTCGATCAGTTCGTAGCGGTCCTGGCGCCGGCACACGACCACCGGCGACAACTGCCCGTAGCGCTCCAGCGAACGCGCCATGGCGCGTTCGGCTTCCGGCAGGTGTAACCGATAGCGTCCGTAGTGTTCGCCGATCTCCTCCCACTTCAGATCCAGCAGATGGTTGTCAGCCCAGTGCAGCACTCCGTCCCCTTCCTTGCGGGACAGGTTGAATGTAAGCCAGTGGCCGGCGGCGATCAATACCTCACGGTTAACTGGCGGTGCCATTCCCACCGCCTGGACACCACACCGCGCGCGGGATTTCGCTCAACCGGCGCGTGTCTTTTGCCAGTGCCGCTCGCGTTCCCAGACGCGCTCCATCGCACGCCGGCACTCGTGCGAGTAGAAGTGTTGCGACGGCGAGCGCCGCTGACGCACGAAGCCCACGTAGCAGCCGGGCCGGTCACAACAGGCGTCGAAAAAACTTCTTAGGGATTACCCTCGCGACCTCTGGAACGGCTTCCTCTGCTGGTGGTTTTCGGTTTTTGACGCGCTCCCGATAGCGCTGGCTTTGCCCGTTCCGTTGCTGTTTGCCGGTCGCAGTCCCGGTATCTCTCCTGGGCTTTCCACCGCGACCAGGCCCGCGCCGCACTTCCGGCACGGCTCGCTGCAATAGCGCTGCCGCGCATGCGCGCACGAAAGTGCTGCTCAAATCCTTTGAGCAGACACTGCAGGGAGCGGGGCCGGCGCACCAGCCGTTGGCGTCGGCCGCCCTCTTGATTTTCAAGATGGCTTGTAGGACTCTCGGGAGGGCCCAAGGGAGGTCATTGCTCCCAGAAGCTCTGCCCCGGAGGGGTCCCTCTCCTCTCTCCGTCAAGCTAGCTTTGTACGTAGTGTCAATAGGATAGCTTAGAAACAGCATCAATGTGTCCGATCCGTGTCCGCGCAGCGGGCCCCAAGACAGATTGAACGGTTCCGATTTGCTACAGGGATGGGCCGTTGTAGTAAGCCGCAAGCGCGGCAGGGGCCTCCGGGGCGGGCGTAGTCTACCGGGGGGACTTGACAGGTTTGAGACGATGGAGACAGATCCCCAGCGAATCAAGCGGCCGTTTATCCGTTTGGAAGCCCGTACTTGAATCTGGTCAGGATGCGCTTGCTGGAACCCGCAACTGTTGTCATCCGCTCGATCGAATGAACACTGCGTAGGAAAGTCTTCTACACGGCTACGATGCGTCCGTCGCTCGGCGATCAAAAGAAGAACGTTCACAAAGGCGAGATCGCCGTGAGCAACTCTTGCCCCAACTGACGGTCCACCGAAGCACCGCCAAAGCCAATGCAATACTGCCCGCCGTCGTCATAGTCTCCCTTGCATAGATAACGGGCATGGGTCCCCCGTCCACCCCAGTAGCGCACGTGAAGCTTGCGACCACAGTGGCCGCACCGGAGAAGTCCCACAAGCAGACCTTGCCCGGCACGCATTGCAGGCATGGATTCGTCAGCCCGCCAAGTTCACGGAGTTGCGCCGAGTCATACGTCGTTCTCTTCGTAGGTTGCCCAGTCAATATACCTACGTGATGATCGCGGATAAAGACCCGGCACCCGGCACCCGGCACCCGGCACTCTTCGGCGGTGCGGGTTCCACTCTGGCGCTTCTCCAGCCTACCCTCGACCAGCAAGGTCGCGACCGGTCGGCGTCCCCAAACATAGGCGCCGGCATAGAAGGGATTGCATAGAATGTCGCGGATCAAGCTCTGCGAAGGAATCTTCCAGACCAGCCCCGTTCCCTGGATCGGTTGGCTGGCAGTTCTACGTCATGATCACGAAACCACTGGAAAGTCTGACCCACGCTCCAGCATTCACGAAACTTCGTGAATACGAGTTGAATGGCTTCGCACACCCGTGGAATCGGAGTCAACCACAACCTTACCCATAGCGTCCAGGATATAGCCGACCGGAAGCCTCTTGAACAGCTCGCCGCGACGCGCTTTGGACTCTTGGCCCGCCTGCATTCGTTGGCGAAGGACCTTCAACTCGACGACGCTGAGCGTCCCCTTGATGCCAAGCACCAGTTGGTCATCGAGAAAACTCAAATCATAGACCTGTTGCTCGTCGGCGATGAGCGTCTCAAAAAATCTGGCACACTTCGAGCAGCCGGCACAAGTCTTTATCCGTGCGGGATAGCCGGGAGACCTCTCGGCTGCCGACGATTGCCACCTCCCCTAAGGCCACCGAGCTGACGACGCGCTCGAATCTTCTCGGCGCGCGGCAGCGATGGCCGCACTCGATCCAAGGTCGTCGGCGATGATCTCCACCGCCTGCCAGCCCAGGGCACGCATGCGCTCGGCGAAGTCATACTGAAGCCGCTGGCTTTCCTTGTTCTGCCGCACCTGCTTTTCGCTGGATTGCCGTAAGTAGACGATGGCTTTGCGAGCCACGTGCTCCGGCTTGATCTTGGGACTGTACTGAAGCTCCGGCATCAACTCTTTCTCCTTGAAAGACCACAACTATCATGCGGGCCATGAGATCGATCAGTTCAGTCTGTGCCGTTGCGTCGACTAGCACGGTGACGTCTTCTTTTAGGATCATCAGGTCCCGTAATTCTAATTGCAGCACGCTGGCCTCCCTTGCATCCGTCAACAACCGTTTGCAGCAGGTTATCGCGAACGCGGTCGTCTAGTCGTGTGGCTAGCAATGACGTGAGAGACAGAAGAGCTTTTTTACTCAGATGTGGTCGCTCCACGATCTTGATCTCGGCGGACTCAGACAAAAGCATCCATACTGGAATCTTCAGACGCCTTCCCGTTGGGTCGATGACGGAGACCGCACCGTCACCCGCTTCAGTCTGCGGACAATCTGAAGGGTCGAACCATGGAGCGGATGAAACGGGTAGAAGACTTGGACGTGAGTACTCTCGGCACTCAGGGTATTGTGGGCGGGTGGCATCATCCCCATGTCCACTGTGTCGTACCGGCCGGTGGATTGTCTCCCGACGGGTCTCGATGGATTCCCTGCCGGCCGAAGTTCTTTCTGCCCGTGCGGGTCTTGAGCAGGCTGTTTCGTGGGAAATTGCTGGCCTGGTTGCGACAGGCTTTCGCCGAAGGCACGCTGAGATTCTTCGGGCAGTTGGCCGATCTCGCCCGGCCTGCTCGATTCCATGCGTGGCTTCGGAAATCAAAGAAGACAGAATGGGTGGTCTACGCCAAACCGCCGTTCGGCGGACCGGAGCACGTCTTGAAGTACCTCGCCCGCTATACGCACCGAGTGGCCATCTCCAGCAGTCGCCTGCTGTCGCTAGACCATGGCCGGGTCACTTTTCGGTGGCGCGACTCCAGACACGGCAATCACACCAAGTCGATGACACTTGATGCCGCAGAGTTCATCCGGCGCTTCCTGTTACACATCCTGTCTTCGGGGTTCGTGAAGATTCGCCATTTCGGGTCGATGACATTCAGCCCCGACGGGCGCCGCATGATCGTCGCCTCGTGGGACTATGACCATGCCTTCGAGCTCTGGGCGCTGGAGAACTTCGTCCCCACGCCAAGTAAGCGCTGAATGGCTGCGGGTATCTCCGGCCCGGGTAGCATATGATCGCGGAGTGGCGAGTCGCCGCGCCGTTTCTTTTCTCTCTTGTGTCACTAGCGATTCCGGCAGCGCACATTCTGGTGGGGACCTGCATGATGGTTTACGGCATCGTCTGGCAGCCACTGGCATCGCTTACCGCGCTGGCGACGGTGGGCGCCGGCGCCCTGGTCTACCGTTACGGGGTGAGGGCGCGCGGGGTGTGAGGAGCGGGAGCGAGGACCGGGCATGAGTCCTGTATTGCTCCAA
>DATMNI010000395.1:0-23571 GCA_035570275.1 Candidatus Acidiferrales bacterium | reverse complement strand
AGGGTCGAGTATTCCGTCCAGAACCGTGGCGACAACACCCATAATTATCACGTTACCACGCGAGTCAATGCGGAAGTGATCGTTCCAATCATCGGCGCCGCCGATTCGCCCGCTGATCCGGCGTAACATCAGGCCAATTGCTTGCCGGCCGACTTTCAGTTTCAAGATGGCAATGAAATCCGCCGCGGCGATGAAGGCCTCATACTCCGCCCGCTCATCGTCGCTTAGCACGCCCTCAATGGCCCGCTTCGCGAGCAAATCGACTCGGGCCTGCACGGCGGGATCGAAGCGAAATTCAGCCACGCGCTGGGCGGACTCAGCATCGAGACAGCGGCTCCACCTTTCCAGCAGCGGCTCAGCGGCACGTTCGCCCTTGCCCGCACGTTCGCCGCCTTGCCAGAACTTCTCGCGTCAAGGCGGACGGCGGGCGGATTGGCAATCCGCGGCAGGTTGGCAACCTGCCCCACAAAATGCCTGGAAGAAAACCCCCATGCTATACTCCGTCGCCATGAACGCAATCATTCGTATCACACTCTGCATTGCCCTTACCGCGGCCCTGGCATTCGCGCAGGCGCCCGGGCGCAAGAAGCGGGCCGTGACCGATGCCGAAGTGCAGCGCGTCCACAAATCCACCATCCTCATCGACACCCATAACGATGTCACCAGCGCCACCGTGGCCGGCCTGGATATCGGCAAACCGAACACCGATCACATGACCGACGTGCCCCGCATGAAGCAGGGCGGCATGGGCGCCCAGATCTTCGCGGTCTACGTGGCCGCCAGTTACGTGGAGGGTAACCACTCGGCTAACCGCACCTTGCAGATGATCGACACCGTACGCCACGACATCATCGAAAAGTATCCCCAGGATTTTCTCTTCGCCACCACCGCCGGCGATATCCGGCGGGCGCACCAGCAGCACAAGATGGCCGCGCTGCTTGGCATCGAAGGCGGCCACGCCATCGAAGACAGCCTCCGCCTGCTGCGCCGCTACTATGACGAGGGCGTGCGCTACATGACTCTCACCCACGCCAATAGCAACCACTGGGCCGATTCCTCGGGCGATTCCAACAAACCCAACAACGGGCTCTCGCCGTTCGGCAAGGAGGTGGTGGCCGAAATGAACCGCCTCGGCATGATCGTGGATATTTCGCACGTGGCCGACAAGACATTCTGGGATGCGCTCGAAGTCAGCAAGGCGCCGATCTTCGCTTCGCACTCCTCCTGCCGCGCCATTTCGCCTGCGCCGCGCAACATGACCGATGAAATGATCGCCGCGCTCGGCAAGAAACGCGGTGTGGTTCAGATTAACTTCTCGTGCGGTTTCCTGAACGCCGGCGTTTACGAGGCGGAAGCCGCGACCCAGGAGAAGATGCTCGCCGTCCGCGATCAGCTCATCCGGAAATACGCCAACGACCCGCAAGGTCTGCGCAATGCCATGCGCGAAGCCCGCGCCCAGGTGGGCGGCGGCACGGAGAAGCGCGCGACGCTGGCAGACGTGGTCAAGCACATCAACCACGTGGTTGAAATCGCCGGCGTGGATGCGGTGGGACTGGGCAGCGATTTCGACGGCATCGGCTGCGCCCCCGAAGGCCTGGACAGCGTCGACAAGTGGCCCAATCTGACTCGCGCCTTACTGGAAGAAGGCTATAGCGCCGCCGAAATCCGCAAGGTTTACGGCGAGAATACCCTGAGGCTGATGGCCGACGTGGAGCGCATCGCCAAGTCTTCGCACTAAGCATCGGTTAGTTAGTTGTCAGCGCGTAAAACCGCTCCCTAACGGTCGCGGCTCTGATGCGAAGTCTCGTACTGTCAACGAGACATCAGAGCCATGACCGTAAGGGAGTGGTTCCTTCTCCACCCGGATCTCAGAAAATCAATCGCATCGAAAGCTGAACCACGCGCGGGCCACCGCCCACCAGGCCGGCCGTAGTGCCCACCGCCGTGGCCACCGCGCTTCCCACGGTGGAGGTGATCTTACCGAAGCTCGAGCTGCTCTGGTTGCTGGTGGGGTTCGAAAAGTTAGTGTGGTTGAAGATATTGAACAGCTCCCCGCGGAACTGCAGCCGGAGACGTTCCGTGTGCAGCGCGAAGCTCTTGGCGGCGGCGAAATCGAAATTGACCAGACCGGGTCCGTAGAACTGATCGCGTCCGGCCGTGCCCACGCGCCCGGTGGGCGGCGTCTTCGAGAAGAAGGTGGTGTCGAACGCCGCATCCACGTTCCGGTTGTCCTGGGTCAGCGGGCCGGTGCCGGCGACATCGGGGCGGTCCGAAGTCTGGTTGAATCCGCTGAAGTCGGTGGCGTTGTTATAGACCGTGAAGGGTGCTCCGCTCTGGACGGTGGTGATTCCGGAAATCTGCCATCCGCCGAACACCTGGCGGCTGATGCCGTTGTTCCAGCCCAGCATGCGGTGTCCGGGTCCGGCCGGAACGTCGATCACGTAGGTGAATACGGCGCGATGCCGCAGATCGAAGTTGGATGGGCCGCGATCCAGACTGAGGCTGCGGGGGTCGGCGATATTGCCGGGCTGGCCGGACGGCGTCGACCAGGACGAGCTGTTGTCGATCGACTTGCCGAAGGTGTACGAAGCCTGCAGGAAGATTCCGTGCCGGCCCTGGTATCTGCCAGTGGTTACCAGGCCGTTGTAGTTCGAACTCGCGAGGTCTTTGCCCATGGTGATCCGCGCGAACGAGGGGTACGGGAAGACCTGTTCGTTGGGAGCCACCTTGCCGCCCTTGGTGGGGTCGTTGACATTGACGACGGGCTCGTTCTGGTCCAGCGAGACCATCAGCTTGTGGCCGCTCGAGCCCTGATAATCGGCCTCGATCGAAAAGTCGCTGCCGATTCTGCGCTGGATGCCGAAGTTGTATTGGTAAATGTAGGCACTGCGCAGGTTGGGATCTTCGGCGCTAAAGCCGATCACGCCGCTGGCTGGGTGGCCGGGGCCCTGGTTGCCGAAGTTCGAAATGAAAGGCACGCTCTGATCGAAGCCCACCGCCCAAGGGAACTTGCCCGGCTGCGTGACGCCGGCGGTCTGGCTGGTAGTGAGGTTATACGGCGCGTTCAGCGCCATATTGGCCGGGATGTTGTTGAACACATCGTCGTAGCCCACGCGGAACCCGGCCCGGATCACGGTGGCGTCGTTGCCGAACAGGCTGTTTGAAAAGCGCGGCGTATAGGCCAGGCCAACCACCGGCCCAACGTTATTCTTGTCCGAATTCACGCCGCTGTTGCTGAGCGTGAACGGAGCCTGGGTGTAGAAAAAAGAGGCCAGGCCTTTTTTCGTGGGATCGATGTTCAGCACCTGGTTAGTATCCAGCAAGACAGGCCCCACGCCCGGGATGAAGTTGGTGGCGTCCTTCCGCGTCTGGTAGATGGCCGATGGATACTCGTAGCGCACGCCATAGTTGAGGGTAAGGTTATCCTTGATCTTCCAGGTGTCCTGCCAGTACAGGTCCATGGGGTACCGCTTCCAGTAAGCCAGGGTGGAACCGGCCAGGAAACTCGAGGTGTTCACCTGCCCCGCCGCAAAATCCGCGAAGTTTTGGAAATTGAATGCGCCGCGCGCGGAGCCATCCAGGAACCGGCGCGCTTCTTCGCGGCGGATGTGGAAGCCGTAACGGAAGGAATGCTTGGAGGCGCCAAACGGCGCGATCCAGGACATGTTGTCGAACAACTCGAACGTATTGGTAATGCGCCCCTGGGGATAGTTGTTGGCGGTTCCCAGCACCCCGTAGCCGCCCGAGACCGTAATCGTCGGAAGTCCGGAATCGAGCACATTCTTGGTGCCATCCACCACGCCGGCGAGCGGTTTGCCGCTGGCGTCGGTCAATACGGAGGCGGCGTTGAAGCCCGAGTCCTGCACGGTGAGGAACGTCTGATTCCTGGAGAAGCCGAAACGAAATTCGTTCAATAGCGTCTGGTTGAACGTGTGGGTTTCGGTGAGCACGCCGGAGCGGCTCACCGGTTGGTTGCTGGTGCCACCCAGTTGCGGCAGCGCGCCGGCGGTCACCGCCGTGCCCTGGTATTCGGCCCAGCGGCCGGTCAGGACATCGCGGTCGCTAAAGTGGTGGTCGATCTTCACCAGTCCGCTGTTGTCGAAGGTGGAGGCTGAAACATTGGCGATGTAGTTGGTGGTGGTTCCGGGCGCATTGGGCGCCGGCCAGAATTGCAATACCGCCTTCGAGATAGGATCGGTGACGGTGGCGCGCTCCGCGGCGGTCGGCACGCGCGTGGTGCTGACCGTCGGATTCACCTGGCGGAATCCTTCCCACGACAGGAATATGAACGTCTTGTCCTTGCGGATGGGGCCGCCCCCCGTGGCGCCGTACTGATTCCGGTGCAGCGTGTTCTTGACGCCGCCCAGCTTGTTGGTGAAGAAGTCGGCGGCATCCATATCGGAGTTCCGAAAATACTCGAAGACCGAGCCGTGAAGCTGGTTGGTGCCGCTCTTGGTGACGATGCTCACCTGCGCGCCGTGGCCGCGGCCGAACTCCGCCGTGGGCACGCTGGTCTGCACCGCGAACTCCTGCACCGCGTCGGTGATGCGGAAGTTGCCCAGCGCCGACCCGATCTGCGTGTCCATATTGCTGATGCCATCCAGCAGGAAGAGATTCGACTGCGACCGTGCCCCCGCCACGTTGAATCCCCCACCCTGCTGCCCCGGCTGCGATGGCACCGCGCCCGGCGTCAGCAACGCCAGGTCCAGGTACTGGCGGGCGTTCAACGGCATGTTGGCGATGGTCCGCGTGTCCACCACGGAGCTCATGGTGCTCTTATCGTTTTCAAGCAGCGGCGCCACCCCTTCCACTTGAACCGATTCACTGAGGCTGCCCACTTCCATGGCCAATTCGACGTGGGTCACCTGATCCACCTGCACCAGGACGGACGCCACCGCGGCCTTCTTGAAGCCTGTGCTTTCGGCTACCAGCGAATAGGTGGCCGGCGCCAGTTGCAGAAATTGGAATTCGCCGCTGCTATTGGTGATGGTGCTCCAATGCGCGTTGGTTGCAGTGTTGGATAGCGTCAGCTTGACGCTGGGGATCAGCGCCCCCGAAGGATCCTTTACCGTGCCGGAAACGCTTCCGACTGGCGATGCGAAGAGTGCCGCGGTTGGCAACAATAGTGCCGTGACGACGAGAAGACGAGGAATTCCCATTTGTACAGACTACCCCCTTATGGGTCTTTGACGCGCGACTTCGGCTAAGGATGCGTAACGCTTGTTAATTTGGTGTCCGAAGGTACCGGTAGCCTGGGATCATGGCCCGACGTAACCGAACTGGCAGCCAAAGCCATCCTGGCCGGAGACACCGCAGGGCACTTGCTCACCGGCCAGGAGGTCGGCGAGTTCCTCTTTCGATGGATGCCATGACTTGAGGACCGCTGCGGGTCAACGCGGCAAACTCTGCGCGGTGCTGGGCAGTCCCTTGTCTCAGTACTCTGTGGATTGGGTTGTCCGCTGGTAAGCAATGCTGCCGGATGCCCGCGGGTATGGTTCGATCTCCGGCGGCGTTTTGTCGGGCTCGAATAACCAGGCCGTACGATTCGCGTAGTAGCGCAGTAACTCCTCGTCGCGTTGTGGACCGAGTTCCCTAGCCCATACCACGGGCGATTCGTCGATCCTGGCGCGATTGTATATTACGGGAAAGTGGAGGATGTGATTCGGCCCGTAGCGGACAACTACAAGGTGCCGCCCGCCCGAAGCGGCAAAGCGCCCCTCGATCTGTTTGCGCATCACTGCCTCGGAGGGGACCGTCAGAGACCGGCGTCCGAGATCCGAGCTATGCAGCGTGAGAGCCAGAACTACCAGGAACCCACCGATCCCGGCAACCGCCACCACGGCGCTCGGAATCAAAAGCCCACCGCCTCTGAAGCGTCTCGTCCAGGCCGCGAGGTAACGCCAACCCTGTACCGAAAGGATGACGAGAATACCCGCCACCGGGGCACTATACTGAGGGAAATAGAACGGGTACAGCGCAGTCCCCAGGGTAACGAAGAGCCCCGCACAAAGCAGAAACCTCGTGTTCCGGGAACGCAAGACGCAGGGCAGGGCGATCAGCGGGATCGAACACAGCGGATGCAGATAGAAGTGCCAAAAGGATGCAAGTTTATTGTAATTGAACTCCCAGAAGGTCCGGAACTGCCTGGACTTGTTGTGCTCCGCGCGCTGCCACCAGTAATTGTCCATCACGTCCCGATACGGTTTGGATACAGGGGGAGGAACGTGTGCCTGGAACGCAAGCATTTGCGGCACGCCGTACTGCTGCTGCGACACCATGTACGGAAACATTAGCGGTCGTCCGGTTACCCTCCAGTTATAGAAGCTGGTGAGCGCCGCGCCCAACGCCAGGGAGCACCCGATCGGAGCCAGAAGCCGGCGCCAACGATCGCGCCATGCTACACGGCTGGAGTGAAACCCGATCACGGCCAATGCGACCATCGCCACCAAGCCCAGCAAGACCGCCTCATAGGGCCGGGTATTGACGAGGATTGTGAGCCCCAAGCCCAGAACCAAGCCGTCCCGGGCGCGCACCCGGTGGGTAAGGCGCGTAAGGGAGCCCACCACCAACGCGCCCCCCGCCGCGGCTAGGGATCCGCCCCAATAGCTGTTCATCCAGACACCGAGACGCACCATCGCGATTAACAGTCCGAGCAGCACCCAGCGCGACGGGAACCAGGCACGCAGCATCCACGCGATCGCCAGCAGCATGATACCCGTCTCGGCGAGGACCCCGAACCATGGGTCCAATCCGGCCCCTTGCGCCATCGCCATGGCAAAGCCGTGGCCCGGCGGATAGATTGACGCATAGACCGGTTGTTGCAGCACGTATAGCGTCTCGAAATGCGCCGCCATCGGATGCGGCGGGTTGGCGACGCGCCCCGCAGCCAGCGTGTCGGCCAGAAGCAGGTGACTGAACTCATCGGCGATCCACGGGATAGGAGGGGGAGCCGCCGGCAACAGCGCGACACGAAGCACCAGCGGGGCCAAACAAACCAGCATGAGGGCCATGGGTTTGCGACGCTGAAACGGCCGCAGCACAACCGAGCCAAAGACGCGCAGGCGGGTCTTCAGACCGCGCGGGCAGAGCAGGAGAAACGCGGCAAGCATGAGGATCAGCAGCAGTTCGCCACACTCGAGCCCGTGGTCCTGATCCCTCAGAAACCACGCGGTTACGCCGGCCGCGGGCCATCCCATTAGGATGAGGCCTCGACCACCGCCCTGGATCGAGGCACGGCACGCTCCGGCCGCTCCGATGGGCTCCGACCCGCACTTACGGTCGTCATGATTGTTGGTATGGTCCCAAACTTGTGCGAGCTCAGTCAACGGCCGAGAATGCGCAACACTTGTTAATTAGACGGTCCTGTGGGGCTGGTCAGTCGACGGGCTACGGTAGCCTTGAACGATGCCCCGCCATGAGCCAACTGGCAACCAAAGCGATCCTGGGCCGGAGACGCCGCAGGGACGCCTCTTCACCGGCCAGGAAATCAGCGAGTTTCTCTTTCGTGCCTGCCATGACTTGAGGACTCCGCTTCGCGCCATCCGCGCGCACGCCGAACTGTTGGTCAAAAGCGGGGACCTGCCCGCCAACTCCGGCGGCGATCCACGCCTTGCCTTCATCATTGAGGGCGCGGGCAGAATGGACCAGTTGGTGAATGGGCTGTCCGCTTATTCCATTGCCCTGCGGACCGACCCAGGGTCGTTTGTGCCAACGGGGCTCGGTGTTCTACTCAGAACCGTCCTGGCAAAGCTGGACAAGGTACTCCGCGATAACCAGGCTGCGGTGACATATAGCGAGTTGCCACGCGTCTGGGGCGACCCGGACCGGCTTATGCAACTTCTTGAGAACCTGCTGCTGAGCGCTCTTTGCCACCGGGGACAGATCTCTCCGCAAATCCACCTCGCCGCGGCAACGCACGCCGACGGTTGGCTCTTTACTTTTCGGGATAACGGGCCGGGCATCGAAGCCGCCGATCTCGAACGTATTTTCCAACCCTTCGCGCGTTGGGAGGGCGCAGACGGTGCGGGGTCGGGCTTAGAGAGTGCGGCCTCCGGGCTGGGTCTGGCGATATGCCGCGAGATCGTGGAACGCCACGGCGGAAGAATCTGGGCCGAGTCCCAGAATGGAACTGGTTGCGCTTTCTTCTTTACACTGCCGGGCGATAATCAAGCTGGTTAAGCAACGAAACTCGGTATCCGCGCGTAAGACCGCTCCCTAACGGTCACGGCTCTGATGCGCGGTCACGGCTCTGATGCGAAGATGCCAATTAGAGCCACGACCGGGCGTTGATTAAGCTGGTTAATCAGCGTCCGGCGAACCGGCCGCGGCACCCATGGCCTTGGTACCTTCATACTCGCGCAGCTTGTTGTGCAGCGTCCGCAGACACAGTCCCAAGAGCTCCGCGGCCTGGCGACGGTTGTTGTTGGTGTGCTTCAGCGTGAGCTTCAGATAAGCCTCTTCCACTTCGCTCATCAGAGACCCGGCGCGAAGATACAGCACGTCATCCGGCGCAAGGTGCGGTGTGGGTTTCAGCGCTGCGATGGCGGCGGGCAGGTGACGAAGTTGGATCTCTCCTTTACCCGCCATGATGACCGCGCGCTCGATCACGTTGCGGAGTTCGCGGACATTCCCCGGCCAGGCACTGGCTTGCAGACGCTGAAGAACTTCGGGAGCCAGGTCGGTCACCCGGCAACCGTGTTTCTTGTTCAGATCGCGGATCAGGGCGCCGGCCACTGCCGGGATGTCCTGCAGGCGCTCGCGAAGCGGCGGCAGGCAAAGATGGAAAACGTTCAGGCGGTAGTACAGGTCCTCACGGAGCAACTTGTTCTGCACGGCCTTGTCCGGCGGCCGGTTGGTGGCGGCCAGCACCCGCACGGCGATGGGGATATCGTGCGTCCCGCCGAGGCGCCGTACCTTGGATTCCTCGATGACACGCAAAAGCTTCGCTTGTGTGCCGATGGGCATCTCCGCGATCTCGTCGAGCAGCAGCGTGCCCCCCTGGGCCTGCTCAAAGCACCCGGCCCGGCGCTCCACGGCGCCCGTATATGCGCCTTTTTCGTGACCGAATAGCTCGCTTTCCATCAGGCTTTCCGGCAGGGCGGCGCAATTCACCGCCACAAACGGGCCGCCACTCCGCGGACTCAGGCTATGAATCGCCCGCGCCACCAATTCCTTCCCGGTTCCGCTCTCACCGCTGATCAAAACCGATGCCGTGGTCGGCGCAACCTGCCGAATCAGGGAGAACAGCTCCTGCATACACGGCGAGTCGCCCACCAGATCGCCCAACACACCCTGGTAGCTCAGTTGGCGGCTCAACCGCTCGGTTTCCGCCACCAGTTGATATTGCTGGATGGCCCGTTCCAAAAGGGTCCGCAGGACGCCTGGCTGCACCGGTTTTTCGAGAAACCAGTAGGCCTTCAGATCGTGCACGACCGAAATCGCCCGGTCGGGGCTACCGAATCCGGTTAACACGATGGTCGGAGTCCGGTTGCCGCGGGCGGCCAGTTCCTTCAGCAGCGCCATGCCGTCCATGTGCGGCATCACCAGATCCGTGAGGATGGCGCTGGGCGTAAAGGAGGCCAATTTGGCGAGGGCTTCGCGCCCGTCGGCGGCAACCGTCGCCCGATATCCAAGAGACTCCACCAACTCGGCAATATCCGACCTCTGGCCCGCGTCGTCATCGACGACCAGGATGTTTGTAGGCAATGACAGCCCCCCGGTTTCTTTAGCTTCAGCTTCCTTCATAATATTAGCCCAAGACACCGCCCGCTAGCCTCCGGCTGTTCCACAGCTCGATTCAGCCCGTTCCAACAAGTATCGGACTCGCCCGAGAAAATCGGCGGGCGTGAATGGTTTCGCCAGGAAATGCTCGCCGCTGGCTTCCATCCCGTAGAACCGATGCAGTTCCGCGCCCACCTGCGCGGATGTGAACAGCACTTTCAATTTCGGCTGGAGGCCGCGCAACGCCAAGTTCAATTCGTACCCGTTCTTACCAGGCAGCGCAAGGTCGGTCACCAGCATGTCAATTACGCCCGGGTGCTGCTGGAAGCAGTCCATAGCGGTACCGTAATCCTTCGCAACCACCACGCGGTAGCCCGAAGCGCGCAGTATGCGGCGCATCCGCTCGCCCTGGGAAGCCTCATCGTCTACCAGCAGAATCGTCTTGTAGCCTTCGGACATGCCTGTGGATCGACCCCTTTCTGATGCAGCGACCAACTGGAGCGAACGGAACCAGAAGCGCTACGGCGCGTGCACCGAGCGCGCCGTCAGGAATTTCGACCGCCACCATCTTCGGACTTCGGTAACTCCAGAAAAAAAGTGGCGCCTTGCTGGAGAGCCGACTCGACCCAGATGCGGCCCCCATGCCTCTCGATCATCCTCTTGGCGATTGCCAGCCCCACCCCTGCGCCGGCGTACCCGTCATTGTGAATTCGTTTGAAAACTCCAAAAATGCTCTCGCGATGCCGCGGATCGATGCCGATGCCGTTGTCGCGGAACCCGTATACCCAGGTATCGCCCTCCGCTCTCGCGGAGACGTGGATTTCAGGTCTGGATTCGCCGCGAAACTTGATCGAGTTGTCGATCAGGGAGGCAAAGGTGTAAGTGATTTGGCTGGGATCGCAGTACAACTCGGGCAGCGGGCTGTGCGTTATCACAGCCCCGCTCTGGTCGATCGCCGGCCGCACCATTGCCAGGGCCGCGGCCAGGAGCGTGTTGGCGTCGCAACGGCGAAACGGGCTCCGCGAACCCACCGTCTGCGAATAAGTCCGCAATCCGCCCAGCAGGTTTTGCAAACGATTCGCCGACCCCTGAATGAACCCAAACAGGACTTCCGCCTCGCTGTCCAGCGTGCCCCGATATTTCTTGAGCATCAAATCCGCCATGGAGCACATCTGGTTTACCGGGCCGAGCAGGTCATGCAGAGAAGCCGGGTCCAGTGGCACGCAACCTTCGCCCGATGCCACTGGCCGTAAGCCGGTGGCGGCGGGTTGGGCGGCCGCATCCGCGAATGTCATAGATTCGTCTTGCATAGGATCGGCCCTCAACCCTGCCCTCAACCACTGCCCTCAACCACTACCCTCAACCAGTGGCGACGTCCGCCATCTCTTTTCCGGGTGCGGCCGGCAGCAGTATCCGGAACCGCGCGCCGTGCCCCCTGGCGCTATCCACTTGAACACCACCGCCGCTGCTGCGCACGAATCCGTATACCGCGGCCAGTCCCAGACCCCGCCCGGTGAATTTGGTCGAAAAGAAGGGGTCGAAGGCCTTCTTTTGCGTGTCCTCGTCCATGCCGCAACCGGTGTCGCGAACTTCCAGGGCCACATACCTGCCCGGCGCGATTCCGGCGGCGGCGAATTCGGTCTGCCGGGCCGCTTCCTGGGAGATTTCAAGGCTTGACGTATTCACCGAAATCGTGCCCGGGGAGCCTTCAGCGATGGCCTCCACCGCATTCATTACCAGATCCACCACCACCTGCCGCAACTGCTCCGCGTCGGTATGCACGGGGGGCAAAGCGCGCTGGGACTGAAGTTCAAGCCGGATCGTCTTCGGAATGGATGTCCGCAGGGCGGCGCAAGTGTCGCGGACCAGCCAGTCTAAATCGGTGAGCTTTAGGTAAAAGGCGCCCTTACCCGCGTACGTCAGCATTTTGCGTGTCAGTTCGGCCGCCCGTTGGCTGGCCAGCACCACACCGCTCAGCATCGGTTGCACTGGATGGTCCACGGGAAGGCTTTCCTGGGCATAGCTGGCGCCACCCATAATGATCACCAGCAGATTGTTAAAATCGTGCGCCACTCCGCCCGCCAGCGTTCCAATGCCTTCCTGTTTCTGTTTTTGCAACAGTTCCCTCTCGGCCTGCTTCTGGTCCTCAATGTCCGTGCAGGTGCCAAACCACGTGGTCGGCTCATCCCCGCTCCGCATCGGGACGGCGCGCACCAGGTGCCACCGGTAGCCGCCGTCGGAGGCCCGCCGTAGCCGGTGCTCGATCTCCAGTACCGATCCGGATTTCGCCGCGACCTCCCAGGCGTCAAAGCTCCGTTCCCGATCGTCCGGATGCAGCAATTGATCCCACCCCAGGCGGGCGGCCTCGTCCAATGTGATGCCGCAATACTCAAACCAACGGTTGTTTGCGTACTGCACGCGTCCCTCCGCATTGGCGGTCCAGACCATTTCGGGGATGGCCTCGAGCAGGACCTGGTAGCGCCGCCCGCTTTCTTCCAGAGCGAACCTCTGTGCCGCGATGCGCTGCTGCATCGCGAATCTCTCCATCGCGTTGATCGCGGTCTGGCGGAGC
The DNA here is from genome assembly GCA_035570275.1 of Candidatus Acidiferrales bacterium. Classification (GTDB taxonomy): domain Bacteria; phylum Acidobacteriota; class Terriglobia; order Bryobacterales; family Bryobacteraceae; genus DATMNI01. The sequence continues at coordinate 11,279 of DATMNI010000395.1, read as the reverse complement.
GTCTCGGCGCTCACCCGGCCCTTTGGCAGGTAGTCCGTGGCGCCGGCCTTCATCGTCTTCACTGCCAACGCCTCGTCTCCAAATGCCGTCAACATGACGACTGGGCAGGGCGCCCGGCCAGTCTCATCGTGAAGCTTTGCCAGCGCCTCAATTCCATCCATGTCGGGTAAATTGAAATCCAGCAGAATGCAATCCGGCTGCCATGACTCTAACATCTGTATACCGATTGCGGCGCAGTCTGCCTCCGCAAATTCAAACTCCCAAACCTGGGACTGCTGGAGACACCGCTTGTATAGCTCACGGTCTACCGGATCGTCATCGATGATGAGTATTTTGGAAGACCGTTCGGTATGCATTTCGCCCGTTGACGCCAAAAAGATGCACATTGATCGCCACTCGTTTATCATTGGCGCTTGGCATTGACGATTGGCTTCGAACCGTAGAATGGACCCTGGAGTGCAAGATCACGCGCTTCGCATAGGTTCTACGGCCCAAAGTGAAGGACAATACACTAGTTCGGCGAATGGCTGCCGAATTGGGTCCGACCACGTGGGAAACGGCAAATTGGGAGGGGAGATGGCAGCCGCTTCAGAGGTAAAATTTTGCACAACCAGGCATGCAAATAGTTACTCGGGGCGCCACTCCCTGACGGTCGAGCGACAAGTCGAGCGACCAGTCGCGGCTCGGTACGCGGCGCCTTGGAGGCGTGATGCCTGAAATCCTGTTGGCCGAAGATAATTCAGCGGATGTCTACCTGATCCGGGAGGCCCTCAAGGAGCACGGCGTCGAGTGCCCGGTCCGTCTTGCTTCAGACGGAAAGGACGTCTTGCAGATGATTTCCGCGGAGGCTCCGCCTTGCGAAGCCCCGGATTTCGGCCTGATCATCCTGGATCTTAATCTGCCCCGGCATGACGGTATCGAGATCCTGGAACGGCTTCGCGAGAATGAGAGCTTAGCCCACGTACCAGTGGTGGTCCTGACCTCTTCGGATTCACCCCGCGACCGGCTGATCGCGACCCAACTCGGAGCCGCGCGTTTTCTTCGCAAGCCTTCCAACCTGGAACAGTTTCTCAGTCTGGGAGCGGTATTTAAGGAACTGCTGGAGCAGTCCAGCCTGAAGGCTGGGGAGTGTCATAGCAGCTAATGCCTACCGAAAACCATAAGGAGTTGTTATGAAAACTGAACTCGTAACTGAAGCGCTCGATGCCAGCACTTTGTTGAAGACCTTGATGGCGTTCAAAGACGGTGACTTTTCGGTTCGGCTGCCCGTCGATCAGACCGGCGTGGCCGGCAAGATCGCCGACACCTTGAACGACATCTTCAAGCTGAACCACCGAATGGCTGCCGAGTTCGCGCGGATCAGCTCCGCGGTGGGTAAAGAAGGCAAGATCAATCAGCGCGCCACGCTGGGCGCAGCCACGGGCGGTTGGTCGGAGTGTCTGGATTCGGTCAACGGACTGATCGGAGACCTGGTGCAGCCCTCCACGGAAGTGGCGCGCGTCATCGGCTCGGTGGCCAAAGGCGACCTGTCGCAGACTATGGCGCTTGAGGTGGACGGCCGCTCACTCAAGGGAGAGTTTCTGCACACCGCCCGCGTGGTGAATACCATGGTGGCGCAGTTGAACTCATTCGCATCCGAGGTGACCCGCGTGGCCCGCGAGGTTGGCACCGAAGGAAAGCTGGGCGGCCAGGCGGTGGTGAAAGGCGTGGGCGGAGTCTGGAAAGACCTCACCGATTCCGTCAACTCCATGGCCGGCAACCTCACTTCCCAAGTCCGCAACATCGCCGAAGTGACCACGGCCGTGGCCAATGGCGACCTATCCCGCAAGATCACCGTGGATGTGCAGGGCGAAATCCGGGAGTTGAAGAACACCATCAACACCATGGTGGACCAGCTCGGCTCGTTCGCTTCGGAAGTGACTCGTGTGGCCCGCGAAGTGGGAACCGAAGGCGAATTGGGCGGCCAGGCGGAGGTGAAGGGCGTGGCCGGCGTCTGGAAAGACCTTACCGATTCTGTCAACTCCATGGCGGGCAACCTCACGGCCCAGGTCCGCAACATCGCCGAAGTCACCACCGCCGTCGCCAACGGCGACCTTTCCCGCAAGATCACCGTGGATGTGCGCGGCGAGATTCTGGAACTCAAGAACACCATCAACATCATGGTCGATCAGCTCAATGCCTTTGCTTCGGAGGTCACGCGCGTGGCCCGCGAAGTGGGCACCGAAGGGATTCTGGGCGGCCAGGCTGACGTGCGCGGCGTGGCGGGAACCTGGAAAGACCTCACCGATTCTGTGAACTCCATGGCCGGCAACCTGACCGGCCAGGTCCGCAACATCGCCGAGGTCACGACGGCGGTAGCCAATGGCGACCTCTCGCGCAAGATCACGGTGGCGGTGCGCGGCGAGATTCTGGAGCTCAAGAACACCATCAACACCATGGTCGATCAGCTCGGCTCGTTCGCGTCGGAAGTCACCCGCGTGGCGCGCGAGGTGGGAACCGACGGCAAACTGGGCGGCCAGGCCGAAGTGAAAGGCGTGGCCGGAACCTGGAAAGATCTCACCGAATCCGTCAACTCCATGGCCGGCAACCTGACCAACCAGGTTCGCAACATCGCCGGTGTCACTACGGCGGTTGCGAGGGGCGATCTTTCGACCAAGATTACGGTGGACGCGCGCGGCGAAATCCTGGAATTGAAAAACACCGTCAATACCATGGTGGACCAGCTCAACAGCTTCGGCTCCGAAGTCACGCGGGTGGCACGCGAAGTGGGAACCGAAGGCAAGCTGGGCGGCCAGGCACAGGTAAAAGGCGTGGGCGGCGTCTGGAAGGATTTGACCGACAGCGTCAATTCCATGGCCGGCAATCTGACTGCCCAAGTTCGCAACATCGCCGAAGTGACCACCGCCGTCGCCAAAGGTGACTTGTCGCGTAAGATCACGGTTGAGGTGCAGGGCGAAATCCTGGAACTGAAAAACACCATCAACACCATGGTGGACCAGCTCAATGCTTTTGCTTCGGAGGTCACCCGCGTGGCCCGTGAGGTGGGAACCGAGGGCGAATTGGGCGGCCAGGCCGAAGTAAAAGGTGTCGGCGGCGTGTGGAAAGACCTCACCGACAGCGTCAATTCCATGGCCGGCAACCTGACCGCACAGGTCAGGAACATCGCCGAAGTCACCACCGCCGTTGCCAATGGAGACCTTTCGCGAAAAATCACCGTGGATGTGCGCGGCGAGATTCTGGAGTTGAAGAACACCATCAACACCATGGTCGATCAGCTCAACGCCTTTGCTTCGGAGGTCACCCGTGTTGCCCGTGAGGTGGGCACGGAGGGCAAACTGGGCGGGCAGGCCGAGGTAAGAGGCGTGGGCGGGACGTGGAAAGATTTGACCGACAGCGTCAATTCCATGGCGAGCAACCTGACCAACCAGGTTCGTAATATCGCCGAGGTGACCACGGCGGTGGCCAGGGGCGATTTGAGCCGCAAGATTACGGTGGATGTGCGCGGCGAGATTCTGGAATTGAAGAACACCATCAATACCATGGTGGACCAGCTCAGCTCTTTCGCTTCGGAGGTGACGCGCGTGGCGCGGGAAGTGGGCACCGAAGGCAAGTTGGGCGGCCAGGCCGATGTGCGGGGCGTGGCCGGCACCTGGAAAGACCTTACCGACAGCGTCAATTCCATGGCGGGCAACCTGACGGCCCAAGTCCGCAACATCGCCGAAGTGACTACCGCGGTGGCCCGCGGCGACTTGAGCCGCAAAATCACCGTGGATGTCCGCGGCGAGATTCTGGAACTCAAGAACACCATCAACACCATGGTGGACCAGCTCAACGCCTTCGCCGGCGAAGTGACCCGCGTGGCCCGCGAAGTGGGCACGGAAGGCAAATTGGGCGGTCAAGCCGACGTGAAGGGCGTGGGCGGCACGTGGAAAGACTTGACCGATTCGGTCAACTCCATGGCCGGCAACCTGACGGCGCAGGTGCGAAACATCGCCGAAGTGACCACCGCCGTCGCCAGGGGCGATCTGCGAAGCAAGATCACGGTGGACGTGCGCGGCGAGATCCTCGAGCTGAAGAACACCATCAACACCATGGTGGATCAGCTCAACGCATTCGCCGGCGAAGTCACCCGCGTGGCGCGCGAAGTGGGCACCGAAGGCAAGCTGGGCGGCCAGGCCGATGTGCGCGGCGTGGCCGGCACGTGGAAAGACCTTACGGACTCCGTGAACTCGATGGCCAGCAACCTGACCAACCAGGTGCGCAACATCGCGGGCGTCACCACGGCGGTGGCCAAGGGTGATTTGACCACCAAGATTACGGTGGACGCGCGCGGCGAAATCCTGGAGCTGAAGAACACGATCAACATCATGGTGGACCAGCTCAGTTCCTTCGCATCCGAAGTCACGCGCGTGGCGCGCGAGGTGGGAACCGAGGGCAAGCTGGGCGGCCAGGCCGATGTGAAGGGCGTGGCCGGAACCTGGAAGGATCTCACCGACAGTGTGAATTCCATGGCGGCCAACCTGACCACGCAGGTCCGCAACATTGCCGAAGTCACTACGGCCGTCGCCAAGGGCGACCTTTCGCGTAAGATCACGGTGGATGTGCGCGGCGAAATTCTGGAGGTGAAAAACACCGTCAACACCATGGTGGACCAGCTCAGCTCCTTCGCGGCCGAAGTGACGCGCGTGGCGCGCGAGGTGGGCACGGAAGGCAAGCTGGGCGGCCAGGCCGAGGTCCGCGGCGTGGCCGGAACCTGGAAGGATCTCACCGACAGCGTGAACTCTATGGCGGGCAACCTGACGGCCCAGGTCCGTAACATTGCCCAGGTCACCACCGCGGTGGCCAACGGAGACTTGAGCCGCAAGATCACGGTGGACGTGCGCGGCGAAATCCTGGAGCTGAAGAACACCATCAACACTATGGTGGATCAGCTTAACAGCTTTGCCTCGGAGGTCACGCGCGTGGCCCGCGAGGTGGGAACCGAAGGCAAGCTGGGCGGCCAGGCCGAAGTGCGCGGTGTGGCGGGCACCTGGAAAGACCTTACGGACAACGTGAACTTCATGGCCGCCAACCTCACCACCCAGGTCCGCGGTATCGCCAAAGTGGTCACCGACGTCGCCAACGGGAACCTGAAACGCAAGCTGGTGCTGGAGACGAAAGGCGAAATCGCCGAACTGGCCGACACCATCAACGGCATGATCGATACGCTGGCGGTCTTCGCCGACCAGGTGAGCAACGTGGCCCGCGAAGTCGGCATCGAAGGCAAGCTGGGTGGCCAGGCGCTGGTGCCCGGCGCCGCCGGTATCTGGCGCGACCTTACGGACAACGTCAACCAACTCGCTGCCAACCTGACGACGCAGGTGCGCGCCATTGCCGACGTGGCCACGGCCGTTACTAAGGGGGACTTGACGCGGTCCATCGCGGTGGAAGCGTTGGGCGAGGTGGCCGCCCTGAAGGACAACATCAACGAGATGATTGTCAACCTGGCCGAAACGACGCGCAAGAATACCGACCAGGACTGGCTCAAGACGAACATCGCCAAGTTCACCGGTATGATGCAAGGCCAGCGCGATTTGTTGACCGTAACCAGATTGCTGCTCTCTGAACTGACACCGCTGGTGGGCGCGCAGCATGGAACGTTCTATGTGGCTGACGCCAGCGATGGGTCGGAGTCTTTGAAGCTGCTGGCAGCCTATGGCGCCAACGACCGGGTGCCGCGGGAATTCAGCCTGGGACAGGGCCTGGTGGGCCAGTGCGGCCTGGAAAAACGCCGCATCCTGGTCACCGACGTCCCCGCGGACTACATCAAGATCAGCTCCAGCCTTGGCGAGGGCACACCGCTTAGCATCGTGGTGCTGCCGGTGCTGTTCGAAGGTGAGGCCAAGGCCGTCCTCGAACTAGCCTCCTTCCGCCATTTCAACGACGTCAACCTGGCTTTTCTGGATCAACTGACGCAGGGCATCGGCATCGTACTGAACACCATCGCGGCCACCATGCGCACCGAGCAACTGCTCAAGCAGAGCCAGGCGCTGGCCGAACAACTTCAGAAGACCAACGCCGAGCTGGAGGAGAAAGCGCACCTGCTGGCCGAACAGAAGAACGAAGTGGAGACCAAGAACCGCGAGGTGGAGCAGGCCAAGGCCGCGCTGGAAGACAAGGCCGAACAGTTATCGCTCACCTCGAAGTACAAGAGCGAGTTCCTGGCCAACATGAGCCACGAATTGCGCACGCCCCTGAACAACCTGCTGATTCTGGCGCAGATGCTGGCGGAAAACACCGAAAGCACTTTGACGCTGAAGCAGGTCAAGTACGCCGAAACCATCCACTCTTCCGGCACCGACCTGCTGGCCCTGATCAACGACATTCTGGACCTCAGCAAGATCGAGTCCGGGAAAATGGACGTGGAAGTAGGCAGCTTCCGGTTCACCGAGCTGCGCGATTTCTGCTCGCGCACCTTCCGTCACGTGGCCGATGGCAAAGGGCTTGAGTTCGCCATCGAGGTGGGTGAGAACCTGCCGGCCGATACCATTATCACCGACGCCAAACGGCTCCAGCAGGTGCTCAAGAACCTGCTGTCGAACGCCCTCAAGTTTACCGAACATGGCGCCGTACGGCTGCGGATGGAGCGGGCTACATCCGGCTGGAGCCCGAATCATTCGGTGCTCAATCGGGTGAAATCGGTGATCGCCTTCTCCGTGTCCGACACCGGCATTGGAATTCCGCAAGACAAACAACGCATCATCTTCGAAGCCTTCCAACAGGCGGATGGCACCACCAGCCGCAAGTACGGCGGCACGGGGCTGGGCCTCTCCATCAGCCGTGAGCTGACCCGCCTGCTGGGCGGCGAAATCCGCCTGCAGTCCGCACCCGGAGTGGGCAGCACCTTCACCCTGTACCTTCCGCAGACCTACGTCGCGCTGGTATCCACGGCGAAGCTGGAGCCCTGGGCGGTAACAACGGACAGCGTGCGGGCGACCGTGATTCCGATTGATGGGGCCGGCGGCGTGCCGGAGACTGGATCCTTCGACATGATCTTGCCGCCGCCCAACGTAACCACTACGGCAGTGGTGCACGATATCGAAATCGACGACGACCGCAATTTGATCCTGCCCGGCGACGCGGTGTTGTTGATCGTCGAGGACGATGTCACCTTCGCCCGCATTCTGGTGGACCTGGCCCACGACCGCGGCATCAAGGCCCTGGTGGCGCTGCGCGGGGCCACCGCGCTTTCGCTGGCACGCGAATTCATGCCAGGCGCCATCACCCTGGACATCACGCTGCCGGATATGGCGGGCTGGACTATACTGGACCGGTTGAAGCACGATCCGCTGACTCGCCATATTCCCGTGCACGTCATCAGCGGCGATGAGAACCGGCGCCGCGGCCTCGCTTTGGGCGCCATGACCTATCTCGAAAAATCCGTGACGAAAGACAACCTGAACGCCGCCTTCGATACGATTCATTATTCCCTGGAGCGGCGCAGCAAGAAGTTGTTGATCGTGGCGGAGGATGCGGCCCGCCGCTCCAATTGGCGGGAATTCCTGGGCGGCAGCGATCTGGAGATTCTCGCCGTGGCCTCGGGCGGCGAAGCCATGGCCATAGCCAGGCAGAAATACCTGGACGCCATTGTGCTCGACCTTGGCCTCACCGGCCTTCCGGCCATGCAACTGGTGGAAGAGATTCAGGCCGGATTCAGTCCCCAAACGCCGCCCATTGTGGTCTGCGGCCCGCCCACCTCGGGCATCGATGTGGAGAGCGACATCCGGCGTCTGGCCAGGCACAGCGTGGTCCGCTACGCCCAGTCGCCCGACCACCTGCTGGAAGAGACCGTATTGCTGCTGCACCGGGCGGAAGCCTATCTTTCGGACTCGCAGCGCGAGATTCTGAACGGGCTCCGCCGCAGCGATTCCACGCTGGCCGGCCGGAAGGTTCTGGTGGTGGATGACGACGTGCGCAATATCTTCGCGCTCACCACCGTCCTGGAACAGCACAACCTGCAGGTAGTCCATGCGGAGAATGGGCGCGCCGGCATCGAGATGCTGCGGAAGACGCCGGGCATCGACGGCGTGTTGATGGACATCATGATGCCTGAGATGGATGGCTACGAAACCACCAGGGCGATCCGGCAAATCCCGGAGTTTCGCAATCTTCCCATCGTCGCGGTGACGGCCAAGGCGATGAAAGGGGACCGCGCCAAGTGCATCGAAGCAGGAGCGTCGGACTATATCACCAAGCCCGTTGACCTGGATCAGCTTTTCTCGGTCCTGCGCGTGTGGCTGGTCCGCGGCCAGGATGGTGCGCAGGCGACGATGACCGCCGCGAGTTAAAGGCACGAGCCGGGGCCACGAGTTAAGGATGGTATGGCAGCAGCGCCGAATTCAGCCAAGATCGTTGCAGCGCCCGCCGCGGAACGCAGGATGAAGATCCTGCTGGTGGACGATACGCCGGAGAATCTGGTCTCGCTGGAAGCCGCTCTGATGGGCCTGGGTGAAGAGCTGGTGCTGGCGAACTCCGGGAAGGAGGCGCTCCGCCATCTATTGAACGACGATTTCGCAGCCATCCTGCTGGACGTGAGAATGCCCGAGATGGATGGCTTCGAAACCGCCGAAATGATTCGAAGCCGCCCGCGTTCCCGGCAGATTCCCATTCTTTTCCTCACCGGGTATCGGGATGAAGAGCACCTGTTTCGGGGCTACGATTTGGGCGCGGTGGACTTCTTGTTCAAGCCCATCGTCCCCGAAGTGTTGCGTTCCAAGGTGGCGGCCTTCGTGGAACTCAGCCGCAGCAACGCCAAGTTGAAGGAGCAGGCCGACACTCTGCGCCAGCAGGCGCAGGTGCTCCAGAAGGCCGAGCAGAAGTTCCGCTCCCTGCTGGAAGCCGCTCCCGACGCCATGCTGGTGTGCCGCGCCGATGGCGAAATCATCATGGTCAATTCGCAGACCGAGGTACTTTTCGAGTGCCGCCGCGATAAGCTGATCTCCAGAAACATTCGCGCCCTGGTACCGGGTTGGAACGCAACGCTTCGACCTGGCTGGGATACCGGTCCCTCCAGGGCCCTGCTCTTGGGAAGGGATGTGGAGTTGTACGCGTTCCGCGAGAGCGGCGAAACCTTTCCGGTGGAGATCAGCTTCAGCCCTTTGCAAACCGAGGAAGGCGTGGTCATCACCAGCGCCATTCGCGACATCAGCGAGCGCCGGAAAGCGGAAGAACAGATCCGGCAACTCAATGTGAGCCTGGAAGAGCGCGTCCTGGAGCGCACCGAGGAGCTGATGCGATCCAACGAGGAGTTGCAACAGTTCGCCTACGTCGCCAGCCACGACTTGCAGGAACCGCTGCGCACCGTGTCCATTTATGCCCAACTCCTGGCCAAACGCTATCAGGGCCAGCTTCGGGGCGACGCCGACCAATTCATCGGCTACATCGTGGAGAATGCCGGCCGTATGGAGAAGCTCATCCACGATCTGCTGGACTTTTCGCGAGTCGATGTCCGGGGCACCGATTTCTTTAGCCGGACCAGTTGTGAAAGCGCCTTGGATGACGCCATCCAGAACCTGCGCTCGCTGGTGGAAGAAACCGGCGCCGTCATCACGCGGGAGCGGTTGCCGCAGGTGATGGGAGACCCCATCCAGTTGACGCGCCTGTTCCAGAATCTGCTGGTCAACTCCATCAAGTACCGTGGCGACCCGGCTCCCCTGATACACATTGCCGCCAAAGGCGCCGGCGGCGAATGGATTTTTTCGGTGAAGGATAACGGGATCGGCATCGAACCCCAGTACGCCGAGAAGGTCTTCGGCATTTTCAAGTGCCTGCAGCCGCGGGACAAGTCGAGCGGCAGCGGCATGGGCCTGGCGATTTGCCGGAAAATTGTCACTCGTCACGAGGGCCGCATCTGGGTTGAATCGGCGCTTGGGAAGGGGGCCACGTTTTACTTCACACTGCCGAGGGACCGTTGATCGGGCGCCGGGAGTCAGGGGAGAGCGTCTGCTGTGGGGCAGATTGCCAATCCTGATTCACAATCTGCTCCACACGCGAGCGCACGGCGTGGTGCCGGCTTGCCGCAGGTTACGGCCGCCGCCATAAAACGGAGAGCCACTGGCGCGCCGCCAGAGCAGCACCCCTGACCAGCTAGAATGTAGTCAACTGCTGGAGGGCGAATTGACACTTTCAAGGAGACAGTCCATCCAAACGCTGGCTGGGACCGCGGCTTTGGCGAATGCGCTGGCGGCCCGCGGGCTGAAACCGCGCCGCAACCGGGCGCCGGCCATTCGGCTGGTGGTTTTGGACGTCGGTGGCACCATCATCGAAGAGCGCGGCGACGTGCCGGAAACGCTGCGGATCGCCTTCGCCAATCACGGGATCACGGTCAGCCCCGCCGAGATCGGCAAATGGAGGGGGGCGTCCAAGCGCGAGATCGTGCGCCACTTCGTCGACCAGCAGACCCTGCCGCCGGGCACCGATAAGGAAAGGCTCGCGGCGGACATCTACCAGGATTTCAGCGCGCGTCTGAACGCGGTTTACCAGACGGTACCGCCGATCGCCGGCGCGGAGGAGGCCATTCGAAAATTGCGCGAGGGTGGTTACCTGGTTGCCACTACCACGGGCTTCGACCGCCAGACCACAACCGCCATCTTCCGGCGTCTGGGGTGGGAGAAATACTTCGTGGCGTCGGTCTGCAGCGACGAGGTGGTGCTGGGAAGGCCGTCGCCTTACATGATCTTTCACGCCATGGAACGGGCGCGCGTGAACAGCGTGGCGGAGGTGATGGCGGTTGGCGACACGCCTCTGGACCTGCAGGCGGGCAGCAATGCCGGGCTCGGCGCCGTGGTGGGCGTTCTCTCGGGAGCTTCCAGGGTGGAGCAACTTCGCCCGGAGCCGCACACGCATATTCTGCAAAGCGTGGCGAGTCTGCCGGCGCTGCTCGATCGCAATTGATTCACGGCTAAATGGTCTTGGTCGCGCCGGCGTCCATGTCGATCAGCGCGCCGTGCAGCAGGCGGCCGGCGGGGCTGGCGATGAAGGCCGCCAGGCCGGCGATGTCGTCCGGCTCGCCGATGCGCGCGATCTTCTGGTCCCGAACAAACTCACGCTCGGCGGCTTCCCTGTCGAGACCGCGTTCGGCAGCCAGCGCCGCCAGCCGGGTTTGAAAGCGATCGGTCCGGATGGTTCCGGGGTTGATCGCGTTCACCTGCACGCCATCGCGGATACCCGCATCGGCCATCGCCTTGGTGAAAGAGAGCAATGCCGCATTCACCGAGCCGCCGATGGTGAACTGGCTACCG
>DATMNI010000394.1:0-60195 GCA_035570275.1 Candidatus Acidiferrales bacterium | reverse complement strand
CGGTCCGTCTGATGGGCAGGGGTAGGACGCACCGGCCGCATTTCGTGGAGCACCGAAGGCAGACCGCGGCGCGCGATTTGCCAGGCCGCTTCGCAGCCCGCCAGGCCGCCGCCGATGATGTGGATAGTTTGAGGCACCAGTTCTTCCCAGTTCTTCCAGGATACGACGACGCCGCGACGACGACGCGACGACGACGCGATGACATCACGACGGCGCCACACGGTATACACTGTGGAGATGGATTCGTCTTTTCCGGCTTCGGCTTTTCTGGATTACTCAGCCAGGAAGCTGCAACAACTCGGCCTTCGCATCGAGACTTGCCTGAACTCGCTGAACGAGGACCAGGTGTGGGCCCGCGGCGGCGAAACCGAGAACGCCGTCGGCAACCTGGTGCTGCACCTGTGCGGTAACGTGCGGCAGTGGATTGTGTCGGGCGTTGGCGGCCACCCCGACCTCCGGGACCGCGATGCCGAGTTTTCAGCCACGGGCGGGGCTTTGATCGATCTGGCCGAGCGCCTGCGCAGGACCGTGGAAGAGGCGGCAACAGTAGTGAACGCCGTGCCGGCCGAACGGCTCACCGAGCGGATTATGGTGCAAAAGTACGACGTGACGGTGCTCGAAGCCATCTATCACGTAGTGGAGCATTTCTCCATGCACACCGGGCAGATCATCTTCGCCACCAAGATGCTGACCGGCTCGGATTTGGGTTTCCACCGGCACCTCCGGACGACCGCCGCTCACGGGCAGACTACGCCGTAAGCAGATCGCTCAAGCCGGCGGCGGGAACCCGCACGCCCACGTAGAACGTGCCGAACAGGGCGTAAATGGCGCTGACTTCGTCGAAACGCATTTCGTAGATCAGCTTCTTGAAGACCAATGGGTCTTCGGCAAAGAGATCCACGCCCCACTCCCAATCGTCGAAACCGATGGAGCCGGTGATGATCTGGCGCACTTCGCCCGCATAGCGGCGGCCGATGAGGCCGTGTTCCTCCATCATGCGTTTGCGATCGGCCATGGTTTCCTGGTACCAGTTCTTGGATTCGCCGCGGCGGCGGTCCATGGGGTAGAAGCAGATGTATTTGGCGGCAGGAACCTCGGGCCAGAGGCGCGAGGCCATGGCCTTGCGCTGTCGCTCCAGGACGGCCTGGATTTCCTTGATCCACTCCTCCGAATGCGGCTGCACGCCCCGGGAGGCGAGGTCGGTGTAGACTTTCGAGGTGGATTCGTAGAGGCCGAGTTCGATGACGGAGAGGTAGGAAGTGGTGGGTTCCAGGAAATCGCTGAGCTGCAAGCGGGCCAACTGCAATTCGGCCTGGTTGAGTTCCTCGAAACTGTGGCGGAGGTGCATGAACAGGAGGTCGCCCTTGTGGCCGATCAGCGAAAAGACGGCGCTCTGGCTGCCGTCGGACGGTTTCTCCATGGCTTCCAGGGCCGCGGCGGCCTCGGCCAGCACCTCAGCGCGGGTTGCGGGGGAAAGGGCGCGCCAGGCAGGCCGGCGAAACCGCATCATCTGATGCAGAACGCTGGCGCCTTCCACCGTCAGTGGGACGGGCGGCAGAGCGACTTCGGTGAGGGTTGAAGGGGTCATCAGTTCTATTAGAGCAGCTTTCAGAGATAGCTTTGAGCGATCAGCGATCAGCTTTCAGCTTTCAGCTTTCAGCTAAAGCTTACGCGGCCGCAGGCCGCCCCAAAAAGCTGATAGCTGATAGCTGACTGCTGAAAGCTCTACCTCTACCTTCCCCACTTGGCCATGAACGATTCCGACGCCAGTTGTTCCAGTTCGTGATCGCGCGCGGATGTCCATTCGGCCAGGCGGCGGTCCTTCAGGCGCTCCAGAAGCCGGCAGCGGCGGCGAGCTTCCAGCATGGTGCTCTGCTGGGCTTCGAGGCCCTTCTGGCCCTCCAGGCGGCGGGCATCGATTTGCCTTTCCTGCTGTTTCACGTTGAGGCGGAAGTTGCCCAGAGCCGTGAGGTCGCAGCCGGCGAGCTGGTTGAAGTCCCGGACCTGAATCTCGGCCTTGATGCCCGCGGCTTCCCAACCGGCGCGCTCGGTATCCAGGGCGGCCTGGGCGGCAAGCTGTTGCTTGAAGCGGGTTTCCTCCACTTCGAGTTGCGTGTGCCGCAAGTCGAGCACTTTTTGCAAACGGAAACGGAAGGAAGTCATCGCTTCTGACTCACGGGCACCGGAGCCATCAGCGCCGGAGCCATGCGCGCCGGAGCGGCGTCAAGTTGTGCGGCCAGGCGCTCCAGCCGGGACAAGGTTTCCTGGATACTAGAGGTTTCCATGTGGTCCTGGCGGAGAAACTCCATCAGCTCCGGCCGCAGGCGTATGCTGGCATCGAGAATTGGATTGGCGCCGGCCACGTAAGCACCCAACTGGATCAGATCTTCGGAGTCCTGATAGGCCGAAAGGGCGCCGCGCAACTTGCGAAGGGCCACCTTCTGACCGGGGGTGGCGATGGCCGAGGTCAAGCGGCTGACCGACTGCAGAATGTCGATCGCCGGGTAATGGCCCTGGGCGCCAAGCTGCCGCGACAGTATGAAGTGGCCATCCAGGATGCCGCGCACGGCGTCGCAGATGGGTTCGTTGAAATCGTCGCCTTCCACCAGGACGGTAAAAAAACCGGTGATGGAGCCGCGCTTGAAGTTGCCGGCCCGTTCCAGCACCTTGGGTAGCAGATTGAAGACCGAAGGCGTGTAGCCCTTCTGGCTGGGCGGTTCGCCGGCGGCCAGGCCGATTTCGCGCTGCGCCATGGCCAGGCGGGTGACCGAATCCATGACCAGAAGGACGTTGGCTCCCTGGTCGCGGAAGTACTCGGCCACGGCCAGCGCCACGAAGCAGGCGCGGACGCGCAGGGGCGCGGGCTTCTCCGAGGTGGCGCAAACCACCACGGAGCGTTTGCGCCCTTCCGGGCCGAGTTCGTTTTCGATGAAGCCGCGCACCTCGCGGTTGCGCTCGCCGATCATGCCGATCACGGTGACGTCGGCCGAGTTGTTCCGGGACATGGAGCCGAGCAGAGTGCTCTTTCCCACGCCGCTGCCGCCGAAAATCCCGATGCGCTGGCCTTTGCCGCAGGGCAGCAGGCCATCGATGGCGCGGATTCCGGTGACCAGGGGCTGCGTGATGTGCTCCCGTTCGAGCGGATTGGTGGGGGTGCCGTGAAGCGAATAGGTGTCGTGCACTTCGAGCGGCGGGCCGCCATCGATGGGCTTGGCAAAACCATCAATTACGCGGCCCAGCAGCCCAGGGCCTACTTCGACGCGGGCGTCATCGCTGCGCGCCGATACCGTATCGCCCAGTTCCAAGCCGTCGATCTCTTCCAGCGGCATGGCCAGCACCTTGCCGTCGCGAAACCCGATCACCTGGGTGCGGATATTCCGGCCATTGCCGGCCGCCACTTCGCAGAAGTCTCCGATGGCGACCTTGGGTCCGCGCGATTCGATCAACAGGCCGACCACCTCCGTGACCTGTCCGGTCCAGCGGAAGGACGGAATCCGGTCCAGTTCGGCCATGTACGGCGCTAGCAGAATGCGTTCGCTCATGAGTGTTTCCGCAGGCGGTCGGCCAGCCCGCGTTCAATCTCCTGGAGTTGTGATTCGACCGAGACGTCGAGATTGCCCCGCGACGTCTCGAAGATGATGGCACCGGGCTCCCGCGAGTAGTCCGGGACAACCTCCACGGTGGCGCCTGTTACAACCTTTTGCAAGCAGGCGGTGACGGCAGCGGCGTGCGAAGGATGGACTTTCACGCGGCAAATCTCCTGGGCCTGAAGTTTTTCCAAAGCCGCCAGCACCAGCCCATGCAGGGCCTCCGGATCAATGGCCAACTCACGCCGCAGCACGCGCCGGGCAATGGCAAGCGACAGCTTGATCAGGTCGCCTTCGGCCTCGCTGCGCAAGCGGCCGCGCAGGTTGGCCAGTTCGTCCATGGCGCGCGCCAGCCTTTCGACCACAGGTTGGAGTTCGGCCGCCGCGCGGCTGCGGCCGGCCGCTTCTCCCTCGCGCAGGCCGGCGGCGTGGCCCTCGCGGGTTTTCTGTTCGCATTCGCTCTGGATTTGTGCAATTTGCAAACGGCAGTCCGGCCCCGGTTCGGCGGCGACGGCGGCGGCAGCTTTGACGGTCTCCTGGAGGGAGTTGACTTGCCGCCACACCAGCGGCGCCGCCACCCGCGCGTCATCGGGCGCGAAAACTTTAGACGACATACTGTTCCCCAACCGCGCCCTTCAGACTCAACACGCCCTGGGATTCCAGTTGGCGAACCAGCGCAATCACCGTTTGCTGAGCGGCATCGACTTCCTTGATCTTCACGGGCCCGAGGGATTCCATGTCTTCGCGCAGCATGTCCGCGCCACGTTGCGACATGCAAGCCAACATGTGGTTGCGCAGTTGCTCACTGGTGCCTTTCAGGGCCACCGTCAGGCTCTTGCGGTCCACCTTGGCCAGAACCTCCTTCAAGCCTAGCTGATCGATCAGCAGCAGGTCCTCGAAGACGAACATGAGATGACGGATGGTTTCGGCCAGGTTGGTATCCTGCAGTTCGATGTGCTCCAGAATTCCACGGCTCGATCCGGAATCCAGCCGGTTGAGCATTTCCGCCACGGCGCGCACACCGCCATAGGACTCCCGGCTGAACTCGCCCAGAGTCTTGAGCTTCTGCCCGAGCACCCCGGCGATCTTGAGAATAATATCGGGAGAGATCTGGTCCAGGCTGGCCATGCGCTGCGATACGTCGGCCCGCATGGCTGCGGGCAGCGAGGTCAAAAGGGCAGCCGCCTGGGTGTAGTTCAAGTGCGCCAGCACCAGCGCGATAGTCTGCGGGTGCTCGTTGTGGATGAACTTCGCAAGCTGCTGGGGATCGGCTTTCTGGATGGAATCAAAAGACGCCGCGTCCGCGCCCATGGCCTTGGTGAGGCGGTCCATCATCCTTCTAGCCACCTCCGGATCAAAGGCCGCGTTCAGCATTTTGCGCGCGTAGTCCATACCGCCGCGCGCCACATAGTCGCCGGCCACGGTCATGCTATGAAACTCTTCCAGTACGGATTCAGCCTGTTCCGCCGAAATGGCCGTGAGCTTGGCTACCTCCTTGCTGACTTTCTGAACGTCTTCTTCGGAGAGTTGCTGCAACAGCTCGGCGCTGGCCTGTTCGCCCAGCACGATCAGGAGCATGGCCGCTTTTTGCAGGTTGGGAAGAGATTCATCCTTGGCGGTGTTGAGGATCATCGGGGGGCCTTGTGGGTTGGCATCACTGCTCTTCCTCCCGAATCCAACTGCGCAATACCCTGGCCGCGGATTCGGGCTCGGAAGCAATTTTCTCGCGCAGGTGTTTGGCAAACACCTCGGCTTTCTTGGTAATCACCGGGGCGAGTTTCAGGGACGCCAGCGTCTGGTTGTCCATGGTTTTCTGGAGGGCATCGCGTTCCGCCAGTTGCGACTCGATCTGGCTATTCAGATTGGCGCCGGCCTGCGCCACCACTGCGCCATTCTGGCCAGGCGCCGGCAATTCCACGGGTCCGGTCACGCTGCGAGCTTTGGATTTTTTCCGGCGCCGCATGGCCACGGCGGCGACCACCAGAACCAGCAAGCCGGCGAGCGCCCCACCGCCAATCATCAACATTTTTCGATCCAGGGGAAACGGCAATCCAAATTGCCGGGGCCCACTGCCTGCCGGCGGGGTTGCGACGGGCGACGGAGGAGGTTCCAGGAGCAAGGTGGTCTCAAAGGGCAGGGTCTCGATTACGAGTTGGTCGCCGCGCTCGGCAGTAAATCCAGTTACGCCAGCCACCAGGTCATGGATAATTTTCAGTTTCTCGGGCGGCGGGGGTATCAGCAGGCGTTGAAAGCCGTTTTTGTCCTTTTCCCACTTGACCTCCTGATCCACCAACACCGCCAGCGACATTTTGCGCACGACTCCGGCGGGCATCCGGGTCTTCTTGACCGTGCGGGATGACTGGTACGTAATGTTCTCCGTCATGCGCGAAAGCTTGCCGGTGCTGCCGCCCGGCCGCGAAGTGGGACGCGGCAGAGTGGAGGCCGTGCCGGGAACTCCGTTGGCGCTGGCAGTGCCAGTGCTGTCTTCGGTTCGCTGCGAACTGACCATCACGGAACGGGCCGGATCGAAGATCTCTTCGCTCTGCTCCCCACCCGAAAAATCGCATTCCACCGAAACACCCGCCTTGAACTTCTCGGCGCCCAGGAGGGGTTCCAGAGTGGCGTTGATTTTGGCCAGAAGGTCGGTCTCCACCTTGTGCCGGTAGTCAAGCACGGCTTCGGAGGCGTCCGGCCCGTCCAGCGTTCCCTGGGGTTTGGGGCGGCCCAGCAGGTTGCCGTTCATGTCCAGTACCGAGACCCCGTCAGGCGAGAGCCCCTCCACGGCGCTGGCCACCAGATGGTTGATGGCCATGACGTTCTGGGGCGCCAGATGCGCACCGGGCCTGAGCTTGACCACTACGCTGGCCTTGGCCGGCTGCTGCGACTCGAGGAAAACCGAATCCTTGGGGAAAGTCAGATGAACCCGCGCCTGCTCCACTTCGGTAAGCGCCATGACGGTCCGTTCCAATTCGCCTTCCAGGGCGCGCCGGTAGTTGATGTGTTCGGTGAATTCGGTGGCGCCCAGGTTCACCTTATCGAAGAGTTCGAAGCCGACCCTGCCTGATTTTGGCAGCCCCAGGGCAGACATGGTGAGACGGAGTTCGGCCAGGCGGGATGAGGGCACAAGGACCGAACCGCCGGCTTCGGGCAGGCGGTAATCGACGCCGGTTTCCTTGAGCTTCTGCACGATTCCAGCGGCGTCTTCGGCGGCCAGTCCGGTGAACAGCGGCCGGAAGTCAGACTCGTGCTGGTGTTGAACCAGTGCATACAGGCCGCCACCCACCAACAGGGCCACCGCGACGATGGTGATGCGCTGCCGAATTGTGAGGTTGGCGAGAATCTTCTTCATGACCGCGGCTTACCCTTAAAATGACTGCGTCCTGGCCCGTTTTGGGGGCCGAGAGTACAATCGGCAGGTTGGGCCAAAAACCTGAGGATCTACATCTGCATTCGCATAATTTCCTGATAGGCGCTGACTACCTTGTTGCGGGTCTGCATGAACAGCTCGAAGGAGAGCTCCGCCTTCTGGGTGGCGATCACGGTGGTGTGGAGTTCCTCGCCTTCTCCGGAGAGAAAGCGCTCCACCGATGCCGATGCATTGTTACCCGCGCCTTCCACGGTCTGGATGGCTGAGGAGAGCACGTCCCGAAACGTGCCGCGTCCTTCCGCTGCGCCCGATGCACCGGCTGGGCGGAGCGGGTCCGGCAGCGAAATACTGGAAACGGGGAGAATGGGTGCAGTCATGGGCTACCTGTATTCATTGGCTTAGCTCAGCAGCCCGATGGAGCGCTGGATCATGTCCTTGACCGCCGAGATGGCGGCTACGTTGGCCTGGTAGCCGCGCGAAGCGCCCATCAGGTCTACCATGTCCTCCGCCGGATTCATCTTTGGAAAGGCCACGTAGCCATCCTTGTCGGCGTCCGGATGGCCGGGCATATAGCGGCGTTCCGGCTCGCTGTTGTCGGTGACGATCTGGCTCACCGCCACGCCGCCGGATGCGTTCACCTGGGACTCGAAAATGGACGAGAAGGGCGACGAGACCGTGGTGCTCTCAAAAACCGCGTCCTTGCGCCTGTAGGGGCCCCCTTCGGGAGTCCGTGTAGTTTCCGCGTTGGCGAGGTTTTCTACCAGCAACTCGGCGCGCACGCGCTGCGCCTGCATGCCGGAAGCCCCTATGGAAAGAACCGAGAACAGGCTCATGCGCTTTTCTCCTGTATGGCCGACCGGACCATCTGTATCTGCGTTTTGAGCAGTTGAGACGCCATCTGGAAGCGCAGGGCGTTTTCGGCCAGGAGGCGCGATTCGCGATCGAGGCTCACGTTGTTGCCGTCATTCTTGACCTGCAGTCCGTCTACCTGGATGGTACGCGGCGCGCCAGCGGCGTTCTGGAACTCCGCCTGGAAATCGATATCCTGTGTGTGGTAGCCCGGCGTATCGGTGTTGGCGATATTGCCGGCCACCAGCTTCTGCCGCGCGCTCAGCAAGTCCATGTAATGTTCCAGTTGTCCGGCGACCCGATTTAGCATTGCAGTGAAGCCATTGCAGATGAGGGTCCAAACCGTAAGCAGCTTGAAATGTAGGGGAAGGAGCGAAAGGGAACGGCAGGATTGTGGCGAGTGGCAGAATTTTGGCGGGCCGTCCCGCTTAACTGAACAAGCTTAACCGAGACGCTTACAGGGACGGCGCTAACTGTGACAGGTGGGTCGTACCGCCAGGTGTCGTCCTCTCTCCTACCCTACCGGCTTGGCGTGAGATGCTTCTTCCAGTTGCCGATTGCCTCACAACTGCTGCGGGGCTTCGCCGAGCTTCACCTTCACCTTTTGAGCGTGGCCCCCACGGTAGATGGTCAGTTCGAGCATGTCGCCGCCACGTTTCTTGGATAGCAGCCGCGGCATCGTATCGTTGCTCTCGATGGTCTGCCCATCCGCCGCCGTGATCAGGTCGCCGCCGATTCCAAACTCATAGTTGCCCACTACTGCCAGACGGTTGGGGCCACGCAAGCCGGCCTCCGCAGCGGCTGAGTTCCGTTCCACACTCTGGATCAACAATCCGCCATGGGTGGGAAGCTTCAGCATCTCGGCCAGATCGCCGGCCACGTATACCGTTTGGATGCCCAGCGTGGGGCGAGAGATCTTGCCGTGCGCCTGGAATTCCTCCAGCATCGCCTTGGCGCGCGCGATGGGCATGGCGAATCCGATTCCGATGCTTCCCTGCTGCCCGAGGATGGCGGTGTTGATGCCGATGACGCTGCCGTGGGAATCCAGCAGCGGGCCGCCGCTGTTGCCGGGATTGATGGCGGCGTCAGTCTGAATCATGCCTTCCAGGCGGGGACTATCCTCGGTCTGGATGGTGCGGTCCAGGGAACTGACGATGCCGGTGGTGAGGGTGCCCTGAAACTGGAACGGGTTGCCGATGGCCAGCACCTTCTGTCCCACCACCAGGTGGTCGGAATCGCCCAGGTGCAGGGCCGGAAGCTTCTTGCCGGCATCGATCCTGATCAGCGCCAGATCGTTGCGCGCATCGACGCCCAGCACCTTGGCTTTGTACACCTTCTTGTCGGCCAGCGTGACCGTCAATTGCGCATTGCCGCTGACCACGTGATTGTTGGTCAGGATCTCGCCTTCGGGATTGATGATGAAGCCGGAGCCGGTGCCCTCCGCCGGATACACGCGGAAGAAGAAATCCTCCCGGTAAACGGTGGAAGTAATGTACACGGTGGCCTCGCGGGAAGCTTTGTAAACATCGATATTGTTCTGTTCGTCCGACGAGTAACCCGTAGCGGTGGCGGCGGTGGCAGGCTCGCTCCACGAGTGGGTCAAATTGCGGACGGGCTGCAGGGCTCTCCCCATATCCCAATTCGCCACGGAAGTGACGTACAGAAACGCGCCTGCCAGAACGGCGGCCCACAGGAATGGTCGCAGCAACTTCATGGTTGGATTCTCCGTAGTGATTCGTAGACGGCCCGGGTTTGCCGTGTGGTATCTTCTTTGGACCCGGATGTATCTATGACGAAATCGGCGAATTTTCGTTTGGCGTCGAGCGGCATCTGGCGGCTGATGCGCGCGCGCACGTCGGCTTCTACGGCGCCTTCGCGGCGCATGGCCCGCTCCACCTGCTGCTCTGGAGTGCAGGCGACCAGGATCAAGCGGTGGAACCGTTGGTAGCTGCCGGTTTCGATCAGAATAGCGGCCTCCACAATCGCGATGCCATCGGGTGCGCCTTCGGCAAAGCGGGTGATCAGCTCTTCCTGGCGCCGAAACACGGGGGGGTGCACCAGCGCGTTCAGCCTGGCCAGCCGTTCGGGCGAGCCGAAGACACAGGCGGCCAGCGCCCGCCGGTCAATCGACCCATTCTCCGCCAGAATCCCGCTACCGAATTCCTTCACCACCGGTTCGTAAGCCTCCCCGCCACAGGCAAGCACTTCATGGCCGAGTTCGTCGGCCTGGACCAACAGGCATCCCAAACCGGCCAGCATCTCCCCAACGTACGACTTTCCACTGGCAAGGCCGCCCGTAAGCCCTACTCTCAGCATACGCCCTCAGCGCGTATCCTTAAAGCGTTTTGAGGAAACGGGGTATGCAGCGGTTATGTGGGGCGGCTTGTTAGGGGCACCCTCTTGGTCCGGCGGATTGGCAATCCGCCTGTCGCCCTGTGGGGGCAAGGCCGCTAAACGCCGGCTGGCTCGCTTCGCATCGCGCAGGCGGATTAAAAATCCGCCGCAGATTAACAATCTGCCCCACACGGGTTTCGTGCCCACCCTCCCGAAAACGTTTAAGCCCGGCATCACAGGCCTGCCCGGCTCTCGGCTGAAGCCACGGTGTTGGCCATCAGCATGGCGATAGTCAGAGGCCCCACGCCTCCCGGAACGGGGGTGTAGGCGCCGGCCTTCGCGGCCACGTCGAGCGGGTGCACATCGCCCACCAGCGTACTTCCGTGCTTGTCGAAGGCGGCCAATCTCTCCGGGGAGTTGCAGAAAAGCCGGGCTACTTCGTCGCGGCTATCGATGCGATTGGTGCCCACGTCGATCACAGTGGCGCCGGGTTTGATGAATTCGCCGGTGATCATGGCGGCACGTCCGATGGCAGCCACCAGAATGTCGGCCTCCCGGCAGACCCCCGCCAGGTCCGCCGTTCTGGAGTGGCAAATGGTGACGGTGGCGTGCTCATGCAGCAGCAACAGGGCGACCGGCTTGCCGACGATATCGCTGCGCCCGACCACCACGGCGCGCTGGCCGGAAATCGCGATCTCCGCCCGTTTGAGCATTTCGACGATGCCGGCAGGCGTGCAGGCGCGCGGACCCGCCAGGCCGGCCACCAGGCGGCCGATATTGCACGGGTGGAAGCCATCGACATCCTTGGCCGGTGAAACCGCCAGCAGGATTCGCTTGCTATCCACCTGGGGCGGAAGCGGGAGTTGCACCAGGATGCCATCGATATCGGCGCGGCCGTTCAACTGTTCCACCACCTCCAGCAGCGCGCCGGTGGAAATGGAATCGGGAGGCATAATGGATTCCGAATAAATGCCGAGATCGTGGCAGGCTTTGATTTTGTTGCGGACGTAGATTTCGGACGCCGGATCGTGCCCTACCAGAACCACCGCCAAGCCAGGCGGCCGCCCCTTCCGGGCGAGCGCGGCGATGCGCGGTTTCAGCTCGTTCTTGATGTCATCGCGAACGCGTTTTCCGTCGAGGATTCGCGGCATTTTCTTCAATCATGCCATTTCTTCGATCATAAAGTGCGGAACCGGAACCATGGCGGCCAATAGCAGCCTTGGGAGCAAACCGAGGGCGCAACGATTCGGCCTGAGGGCGCGGCGGTTCGCCCTGACCGCGCAGCAATTCGACCTGAGCGCGCAGCGATTGGGCGGTGGTCCGGGCATCCTCCGCTTCCAGCAACGCCTGCAATTCCGAGGCGACCGTGAGGAACTTGCGGTAACGGGGCTCCCAGATTTTGAGAAACGGGCGGGGGTCCGGACGGCCTTCGACGGGCCCGCGCTGGTAGAGGCGATCTTCGAAAGCCTGGCTCACCTGATTCTTTTCCAGACGCTCCCTGCAGGCGTCCTTGAGAATGCCGGCCAGCCAAAGCAGTTCCCGATGGTCCAGCTTGGAAAGCGGATTCTTGGCGGCAGACATAAACCTTAGAAATATACCATGTGTGGCAGCCAGTCCTGGCCGGCGGCCGCCTTTCATTTTCATGTTGCTTACTTCATGTTGCCTACTTCAGGTTGATGGTCCCGCGGCAGGTTTTGGCGCCGCAGCGGCACCGGACGGTCTCGACGTCCTTCGAGAAACGATAGTCCACAGTCAACTCTTCACCAGGCTGGATGGCACGGCGGCTCATGTAGAGGATGTGCCCCCTGAAGTTCCAGGTGCGCAGGTTGGGCTCGCAACTGTGATTGATGATTTCGGCGCCGGAACCCCCGAAGGCGCCGTCGAGAGTCCAGTAGTCGTCGAGCGTGAACAGGTAGGTGATGTTGCCCGCGCCGCGGCGCTTGGTTTCGCGGCGGCTGATTTTTTCACCGGTATACTCGATCACTTTGCGGCCGGCCGGGATGCGCTCCCCGGCGTAGACCCCGCGCCGGTGGATCCGCGAAGTGCGGATCGAGAGTTTAAAGCAGGCGTAGCGGGGATTGATGCTGGGAGACTTGATCAGTGCGGTAGGCATGACGCAATTCCTTGAATTGTACACGCCCACGGCGGTGGTTGGGTAGGCTGTGGGGCAGGTTGTTAACTAACCTGCGGCGGATTGGCAATCAGCCTCTCCTGGCGGCCGGATGCCGGATGCCGGTGGCCGGTTCCAAGGGCGCGGTAGGGCCACGCGATGGGAACGGGAGTTTCGGAAGCGGCTCCGAAGAGAGGCTCTCCGAAGCTAGACCTTCGCGGTCGTCGGAGTCTGACGCGGGACCGCTGCGCCCAAAGTGGTGTTGATCAACGAAACCGCGGCCCCCAGGATTGACGCCCAGCAGGTACGCTTCACCCGGTCTTAAGGTCTTTGAGAAACTGTAAAGAACCAAGCCGGTTTCGCGCACGAAATCCCCCAGATCCGCCTTTGCGCCAACTACGAAGTCTTCGATTGTCATGGACAGGTCACCGCTGTGTGGGTTCTTAGGCGCTTTAGAGAAGCGACCTAAACTAAGGCCCACACGAATTGAACGGGATGTGAGCGGCCCCCGCTCAACCTGCACCCCATAGCAGGCTAACGTACTTTGGCCTGTTTGTAAGTCAAATCTGGAACCAAACCCGGGACATTGTCCAGAACGCCCTAATCTCCATCTTATTAGCTGACCCGCTTCCCGGAGCTTCCGCCGGGACGGGTCGGGTCCTCTGGAGATTATCTGGCGGTTTCTGATGGTATTCCCGGTTTTAGGGTATTTGCCCTGAGGTTTTTATCTGGCTTAATGTAGGGAAATCCCAGGAAAAGCCGATTAGTTTGAGGGAATAGTATGTAGAAAGCGATGCGAGAACTACGGATCGCCGGAGGCTAATCTGCAATCATCAGTGGCGTCAATATCGGTCATGTTACTCTGCTCCCTGGCGGGCCACGCTCAGGTTAATATACTTACCGCTAACGGAAACAACGACCGGACCAACTCAAACTTACAGGAGACCCGGCTTTCTCCGGCAACTGTGAACACATCGGCCTTTGGCAAGCTGGGAACCTTTTCGGTAGATGGACAGGTATATGCGCAGCCGCTGGTTGTAAGCGGCCTCGCCGTCTCCGGCGGAACGCACAACGCCGTGTTCGTGTCTACCATGCACAACAGTGTCTATGCCTTCGACGCGGACGCCATGTCGCCTGTCTCCCTGCTGTGGCAGGTCAACCTGGGGGCGTCGGTTCCCGCCCCGCTGCTGTTCGGCCAATATGGCGATATCGCCTTTGAGGTCGGAATCCTGAGCACCGGCGTCATAGACCTGCAGCGCGGCGTCCTGTACGTGGTGGCGGACGTCTTGGAGGGCGGCGTGCCGGTCTTTTATCTGCACGCGCTCGATCTGGCCACTGGCGCCGAGCGGCTCAATGGTCCGGTTGCCCTGACCGCGTCAGTGCCCGGGACCGGTGGCGGAGCGCTGACGGATGGAACCGTCCCCTTCGATTCACTCCAGCACATCCAGCGCCCCGGTTTGCTCCTGGCCAACGGTTCGGTGTACGTCAGCTTCGGTTCCCATGGCGACCAGGCGCCATACCACGGCTGGATGCTACGCTACGATGCCTCGGATTTGAGCCACCAACTGGCTATTTACATGAGTACGCCGAATGGAAACGGCGGCGCCTTCTGGCAATCGGGTCGCGGTCCGGCCGCCGATCGGGAAGGTAATTTGTACGCCATTACAGGCAATGGCGACTTCGACGGCATGCAGAACTTCGGCGAGAGCATGGTGAAGGTGTCCGCCCAGGGATCCGCCACCTTGGATTCCTTTACCCCTTCCAATTGGAAGCCGATGTCCGACAATGACTTCGACCTATCCGCCGGCCCGGCCTTGATCACCGGCACGCATACCGTCATCGGCGCCGATAAGGGAGGCAACCTATACGTAGTTAACGGTGACGCCATGAGCCAGCCGGACGGCGCCAGCATCATCCCGGCATCCGTGGGATCTATCTTCAATCTCGCCGTCTGGAGCCGCGGCCGGAGCGCGCTGGTCTACACACAGGGCGAGCGGGAGCCGGTGAAGTGCTTTCAGATCACCGGCAACAGCGCCAACCCCGTCGCTCTCTCCACCGCCGTCAACTCCGTCCCATACGGACGCATTGGAATGACCATTTCGGCAAACGGCAGCCGGGAGCGTTCCGGGATCCTGTGGGAGAGCACCGGCGATTACAATGCCGGGACGCCTGGCACCCTGCATGCCTACGACGCGTCCAACCTGGCGAACGAGTTGTGGAACAGCGACATGAATCCCAGCCGCGACCAGATGCCGCCGGTCACCAAATTCGTCTCACCCACGGTCGCCAACGGCAAGGTGTACGTGCCCAGTAACTCCAACGTGGTCACGGTTTATGGTTTGTCTACAGACAGGTAGCTGTTTGATCTGTCGAAAGCCAGGTATCGGTTCTGTCGAAGGAATTTGCCGGCGTGAGCCGCACTGCCGGTGTCACCGGTTCGGCCCGCGGAGCAGCGATCATTTGGATAGCGAGGGGCGGGGGATAGCAGCCTGGCCGCCTCGGCACGTTCCTGCTACGGACGTGGAGGGCCGAACTCCTCAGGCCTGGATCGAAAAACCCTCACCCCCCTTGCACCCGGTCTCGGTTTTCGACATAATACCGCTCAGATCCAAGAGTTAGTAAGGTTCCTCACCGACAGGAGATCTGCCGTGCGAAGCACTCTGGTAGTGGCTCTGGTTTCGTGTGTTGATGGTGAGTTTAGAAGCAAGGCCCGGCGGTTCCTGGCGGGTCTCTCGTCTGACGAACTGCAATTCATCGCCGAATACCTTGGCGCCTGCATCCTGGATTCCTCGGATGAGTACTGGCGCTCGCGCGCCGAATTGGCCAGAAGCATCGCCCGATTTCAGCAGGCCAGGGCCACCCAGGCACGAGTCCGTTCCGAAGACCTGGAGCACAAGATGATTCTGCTGGTGGAATACCTGTGCCGCAGCGGCCGTGGGGAGTTTTCGATTCCCATGCGCGCTGTGTAGACGCGACCCCTCGGGTTCGCGACCCGGGAGGGTCGCGGCCACTCCCTAATTGATGGCGCCAACCTCCGGCTGCGGCTCCAGCTTGATCTCGCCAAAGGCCGTCTCGTACTGCGAGACGTTCTGCTTCAGGACGTTGAGTAACGCCTTGGCCTGCTGCGGGCTGACGTAGATGCCCTGGAAGTTGTGTATGGACACGTTATCCGGAGCAGTCTGGTTGATTCGCCCAAACAGAAGAAAGAAGTCCCAGAGATTCACCCGGACCTGAACGCTGTTGGCGTAGTTTTCGCGATACTCGGCGGTGTTGACCAACTGAATCTGGGGAGGGGGCTGCTGAGTCATAGCTTCCAGCGTAGCACCCGCACGGTGCGCCTCTTGACGGTCCACTGGCCCAACCGGTCCCAGTGGGGAATTTAAGAATTTTTACGATATTTTTTACAACCTCGGCCCACGAGTTTGCGTCCCATCAGTTGTAAGGAGGACGAAAATGAAAACACTGATTGCAAACCATACTAAGGGGCTGGCTCACTGCCCGATTTGCACGCACACGGTTCCGGCGGAACTCGACCTCAAAGGGAAGTTTCCCCGCGTCGCCGCCGGCCAGAAGTGCGGCCGCTGCGGTTCCTCTCTCGATGTCGCCGCCGTAATTCAAATCCCGGAAGCGGCCTAGAGCGGGCAGCATGAGGATTCTGTAAGAATTGTGCCCACGGGTTGTATATGGGCTCGGTTTCTGCCATAGTGGATGTAGTACTGGGTACCCATGAAACGGAAGATCTCCACCAAACCCGAACCCGTGGTTCCGGCTTCCCTGCTGGAAGAGGCGAAGCGGTCTATTTCGTCCGACCGCCTCACCAAGTCCGACCATCTCACCTCCGACCGCCCTACCAAGGTGGCTAAGTGTTTGGTCTGCGGCGGTGAAACGACAACCTTGGGTAACGAACCGCTGTGCTGGGTCTGCCGCCGTTTGAAAATCAGCGCCTGGCGCGAGATCGAACAGCAGATGCCGGTTCAGGAATAAAACCCGTTTAAAACCGACACAGCCAGGAATAAGTAGCACAGGCAGGAATGGCTGCGTGTAGCTACTGCTCCGCTGCTACGAATTCGTCTCAATCAACTGCGCCACTTCTTCCCACTCGGTCAGGAGTGCCTCCAGGTCGGCACGCCGGGCAATTAGAAGGTCGTTCACCCGCATGGTTTCCTCCACGCTCACGAAGGCGCTGAGCGCCAGTTCGTAGTCCGCGATTTCCACCTCAAGCCTGGTAACCTCGTCCTCGATGGAGCGCCGCCGGTCCTTCATCTGGCGTAGTTTGATGGGGTTCAGACGCCGGTCGCCCGGTTTCTCCAAACCGTCGGCGGGGGGCGCGGGTGCTGCGGTGAGCGTGGACCCCTGATCGCGCGGAGCCGTGGCTGCCGCCGTCGGATCGGATTGGCCGCCAGACCCATTTGGTACTCCGGCGCCGCCTCCCGACTTCCGCCACGCGTAGTCTTCATAATTCCCGGGATAAACGTGGATCTTGCCCCCCTCTACCTCAAACACGCGGGTGGCCAGTTTGTCCAGGAAGTAGCGGTCGTGGGAGACGAAGACCACCGTGCCGTTGTATTGCTGAAGCGAAGTCAGCAGCACGTCCTTAGCCCGCATATCGAGGTGATTGGTGGGCTCGTCCAGCAGCATGAAGTTCGACGGTACCATCAGCATGCGGGCCAGCGCGTAGCGGTTACGCTCACCCCCGGAAAGCACGCCAATGGGTTTGAAAACATCGTCTTCGGAGAACAGAAAACATCCCAGGATGCTGCGCAGCTCGGTATTGGTAGCCCGCGGCGCGACGATGCCGAGATCGTCAATCATGCGCGCGTTCTGGTCGAGTTCCTTGTACTGATCCTGCGCGAAGTAGTCGGGTTGGGCGTTGTGACCTAGCTTGTACTCCCCGGCGGTGACCGGCTCGGTCCCGGCCAGGATCTTGATCAACGTGGACTTGCCGGCGCCGTTTACCCCCACTAAAGCCACCCGGTCGCCGCGCTCGATAAGGAAATCGGCTTCCGAGAACACCAGGTGGTCGCCATAGCTCTTGGCCACTTTCTGGAACTCGGCCACCACGCGGCCGCTGGGTTTGGGTTGAGGAAAGCTGAAGTGGATGGTTTTCTCATCAGCGGGAATCTCGATGCGCTCAATCTTCTCCAGTTCCTTGATCCGGCTCTGCACCTGCTTGGCCTTGGTGGCCTGGGAGCGGAACCGGTTAATGAAAGTTTCGAGTTGCTGAATCTTTTCCTGCTGGTTGGCGTGAGCCGCCTGCAATTGCGCCCGGCGTTCGGTCTTCAGCGTTTCGAACTTGGAGTATCCGCCGGTGTATTGGTGCAGCCCCTTGTTCCAGAGCTCAATGATTTTGCGGACGGTGACATCCAGGAAGTAGCGGTCGTGGGAGACCAGAACGAAAGCGTAAGGGTAGGCCGAAAGGTATTCTTCCAGCCAGTTGCGGGCTTCCAGATCGAGGTGGTTGGTGGGCTCGTCCAGCAGCAGAAGGTTGGGTTTTTCCAGCAATAGCTTGGCGAGGGCGATGCGCATCTGCCAGCCGCCGGAGAACTCCTCGGTGCGGCGTGTCCAATCGTGCCTCGAAAAGCCCAGGCCCGACAGCACCGCGCCCGCCTGGGCTTCGATAGCAAAACCATCGCGCGCGCGGAACTCGCCTTCAGCCTGGTGAAAACGGTCGGCTACCTGGGCGTACTCGGCGCCCTCGGGATTCAGTTCGGCCATCCGCCGGGTCAGCGCCTCCTGTTCCTGTTCCAGGGCGCGCAGATCGGCGAAGACCGTCATGCACTCGGCAAACACCGAGCGGCCGGAGAGCGAAAGACCCTCCTGGGGAAGGTAACCGATGCTGACGCCTTTTTGAGTGGTGAGGGAGCCCAGGTCCAGGCCCTCGATCCCCGCCAGCACTTTGAGCAGCGACGACTTCCCGGTGCCGTTGGCGCCCACGATTCCAGCGCGCTCGTTGGGCGTAACCAGCCAGTCGACGTTTTCGAAAAGGATTCTGGGGCCGTAGCGTTTCTGCGCCCCTGTCAGTTGAATCATGGAAAGGCCAGTTGAATCATGGAAAGGTCAGTTGAATCAGCGAAAGGTCAGTTGGATCGTCGAAAGTTCATTCTAACGCGAGGGGGTAAGGGATGAGGCTCCGGACCGCGGGGCCCGACGAACCGCTGTCCGGAGCCGGAGACAGGGAGAAGGAAAGCTTCTGCAAGACCTGTCATTGAGTGAGACGTGCGCTGCCCAAATCCGGTTATAGCCAGTATTGCCATTGGCCGGTCAGCAAAACGTAAACTGAAAGGACCCCGTTAGTGACGGCGTGAGCCAGAATACAATCAGCAAGGTTCCTGGTGCGGACGATCCACCAGTTGTAAATGATGCCGGCCGCGAGGCCCACCTCCCAATAAGGGCCGTGTTCGGAAGCGAATAGCGCCGCGGCTATCCAGAACGCCCGGGGCGCGTACTTGCCCAGGGGCACCCGCAGGAAGTGTGTATCAATCAGCCACCGCATCATCCATCCGCGCCAAAACAGCTCTTCGAGCACGGGCACCAGGAGAGTGGATGAAACCGTACGCAACACGATGAAGCTGACGTTCCCTTTGAGCCACGGCGGAAGGGTGCTGACGGCCGCCCCCGTAATCGGGTTTTCGAACAACCAGTGATGGCGATAGCCGAAGAACAGGTCGGGCGCGACCCAAATGCAGAATACAGCCACGCCGATGGCCAGGCTGGCCCAAGGGTAACTGGGGCGGAACGACAGATAGGGCCGAGAAAAGCTCACGATCAGGGCGAGGACCACGAAGAATCGGACGCCATACAACCATTGCGGCGGAAGCGGGATCACGCGCTCTACCGCCAGAATGCCGACGAAGGCAATAAACGGCGCAATGTACCCAAGGGTTGCCCTTTGGGCTGAGTCCAGGTTCTTCAGCATTACGATGTGGAAGGGGCCCCGCGCGGAACGACCACTCATAGTAACTCATCGAAATCCAATCCCTTTCGAGCTGCGAGTAAAATATGTAGTACTGAACTGTGTAGTACTGACCGAAAATGACCGTCAACAAACTGTCTTGACGCTAACGGCCCGTAGGGTTGAGGTGAGCCATGTCGGCCCGCATTTCGATTTCGCCGTTGGCGGTGACTTGAGCGCGTTGCCGAGCAGATTGGTTGATAACCTGGCGCCCTTCGCGGACCAGTGACGATGAACCAGAACCGCCAACCACGGTCGGTCTCATGGCGACAAGCTCTGCCGCCAGATTCCCGACGGGTGAGGCTGGCGACTCCCCGCCATTCCGCTGTCGCTTAGAATGAATAGCGCAACTGGAACTCCAACAGACGCGAGCCGGGGTCGTTGGTCGAGTTGATGTCGTTGTACGCGTTCCGGGTCTGGCCGAAGAGGCTATTGATGGTGATGTTGCCGGAGCTGTTCGGCACCAGGAAGAAGTTCGCGTGGTTGAAGACGTTCAGCGCCTGGGCGCGAAACTCGATCGACTGCCGCTCAGTGATCCGGGTGCGCTTGGCCAGACTGATGTCCCACTTTTGCAGCCATGGGCCGTAAAGGAACACTTGATTGCCGAACTGTCCTGGCGTAAGCGCCGGCCCTATATAGGGCGCGTTTGAATCCACCGCCTGCGGAATCAGTTGGAACGCGGCCAGTGTGTTGTTGATGAGCGACTGCGGCAAGTCCAGGACGATGCCGTTGCCCTGCTTCTGAATGCTCATCATGCCCTGCAGTTGGCTGGTGGTGAGATTGTGCAACACCACGCCGCTGTCGCTGCCGTTGTAGGTTGCACGGCCGCTATTCAGTTGGGAAGGCGTGCCCGACTGGAGACGCCCAATGCCGGAGATCTGCCAGCCTTCCACTGCCTTTCGCAGAATGGGGTTGCCCACCGAGGCGAGGAACTGGTGACCCGGTCCCCATGGCAGTTCGTAGACCCAGTTCAGCTTGACGCCGTGGCGCTGATCGAAGGCCGAAGGGACGGTGATGCCCTCCAGATTACGCAGAGTGAGCACCTGCCCGGTGGTCAGCGAGTGCGACCAGGTGTAGCTCGCGCCCACCAGGAGGCCCTTGGAGAACCTGCGCCTCACTTCGGTCTGCAGCGAGTTGTAGGTGGTGCCCCCCTGATTCGTGGTGAGATTCGCATTCGAGCCGCCGGTAGCGGGGTTTACTTGGAAGAGGTTGGCTGGGTATCCGCCGGCGGTCAGCCGTGCCATCTGGCTCACGTTGCCGGCGATGCTGTTGGCGAAGGCCCCTGCCTGCCCCTGTGCCAGGTAATTGGCGAGCGTGGAATTGGCGGCGCCCGCCAGCGCGGTGGTGATCAGCGGAATGTTGGCTTGTCCAGCAAGACCTGTGTTGAAGAAGTTGGTGCTCTTCAAATTGATCGATGTGAGCTGCGCGACCGGCACGCCGTTGGCGATGGCCAGATTGTTTTGCGCAGCCACGAACTGGTCGAGGAAACCTCCACCCAGCGGGTTGATCTCGTTCAAATTGAGGGCGGTCCAGGTGCGCGCGGAACGGTTGCCCACGTAGCGAACTTCCAGCACGGTGTCCTCCCTGAGGGGGCGCTGCAGGCCGACCTGCCAGGACTCCACATAGCGGCTCTTCAGATTGGGATCGTAGTCGCTGATCGAGTTTCCGGGCGTCAGCGGCAGTGGATAGCTGGGCGTGGATGCCACGCTGGCGACCGGCAGTGTGGGGTTACTGAAGAGCACGCTGCCCGCCGGGCCGAAGGCAGCCGTGTTCTGGGAGATCGGGTCGACGCTGGTGTTGATACTGACCCCCTGATTGCCGCTCCAAATGGTGTTGAATTGCTCGCGGACCGAGGCGATCGCGAAGCCGCCGCGCAACACCGAATGCCCATCCCCGCCCAACAGCCAGCTCAGCGGCCCGGACGTTCTCGGCAACTGCCACGCGACACCGGCGGTGGGCGATGGGAAATGCGTTGGCGAATAGCCCGTGGTGTCGCCGGTGGCTAGCGTGAGCGACGGTACCGATCCGCCCGATGCACCCGGCTGGAACAAGCCGTTCGGCCCCGAGATCCCATACAGACCAGCGAAGCCGGGACGGGTGTACGTGTTGTTAAAGAAGTGGAACGGATACTGGTTCTCCAAGCGGAATCCATAGCTCAGGGTCAGCCCTGGACGCACCTTCCAGGTGTCTTGCACATACATGCCGAACTCGCGCTCGCGGAGCCGGCCGACGATGGGGTTCGGGCCGTACGTCTTACTCTGCTCGCCCAACACCACCGAACGCGTGATGGAAGACACGCGGCCCGTCAGCAGCGCATAAAGGTTCTGCGCATTGGCCTGATCGGACGACGAGCTGCCGGGAAAATTGGCGGCGCTGAACATTGCCAGCGCCGGATCCGTGCTCTGGATGCCGAAAGAGACGCGGGGGATCACTTGCGTGCTCCAACTCGCCGTCCATTCGTTGATTTGGGAGAAGCTTCCCCCCAAATTCACCAGGTGGCTTCCGTGCGACCAGATGGCGCCCCCGGTTAACTGCTTGACCGGGTTGTTGCGCCGTGAAAAGCTGTTGGCATTGTAGGGAACCGTGACGTAGCCCGCCATATTGGGCGCGTAGCCTCTCCACGGCGAGAAAAGGTCGGGCGTGACGTCGTTGAAGAACAGGACGTTGCCACTTGACATGCCGAAGCGAAGTTCGCTGGTCCAATGCGAAGACCATGCGGACCGCAAAGCCGTCGACCCGGTCCAGAAGGCTTCGCGCTGTCCGGCGTTCACCTTCGACCCGAGCACCGTGCCGCTGCCCGGGAAGACGGGGATCACGGCGTTGATTCCATCCGGGAAGAGACGGTAGGGATTGACTCCCCCGGTGGCTTCCCAGTGGTGCTTGGAGTTAATCACCCAATCCAGTTTCCCCGTCGGGAAATCGATTTTGTGCTCGCCCGGCGTCAGGAAATTGAAGTTGTTCCGGTTGTAGTCATTGGCCGTCGCCCGCGAGGTTTGAGTCCCACCGGGGAGGGACTGACTGATCTGCGATAGCGTGTTGGCGATGATCGGGTCGGGCGTGGAAGGGAAGCCGGATTGGGCCGCCAGAGTGTACAGATTGACCGTGCGGAGTTGCCCGCCGGAGTTGTAGGTGAAGACTCCGTTGCGCGCGCTGTCCGTCAGCACGGTGAGTTGCGCACCTTTATCCTGCGCCTCGTTCCACGACTGCGGAAAGCGGAAAATCTCATAGTTAAAGAAGATGAACAGCTTGTTCTTCAGGATTGGACCGCCGATGTGCGCTCCCATCTGGTGGAGGATGATGCGGTCGCGCGGCAGGCCGTCGATATTGTTGAAGTAAGTGTTGGCATCGAAGTACGTGTTGCGCTCCTGGAGGAAAGCGCCCCCGCGCCATTGGTTGGTGCCGGACTTGGTGACGAATTTGACCTGGATGGCGCCTTCGCCCAAGCTTTCAGCGCCCGATGCGGCGGTGGTGACCGATACTTCTTCGACAGCGTCGGTTCTGGGATAAACCACCGGGTAGAACGCGCCGCCCGAGCCATTCTTGAGCAGGTTGTCCTGAATATTGACGCCATCCAGCGTCATGTTCACGGTGGCTTGGGGAAGGCCATCGAAGGTGGTGTTGCGTGGCCCCGCCGGCGTCTGCGTTCCGGGCAGGGTGACGATCAGATCGGTCGCATTGCGGCTCGGAATCGGCAGATCGCTCACCTGGCGTCCGGTGAGATCGGAGGAGACTGTGGCGGTGGCGCTGATCACGATTTCCGCGCTGCCCATCACCTCGACGGTTTCCGAGACCGCGCCCACCTCGAGACCCAGGTTGACGGTG
Organism: Candidatus Acidiferrales bacterium; assembly: GCA_035570275.1. GTDB lineage: Bacteria > Acidobacteriota > Terriglobia > Bryobacterales > Bryobacteraceae > DATMNI01. The sequence continues at coordinate 37,174 of DATMNI010000394.1, read as the reverse complement.
GCCGGAATGCCGGCGTCCATTTTGACTTCCTCTTTGGTGGATTTCTTGAATCCGGGCGCGCCGGCGGTCACGCGGTAAGTGGCGGTGGGCAGGGCCGGCACCGCCCAGTGTCCCTTATCGTCGGTAACCGCGCGGAAGACCTGGCCGGTGAGGGTATTGGTAACGGCAACCTCAGCCTGGCCAATAAGTGCGCCTTGGGGGTCGGTTACCAGGCCATCCATGGTACTGGTGTTGACTTGGGCAATTGCCGCGGTAATGCTTAGCAGCAGCAGGAAAGCGCTCGTCTTGTGCATACATGCTCCTTGTCCTCGACATCGCGGGACAGCGACGGTTGTGTACCCAATGAGCAGACGGGGATCCCCTGGGTTGTCAGGTAAGATGGAAACCTTTCCATCGGATTCATGAATTCTAGCAGAGATTCACGCCGGTGCCGTTATCGGCGGAGTTGAGGAGGTTGAGGAGGGCTCAAGCATTTTCGGGGAAGTCCGGTCACGACGACGGCTCACTGAAAATCACGCTAGGCACGCCTCCTCGGGTCCGGAATGGGATAGGGGTGAGTGCCACAGCGTATCCGAGTTGGCGGAGTGTCGCGCCGATTCCGGGCGCCACCGCCGAGCCGCATCACCGCGGCGGAGTGTGTCTGCAGCGGCGTTGGATGTGGAAGTGCACGCCGGCAATCAGACGGCATCGCCTATTCAACGAGCTCACCAGCTTCGAAAAGCTCACCCAGCGGTACGATGGTCTCGGGCTGTTCGGTGCGGAGTTCGGAGACTTCGTTCATCCCTTGGAGTGTGCAGCGCCAGGCCTTCCGGCGCGTGGGGTCCATGATCCAGACGTAGGGGACGCCGAACTTGAGGTAGTCGTCCACCCGCTCGCGCATTTCGGAAAGGCGGTCGTCTTTAGAAAGGATCTCGATACAGACGAACGGCGGGGTTCGGAAAATCTGCCCGGAAGGCTCACCTACCACGACGCACACGTCGGGGACGCGGAACCGGCTGGGCGAAACTTGCACGCGCTGTTCGACGACCGCGCGAAGACCCCACTGTTTGCGGCGAACGAGGAAATAAAACAAGACTTCCGATTGAAGCCTGGAATGATCGTATTCTCCCAAGTTGCGTTCCAATACCACGCCGTCCACGTAGTCGCAGTCCGGCCGGTAGGTGGTCGAAAGGTATTCCTGAATGCTGACAAGTGATCCAGTCGCCATAAAGCCAACCGTCCGCGTGAGCAGACGCCATCTCCTCACCAATAGTCTACTGCGCTCTCATCTGGTCCTTTCGAACCGCCGCCAAGCAAACCGCCGCCGAAATCAACCGAACAGGCGTGGCAACTGCCTCCAGGCTCAATCCGCAGTGCTTTCCGACTTATCTTAAGACTGAACGGAGCGCTCTGAGCGGAAAGGCGCTATGCGCGGGGACGCTGACGTGGTGTTCTCCGTGCTCCCCGGTTGTCAGACGTTGTCAACGTGGTCGGTCGCAGATGACTCCCCGTTTGGCGTGTGACTGCGTATCCCAACCCGGCCAGGGCTTTGGCCAGGTCCGCAACCCGACAGGTCACGCGGCAGCTTCATACGGCAATAACTTCTTCACGAACAAAGTGGAGGCGAATGATCTTGGGACGGGACTCCTCTTCGAAGTGGCAGATCACGGCATCGCGAACCATTTCATTTAGTTCTTCCAGACTATCCGCAACGGTGAAGACCGCCTGGCCGAGCGCCTCCGCAGCGAAGCCCCCCTCGGGCGGCTCGCTCACGATGAAGATGATTTCGTTCACGTTCGACCTCTCAAAATAGAAACCGCCGGCGAACCAGAAAGGTCCACCGGCGGTTGGAACTGCTTCGGGTTACTCGGCCAGCGATTCTTCGCCGGTGTCTTCCGGCAGGCCGCCGGCGTACTGCAGGCGGGTCTCGTCGTCGTAACCGGGGATGGTGTCGAGCGCCGGCTCTTGCACCGGCTCTTCCACCACGTCCTCGCCGGCGATTTTCACCTGGCGGTAAAACTCCATGCCAGTGCCGGCCGGGACCAGGCGGCCCATGATGACGTTCTCCTTCAGGCCGCGCAGGTAGTCCACTTTGCCGTTGATGGCGGCTTCGGTGAGCACGCGGGTGGTCTCCTGGAAGCTGGCCGCCGAAATGAACGAATCGGTGGAGAGCGAAGCCTTGGTGATGCCCATCAGCTTCGCCTTGCCTTGGGCCGGATGCCCCCCGGCTTCGAGCACTTTCAGGTTTTCGGCGCGGAACTTGAACTTGTCCACGATTTCGTTGGGGAGGAATTCCGTGTCGCCGATGTCGTCCACTTCCACCCAGCGCATCATCTGGCGCGAGATGGTTTCCAGGTGCTTGTCGTTGATGTTCACGCCCTGCAGACGGTAGACTTCCTGAATCTCGTTGACCAGGTACTTCTGCAGTGCTTTTTCGCCGAGCACGGCCAGGATGTCGTGCGGATCGAGCGGTCCGTCCATCAGAGGCTCGCCGGCTTTCACCTTTTCGCCCTCCTGAACCTTGATGTGGACGCCGCGGGGCAGGGGGTATTCGCGCTTCTCGCCGTCTTCGCCTTCGACAAAGATTTTGCGCATGCCCTTGCTGACCTCGCCGTATTTCACGGTGCCGTTGATCTCCGACATGGTGGCCGGCTCACGCGGCTTGCGCGCTTCGAACAGTTCCACCACGCGCGGCAGACCGCCGGTAATGTCCTTGGTCTTGGTGGTCTCGCGCGGGATCTTGGCCAGCACGTCGCCGGCGTGAACTTCCTCCCCGTCGTGAACCATCATGTGGGCACGCGTAGGCATCAGGTACTTCTTGGCCTCCGAACGCGAGCCGGCGGCGCCTTCCGGCCGCATGATGATCTGCGGCTGCCGCTTTTCGTCGGGCGAATCAGTGACCACCAGTTGCGACATGCCGGTCACTTCGTCCACCTGCTCCAGCATCGTCAGACCGTCGATCAGGTCCTTGAAATGGACGGTGCCCGAAACCTCGGTAAGGATGGAGAAAGTGTACGGATCCCATTCCAGCAGGATCTGGTTGCTCTTCACCGGAGCGCCGTCTTCCAGCAGCACGCGCGCGCCGTAATTCACCTCGTAGCGTTCCTTTTCGCGGCCCTTGTCGTCCACCACGGCGATTTTGCCGCTGCGGTTCATGGCGATCAGTTCGCCCGTCTTGCTGCGCACGGTCTGGATGCCGATGTACTGGGCAAAACCGCCGCTCTTGGCGTCCTGCTTGGATTGCTCGTTGATACGGCTGGCAGTACCGCCGATATGGAAGGTACGCATGGTCAACTGCGTGCCGGGTTCGCCGATGGACTGCGCCGCGATCACGCCGACGGCTTCGCCGCGCTCCACCATCCGGCCAGTGGCCAGGTTGCGGCCATAGCACATCACGCATACGCCGCGCTTGGATTCGCAGGTCAGCACCGAGCGGATCTTGACGCGCTCGATACCGGCCGCCTGAATCGCCGCCGCCAGTTCTTCGGTGATCTCCTGGTTGATGCCCACGATCACGTTGCCTTCGTAGTCGCGCTGATCTTCCAGCGCCACGCGGCCCACAATGCGGTCGCGCAAGGCTTCGATGGTCTCGCCCGATTCGATGATCGGCTCCACGTAGATGCCTTCGGTGGTGCCGCAATCGTCTTCGCTGATGATCACGTCCTGCGCCACGTCCACCAGGCGCCGCGTCAGGTATCCCGAATCCGCCGTCTTCAACGCGGTGTCGGCCAGGCCTTTGCGCGCGCCGTGCGTGGAGATGAAGTACTGCAGCACGTCCAGGCCTTCGCGAAAGTTGGCCGTGATGGGCGTTTCAATGATCTCGCCCGACGGCTTGGCCATCAGGCCGCGCATACCGGAAAGTTGGCGGATCTGCTGTTTGGAACCGCGCGCGCCTGAGTCGGCCATGATGTAAATCGGGTTGAGGTAGCGGCCCGTGCGGTCGTCGTCTTCCATCGATTTGAACATCTCATCGGAAACCTTTTCCGTAACTTTGGACCAGATTTCGATGATCTTGTTGTAGCGCTCGCCGTGGGTAATGGCGCCGTCCTGATACTGGCTTTCGACGTTCACCACTTCCTTCTCGGCCTCGGCCACCAGGCCGGCCTTCTCGCTCGGCACCACCATGTCGTCGATGCCGATGGAAATACCGGCGCGCGTGGCGTACAGGAATCCCAGCGCCTTCACTTCATCCAGCATGTGGACGGTCACGTGCAAACCGAACTTGAGGTAGCAATACTGCACCAACTGGGCCAGCCCCTTCTTCTTCAGCAGGCCGTTGATGAAGGGCATGTCCCGCGGCAGGTTGTCGTTGAGAATCACGCGGCCGACAGTGGTTTCCATGTACTGCTTCACGAACTCGATCGGCTCGGTATGAATGATGTTCTGGTTGTCGAAGGCGTGGACCAGGTCGATCACCTTGCCGGTGTAGCGCAGCTTGATCGGGGTGAGCGTTTCCACCTCGCCCATTTCGAGCGCAATCAGCACGTCGTCGGTGGAAGCGAAGGTGCGGCCCTCGCCCTTGGCGCCAGGTCGCGCTTTGGTCAGGTAGTAGCAGCCCAGCACCATGTCCTGCGTGGGAATCGTGATGGGAGCGCCGTGCGCCGGCGAAAGAATGTTGTTCGACGACAGCATCAGCGTGGAGGCTTCAATCTGCGCCTCCGGCGACAGCGGAATGTGCACCGCCATCTGGTCGCCGTCGAAATCGGCGTTGAACGCCGTGCAGACCAGCGGGTGAATCTTGATCGCCTTGCCTTCCACCAGCACCGGCTCGAAGGCCTGAATACCCAGGCGGTGGAGGGTGGGGGCGCGGTTCAGCATGATGGGATGGTCCTTGATGACCTCCTCCAGGATGTCCCACACCACCGGGTCCTGCTGTTCCACCAGTTCCTTGGCCTGCTTGATGGTGGTGCAATGGCCACGCTGCTCCAGGCGGTGATAAATGAACGGCTTGAACAATTCCAGCGCCATCTTCTTGGGAAGACCGCACTGGTTCAACTTGAGCTCCGGACCGACCACGATCACGGAACGGCCGGAATAGTCCACGCGCTTGCCGAGCAGGTTCTGGCGGAAGCGGCCCTGCTTGCCCTTGAGGGTGTCCGACAGCGACTTCAGCGGCCGGTTGTTGGCGCCGCGCAGCACGCGCCCGCGGCGGCCGTTATCGAAGAGCGCGTCCACGGCTTCCTGCAGCATGCGCTTTTCGTTGCGCACAATGACATCCGGCGCGTGCAGTTCGATCAGCTTCTTCAACCGGTTGTTGCGGTTGATCACGCGGCGGTACAGGTCGTTGAGATCGGAAGTGGCGAAGCGGCCGCCATCGAGCGGCACCAGGGGACGCAACTCCGGCGGGATTACCGGGATCACGTCCAGAATCATCCACTCCGGTTTGTTGCCCGACTTGCGGAAGCTTTCCACCACCCGCAGGCGCTTGGCGAACTTGAGCTTCTTCTGCTGCGAGGCTTCGGTCTTCATCTTCTCGCGAATGTCTTCGCTGAGGAATTCGACGTCCACTTTCTTGAGCAGTTCCTTGATGCCTTCGGCGCCCATCATGGCAATGAATTTGCCGGGATGCTCCTGGTCGAGCGCCCGCTTCTTTTCGTCGGTCATGACCTCGCCCTGGTGCAGGCCGGTGCCGTCACCGGGGTCCACCACCACGTAGGCTTCGAAGTAGAGCACGCGCTCCAGTTCGCGCAGCGTGATGTCGAGCAGGTGGCCAATGCGGCTGGGCAGGCCCTTGAAGAACCAGACGTGCGAGCAGGGGCTGGCCAGTTCGATGTGGCCCAGACGCTCCCGGCGGACCCGCGCCAGCGTAACTTCCACGCCGCACTTGTCGCAGATCACGCCGCGGTGTTTCATGCGCTTGTACTTGCCGCACAAGCACTCCCAATCCTGGGTAGGGCCGAAAATACGGGCGCAGAACAGCCCGTCGCGCTCCGGCTTGAAGGTCCGGTAGTTGATGGTCTCGGGCTTGGTGACTTCACCGTGCGACCAACTCCGGATTTTTTCCGGGGACGCCAGAGAAATGCGGATGGAATCGAAATCCGCGATCAAATTCGCTCTATCGTACGGAGATGATCTCATAATTGCCTCCAGTTGCCAATAAGCTGTCAGCTATCAGCTTTCAGCGATCAGCTAACCCCGGTCTGGGCGATCGACTCACCCCGGCTTTGGCTGAAAGCTGACCGCTGATAGCTACTTAGTCCGCCGCCAGCGCCGTATCCGGCACTTCCCGCGGCTTCTTCATCAACTCGACATCCAGACACAGGCTCTGCAACTCCCGGATCAACACGTTGAAGGATTCGGGCACACCGGGTTCAATGGCGGCTTCACCCTTCACGATGGCCTCGTAGATCTTGGCGCGGCCATAGACATCGTCCGATTTCGCGGTCAGCAGTTCCTGCAGAATATACGCGGCGCCGTAGGCTTCCAGCGCCCAGACTTCCATTTCGCCGAAACGCTGGCCGCCGAACTGGGCCTTGCCGCCCAGAGGCTGCTGGGTGATCAGCGAGTACGGGCCGATGGACCGCGCGTGGATCTTGTCGTCCACCAGGTGCGACAGCTTGAGCATGTAAATGTAGCCCACCGTTACCGGCTGTTCGAACTGCGTTCCCGTCATCCCGTCATAAAGTATGGTTTTGCCGGAAGTGGGCAGATTGGCTTCGGTCAGCGCCTTCTTGATTTCAATTTCGGTGGCGCCATCGAAGACGGGGGTCGCATACTGCACGCCCAGCGCCTTGGCGGCCCATCCCAGGTGCGTCTCCAGAATCTGGCCGACGTTCATACGGGAAGGCACGCCGAGCGGGTTGAGCACGATTTCCACCGGCGTCCCGTCCGGGAGGTACGGCATGTCCTCGTCCGGAAGGATGCGCGCGATCACGCCCTTGTTCCCGTGCCGGCCGGCCATCTTGTCGCCCACCGACAGCTTGCGCTTCATGGCGATGTACACCTTGACCAGCTTGATGACGCCCGGAGGCAGTTCATCGCCCTTGCGCAGCTTGGCGACCTTTTCGTCGGTGATCTTTTCGAGCACCGCGATCTGGCGCGACGTCATCTCTTCGATTTCGTCGATTTGCTCGTTGAGCCGCGGATCTTTGTTGTTGAGGCGCATGCGCTTCAGGTCGCGCGACTTCATCTTCTCGATGAGCTCGCGCGTCAGTTCGGTATCTTTCGAGAGCAGGCGCTTGTTGGTCTTTTCGTCGTGCAGGTCGGCCAGCAGTTTCTTGCCGTCCAGCAGGGTGCCGAGACGCTTGGAGCGCTCATCGTGCAGAATTCGCTTCTCGTCTTCCAGGTTGCGCTGCAAACGTGCGATCTGTGTCTCCTCGATGGATTTCGACCGCTCGTCCTTCTCCTGGCCCTTGCGCGAGAAGATCTTGCAATCGACGATGGTGCCCTCGATGCCGGGCGGGCAGTAGAGCGAAGCGTCCTTCACATCGCCGGCTTTTTCGCCGAAAATCGCCCGCAAGAGTTTTTCTTCCGGCGTGAGCTGGGTTTCGCCCTTCGGCGTTACCTTGCCCACCAGAATGTCGCCCGGTTTGACCGTGGCGCCGATGCGGATGATGCCGCTCTCGTCCAGGTTTCGCAGGAAGGAGTCCGCGATGTTGGGAATATCCCGGGTGATTTCCTCGGGGCCCAGCTTGGTGTCGCGGGCTTCGATTTCAAATTCCTCGATGTGGATCGAGGTGTAGTAGTCCTCCTTGACCAGCTTTTCGCTGACCAGGATGGCATCTTCGAAGTTATAGCCGCGCCACGGCATGAATGCCACCAGCACGTTGCGCCCCAGCGCCAGTTCGCCCAAATCGGTGCATGGTCCGTCGGCCAAAACCGCGCCCTTGGGCAGGCGCTGGCCCACCCGCACGATGGGCTTCTGGTTGATGCAGGTGTTCTGGTTGGAGCGCTTGAATTTGGTGAGCTGGTAGATGTCCGCGCCTACCTCGCGCGAAAGCTGGCCTTCCTGGGAAGCGCCTTCCACGCGCACGATGATGCGCTCGGAATCCACCGAGTCCACGATACCGGGCCGCTTGGACAGCACCACGGCGCCAGAATCTCTGGCCGTCACGCGCTCCATGCCGGTGCCCACATAAGGAGCGTCGGCGCGCAGCAGGGGCACGGCCTGGCGTTGCATGTTCGATCCCATCAATGCGCGGTTGGCGTCGTCGTTTTCCAGGAACGGGATCAGGCTGGCGGCTACGGATACCAGTTGCTTCGGGCTGACGTCGATATATTCGATTTCATCCCTCGGCTTGAGCACGAAATTGCCGGCCTGGCGCGCGTTCGAAAGATCGGGAACAATGCGGCCCTTCTCATCCAGTTCCACGTTGGCCTGGGCGATAGTCCACTTGTCCTCTTCCCAGGCGGAAAGGTACTCGCAGTGGGCTTCGTATTCGGCCGGCTGCTTCTTGGAGCTGAGTTTGCGGTTGACTTCCTCGATTTCCGAACTCTTCAGAATGTCGCCAACCTTGTAATCCGTGTCGCCCGGGTTGAGGATCTTCACTTCGTCGATCACCACGCCCTTGATGACTTTGCGGTACGGGCTTTCGATGAAGCCGTACTCGTTGATGCGGGCGAAGCAGGAGAGCGACGAAATCAGACCGATGTTCGGGCCTTCCGGCGTCTCGATGGGGCAGATACGGCCGTAGTGCGTCGGGTGCACGTCGCGCACTTCGAATCCGGCGCGCTCGCGGCTCAAGCCGCCTGGTCCCAGGGCCGAGAGACGCCGCTTGTGCGTGATCTCGGAGAGCGGGTTGGTCTGGTCCATGAACTGTGAAAGCTGGCTGGAGCCGAAGAATTCGCGGATCGCGGCCATCACCGGCTTGGCATTCACCAGGTCGTGCGGCATAGCCGTGGACATTTCCTGGTACACCGACATCTTTTCCTTGATGGCGCGTTCCATGCGCACCAGACCGATGCGGAACTGGTTTTCCAGCAGTTCGCCCACGGCGCGCACGCGGCGGTTGCCCAGGTGATCGATATCGTCCACCGCGCCAATGCCCTTGCGCAGTCTCAACAGGTACCGGATGGTGGAGCGGAAGTCTTCCTGATCCAGCGTGCGCTTGTCCAGGCCCGTGGCGTCGGACTTCTCGTACAATTTGATGTTGAACTTCATGCGGCCCACGCGCGAGAAATCGTATTTGCGCGGGTCGAAGAACATGCCCTGAAAGAGTTGGGTGGCGGTGTCGAGCGTGGGCGGGTCGCCGGGCCGCAGCTTGCGGTAGATTTCGATCAGGGCGTCGCCCTGCGTCTTGACGGCATCCTTGCGGATGGTGGCCGCGATCACGGTGCCGCAATCGTCGCGCTCCGGGAAGAAGACTTCGAATTCCTCAATGCCGCTTTCCAGCAGCTTGGCAAGCGCCGTGGTGGTCAACTCGCTGTTGGCGTCTATGAGGACTTCGCCGGTCGACATGTCGACCACGTCGCCGACCACGTAAGCCCCTTCCAGATCGTTGGCGGCGACTTCCACTTGCTGGATCTTGTACTTCTGGATTTCCTTGTAGAGCGAAGCCGTGATCTTCTTGCCTTGCCCCACCACGGTTTCACCGGTTTTGGCGGTGATGGCGTAGGAAAGCTTCAGGCCAGTCAGGCCTTCATCCACATTCCACAGCAGCTTCTTGTCTTTGACAGCGATCTTGCTGATGCGGTAAAAGGCGCGCAAAATCTGCTCGTCGGTCTTGTAACCGAGAGCGCGCAGAAAGACCGAGCCGTAGAATTTCCGCTTGCGGTCGATGCGGACGTAGAGCAGGTTCTTGTTGTCGTACTCGAACTCCACCCAGCTTCCGCGGTAGGGGATGATCTTGCCGAGGAAGTAGCCCTGCGCCTGAACGCGTTCGAAAAAGACGCCGGGCGAACGGTGCAACTGGGAAACGATGACGCGTTCGGTGCCGTTGATGATGAAAGTTCCGTTGTCGGTCATCAGCGGGATTTCGCCGAAGAAGACTTCCTGTTCCTTGATGTCGCGGACGCTCTTTTTCTGCGTCTCGGGATCTTTGGAATACACCGTGAGCCGGATGGTAACCTTGAGCGGGGCGGCGTAGGTCATGCCCCGCTCCTGGCACTCCTGCATGTCGTACTTCAATTGCAGCCCCACAGGGTCGCCGCACTTGTTGCAGAACGTGACCACATTCTTGTTGAAAGTTCCGCAATGGTGGCACAGAATGTCGCCGGCGTGGAACGGGTCCGTACGGATGGTGGCACCGCAGTTCCGGCAGGTGGAACGCAAATGGTGCAGACCTTTCAAATTGCCGCACTTGCATTCCCAGTTGCCGATCGAATAGTCCACAAACTCCAGGTCGCTGACACCGCGAAAATCCGAAATCGGGAAGACTGAATTGAACACCGTCTGCAGTCCCACATCCTCGCGCTCATTGGGCAGGAGGTCCATCTGCAGGAACCGCTCGTAAGAATTCCGCTGAACTTCGATCAGGTTGGGGATCGGGATGGAAGTCTTGATCTTGGAGAAATCAACTCGCTCGGGGGCAGCGCCGTTATTCTGAATATCCATTTCTTATACTCCTGACGGCCGAACGGCCAAAGCCAAGAAAACTGCGCTTAACAGCACAAAGCCAAAAGCGCCCCGGGAGAAAATGCATCAAACGACTGCAATGCCTCCAAGGACGCTAAAAGATGATACTTGGGCAGGAAACGAACTGGTATGTGCGCGATGAAGATGGGGCGAATGGAAGTACGGGCGCACGAATCCCCTACTCTGTGTTCGGGCGCGCGAAAAGGCAAAGAAACCCTCTCCGCAGTCACACCCAAACTGCAATTGAAGTTCCAGGATTCGGAAATAACAGTCACCAATTGGGATCGAATCCGCTGAATCGGAGGCCCAACTACCCACTCTATCAGGGCTTTCGCCCTACGTCAAATGGAAAAAGCCATCAGCATTCACCCGTCGGCCCTCAGCGCCAGACTGACAGGGAATGCCGACGGCCGAATGCTGACAGCCGATTGGCTTATTTCACTTCTACGGTCGCGCCCGCGTCGGTGAATTTCTTGGCGATGGTCGCGGCTTCGTCCTTGCTGATGCCTTCTTTGACGGCCTTGGGAGCGCCGTCCACCAAATCCTTGGCTTCCTTCAAGCCCAGGCTGGTGACTTCCCGAACCGCCTTGATCACGTTGATCTTGTTGGGGCCCGCGCCGGTCAGGACCACGGTGAATTCGGTTTTCTCTTCCACGACCGGGGCTGCCGCCGCCGCGCCGCCAGCCGCCGCGGCCGGAGCCGCCGCCGCCGCCGAAACGCCCAACTTCTCTTCGAGCATCTTCACTAGCTGAGACGCTTCAAGCAGCGTCAAGCCTTGAATCGATTCCGCAATTGCGCTAATGTCCGCCATTTCAAACTCCTATGTTAAATGAGCAATCAGCTTTCAGCCATCAGCTTTCAGCTAAACCAGAACCCCGGCGCTTGCGCTGGGTTAAACTGACCGCCGATCGCTGACCGCTTAAAGCTTATTGGAACTTGTTCTCTTTTACGCCCTGATCCATCACTACCGCCAGATTGCGGCCGACGGCGTTGAGGGCCGTCACAAGCTGAGTTGCCGGACCGTTGATCACATACAGCAACTTGGCAAAGATCACTTCCTTGGAAGGCATGGACGCCAGGTCGACGATCGACTTGACGTCGATAGCGCGGCCTTCCACCAAACCTGCCTTAAACGTAAAGGTCGGGTTGACCTTGGCGTACGCCGTGAGCGCCTTGGCCAGCGCCACCGGATCGTTATACGTGTAGGCAACCGAGGTCATGCCCCGCAGGTCCTTCAGAACCTGCGCGGCAGCCGTTCCCTCGGCCGCGATTTCGGCCACGTTGTTCTTCACTACGCGGTACTTGGCGCCAGCCCCCCGAACCACTTTGCGCAGTTCGAAATCCTGACTGACGCGCAGCTTTTCATAGCCGGTGACAAACAGATTCTTCAGATTCGCCAGATCCTGGCGCAGAGAAGCGACATCTTTCTTTTTGTCTTCCTTCTTTTTCATGGAAACACCTTACTGCCAACTCCAAAACACCATACTGCAAACACCTACTGGAAAAACACCTTCCGGAAACCGCTCTGCGGCTCTAAAGGGCCGCCGCTTTGACACTGAACGGCGTCGTATCGACGGATACGCCCGGTCCCATGGTGGAGCAGAGGGTGGTGCTCCGTACATACTTGCCCTTGGCCACGGCCGGCTTGGCCTTGATCACGGCCGAAATCAGGCTGGCGGCGTTTTCCACCAGTTTATCGGCGGCGAAGCTGATTTTGCCGACGGGAGCGTGGATGATGCCGGTCTTGTCGACGCGGAATTCCACTTTACCAGCTTTGATTTCCCGGATGGCCTTGGCGACATCCACGGTGACCGTGCCGGTCTTCGGGTTGGGCATGAGCCCGCGCGGGCCTAGCACCTTGCCGAGCTTGCCGACGGAACGCATCATATCGGGTGTGGCGATCACGGCGTCGAAATCGGTCCAGCTTTCGGACTGAATCTTGTTCACCATGTCCTCGCCGCCCACCAGATCGGCGCCAGCCTCCAAAGCTTCGCGTTGCTTGTCGCCGCTGGCGATCACCAACACTTTTTTCGACTTGCCCAAGCCATTCGGCATGACCACCGTGCCGCGCACCATTTGGTCGGCATGTTTGGGGTCCACACCCAGTTTCATGTGGACTTCCACGGTTTCATCGAATTTGGCGAACTTGATTTTCTTAAGAAGCGGGATGGCTTCTGCCAAAGGGTATTCTTTGGCCTCAACCTGCTTCTTTGCGGATTGATACTGCTTACCTGCTTTGCGTGCCATGTTTCCTCATTGGTGCAAGCGGTCCGTCCCAAAAAGGCAAACGAACCTCCCACTGAGCATTTCAAAAGGGGACAGCACGTAGTGTACCAGATGGCAAGAATAGATGTCTAGTGCGGTGTTTGAGTGCGATTTCGCACGGTTCCGGGCAGCTTCGGGCGTCGCGGCGGTTTTGAGCGTCAGCCTGGATCATCCAAATCGCAAGCCGGGCACACCGAGATAATCGGCCTTATTGTGAGTCAGGAGCGGGGCGTTGTAAAGCAGCGCTGTGGCCGCGATCCACGTCATCGCCAGTTTCGATTCGCCTACCGTGTCTCCGCGCTCCCACCATTGCCTCTGCCCACCTCAGGACGAGCTCATGCGAGGAAGGCACGATCACACATCGACCCAGGAAGAGCCGCAGCCATTCCACGCGCTTAGCGCCCCAGTTTGCCAGCAGCGCCCACTGCTCTAATTCCGCCTCCGTCATGAACGAGATGAGCCAGAGGCAGTTCTGGAGATGCGGAAGATACAACTGCGCCCGGCTATCGCCTTTGAAGAGAAACGAGACGACATCCGTGTCGAGCACGATGGGCTTCATGCCGCCGGATCTGTCTTCGCGTGCCCACGCCATTCCCGCATGGCGGCCAGAAAATCGTCGATGGACTCTTCTTCCGGCCAGAAGTTACCAAGCAGGTCCCGCGGGTCGCGAGGAAACGTCAGCCCCTGCGCGGCGATCAACTCTTCGGCGGACGGATGCCCTTGACGGGCGTATTTCTTTGCGAGTTCGTCCGTGGAGTCTGGCATTGGCATGACTTCGTCGAGTCCGGGAATTCAACGTCAAGCCAGTCCATTGACGACATCGTATTATGGCTCGAAGGACTGATATTGGCTCGAAGAACCGAATGTTACGTCGATACCTTGGCGTCGATCGCGTTCCTGGATTCGTCAACTTCGCGGAAGTGCTGGTCGCGGGTAGCCAGAACCAATTCATGGTATTTCTCTGTGGCGGCAATCCAGATGTCGTTCTCAGATATAGGCCTCCCCTTCGCCCGAAGGTGCTGCCTCAACCGTCCGTATTCACGAGCAACTGGGAGATCGCTCGGCAGAATGGATCGGTCCGCGGCGAATCGCTCCACTTTCGCTATGTTCTCCAGAGACCTGCCTGATTTCGCGGCTCCGAAGAACAACTCGCCGAGCACGATCGCTGGAATGAACACTTCAGGCGCCCGGTCCAGTTTGGACAGAACCGCCTCCTCACCGGACAGCAGAGCGATGACGATGTTGGTGTCGAGCAAAAATCTACCACTCGCCGGCATCTACTCGCTCGCATTCGTCCTCGATTGTTCGAACCATTTCCCGAGCCGAAACGGGGTCAAGAGAGCCTGAGAAGTAGCGTAGTCCCGCTCCGCTCTCGCCTTTCTGTGCCGGAGCCGCCAAAGACGCGACGAACCGCAGTACCTGTTCCTGGATTTCGGGGGGCAGTTTGTCGACCCGCGCAACAATCTCGTCTTTGACGTCCATTTGGAAACCTCTACCCTCAGGATACGCCACGTTGCCGTAAAACGCGCATTGCTGAGAAGCGGCAGGTCAACCGAGAGGTCTCCTCTGACGCCGCGGTATAGGCCGATGCCCTCTTGTTGGCCCCTTCCGCAGGGACCATGCTAGACCGATAGTCGCCAAGCAGACTATGGCCAATTGTACGGCAAGACGGTCGAAATCCAGGCGCGCGGTAGTTAAGTCTCGTGGCCATACTGCCGTACTGCCGGAGCCACGGAACTCGCTGGTAAGAATCGCTGGCGGCTTAAAGATCATCGCAGTTATCCTTGCATGCGCCGTGGGACAATGAAATTACCCTCGGGTATGCGGCGCTTCGGCACTCTTTGGCTCATCGTGTTTTCCGTGGCGGCGCCGGTTTGGGCGCGTCACGATCTGGCCGGTTGCGGAACCACCAGAGAGAACTCCAATGAGGCCTTGTTTCTGCACCGGCAGGCCCTGCGAACGCACGCGCCCGGTCCGCGGCCGATGGTGGATTCGGCGACCACTGCTTCGGCGGCGGCGGCTTCGGGGAATCGCGACCTCGGCAACATCGCCATCATTGAAGATGCCGATGGCGTGGTGGAACGGCTCAATCAGTTCAACCTGGACAGCAACACGGTGACCTTCACTCCGTCGGCTGCCGGGGCGGCTCACTACCGCTACGCCGTGGCTGCCGAAGGCTACGATTCCAGTGCCGCGGCGCAGGGTTCGCCGCTGGCGGCGCTGGACGATGACGATTCGCGCCTGGTCGTGCTGCCGTTCGCCTTTCCCTTTTTCGGCGCTACCTACCAGCAGGTCTTCGTAAATTCGGACGGCAACCTGACGTTCACCGCGGGAGACAACGCCAGCACGGCGCGTTCGCTGGGCCGCATGACTTCGGGGCTGCCGAGGATCTCGCCGCTGTTCGACGACCTGGACCCTTCACAGACCGCCGGCGGCGTGCGCGTGCTGGCGGATGCCACCCACGTGGCCATCAGTTGGGTGGGAGTACCGGAGTGGGAAGCCACCGGCATCGGGCCCAGGCAGACGTTCCAGGTGACGCTTTATCCCGATGGCCGCATTGCGTTTTCCTATTCCGGAGTCACCCCGGCCAGTGCCGTAGTGGGAATCGCACCGGGGAACCTGCAGGGGCCCACCACGCTGGTGGATTTCCGCGGCGACCCCAGCGCCGACTACACGGCCGCGGTGGCGGAACGCTTCGGCAACACGCTGGCGATCGACATCGTGACGCTGGCGCAGAAATTCTACCAGACGCACGAAGATGCCTACGACTACCTGGTGGTCTATAACAACATGAACATCGTGTCGCTGGCAGGAGCCGTGGCGTACGAGAGCACCATGCGGTCGCAGGCGGTGGGATATGGCTCTGCGCCCACGGATACGGGCCTGCAGTATGGGTCAGGCTCGCGGCTGCAGTCGATGATGAACATGGGCCAGTTGACGCAGTATCCGCTGGACCCCAACACGCTGGTGCCGCTCCGCGCCGCGCAGGGAGACACGCCGCTCACGGTGCTTGCACACGAGGCGGGCCACCTGTTTCTGGCGTTTGCGAGCGTGCCGGATCCGGGCAATGCGGCATCGCAGATTATGCTCGGGTACGGCGGCGTGCATTGGAGCTTCCTGTTCAATTCCGAAGCCTCGCTGCTGGAAGGGGAGCGGATCGCGGACCGCGGGGCGAACGTTTCGCCGCGGTTCCTGACTACCGATGAGACGCAGGGCTATGCGCCGCTGGACCAATACCTGATGGGGTTCCGGCCGCCGGGCGACGTGCCGGACACCTTGTTCGCCGTGACGAATCCGTCGCCCAATTACTCGCCGCTGCTGCATCAGTTGAAGAACATTACCTTCGACGGGACGCCGGTGAAGATCGGGATCGGCGACATCATCGCGGTGGAGGGCCGGCGCACGCCGGATTCCACGGTGGCGCAGCGCCGGTTTCGCTTCGCGTTCATCCTGTTGGTGGGGCAGGGGACGCAGGTTCCGGCGACGGATGTGACGCAGGTGGACACGTACCGGCAGCAGTTCGAGGGCTTCTACGCCGCGGCTTCTTCGGGCAATGCTTC
The DNA here is from genome assembly GCA_035570275.1 of Candidatus Acidiferrales bacterium. Classification (GTDB taxonomy): domain Bacteria; phylum Acidobacteriota; class Terriglobia; order Bryobacterales; family Bryobacteraceae; genus DATMNI01. Next base: position 20,857 of record DATMNI010000394.1, on the reverse strand, counting down.
GGCGGACACTACGTTGAAGCGCAGCCTCAAGCTTTCCCTGTTTCCCGCCGCCGGCGTGTTGAGTGGGGGAAGCGCAACGGCCACGCTGACGCTGCAGACGGCGCCGGCGGCGGATATGATGGTGCAACTCGCGGCGCCTAAGGGGAGCGCGCAACTGCCGGCTTTGGTGAAGATCGCGGCCGGAACCACGACCGCTGCGTTCACTTTCACGGGCTTGAAGACCGGCGTGGAGGAAGTGCAGGCTTCGCCGCCGGCCGGCATGAACTACGAAACCGCTTATGCGCGCGTGCAGGTGGCCGATGCCGGGCTGGTGAAACTGGTGGGCGTCGCGGGAGACCGCCAGATTGCGAATGGGGCCGGGCCGCTGCCCGATCCGATTGTGGTGCGCGTGACCGATGTCAACAACCTGCCGTATCCGGGTGCGCGGATTTCGGCTGCGGATTCGGGGGGCGGCAGCGTGCAGCCGGCAGCCGCGGTGACGGATGCGCAGGGGCAGGCGGCGTTCCGTTGGACCGTTGGCGGGGCCGGGCGGAACCAGTTGAAGCTGACGCTGGATGGCGCGCCCGCGGTGGGGCTGACGTTGAGTGCGGGCAGTGCAGTGCCGGTAGCGGCGGCGGTGGTAAATGGGGCGTCGTTCGCCGGTGGGATGGCGCCGGGCGCGCTCCAAACCGTTACGGGCGTGAACCTGGCGGGCGGCCGGACGCTGGCTGCGCCCGCATATCCTTGGCCTGTCAGTCTGGGCGGTGTCAGCGTGCTGCTCAACCAGACACCGCTGCCATTGCTCTACGTCAGCGACACGCAGATCAATTTCTACGTGCCTCAGGATACGGCGCCAGGCGCGGCGGCGCTGACCGTGGTGACGCCTTCGGCGGCCCAGACGGCGGCGAATGTAAACGTGAATGTGGTGCAGCCCGGGATCTTCAACGGTGCGGTGCTGCACGCCGGGACGGCGGTGAGCGCGGTGACTACGCCGGTACAGGCGGGCGACTTCGTGGAGATATACTGTACGGGTCTGGGTAAGACTTCCAGCGTGGACGGGCTGCAGGTGGTTGAGCTCACGCCGACGGTTTTCTTCGGCGCCACGCCGGTGCGCGGCACGTTCGCGGGCTTGGCGCCGGGGTACGTTGGTCTGTACCAGGTCAACGCGCAAGTGCCGCCGGGGTTGACGCCGGGCCAGGTGCCGATCGAGATCTCGGTGAATCAGGCGCACAGCAATGAAGTCAACATAAGGGTGCAATAATGTTTTCCTGGCTTTTTTCCGATCCGCTTCCCGTGGGCGCGGTGGCGCCCGATTTCACGCTGGAGGATGACGCCGGCAAGAAGGTGACGCTTTCCAAGCTGCGCGGCCGGAGCGTGGTGCTGGTCTTCTATCCGGGTGACGATACGCCCGGTTGCACCAAACAGCTCTGCCAGTTTCGAGACGATTGGAGCGAAGCCCTGGCGCGCGGGGCTGAGGTGTTCGGGGTAAACCCGGGCAGCACGGGAAGCCACGTGAAGTTCCGGCAGAAGTTTCATTTTCCGTTTCCGCTGCTAGTGGACAGCGGGCAGAAGGTGGCTACGCTCTACCACTGCAACGGGCTGATTGTGAAGCGCACGGTGTACCTGGTGGGGCCGGACGGGAAGATCCGCTTTTCGCGGCGCGGCATGCCGGCGCCGGCGGATGTGCTGGCGGGGGTCTAGGGGGCGGAAGCCTCATGAGCAAGCGCCACATTGACGTCTCCTCCGGCCGCGGCGGCACGGCCCTTTTGGTTAACCTGGCCGCCCTCTCAAGCGTTGTAAGGGCAGGAGACAAACAACGTGCGAGACATGAATCCGGTGGAAATAATGATGGTGGCCGGGATGTTCAGCCTGTGCGGGATCTTGCTGTATCTCGGTTTTGGCGCGGCCCGCAACGCCCAGCAGACTTCCGTTCGCAAGGCGCTGCTCGAGAAATTCGCCTCGGCCCAAGACCTTGCGGCCTTTCTGCAAACCGGCGGCGGCCAGAAATTCATGGCGGAACTTTCGTCCGGCGCAGGCAACCCGCTGCAATCCGTGCTGGGCTCCATCCAGAAAGGCATCATCGCGATCTTCCTGGGGGCGGGCTTCTTCCCGTTGAGCGGCGGGTTCAAAGAGTCGGGGCCCGCCATTTCGGGGATCGGCATCGTCCTCATCCTGGTGGGATTTGGGTTTCTGGTTTCCGCCATCATCACCTACCTGCTGTCGCGATGGTGGGGGTTGCTTTCCAGCAACTCCAAAATTGCGGAGAAGTAACCGTGACTACTGCAACGGCCATGGAATATGCCGGGGATAGCGGAGCGCATGCGCTCAGCCATCAACAGTTCGAGGCCTTCTATGCCCTGACGGCGCGGGCGCTGCGTGCCTACATCTGCCGCATGGCAGGCAGCGCCGCCATGGCCGACGATATTTTGCAGGAGAGCTACATCCGGCTCCTGGTAGCGCCGCCGATGGCGGAAGAGAATCGGAAAGCCTACCTCTACCGCACCGCTACCAACCTGGTCATCGACCAGTGGCGCTCCCAGCGCCGCCACCGGAAGTGGTGGAGCCTATGGCCACGCCGCCAGGAAGCCGCGGCCCAAAGCGTGGAACTGGCTTCGGACATGGGACGCCTGTTCCAACTGATCGCTCCGCGGGAACGCGCATTGCTCTGGCTGGCTTATGTGGAAGGCGCAGACCACTGTGAAATTGCGGCCGTTCTCCAGTTGAAAGAGAAAAGCGTGAAGGTGCTGTTGTTCCGCGCCAGGCGTAAAATGGAAGCGATCCTCAAGGATCACGGATTCGAGGACAGTCATGACTGATGGGAATTTCGAACGCTGGATGGAGCGCCTGGCTGCGGAAGATTCGGAAGCCGCGCAAGGTGCGGAAACTGCGGTACCTTCGGCGGCCCCGGTCCCCCATTCGGCCGCCATCTGGTGGCGCGCCCAGTTGCGGCAGCGCATGGCAGACCGGTACCGCGTCACCAAGCCCCTGCGGGTGGCGGAACGCGCGGCCGGCGTGCTGTGCTTCGCGGCTGCCGTGGTTGTCGGCGCCCGCCTGGGAGCAGCCAGCGTCGCGCCGTTCATCGTCGTGGTGACGCTGGTAGCGGGGGCCGGAGCCGCGGCCCTGGTGCTGCGTGGCGCGGAGTAGCGGTGAATTGGGCCACGGTGGCCCGGAATTTCCGGGGGTTTATGCCGGATTGCCTGGCTACGGCCTACGACCCCGACTGGCTGGCCTTTTCAGCACGGAGTGCGGCCCAGCGCTTCTTGGTGGCCGCGATGATGGCCGCCCGGCCTGCCGCCGAGAGCCGCCGCTTGGCCTTGGCTGGCTTGGACGCCGCCTTACCCTGCGGCCGGGACTCCGCCCAACGCTTCCGCTGGGCCGCCGCAATCCGGGCGCGTCCAGCGGCACTGATCTTACGCTTCGGCTTATCGGCTGAAGCGGCGCCGGCTTTCCTTGGCGTCTTCACGCCCAGAGCGGCTCGAATCTCGGCCATCCGCGCATGGATGTCGTCGATCTGATGCTGGCAGCCGACCAGGGCGGCTTGCAGGGTCTCGGTGTCGAGTCGTGTCATAAGGGGGGGTATGTAACGGTATTGTATCGCGTTGGCGACGGATTAACAAACCGCCGCAGGTTGGCCAGGTTGACCACTATCCCCGAAACGGTGAAGCGCACGCCCGTTGCTTCGGGTGTCCAATTCTGCCCATAATCATAGAAACAGTTATCAGGATGCGGAAACTTATCGCCGTCACCACCGGCTTAGCCATGTCGCTAGCCATTGTCAGAGTTAAGCTGGCCGCGCAGGCGCCGCCCGGCGCCGCGGCCGCCATCGACTTCCAGCGCCAAATTCGCCCGATTCTCTCCGACTCGTGTTTTCAATGCCACGGCCCGGATTCCAGCACGCGGATGGCGGGTCTCCGGCTGGACCTCAAGGACACCGTCTTCGAAGTTCGCCCGCACGGCGCGCCGGTGGTACCCCGGCAGCCCGAGGCCAGCCTGCTCTATCAGCGCATTTCAGCCCTCACCGCGGCCCGCCGCATGCCTCCCGAGCGGGCGCACAAGGATCTCACGCCGCAGCAGATCGCGCTGCTGAAACGCTGGATCGAACAGGGCGCCCCCTGGCAGGAACACTGGGCCTTCCGCCCGCCCGCCGCACCGCGCGTCCCCCAGGCGTCCAAAACGGTGCGCAACGCAACGTGGCCGAAGAACCCGATCGACCGCTTCGTTCTCGCCCGCCTGGAGTCGCAATCGCTCGAACCAGCCCCCGCTGCCGATGCGCGCACGTTGATTCGCCGCGTGGCCTTGGATCTGACCGGCCTGCCGCCCAAGCCCGCCGAAATCGAAATCTTTCTTAAGGACGCCGCGCCCGGCGCCTATGAGCGCATGGTGGACCGCTACCTGGCCTCTCCCCACTATGGCGAGCATCGCGCCCGTTATTGGCTGGATGCGGCGCGCTACGCCGATACCAATGGCATCCACGTCGACAACTACCGCGAGATGTGGCCCTATCGCGATTGGGTGATCCAGGCCTTCAACCGTAACCTGGGCTTCGACCAGTTCAGCATTGAGCAACTGGCCGGCGACCTGCTCCCCAACCCGACCATGGATCAGCTCATCGCCACCGGTTTCCACCGCTGCGCCGTTACCACCAACGAAGCCGGCGTCATTGAAGACGAGTACGCCGAAATCTACGCCAAGGACCGCGCCGACACCACCGGCGCCGTCTGGCTGGGCATGACCATCGGTTGCGCCACCTGCCACGATCACAAATTCGACCCCATCTCGCAGAAGGATTTCTACGCGCTGGGGGCTTTTTTTCGCAACACCACCCAGGCCGTGATGGATGGCAATGTCCACGATGCACCGCCCATCATTACCGTGCCCCGCCAGGAAGACCGCGCCGATTGGGAGCGAATTGCGTCGCGGCGGGCGGCGATTCGCGCCGAGATGGAGAACCTTCGAACGGCTGCCGCCGCGGACTTCCGCCGCTGGAGGGAGCAGCGGGAGACGATCGCAACCGATCAGCCGTTGGGCGACCAGAGCGAAATCAAGTCCGCCCTTCCCAAGCTCGAAGCCGAGAAGCCGTTCTCCATCAGCGTGCGTTTTCGGCTTCCGCTGCCGCTCCCTAACGGCCCCGGTCCCGGCTCCGTTGCCGGCGACAAAACCTACATCATCGCCGCGCAGCAGAATCAGAAGGAAAAAGGCCGCGGCTGGGTGCTGGACGTGAGCGGCCGCCGGCCCGGCTTCCGCCTGATTGGCGACGATGGCAAGGGCATCGAGATCCGCGCCGGCCAGTTGCAGCAACTCCAGCCGGGTGTCACAAATCATGTGGTAGTCAGTTACGATGGCGAGCGCCACCATACCAGCCTCAGCCTGTTCGTGAACGGCAAGGCGATTCCCCTGCAGGGACGCGGCAACGGGGTTCTGGAACTGCCCGGCAGCATCAACGCCGAAAGTCCCGTAGTGCTGGGCCGGCCGGTAGAAAAGGGCGCGATGGAAAAGGCCGCGATAGAAAATGCCGCGGTCTCCGATTTCCGCATCTTCGATCGCGTGGTCACGGAAAGCGAAGCCGCGCTCTTGAGCCAATGGCCCGCGGTTAAAGCTGGCGACGCCGAAGCGGATGACGAAGCCTTCCTGCTCACGTATTTCCTGGTGCGGCAGTACCAGCCGTTCCGCAAGCTGGCAGCCGAACTGCAGGCGCTGAACACCGAAGTCAAACCCCTGGAGGGCCGCGCCGCCACCGCCCAGGTGATGCACGAAAAGCCGGACAGCACGCCGTTTGCCTATGTCCTGTACCGCGGCGCTTACGACCAGAAGCGCCAGCGCGTGGATGCGACCACGCCCGCGGTGCTGCCGCCAATGACATCGGATCTGCCGAGGAACCGGTTAGGTTTTGCCAGGTGGCTCTTTACCAAAGACCACCCGCTCACGGCGCGCGTCGCGGTCAACCGCATGTGGCAGGAAATCTTCGGAACCGGAATCGTCAAGACCGTGGACGACTTCGGCAGCCAGGGCGAAGCGCCCAGCCATCCGGAGTTGCTGGACTGGCTGGCCCTGGATTTCCGCGACCACCAGTGGGACATGAAGCGTTTCTACAAGCAGATCCTGCTGTCGGCCACTTACCGCCAGGCCGCGCTGGCAACGCCGGAAAAGGTCGCCAAGGATCCCGATAACCGCCTGCTCAGCCGCGGGCCCCGGTACCGGATGGAGGGCGAAATGGTGCGCGACTATGCGCTCGCAGCCAGCGATCTGCTGGCCCCGCAGATCGGCGGCCCCAGCGCCCGGCCGTACCAGCCCGAAGGCGTTTGGGAAGCCGTGGCGATGGAGGCCTCCAACACGCGCTTCTACAAACGCGACTCGGGCGACGGCCTCCACCGCCGGTCTCTTTATACCTTCTGGAAGCGCAGCGCGCCGCCGGCCAGCATGGACATCTTCAACGCGCCCACCCGCGAAGGCTGCACCGTGCGCCGCGAGCGCACCGACACACCGCTGCAGGCGCTGGTGACCATGAACGACGTGCAGTTCATGGCAGCCGCCCGCGGACTGGCCGAGCACAGCATGGAAGCGCTGGCCGGCTTCGACCAGCGGCTCGACTTCATCGCCACCCGTGTGCTGGCACGTCCCCTGGCGCTGCCTGAGCGGCAGATCGCCGGCAAGGCCTTCCAGGATTTCCGCCGCTATTACGACGCCCACCCAGCCGACGCCCGCAAACTCCTGAACGTGGGTGAGGAGAAGCCCGACCCGGCACTGCCGCCCGCCGAACTCGCAGCCCTCACCATGCTCGCCAACCAGTTGCTTAATCTCGATGAGGTTCTAAATAAATGAGCCGTACTGAACCAATGAGCGGGCCGGGCCAAACACTGCGGCCTGACGACGAGGGCCATTACTCGCGCGCCGCCCATGAACTGGACCAGGTTTCGCACCGTCACCTGGCGCCCGGCAGCCATCCCGTCGATGGCCTTGCCCGCGAAATGGCCATGCAGGAAACCCGCCGCCGATTCTTCGCCCGCGGCGCTCAAGGTATCGGCGGCCTGGCGCTGGCATCGCTGTTAGGCGGGCATGATGCCAACGCCGCCCAGACCGGCGGCCTGTCAGGGCTTCCGCACTTTCCGCCGAGGGCCAAACGCTGCATCTACCTCCACCTCATGGGTGCGCCGCCGCAAATGGAAACCTACGACTACAAGCCGGCGATGAAGGACTGGTACGACAAGGATCTGCCCGAATCCATCCGCCAGGGCCAGCGCCTCACCACCATGACCAGCGGCCAGACCCGCTTCCCCATCGCGCCTTCCATATTCAAGTTCGCGCAGTACGGCAAATCGGGAGCCTGGGTTTCGGAGTTGCTGCCGTACACCGCCCGCATGGTGGACCAGATCGCCATCATCCGCAGCATGCACACCGAGGCCATCAACCATGAACCGGCCATCACGTTTTTCCAGACCGGGTTCATGATTGCCGGCCGCCCCTGCATCGGCTCATGGCTCAGTTACGGGCTGGGCAGCATGAACGATGACTTGCCGGCCTTTGTCGTCCTGCAGGCCAAGCACTACAATCCCAAGGCCAACGTGCAAGCCATCTCCGCGCGGCTGTGGAGTGCCGGTTTCCTCTCCGGCCAGTATTCCGGCGTCAGCCTGCGCGCCGCCGCCGACCCGGTCTTGTTCATCAACAATCCCGATGGCGTGGCGCCCACCGTTCGCCGCACCATGCTGGATGGCTTGAGCGCCATGAACGAACTCACCTACCGCAAGCTGGGCGACCCCGAGACCAAGACCCGCATCGCCCAGTACGAAATGGCTTTCCGCATGCAGACGTCCGTGCCCGAACTCACCGATACCAGCAAGGAACCGGCCGCCACCTGGGAATCGTATGGTCCCGACTCGCGCAAGCCCGGTTCCTTCGCGCAAAGCTGTCTGATGGCGCGCCGCCTGGCCGAGCGCGGCGTGCGCTTCATTCAGGTCTACCACCGCGGGTGGGACGTGCACGGCAACCTGCCCGAGGTGCTGGCCAGCCAGTGCAAGGAAATCGACCAGCCTTGCTTCGCCCTGGTGCAGGACCTGAAACAGCGCGGCATGCTGGACGACACGCTGGTGATCGTAGCCGGTGAATTCGGCCGCACCATCTACTCGCAGGGGAAACTCACCCCCACCGATTATGGCCGCGACCATCATCCCCGCTGCTTCAGTTTGTGGATGGCCGGCGCCGGCATCCAAGGCGGTGTAGTTCACGGCGAGACCGACGAATTCAGTTACAACATCACGCGCGACCCGGTTCACGTGCGTGATTTCCAGGCCACTATTCTGCACCAGTTCGGCATCGACCACGAGAAGTTCACGTACAAATATCAGGGCTTGGATATGAAGCTTACGGGCGTCGAAAAGGCCGAGGTGGTGAAGGCCCTGTTAGCATAGGCCCTGGTAACATAGGCCCCGATAGCATAGGCCTCTGACCTGTGCGTCATTCTTTCGCTTCCGGAACGCGGGCCGCTATTTTGGCGCCCGAGACCTTGTGAACGAGTGCGAGCCACCGTGCGCGGCGGGCAAATGAGGGCGCCGCGAAATCCAGTTGAATCCATGGCCCGCCCGCGCACACCGGTGTGGCTAGAGCCGCGATAAGCCGCCTCGGCTCGCATCGTCGCTCATCCCGATCCCGGAAACCAACACATCCGCGCGGTTCTTGGTGCTTCCATCGGTAATGGTGAGAATGGCGGCGCCGTCGTTGGCGGTGACGCGCCTGCTGTTATGCGCACGCTCTGCAAGGTCCGGGAAAGAGATGCCCACGTCATTGTAAATGCGCGCGGAGGCGCCGGGTAAGACGATTGCGAAGCGGCAACCCGTGCTGAGCCGTCGAGTAGTTGTGCTAACCGGCACATTCAAATTCTTAGTCCGGTTCTCTTGGATACATCGGTCCGCTTGCATATATCAAAGAAGCGCTACATAATTATTACATTGCTCAACGTTTTATTATCTCTGTGCGTTATTATCTCTCGGGCTCTTTAGTTGGGTCGGGCACGTCCACTATTTCGCGGTCGTGAACTAACCCGGATTGATAGAAAAGATAGGAGGCGGGGATGCAGCAAACGAGAATGGGCTCAGACGGGACTGCTCTCCAAAGAGTCGTCGAAAACCAGGTCAAGCACGCCGCTATCATGGCGCCTGAAAGGAGCACGGCAGGTGAATCCTTTAGGGCCGCCGCAACCGTTAGCCCAACTGACAGCGAAATCGCCACAGTTGCGTATCGATTTTGGAGAGACAACGGATGTCCCGTTGGATCGGATCAAGAGGATTGGTTCCGGGCGGAAGCGGCGCTCAAAAACGCCCTCGCCGCCAAATGCGAAGGTGTCCCGATATCGATCCTCCGCGGCGATACCGGCACCGGGTCCGGAATGGCGGCCGGGTTGGGATGGGAGGGACATTGGGAAGTATGGGAGCGTGAATGGGGCGGTGCCCGCTGGATCTGGGACATTGGCCGCTCCAAGGCTGAAGGTTCGAAACGGTCAAGCGCCGCGGGGTAAACTGCCCGCTGCTCAAGAGACTCGGAAAGCGTTTAGGGCGAGTGGGTTGGAGCCAAATCCGATTCCAAAAGAGCGCTATTGCCCCTGGTAATTGCCCTAGGTTGTTATTGTCCGTGGAAGGTGCTACATTTAACTGATTTTGCGTCTTGCCTACCAAGCCGACCGCCGTACTCTGTCATACATGGCCATCACCACCGCATTGCTTATCGTGCAGTGGAATCTCGCGGCCATCCAGCCGATTCTTTATCTATGGTCTCTGTTTATGGCAGTTTCAGTGGCTATTATCGCGCATAACCACAACCATGTGCCCATCTGGAGATCGCGATTTCTTAACATCTTGACCGACTACTGGCTGACGCTGTTTTACGGCTTTCCGGCTTTCGGCTGGATTCCCACCCACAATAAGAATCATCATCATCTGAATAACAAGAAAGGCGATTACACTCTCACCTACCGGATCAGCGAGAAGAACAATATTTTTACGCTGCTCAGTTACCCGTCCATCAGCAGTTATTTTCAGCAAAAGCCGATTGCCAAATATCTAAAAACCCTGTGGCGCAGCAACCGGCCAAGGTTCTATCTTGCCGCTTCGCAGTATCTTGTTTTAGGACTGTACTACGCCGTGGCGATCTTCGTTTTGAATTGGAAGAAAGCCGTTCTGTTCATCGTGATCCCGCATCAGGTTTCGCTGTTCAGCGTGTTGATTTTCAACTACGTTCAGCACGTCCATACCGATGAAGAATCGGCGTACAACCATGCCCGCAATTTCGTGGGTTTGATCAATCTGGCGCTGTTCAACAATGGCTATCATACGATTCACCACGAGGCGCCCGGAATTCACTGGAGCCAGACACCGGCGGCTCAGAAAGAAATCGAGCACCTGATCGATCCCTCGCTGAATGAGCGGAGTTTCTGGTGGTACATGTTGCGCGTGTATCTGCTTGCGCCCTTTAATTCCCGTTTCGGCAGCGTCTCCAAGCGTCTGGAAAGAATCAATGCGCACCCGCCGGCCCGCGACAGCGTAACAGCCGGGGCTCGCCAGGATGCGCGTTAAAGCCGCGACGATTGGCCGGACTGACCGCGGCCGATGTCGAAGCGTTCCATGGTATTGTTTACGGCTTGAGAATCGGACGAGAGGTGTGGTTGCCACCCCACACCTTCCGTGCTACCACCGCCGGCCGTATCGCCCCGCTCCCGCCGCCGCTCGGAAACGCCAAAATCGCGGTCACGGCAAAATCGACTTTTTCTTCGCCCTGAATTCAATCGGTTACAGACATTCGCCCCCGAAACCCCTTGACCGCTGTGCTACGTTCCAATCAGGAGGTCTCGCCCACCGCGATTCCTTCGACGGTTTTCTTCGTGGCCACGAAGCGTTGCACGTACGGTGGAACTGAACTCTCCCTGGGGCCGTCAACGCCTTTCTCAGGACCCGCGCCTCCGCACCCGCAAAATTGGCTTCGTTCCGCACGTCACCCTTCACCCCGGCCCACAACCAATTCCAGTGCCGCGACCCTGGAGGGTCGCGGCCACTCTACTCCGGCAACGCGAACGCGACGTAGACCGCCGCCGTCCCGCCGCCTCGCGCTTTCACGCCGGCAGCGGCAATTACAACATACTGCCTGCCATTCAACTCGTAGGTCGCCGGTGTGGCGTTGCCCGGCGCGGGCATCACGGTTTCCCAAAGCAGCTTGCCGGTGTCCTTATCGAAGGCGCGAAACTTCCGGTCGAAATTGGTGGCCCCGATGAAAACCAGGCCGCCGGCAGTCACAATGGGGCCGCCATAATTCTCCGACCCCGTATCCTTCACCCCTTTTTCGGCCAGCTCAGGGTACTCGCCCAGGGGAATTTTCCAGGCGTATTCGCCGGTGTTCAGATTGATGGCGTTGAGCGTGCCCCAGGGAGGCGCCACGGCCGGATATCCTTCCGGGTCCAGGAACTTTTTGTAACCGGTGAACCGGTACTTGAGATCGAACGGCGATGTCGCAGCCGAGCCCAGATTTTCCTTGGATTCACCGTCCACCAGGTACCGCACCAGAGCGCGCAGCGCCGGCGGACGAAGATTTGGGAAGCCTGGCATGCGGCCGGAGCCTTTCTGAATCACCTCCGTGATCTGCTCCTCGCTACGCCGGCTCTTGATCGCGGTCAGCGCTGGGGCCTGGCCGCCGTTTCCCGCCATATCGGCGCCATGGCAAACGGCGCATTGGGCAGTATACAGATCGCGTCCGGTCGCCGCCGGAGTGTTCGGCTCCAGTCGCCCTGTCCAGGCCACGTCGTTGGCGTTCACAAACAACAACCCTGTACTGGGGTCGAAGGCCGAGCCGCCCCATTCGGCGCCGCCATCGTAACCCGGGAACACCACGGTGTCTTTGCCGATTCCCAGCGGGACAAACTGGCCCTCGCTGCGGAAGTTCTGGAACTGTTCCAGGGCCCATTGGTGGGCTTCGGGCGTGCGATTGGTCAGCAGGTCCGCGGTGAGCAACTGGCGGGCGAACGGCGCCGGCTTGGTCGGAAGTTGCTGGGTTTCCGCAGCCACTTCACCTTCCACCGTGCTCGGTGGATATTTGCGGGACTCGACGGGAAAGAGCGGCTTGCCGTTGGCGCGGTCGAACAGAAATACGTAGCCCTGCTTGGACGTCTGCGCCACCGCGTCCACCATCTTGCCGTCGTGCTTGACCGTCACCAGCGTGGGCGGCGACGGAAAATCCCGATCCCAAATGTCGTGCTTGACTCCCTGAAAGTGCCAGATCCGTTTTCCCGTCGCAGCGTCGAGCGCCAGCAGACAATTCGCGAACAAATCGTCGCCCACCCGGTTGGCGCCGTAAAAGTCGGATGCCGCGGAGCCGGTCGGCACATAGACAATTCCACGTTTGAGGTCGATCGACATGCCGGCCCAATTATTGGCCGCGCCCGTGTACGTCCACGCATCCTTGGGCCAGGTTTCGTAGCCGTATTCTCCGGGGCGGGGGATAGTGTGAAACGTCCAGCGGAGCGCTCCGCTGCGCGTGTCATAGGCTCGAATGTCCCCGTAAGAGGCCGGCAGCCCTTCGCTCTCGCGGCCCCCTACGATCAGCAGATCCTTGTAGACGATGCCGGGTGAGGTCAGGCTGACCGACTCCTTTTCCGGATCGCGGTCCAGGTCCTGGTGCAGGTCGATGCGGCCGTCCTTGCCGAAACCGGAGATCGCCTCGCCCGTGGCGGCGTTCAGGGCGTAGACGTAGCGGCCGAATCCCGCGTAGATTCGCCGATCGGTGCCGCCCTGATCCGAGCCGCCCCGACTGGGGCGGGCGGACCACCAGGTCAAGCCACGAACCCGTTGGCCGGTGATTTTCGAATCCCAGGACCAGATCAGCTTGCCGCTGGCTCCATCGAGCGCGATAGCTTTTCCCCCGGGCGTGTTGCCGTACACCACACCATTCACTACGATCGGGTTGGTCTGCAACCCCCCGCGCCCGCCCGAAACGTCATAGGTCCACGCCACCTTGAGGCGGCCAACGTTCCCTCGGTTGATCTGCTTCAGCGGTGAATAGCGTGTGCTCTCCGGATTCCCGCCATACACCTGCCATTCGCGGGACGGTGCGGCAGGCACGTTCTTTGCCACCTGCGATAGGCCGACCGCAACAGCAGTCAGCAGTAGCGCGGCCAATGGCTTACCGGTTCCGATCTTCATGGGTCGTCGTCCTAGAGCTGGCGATTTTGTCCCAAGTATAGCTGCTATGTGGGGCAGGTTGGTAACCTGCGGCGGATTGCTAATCCGCCTGCCGGACCCTGCCGCCAACGCCGCCGACGCACACTCGGCTCGCTGCCGCCTTCGCTGCCGCCGGTTTGCGTTGTGTCGGTAAATCAATTCCCTGCCGATAAGTAGAGGTATGGAGAAGTCCGTGAACCGCGCCCAGGCCGGCCAGCATGCACGGGACACTGTCAATGCCCCGATGCCGGCCGTCCCGGATATTGCCGGGCGCCTGTCGAACTGCCGCCTGGCGGCTCGCCTGCTGGGCTTGCTGAGCGTCTGTGTCGGCCTCGCCGTGCTGTTGGGTGGCTGGGCAGGTGGTATCGCGAGCTTGCGGACCGTGTTTCCCGGATATACGGCAATGAGGCCGAACACCGCGGGCGGCCTTCTGCTGTGTGGAGCGGCGCTTTGGTTCGATACCGGTCAGGCCAGGGGGGCTACACGTCTCCTGCTTCGGGCGTGCGCCGGAATGGCCAGCCTGATTGGCTTGGTGACGCTGATCGAGTACGGCCTGGGAAAGAGTCTTGGCATTGATGAGCTGATGTTCCGCAACTCGGCACTGCTGGTAGCTCCCGGCCGGATGGCCATTTCGTCGGCACTGACCTTCGTGTTATTAGGCGGCGCGCTGTTCCTTTCGCGTCGTCGTGGCGGTTTCGCGGTGGGCCAATATCTGGCAATTACAGCCGGCCTCCTGTGCCTGTTCAATGTGATTGGCTATCTGTACGGCATCCGGAGCTTCCATGGAATCGCGTTCAGCCCGGGAAGCGCCGCTATGTCGATCCATACGTCCCTAACGTTCCTCATTCTCTCCGCAGGCGTGCTTCTTTCCCGCCCCGACTGGGGTCTCATGGCAACGATCAACAGTCATGCGCCCGGCGGCGTGATCGCTAGGCGGCTGTTGCCGGCCGCGCTGCTCATTCCGATTGCGACGGGCTGGCTGCGATGGCATGGTCAACTGATGGGACTGTATGACACGGCCTTCAGCCTGGCGCTGTTCACCGCGTGCAATATAGTCGTTTTTGCGTTGCTGGTCTGGAGATGTGGCCAAATACTCAACAGGCTGGATACTGCGCGGGCCCGGGCAGAGGGGAACATGCGGCAACTTGCCGATTGTATGCCTCAAATTGTCTGGACGGCCACATCCGCCGGCGAAATGGATTACTTTAATCAAGGCTGCTACGACTACATCGGCATGACCTTTGAGCAGACCAGAGACGGCGGGTGGGTTTCCATGATTCATCCGGATGATGTGCGGGACGTGATGGACCGCCGGGCGTGTGCCTTCGCCAACCGCGAGCCGTATACGCTGGAATACCGTTTCCGGCGTGCCTCCGACGGGATGTATCGATGGCACCTCGCGCGCGGCACTCCAGTCTTCAATCCCGAAGGAGAACTAGTCCGGTGGACAGGCACCTGCACGGATATCCACAGCATCAAGTTGGCCGAAGCCGCGCTGCGGAACAGCGAGTCCCAGTTCCGGCAAATAGCCGATTTCATGCCTCAAATCGTCTGGACGGCCGCCCCGGACGGAAATCTCGACTACTACAATCAGCGCTGGTACGACTACACGGCCATGAACTTCGAGCAGACAAGGAATTGGGGTTGGGGGCCGGTCCTGCACCCGGATGACTTACAAAACTGCGTAGACTTATGGACGCACGCCTTCACCACTTGTGAGCCTTACGAGGTCGAGTATCGCTTTAGACGGGCTTCCGACAGCGCGTATCGCTGGCACCTCGGACGAGCGCGCCCTATTCGAGATGCGCAAGGCGCAGTCGTGCGATGGTTCGGCACCTGCACCGATATCGAAGATTACAAACAGGCGGAAACCAAGATCAGAATCCTGAATGAGGGCCTGGAGGATCGCGTTCGGGAGCGCACGGCGGAACTCGACCGAACCAACCGGCAACTGGCGAAGGCGAATGGCGAGATCGAAGAACTGCTTCGTCAATCGAAGGAGATTTCGCGGCTGAAGAGCGAATTTCTGGCTAACATGAGTCACGAGATTCGAACCCCCATGAACGGGGTGATCGGCATGACCCAGCTTGCCCTCAACACGGCGCTCGACGACGAACAGCGCGAGTACATTTCCACCGTGCGGGATTCGGCCGAATCGCTCCTGGTGGTGATCAACGACATTCTCGACTTCTCCAAAATCGAAGCCGGCAAACTGGAGCTTGCGCATGAACCCTTTAACCTGCGCAAGTGCGTGAGCGATGCCATGCTGGGTTTTTCCTGGAAGGCGCGCGAGAAGAAGCTGGAACTCACTCACGAAGTGAGCCGGGACATTCCGCAATTCCTGACCGGCGATGCCGACCGGCTGCGCCAGATCATACTGAACCTGGTGGCCAATGCCATGAAATTCACGGCAGGCGGCAGCGTGGCTTTGACGGTGACGTTGGTGGCCAGCTCGCATGCCACCGGGCAGACGCCCAAACACATGCTCCACTTTTCCGTACGCGACACGGGTTGCGGCATCCCTCGCGATAAGCAGAGCCTGATCTTTGAAGCGTTCGCGCAAGCCGACGGCTCGGCCACGCGGCGCCAGGGTGGTACCGGGCTGGGCCTTGCCATCTGCTCCAAGCTGGTCCAATTGCTGGACGGCCGCATCTGGGTTGAGAGCACCCCGGGTTTGGGAAGTACCTTCAGTTTTACGGCGGCGTTCCTGGGCGGCGGTCAGGCGAAATTGCCCGGCCTGGAAGGCGCGCTTCCCGCGAGTGATGCCGGCTCAACGGAGCCGGCGCAGCCGCTCCACATCCTGCTGGCGGAGGACAACATTGTCAATCAAAGATTGGCGGAGCGGGCGATCCGAAAGATGGGCCACAGCCTGATGGTGGTTGACGATGGGGCAAAGGCAGTTCGCGCTGTTGCTGAGCAACAGTTCGACTTGATTCTGATGGACTTGCAGATGCCGGAAATGGGCGGGCTCGAAGCCACCACGGTGATTCGCGACGCCGAGCGCCATGCCGCTCAAGCCGGTGGAAGTCCGCAACATATTCCGATCGTCGCGATGACGGCGCATGCCATGAGCGGCGATCGCGAGATCTGTCTCCGGGCGGGTATGGACGACTATCTTTCCAAGCCAATCCATTTGCCGGTCCTATATGAGCTGATCAATCGGGTACGTCCCCGCCCTGGTTTTCTCCCGAAGACACTGCCCGCCGCATCTCCAGGCGTGTAAGTCGAGGTGTGTAAGGCGGGTTAACCCCAACACTGTTCACTTAAGCCGTTGGGCGCCTGCGAGGCTTCTTTGCCGGTGGCGTGTTAGATCACAAATCCCACCGCGCGCCTCATTCGACGTGCCGCGATGGGAGCCATGCCCGGACGGCTCAGGTTGTAGAGGAAGGCCACGGCGTCATCCATTTCGGCGGTCCCAACTACGACGCTATTGGCCGGTACTGCTCTCTTTGAAACACGCCGCTAGCGACTGACGCGCCGCCTGAGGAAGATCGCCGAACGAAAAACTCAACCGACTCATTCGGGAACAGATTTGTGATGCGTAGCGCTGTTGCCGGCAGCAGCATCCCCGGAGTTTGGAAGTCCTTCTTCGATTCATAGAGGCTGATTGACGCCGGCCCCGCGATTACCTGGCTTCCGTTGCCCATCGTTTCAGTGCCTTCGACCTTTTATGTAAACAGTGTCTTTCCGTCCACGGCGGCGGACAGGGTGCCCGTCTTCGGAACTGGCGCCCAGGCAATTTGCATCTCGCCTTCGTGAGTCGCGGCGTTGCAAGCGAGCACCAACCGGTACATGGCGGCTTCGCCTGCATTTCTCGCCGAAGGCAGCTCCCGCAGGATACTCGCCGTCAGCACCGGCGACCTCGTCGCCGGGTCTTGGGTTCGCTTCACGCCCCACTCATTGGCGCCGGTCGCTTCGGAGGCGAGCGCGTTGATCAGTGCATCGATTGTCGCCTTGTCTGGTACCGGTATGCCTGCCGCGCCCATCGCTCCGCCTTTCATCTTCTTGGCCACCAAGGCATCTGCGCTGGGGTCGGAAGCCGCCGCCTTCACGGTTTCCAGCGAGACCCCGGAGGTTAGCTTGCTCACCATCATGGCCGCCAAACTGGGGGCCGCCTGGGCCGCGTCGAAGTGTTCGAGAGACAGGCCGCCGTTCCTGGCCGCGTCGGTGTGACAGACCGCGCAATACTCTTGCACCAGCGAGTTTTGCTGCGCCACGGCCATCACATCGCCGGCAAATGCGGTTGGAACGGCCAGCGAATCGATTATCAATCCGGCTGCCAACGCCGCCACGACGGCAATCGTCTTGCAGGCAGACGTCTCGCAGGCAGACGTCTTGCAGGCAGACGTTTTCAATGTAGGCTGCATAGGACCTCCTCCGCCGTGAGTGCGCATTTCCTAACTCCGACGATTATACCGGTTTTCCGGGAACGGGCAGAACTCGATGAGCCCGGACTTAGTCGCGCATCGTAGAGCTATCCGCTCCCACAAAGACGTATAACACGCCCAACCCGCGGAAGTGAGCAGGACTGTTGGCCCAACTCATTCCCGTCGCGAAGCCGACTCGTTGTTCGGCGCATCTGCTCCGCGCTACGCTGTCCCATTCAGTTCCCAAGCGGCAAGCGTCGTTCGGTCTAGTGCACCTTGCCCGCCGAGTTCTCGAGAACGACATTGGAAAGCACAGCAGTATCAGACTTGTCCGGCAAATGCGAACAGAAGCCGATGCCAACGTAAAAAGGTCCGTCGAAGTGCAGGTCAATCGGTGGGCCGAGCTGTTGCATAGGTTCGCCTTGCAGACTGATGAAGATCGCGACGGAATCGCCTCGCTTTTCGATTCCAATACGCTTGGCCCTGACGTTGGCGAGCATGCCCCCGAAACGATACTGCATATCCTTGAGGTTCGCGCCTCTTTCCGGACGCTGTGCCAGGTGAACCATGCCCGCGCCGTGTTCGCCGATCATGGCTTCCTTGGCATCGTCATCAAGGTCTTGGCGAATGACCAGGACCGCCTTGCGGTCGCCGTAGCCGGCCGGGTTCGGGAACGTGACGTCGGCCGCGAGTGAAGCGTCCCCCGACATCTTATTCCAGAGATAACGGAACTCGTCGCGCGAGTACCAGATGTTGTAACCGGCGGAGTTGATGGTGTACTGCTTCGTGCCGGCGTCGTAACTGGCGCTGCCCGGCACCACTGCGCTGCCGATGTCAGATTGGCCTTCAAACACGCCGACCGGCGTATTGAAATTTCGGCTCGGCCGGTGAAAATCCGCCGGTGGCGGCACCTGTTTGTGCGTAGGGGAGCCCGGCAGCGCCCAATCCGGCACGGTGGGCGGAGGTGTTGCCGGTGCTCCGGACGCTTGCGCCCGCAGCAGATACGGCGCGGAGCACAGCATCAGGACGAGCAACGAGGCTCGGCAGGGGTGCTTGGCCGGAGAACGAACAATGTAGTCATCCATAACGATGGACTGTAGCAAATAGCGGGCAAACTCGCACGCACTCATAGGAAAGGCGGATCCCCAGTCGCGGCGGGTTTAGCGGTGCTTAATTTCAATAATCCGGTCTCGTATTTCGAGGCAGCCGCTCCGTGACCGTCGCGGCTCTGGTCGGAGCCGCGCGCGTTAATCGGAGCCGCGCGCGTGAGCAAGCGGTTTCCCGATACGTTGGCGAACTTCTGAAACGGTGTACTAAGCAAGAGGCGTGGCTGCCTTTCGTGCGGGATACACTTGGAAGAGGTTCCGAATCGCTTCGACAAGGGCGGTCGCTCGCGCATTCAGGCGGTAGCTGGAATCGAGCAGGCTGCCCCGAAGGAACGCGCGGGCGAGGCAACTGCCGGTCGGGACGATTTGCCCGGGTTCCGCCGTGCGGAGCAGAAACACTTCGTCCGCACGGGTAATGTCCGCGGGGTCGAATGCCTCGCGCGTAAAGCGGAGCCGTCCGTCCCCGGCCATGCGCCAGATCCCGCTTGCCGGCGCGCCGTCCAGGATCTGCGAGTCCGCGCCCAGGTGCTTGATCACCAGCGAACCCATGGCTTGCGTGTTGGTGGATTCCAGCATCTGGCGGTTGTACGCTTCGGCATGGCACGGAATGGGCCGGCCGAGCCATTCAAGGAGGTGGAGAACGAGCAGGGGTGGCAGATTCTCCTCGAAAGCCGCTTGTGTGGAGAGTGGCGTGGCTCCCGTAAAGCGCGGATTCAGTTCGCCGAAGTAAAGCTTACCGCTGTCCTCGTCAAGCAGGAAGTCGACGCCGAAGCAACCTCGATAGCCTTCTCTGGCCAAGGCCGCTCCGATGGCGATCGCCGCACGTTGTGCCTGCCGCCGCAGCGATGGCGGCAGCGCTGAGTCGCCGGGCGGAACCAGTTCATTGCCGCACCAGCCTCCCCGATGCAGGGTAAGTTCGCTGAACCCGATCAACTCTTTCATCAGCGGCCCGACAAAAGTGCCGCACCGGGTGTTACATGCTTCGATCGTCATCTGCCGGCAGCGGATCCGCTTCATGACTTTGACGAAGCGTTCTTTCGCAATTGCGCCGGCATAACGCTGGAAGTCCGCCTCGCACGAAATGAAGAACGTCGAGTCGCCGGAGTCGCCAAACGGCAACTGGACCACCAGGTCGGCGCCAAGATGGGAACAACGCCGGCGCAAGTCCTCGTACCCTCCGATTGGCTCCAGCACATTCGGCACGGTTGGGACGCCGGCTGCATCGGCCAGGCGCGTCCCGGCCAATTTGTCGTCCAGGTTGGCCCGTATTTCGGCCGTTGGCAGACACACGTTCAGGCCGAGGCCGGACGCGGCGGACTGCGCCCGCTCATCGAACATCAGGAACAAGGCGTGAGCGGCTTCCTCCCGCCGGAACCGGTTCTCCAACGCCGCTGCGCCCAGGAGGCGGGTGACCTCGGATCGGATATCCAAACTGGCCTCGGGCGTGCCCGCGCTAAAGACGATCCGGTCCCAGCGCCCTCCGAAGCAGTCATTGGCCGTGATGAATCGCAACCCTTCAAGGTAGCGGGCTGCGCCCAACATCATATACGGTGTCACGCCGATGTAGTAAATCGGGTCCGCGATGGCGGGGACAGGGAGCGTTGCGAGCATAGTTACCTCCGGCCCGCTTTCACCACACGGCCGAGTTGGCTTGATGACGTGGTTATTTGAAGGCTGCGGGCAACCTGAACCTGATCGTTCAGCACCGCGTCGATGTCCTCGGCCGTTGTTTCAGGATTCGAGATTACCGCCCGGAGCGCGACCACCGGAGTCTCCCCTTCGAGAGAACGCTGCAGCGTGGTTCGAGAGACCAGTGCGAATCCGGCCCGGTATTGCGATTTCTGCAAACGCTCGTTGACGCCGTCGATGACGGCGTTTTCATCCGCGGTGAGCGTGCCTTGCTCGGCGGCGCCGCGTAGCGCGGATGGCACATAGCGGTACAGCACCAGATTCGTCTCCGGCTCCATCAAGAGTTGGAACTCGGCGCTGCGCCGGATGGCTTGTGCCATGTAACGCGCAGTTTCGATGGCGGTATCCACGATGCGCTCGTAGCCGGCCTGCCCGATGATGGAGAGCGCTGCATGCAGATAGACCGAAGCCGCCGGGCGGGAACCTTCGGGCGAGTGGCTGCCAAGGTCACGCGTTCCCTCCTGCAACATGTAGCTGGCTCGCTTCCGGATGACGGAGGCCATGCGCGGATCGCGGAATAACAGCA
>DATMNI010000393.1:0-30802 GCA_035570275.1 Candidatus Acidiferrales bacterium | reverse complement strand
GCCATCATTGCCCTGCGTTGCTGCCGCTTCAATGGGAGGTTCGAGGATTACTGGGAGCAGCATCGGGCCGCCTGATCACCCCTTGCTTCTCACTCTTAAGTCGCACACCCGCTCAACTGCGGTGCCGTTCCACCTCGGGGTCCACCTCCGCCACGATGCGCTCCATCGTGGCGCTGACGGGCCGCACCCCTTGGCGGGTGGTGTAGGTTAAGAGGCCGGATGCTTTCCAGATACAGCGCTGGACCGCACTTTCGATGTCGGCAATGTAGGGGCGCGCCGGGTGTCCCGGCTCCAGGTGAAGAATTGACTCGGAGGCGCTGTTGACGATTATGGTCAGTTCGTCGTTAATATCGTGAGCGGCTGCGGCGGCAACGGCGCAGGCCCGGTCGGCATTGGTAAGACGTTCCACGACCGCATAGTAGCGGGCGGGCCAGCCGATGGTGCACTGCCAAAGCGGTAACTACCGAAGAATGAGAAAGATAAAAAAATAAATTTCGTGTGACCGTTTACCGGCCAATCTCGGAAGGTGGAGGGGTGGTGGGTTAAGGTGAGGCTTTTCTTCCAGCCTATCGAGCGCGAACTGCCTGGCCCGGCGCTACGCCTTCCTGCAGTTTGCCGTCGCGGACTACGAAAGTACCTTCGACCATAACGTGACGAAAGCCCTCGGAATACTGCGCCGGGTTTTCGAAGGTGGCCTTGTCGATGACGCGTAAAGGGTCGAAGACCGAGATGTCTGCGTCGGCGCCGACTCTGAGACGGCCTTTTTGGCGCATTTGCGGCGACATCGATTCTAAACGCTGGGCGGGCATTAGCGAAGACTTGCGAATCGCGTCCATCAAAGAGAGTGCTTTCTCCTCCCGGACATACTTGCCAAGCACGCGGGCGTAGGTTCCCGCGCTGCGTGGGTGGCCCTGACCGTTGGCGAGACCGCCGTCGCTGGCAATCATCACCAGCGGGTTGGCGATGGCTATCCGCACCATTTCCTCGGTGTTCATAAAAATCACGACGCGGCCACCCTGCTTGCGGTAGCGTTCGAAAGATTCCGCGGTAAGCCGCTCGCCCGTGGCAACCCAGAGTAACTCGGAATAGCTCCCCCCTAGCTTCTCCTGCCAGCCAGGTTCAAACAGCGCGGACTCAAGACGTGAGGCGCCGGCGATGTACGGGTACGCTTCGGTAGTGACGTCCAATCCGCGGGCGCGGACGCCCTCAATCATACGCAACGCCTCAGGCGTCTTCTTCTGAGCCATGCTGTTGATGTGTACGATGTGGAGCGCTGCACCGGAGGCCGCAGCATCCCCAATCACCTCCTGCAACCCCTCGAAGATGCCTGGCACAGCGCTTCCGGCATCGCGCATGTGGACGAAAACGGGGCGCTTCCACGTCGCCGCCAGGTAGAAAAGGTCAAGAATTTCCTCGTGAGTGGCGGTGGGGGTGTAGGCCAAACCCAGCCCCATACCCAGTGCGCCTTCATCCAGTCCCTTCCGGACCGCGGCAGCGATTGCCTTCTGTTCTTCCAGAGTCGCCCGTCGATTCATGGCTGCATCTCGCGGAAGGAAGTCGCCCGTATCCTTCATCACGGCCATGCGGGCTGGAATGTGGCCCGCGCTGGCGCCGAAGTTGACGAGCGCTTTCCCTTCCCGCGCTACGTACCACTCGCTGACGGGCGAGACGCCGACTTCCAGTTCGAGCGCGGTGGTGACGCCGTCCATCGCCTTATAACGGTAGTTCTCAGGAGTCTGTCCATGCGAGTGCAGGTCAATGAATCCGGGCGCAACCACGAGTCCGGCGGCATCCACCTCGATCTTGCCGCGAAGGGGGCGGCTGGAGATCGCGACAATCCTCTTGCCGTTGATTCCGACGCTGCGGACTGCATCAAGACCCGACTCGGGATCGAGCACGCGGCCCCGTTGTAACACAACGTCGTAGGCTTGCGCCGCCAGCAGCGACGGTACGATCCAGAGCAGGAAACGCATCGATCCATTTTACAAATTCAAGATCCGGTTTCGGCTGCAAGTGTAAGACCCCAAGTCGGACGGCCGCGAGTCCTCCGGACAATCAAGGTGAAAAACCGATTAGAGGAAGCAGGCGGATTAGCAATCCGCCGCAGGTTGCCAACCTGCCCCACAAAGAGTGAAGGGCGGTAAACTGGGAACTTCCCATGAAACTGAACAGCTACACCATCACCCAAGGCCGCGACCGCGCGCCCGCCCGCTCCATGCTGAAGGCCATCGGCTTTACCGATGCGGATCTGGCCAAGCCGATTATCGGCGTCGCCAATACCTGGATCGAAACCATGCCCTGCAATTACAACCTGCGGGAACTGGCCGTCAAGGTGAAGGAGGGCATCCGCGCCGCCGGAGGCACACCGATGGAGTTCAACACCATCGCCATTTCTGACGGCGTCACCATGGGTACGGAGGGCATGAAGGCGTCGCTGATCAGCCGGGAGGTGATTGCCGACTCCATCGAACTCATGGTGCGCGGCCATATGTTCGACGGCATTGTGGCACTGGTGGCCTGCGACAAAACCATCCCCGGCGCCGCCATGGCGCTGCTGCGGCTGAACGTTCCGGGCGTGGTGCTGTATGGCGGCTCCATCATGCCGGGCAGGCACAATGGCCACGACATCAGCATTCAGGATGTTTTTGAAGCCGTCGGCGCCAACGCCCGCGGCCGCATGTCGGATGAGGAACTGCTGGATATCGAGAACCACGCCTGCCCCGGCGCCGGCGCTTGCGGCGGGCAGTTCACCGCCAACACCATGGCCACCGTAATGGAACTGATCGGGCTTTCGCCCATGGGCACGGCTGCGGTGCCGCAGGTGGACAAGCGCAAGGATGCTGTGGCCTACAGTTGCGGCAAGGTCATCCTCAACGCCGTCCTGAACGGCATCCTGCCGCGCGATATCTGCACCCGGAAAGCTTTCGACAATGCCATCGCGGGCGTGGCTGCCACCGCCGGATCCACCAACGCCGTACTGCACCTGCTGGCCATGGCCCGCGAAGCCGAGTTGCCGCTGTCCATCGACGATTTCGAAGCGGTGCTGGCGCGCACGCCCATCTTCGTGGACATCAAACCCGGCGGCCGCTTCCTGGCTGCCGACGTGGACAAGGCCGGCGGCATTCCCGTGATCGCGCACCGTCTGATGGAAGGCAAATTCGTGGATGGATCGGCGCTCACGGTGACCGGCCGCAGTTTCGCCGAAGAGGCGTCCGAGGCGCATGAAACGCCGGGCCAGGAAGTGATTCTGCCGCTGAATAAGACGCTCAAGCCGCGCGGCGGCATCGCCATTCTGCGTGGGAACCTGGCCCCGGAAGGCTGCGTCATCAAGTTGGCCGGCCACGAAAAGACCATCCACCACGGACCGGCCCGCGTTTTCGACCGCGAAGAAGACGCCATGCAAGCCGTCACCGACGGCAAGATCCAAGCCAATGACGTGGTGGTGATCCGTTACGAAGGCCCGCGCGGCGGACCGGGCATGCGGGAGATGCTGGGCGTGACGGGCGCGATTGTGGGCGCGGGCCTCTCGGACTCGGTGGCCCTGGTCACGGACGGCCGTTTCAGCGGCGCGACGCACGGCTTCATGATCGCCCACGTGGCGCCGGAAGCCTTCAACGGCGGCCCCATTGCGGCGGTGCACGAAGGCGACGCGATCACGGTGGACGCCGACCAGGGAGTTTTGAGCCTGGACATCGCGGCGGAGGAACTGCAGCGCCGCCTGTCCGGCTGGAAGCAACCGGCGCTGCGCTACCGGACGGGCGTGATCGCCAAGTACTGCAAGCTGGTGTCTTCGGCGTCAGAGGGAGCGGTGACGAGGGCGTAGGACGGGCCTGGGGGGCGAGGCAGCGACGCCGCCGAGCGCTTCGTTGAGACTAGCCCTGATCTGGTAGGGGCTGAGTAAAGTCTGTCGAACCGTGCGACATAACAGCTTCTGCGAAACGAATAGTCGGCTGTGCTTGCTTCAGGGAAAAGGAACAGTTTATGAATCTGACATTTTCCAAAAAAGCGGGGCCGCCGTCATACCTAATGCTCGAATCGACGAAGATCAAGTTCTTGAAATGACTATAATCCAAATAGATCGCAGATCCAGGGGGTGTGGACACAACGAAAGTTCGGGCGAAGAGGGGTGCCTTTGGTATTTCCGGCATATTCTTTCGACGAATGAGTCCGACAATTGCACCTTCAGCCTCAGAAGCAGTCAAACCAACGAACTGGATTTTAGGCATTGATCTGACAGGATTAATTCCCCGATCGACGCGGAATTGAAGCATTGAGAAACCTCTAAGCGAGCCAGGACCTCCGAAAAGAGAATACACCCAGTCTTCGTTGTCCTCACTTCGCGCCCTAGGTGGGGTGATCCCCGGGGATGGCTCCGCCTTATTGAGGTCCGAAGGAGGGCGATTCAATGATGATCGAGAATTCAGTATCGTTGCAATCTCTTCACTGGTAGGCACAGGCGTTTGTCTGGCCAGCGCCTTAAGCCTGCGCCGTAGAATTTCGGCCTCGAGTAGCGGCGCTGGTATCAAACCCAAGAACACCAACGTGCCAGCGGCGAGTGCAATCCGACGCGGGAAACGGGGACTGATCAATTTAATTCTAACGCTCGGATGGCTCTTAGCTCGTCTCAGGCAATATATAAACAGTTGAGCGAGAAACGCCAGTACGCCGATAACAGTAGCCTCCACCTGCACATCGCGAACCGACTTCCCCGACATCTCTCTCACCACGCCCCACAGAGCGACGGCTATGGAGGAAACGACAATGACTCGCCAACGCGACTTTCGGTTCGACCCGAAGAACTCTTCGAGGTATCTCAGCATGGTAAATTACTCTTCACGGAATATCCGCTTGATCGTTCTGAACAACAGAGCCGCTCCGATTGAAAGGTACAGTGCGTAGTTGAGCCAAAAGTGAAGGAGTTCAAATGCGTCCAAGTGCTCCGTTTTCGCAAAACCAGCCGCGCGGGCAAGGCTGAAGATCCAAGCAAACAGCAAGAATGCACCGAAGATAGCTGCCCCAACCACAACGTCAAACCCGAAATCAATGAGAAAGAAAACGAACGCTCGAAATCTGAGGCTAAAGTGTTCTCGGACAGTTGTCGGCTTCTCATTTGGCATTGCAGTGGAGTTGCTCGAAGGAGGCTCCTTTTTTGACCAAACATGCGGAACGCCCCTTCGCGCAAGTATACTGCCTCGTACCGCACACGTAAAGCGGAGTGAAGAGTATTCGGCACGTCAGACATCCCTATCCAAGAGTATACTGCCACAGTTAAGGTGACTTTCCGCTATCCCATTGAAAACATATGGTAAATTTCCTCAGATCACTTGTGACCGCTTTTCCTTCGCCCCCAATACTGCAAATCCACGCAGCTTTAAGGATACTACCGTCACGAGGCCGCGGGGCCAGGCAGATTGGTACCATCCGAATTGGGAAGAAGCCCTTATGACCATCACACTCCCGCCTGAGATTGAAGCTGGCCTGCTGGCCGAGGCGCAGGCCACAGGCGTCTCGGTCGATGCAGTCTTGAAGGATCTTCTGGCCCCTTATGCCCAGTCGGTACTCAACCACCCACCGTTGAATCCCGAGGACTGCGCCCGTGCTTTCCGCGAGTGGGCAAAGAGCCATCGCCCAACTCCGCCGCTGTCCAGCGAAGCAATTAGCCGCAAGACATCCTGACCGGCGCCTCACCGGGATAATTGAAGATATCGGCCTCGGCGCTCATGACCTCTCGCGCCAGATGCTCTCCGCCGTGCGAACCGAAGTGGTCCCGGAGGACAGGCAATAGGGCTTTCAGCGGATGGTTGCCGAGGCAACGGGGAAACCGATTGGAGTGGTGGTGAATGACATCGACAGCCAGTTCTTACTTTCAGCCTGCCGCTGAGCGAAGCGCGGGCTTCAACCCGGAAAAAGCGGCGTCAACTGCTTCCCATCGGCGTCAAAGTTTGACGGCGCCAGCCAGCGTTCAAATCGGGCTTTGCGCTCCGGCCATTCGATGTCGAGCATGGCATACCAGGCCGTGTCGCGGTTCTGGCCCTTCACGATCATATGCTGGCGGAAAATGCCTTCGAACGTGAACCCGAACCGCAGGGCGGCGCGGCGCGAGGGCTCGTTGCGGGAATCGCACTTCCACTCGTAGCGGCGGTAGCCCAGGTCCTCAAAGACGTGGCGCGCCATCAGGTACATGGCCTCGGTGGCGCCCGCCGTGCGCTGCAAGCGCGGTGTGTACAGAATGCTTCCCACCTCAATGCAGCGGTGCGCCGGTTCGATCCGCATGAAGGAAGCGTAGCCCACGGCACGGCCGTTGGGGCCATCGGCGTTGGGGCAATCGCCCTTGGGGCAATCAAGGATGGCGAAAAACAGCGGGTCATCCGTGCCGGCCTTCTTTTCCAGAGCGGCACGGAACGCCTCGGCCGTGGGATAAGGGCCATCGAACAGGTAGCGCCACAGCGCCTCGTGTCCGGGGCCGTGGGCAGCCTGGTATAGCGCTTCGGCGTGAGCCGCGGGGTGGAGCGGAACCAGTTGCACATAGCTCCCTTCGAGTGTGGTTCGCTGCGGGGTGGTGGGCTGGGGACGTGTCATTTCGTTGTGCCTGCCTGGCGCAGTTCCCGCGCCGAACCTTTCCAAACCCAGTATGCCGGCACGCCGGCCGCGATCAACAGGGTGCCCACGACCGCCGGTCCGGGCGTCGCTATGAAGGTGTTGATCACGAAGCCGACCGCCACGGCTACGAACAGGAACAGCGTGACGGGATAACCGGACATGCGGTAGGGGCGCGGCCGGTCCGGAAACTTGCGGCGCAGCACCAGCACGCCGGCCGAAGTGAGCCCGTAGAAAATCCAGGCGGCGAACATGGCGTAGCTGGCCAGGTTTTCGTAGGTGCCGGTGAGCGCCAGCAGCGCGGACCAGGCGCCGAAGACCAGAATGGAAAAGCCCGGCGTCTGGTAGCGCGGATGGATTTCGGCAAAGCGGCGGAAGAACAACCCGTCCCGCGCCTGGGCGAAGTAGATGCGCGGCGCGGTCATGGCCCATCCGTTAATCGCGCCCACGATCGAGATGAGGATGGTCAGCGACACGAACGACGCGCCCCACGGCCCCATGGCGCGCTCCGCCGCCAGTGCGCCCACGCGACCGGTGGCGGCGATTTCGCCCACGCTGAGCACCCGCAGATATGCCGCGTTGGCCAGCACGTAGATTCCCACCGCCAGCCCCAGCCCCAGGGCCGCCGCCAGCAGCAGGTTGCGCTGCGGATTCTTAACTTCGCCGGCGACAAAGCCGACGGCCACCCAGCCATCGTAGGCGAGCAGGCAGGAAATCATGGCCACGCCGAAATGGCCGATCGAGAATTGACCGGCGGCGGGCGGAGTTGCCACGGCCGGCGGACGCCCGGCCAGGAAGGCGCTGGCGATAAGGACCACCAGGCCGCCCACCTTCATCAGCGTGAACAGATTCTGTACGGCTGCCCCGGCCGTCACGCCGCGATAGTTCACCAGGGTCACCGCGGCGATCAACCCGACGGCCACCACTTTCGAAAGCGCCGGTGTTAGCGGAACGAAGTACCCCAGGTAGTTGGCGAAGCTGATGGCCAGCCAGCCGATGGCAGCCGAAATGATAACGAAGAAATAGGTCCAGCCGCAGAGAAAGGCGCAAAGCGGTCCGTAGGCTTCGCGCAGGTAGACGTACTGGCCGCCGGTGGCCGGCATCATGGCGCCCAATTCGGCGTACGCCAGCGCGCCGAAGAACGAGAGCACGCCGGTGAAGATCCAGACCCCGATGATCCACCCCGGCGACGGCAGGTTGCGCGCCACCAGGTTGGGCACCAGAAAGATGCCCGACCCGATGATGGTCCCCACCACGATGGCGGCCGAGTCGCCCAGTCCCAGCCTGCGCGGCAGTTCGGCGGCGTATGGCATGTCTGAATATGATGGCACAGAGGGCGTGACAAAAGGCCGCATAGCCTCAGATGGTGCGGGTTGAGGGCGCGGGATGAGGGCGCGGGCGGGCGGCGGGTTGAGAGGGCGCGAACCCCCGCCGGAAAATCAGTTACACTGGCGTTCCGGGCACCACCGGTTCATGCCAGGAGGCTGACTGATGTTTACCGTGAACAGCTTGCCGGTCGCCATCGCGTTCTGCGTCATCACCATGCTGGGGTGGGGTTCCTGGGCCAATACTCAGAAATTGGCCGGCAAAGAGAAATGGCCGTTTGAGCTGTTCTATTGGGACTACGCCATCGGCGTTTTCCTGTGCAGCCTGGTGTTCGCGTACACGCTTGGCACCTTCGGGCCGTCGGGTCCGGGGGCGCGCGAGAACCTGCACGGCGCGCAATTCGATTTTGTGCTGCCCGCGCTGATCAGCGGCGCCATTTTCAACCTTTCGAACCTGCTGCTGGTGGTGGGAATCGACGCGGCTGGAATGGCTGTGGCCTTTCCGGTTGGCGTGGGGCTGGCCCTGGTCATCGGCACGGTGGAGAGCTTCCTTGCAGCCCCGAAGGGCAACCCGGCATTGCTGTTCACCGGCGTGGCGCTGATCGTGTTCGCCATGATCATGTCTGGCGCCGCGCACCGCAGGCTGCCTCACGCCGGCGCGCGGAGCCCCCTGCGCGGGCTGATCTTTTCGGCCGTGGCCGGGTGCGTCATGGGCCTGTTCTATCCGCAGTTGATGCGTGCCATCTCCCCCAACTTCAACTCGGCGCCGATCGTCCCCGGCATGCTCACGCCCTACGTCGCGCTGGCGTGCTTCGGCGCCGGAGTGCTGGCCAGCAATCCGATCTGGAACACCGTGTTCATGCGGGCGGGCCACGTGACGTACACCGATTATTTCCGCGGCAGCGCCAGACTGCATGGGATCGGGATCTTGGGCGGAGCCATCTGGATGGTGGCGCTGACATTCAACGTAATCGCATCGGGGGTGGCCGGCCCGGCGATTTCCTACGCTCTCGGCCAGGGCGCAACCCTGGTGGCCGCCCTCTGGGGCCTCTTCATCTGGCGCGAGTTCCGAGCCGCCCCTGCAGGCACCAACAAGTATCTGGCGCTGATGCTGGGCGGCTACAGTTTCGGCCTGATTTTGATTGGGGCGGCATCGCAGTGAGGAGGTGTCAGTCGTCAGCTACTTACCCGCCACCTTCGTTGGCTCGTTTGGCGATGTGCCTTCCGGATCATTGGCGAGGGCGCCGGGCGGCGCTGGAATCGGGCCGCGCAGGATCGGGTCGTTGGTGGCCTGCATCCAGCGGTTCAGCCTTCCGCGCATTTCTTGGAGCGCAGCTTTGGCCGAGGGGTCGCCCGCGGCGTTGCGGGTCTCGTTGGGGTCGAAGACCAGATCGTAAAGCTGTTCGGTTTCTACCGTGCGCCGGCGCCATCCATTCCGCAGCCAGTAGGCTTTGCTGAAACCGTCGTCGCAATTCGGCAGGTTCGGGTGCGTGCGGCCATCGTACTGGCGGATGTATTTCCAGCGGGGCGTTCGCACGGCGCGCTTAGGTTCGTAGGCGGCGTGGTAGTTGACTTCGGCAAAGATCTCATCGTGGATCTCCATGCCTGCGGCGGTGGCGCCGGCCAGCCCGGGTGCGACCAGCGGCATCATGGAGGCGCCTTGCAGCCACGCAGGGCTGGCGATGTCCAGCAGATCGCAGACGGTCGGAAAAATGTCGAGTTGGGAGACCATGGCGTCGTTGACCTTGCCGCCCGTGAAACCGCCTGGGCCGCGCATGATCAACGATACGCCCATGCCGTGATCGGTGAGGTTGCATTTCATCGCCGGGAAGGCGATGCCGTGGTCGGTGGTGGAGATGACCAGCGTGTTCTCAGCCAAGCCGTTGGCCTGAAGCGCCTGGAGCACCACGCCGACGCCTTCATCCATCACGCGGGCGCTGGCTTTGAAGGCGGCGATGTCGGCGCGGGTTTCGGGAGTGTCCGGAATGGGCGCGGGGGGCTGGCAGAATCGCGGATCTTCCTTGGGGCCAGCCTGGCGAAACTCGCGGTGCGTCTCAAAGAAGCCCACGTCCAGGAAGAACGGCGTTTTGGGAGCCCGGCCGAGAAACTCCGCCGCCGCGGGAGCGACTTCTTCGGTGCGGTTTCCTTGAAAGGACCGCACTTCGTCGTAGCCGATGGTCTTGGGATCTCTGGCGATATGCTGGAGACCGACGAGCGCGGAACGGTAGCCCGCGCCCCGCAGCGTGTGGAGGATGTGCTGTTTGTAATCGGCGAGCGCGAAGCCGCGGTGCGCCAGGCCGAGCATGCCGTTACTGTGCGGGCACATGCCGGTGAGCAGGCTGGCGCGGCTGGGCGAACATGTGGGCGCGGCGTTGAAGGCCTTCCGGAAGATGACCCCACCTTCGGCCAGCCGCTGGAGGTTGGGGGCGGGCACGGCGTGGCCGTATGGCTGCAGGTAGCGGCCGGTGTCGTGCGAATGAATGTAGAGGATGTTGGGCCGCGCGGGCTGGTTCTGGGCTAAACCTGTTAGAGCCAAACCGGGTACGGCAAGCGCACTAGTTGCCGCGCCCGCCACGCAGGCGCCCAGGAAACTTCGCCGCGCGCAATCTTCGGGTTCTTCGAGTGCCACAGTCCGTATTATGACGCCGGACTCATTGGGGCGCACCGGGGCCCGGAACGTCGCCGCCGAATCGAACGGTGGAATCGACCGTGTACACGGCGCTGGCCGACTCGTGCGGCGCTGACGGAGCCACGACTTATCACTCGACCGTCAGGGAGTGGTGGTCGCGGACTGTGCGCGGGCCATCTCCAACTCCAGGTTGATGGTCACGTCGTCTCCCACCAGCACACCGCCGGTTTCCAGGGACACATTCCACACCAGCCCGAAATCCCGCCGGTTCACCTTGGTAGTGGCGGAAGCGCCGGTCTTCACATTGCCCCAAGGGTCGCGGACTTCCGGGTGCGGGCCTTCCACTTTCAAGGTCACTTCCCCGGTTACGCCGTGAAGGGTCAGGTCACCCGAAACCTCGTACTCGCCGCTGCCCGCGAGCACCACCTTTTTCGAGACAAACGTGATCTTGGGAAACTTCTCGACGTCGAAGAAATCGGCGCTCTTCAGGTGCGCGTCCCGCTGCTCGTCACGCGTGTTCAAGGTGGTGGCGTCGATGGTGGCTTCCACCCTGGAGTTGGCCGGTTTGGCGGGATCGAAGACCACGGTGCCGGTCACGCCGGAGAATTCGCCCCGGACATTCGTCACCATCAGGTGCCGGACTTTGAAACCCGCCGTGGAATGGATGGGATCGATAGTGTAGGTAACTGCCGTCGTTGTGTCGCTCATTACAAGTTCTCCTTTCCAACTAGTCGTTTGCAAAATACATCGCCTGAATAATCAGCCGCCGGACCGGACTTCTTCCAGGAGTCCGACCAGGCAGCGCAACTGGTCCGCCGCCATGTGCTTCATCTGCTTCCGGTGCAACCGCTCCACGGGGCCGTCCAATTCATTGACCACGTCCAGCCCGGCGCCGGTCAGCCGGGTGGTCACAAAGCGCCGGTCTTCCTTGGCGCGATCGCGAGTCAGCAGGCCGCGCTTCTCAAGGCGATCCATCAACCGGGTAATATCCGGATCGCGGGTCAGCATGCGGTTGGCCACGTCTTTACAGCAGGCACCCGACGCGCCCGCGCCACGCAGGATTCGCAGCACATTGTACTGCGTCGCCGACAGGCCGTAGGGCTTCAGCACATCCACGAGCTTGGCCATCAGCACATCGGCGGTGCGCACGATGTTTAGCGAGGCTTCCTCTTCCAACAACCGGATGGCCTTGGTCTGCCGAATCTCCAGTTCCAGTTTCCCCGCCACAAGTTGATGTTACTCGTTGACAACAACTATTGTCAAGAAGGAATATTCCCGAATTCGTCAGGACCTTGTGGGCTGCAGCAGGCTCGAGAAATGCCCCGGTAACCATGCGATTCGGCCGCTGCCTTCGCCGCCCCGATTGCGCCACCAGGTACGGGTTCGCCGGC
The DNA here is from genome assembly GCA_035570275.1 of Candidatus Acidiferrales bacterium. GTDB lineage: Bacteria > Acidobacteriota > Terriglobia > Bryobacterales > Bryobacteraceae > DATMNI01. Next base: position 18,860 of record DATMNI010000393.1, on the reverse strand, counting down.
GTTGCGCCCCCGGTGAAGATCCGTATGGGCAGGCCGGCCCTCGCGGGCGCCACGGAGAAGCCCTCCTCGATGCAGCCGCTGCATCCAACATCGCCGTGGTCATCGCGTAGACGGGCTGGCCGTTGCGAATCACCGGCCGGTAAAGTCCACGGCTTGACGGGGCATCGTTGGCGAACTGGCGTAGGTCGCTCAGACCAGTGAAGGCCTCGGCCTCAGTCACCCGCTACTTCTGCAATCGCGCCAGCTCCGTTCTTGTCTGTGCCCGGTTCTCTTCCGCCCGGTCCGGCCACACGCTATCAATCGCCCGCTGATAGTGCAGCACCGCTCTATCGGTCCGGCCCTGTTGCGCATAAATCCGCGCCAGCCCGCGATGGGCCGGACCGCTGTTCGGCATCTCGGCCAGGGCCTCGTTCAAGTAAATCTCCGCTTCGTTCAGGCTGCCCGTCTTGATCAGTGCCAGCCCGAGCGCCAGCCGGTTTTCGGCGCTGTGGGAAATCGAGAGCGCGCTGCGATACTGCCCGATGGCTTCGTCGTAGCGCTCCTTTTGCATGAACTCGTTGCCGGCGCGATAGGCGCGGAGGCCGCGGACGCTGCGTTCGGCGCGGTAGTAGTAGTTGAGAAAACCGGCGAGAATCACCAACGCCATCATGGCTGCCAGCATGCCGGCCAGAAGCCGGTTAGGGCTCTCGATGGCGCCACCGCCCGGAACCGGCTCCCGCCTCACTGGTCCGTGGCCGTAAGCTGCCAGGATATCCGGCACCGAAATCGTGCCACACAGCGCCCGCACATTGTCACGGCTCACCACGGGCAAAACCGCCAGGCCGCTGGCGGCGATGCGCCGCATGGCTACGTCCAGCGCGTGGTCCGTGTGAACGTGGGGGAAATTCTCTTCGTCCACCGTGGCGGGGGAACCCGGCTCCGGCACGAGTTGACCGAGAGGCTCGGCTTCCAGGCCCGCCTGCATGGCTTGATCGAGCTGCTCCACAGTCACCATGCCGCGCAGTCCGTTCCGGTCCACCACCGGCCAGGCGCCCGCAGCGCGGTCCACTGTGGCGGCGGCCCGGCCGACCGGTTCGTCAGCCGGCAGAGCCTGCGAATCCGGACGGAAAGCCTGGCCCACGGTGAGCAGCGCTTCGCGGGCGCGCGAGTGCGAAGGGAGACTGACGCCGTCCTGATGCATCAGGGCCTCATAAATCGGCTCCTCCTGCAGGCGGCTGGCAATAAAGTAGCTGATGAGGTTGGCGATCATCAACGGCACGATGATGGAGTAATCGCGCGTGATTTCGAAGATCATGATCACCGAAGTCAGCGGCACCCGGACGATTCCGGCAAAAGCGGCGCCCATCCCCACCAGGGCGTAGGCGCCGACGCTGCCGGTGTAGTCGGGCATGAGCCAGTGCCCCACACCCCCCACCGTGCCGCCCATCATGGCGCCGATGAACAGGCTGGGGCCGAAAATGCCGCCGGCGTTGCCGGACGCATAACAGGTGGCCGTGGCCACGATCTTCAACAGAACCAGCAGCGCCATGGTCCCCAACACCATCTGCCCATTCAGCGCCTGGCCCACTACCCCATAACCCACACCCAGCACATTCGGGAAGAACCATCCAAGGATTCCAACGGTCAGTCCGCCGACAGCCGGCAGCAGCCATTGTGTGGACTTCGGCATCGCCTGGAAATGCCTCCGCTGCCACAACAGGAGCTTCACGAAGCAGACCGAGACCAGCCCGCCCACCAGGCCGAGCACGGCATACCACAGGAACTCCACCGGGTGGACCAGTTGATAAGCCGGCACATGGAACAGCGGCTCATCGCCCAGCACCAGATGCAACATGATCCACGAAGTGGCCGAGGCCAGGACGACGGACCCGAGCACCGGCGCCTGCATATCGCCCATGACTTCCTCAAGCGAAAACAGGACCGCCGATATAGGCGTGTTGAAGGCCGCGGCCAGCGCCGCCGACGCGCCCGACGGAACCAGCGCCTTCACGCTGGCGGCGCTCAGCCCCAGCTTGCGGCCAAGCACCGAGGCCAGGCCCGCCCCAACCTGCACGGCGGGACCTTCGCGGCCCAGCGCAATGCCGCTCGCCAGCGATACCGAACAGAGGCTGAACTTGCCGGCCACCGTGCGGAAACTGATGTATCCATCGCGGAGAAACAGCGCGATCTTAGTTTGTGGAATGCCGCTGCCGCGGGCATTGGGGAAGTAGCGAAACAGCAGGAAGCCGGTGGCCAGCGAACCCACCAGAGGGATCAGCAGCCGCCGCCAGGCTGCGCCTCCCGCCGGATACAGCCGGCCACCCAGGTTCTCAGTGAGCAGAATGAAGGCGACCACCACGAGGCCCACCACGGCCCCGATGATGATGGTCAAAACCAGCAGGACTTGGTCTTCGTGCTCGCGCAGCCGGATGGATTCGGCCCACCCGGCAAGCCTCTTCGCCGGCTGCTCCGGGGAATTCGCCACCCTTCCAGTCTACTGAGTTGCGCCGGCGACGATGTGAATGCGGCGGTTCTTCTGCCAGCAATTCTCGTCGTGCTCCTCACAAACCGGCCTTTCTTTTCCGTAGCTCATCACGTGGAGTTGGTCGCCGGGGATGCCTACCTGCACCAGGTAGTCCTTGGCGGCGTGCGCGCGCTCATCGCCCAGCGCCATGTTGTACTCGGCCGAGCCGCGTTCGTCGGCGTGGCCTTCGATGGTCAGCTTGTAGTCCGGAAAATCCTTCAGGATGTCGCGCAATTCGCTGGAATCGGCCTGCAGCGCTTTCACGGCGTCGGGACGCAGAGTGTGCTGGTTGTAGTCGAAATAAGCATCTTCGATCTTGGCCAGCAGTTCGTCGATTCGGGCACGAGTAGCGGCATTCGGGGTTCGCGATGACGGGGCGACAGACGTAGCGGGCGTCGGGGTGGCTTCGGCGCGCGTGGGCTGCTGCTGTACCTGGTTGGACCTGGGTGCTTCGGCGGCCGGTTGAGGGGCGGGCGGCGGCGCGGCGGCCACTTTTTTCTTGGCGCAGGCGGCTCCGAATACCGAAATCGTGGCCAGGACCAGCGGGAGCGTCAGTTTACGGGAATTCGTCATAGTGAGTTTACATTCCTCCTGTATTGATTTTCGCGCTTTTTGCACTTGGATTCAAATACCCTAAAGGCAGTATTTTATTCTTCCGGGGCGGTCAGGCGTTTTTCGCGCGGCGGCGGCACTTCCAACAACCAGGCTATTACGACACTACTTGACAGTGTCACATTTTCGATCTATGCTTGGGTACCTGTGAGCGACTATTTATGACGCTTGCCGAGATCGCGGAAGCATCGGGGCTGGCAGCGCGGACGATCCGGTTTTACATTGCGCGCGGTCTGCTGAACGGTCCGGTTAAGGGCGGTCGGAGCGCGGCTTATACACCGGAGCATTTGGCGCGTTTGGAACGGATCAAGCGCCTCCAATCGACGGGGCACGCGCTTTCGGACATCGCTCGCATTCTGAGCGGGCCATCCGAGGACGATTCCGAAATGGTACCGGCGACGGCCTGGTGGCAGCATGCGGTTGCCGACGACGTGGTCGTGTGGGTGAGAGCCGGCGCCAGCCCCTGGCGAGCGAAGCAGGTACGTGCGGCGGTGGATGAATTCGCCCGCCGGATCGGGCAGGCCAAGAACAGTGAAAAGGAATAGGGAATCACATGAGCGTCACAGAATCGAGTTTTGCGCCCATTGCGGCGTCTACCGGAAACCCCCTGCGCCTTGCGATGCAGCGGTTGTGGCTCACCGGGCAAGTCTTACCGGCGGGCGGCCGTCTGGTTGTGCAGCATGTGTTTCGGTCGGACGAAGATCGCCCGCTGGAAGTGATTTACTGCTTTCCTCTGCCGCGGGATGCGGCGCTGCGCGGATTCCGTATAACGGGCGCCGGCTTTACAGCGCATTCGGAGTTGAAGCAGAGGGAGGACGCCGTCAGGGCATACGAGCAAGGCATGGCGGACGGGTCTCTGGCGGCCTTGGCGCTTCAATACGGCGACGGCTTGGTGAATCTTACGGTCGGCAACGTCCGCCCGGCGGAAACCGTGACAGTTTTCCTCGAAATACTGGCCGGAGTGGAACTGCGCGATGATGGATTCCGGTTCCGATTCCCGTTCGCTCTGGCGCCGGCCTATCACTCGAAAATGCGCGCCTCGGCCGCCGACGCCGAGGGCGAAATGGAACTGCCCGCGGGCGAGTTCGGCGATCTGATCTTGCCGCGATTCCGCCTGGACGCCTCGTCGCTTCACGAGATCGGCTTCGATTTATCGCTGCTGCATCAACTCCCAATTGATGTGATCGGATCGCCATCGCACGCCATCAAAGTGAAGCAGGATACCACCGGGCCGGCGCGGGTAGCGCTGGCACCGGCGAAGGACGTCCCGAATCGCGACCTGATACTCGATGTGCGGTTCAAGGAAAGCAAACTCCAGGTGCTGGCCGGTCCGAGCGGCGACGGCAAGCGGTCTTTTGCGGCTGTGGTCCCTTCCACGCTCTTTGGACAAACTGCCGGATCGCCCCGCCGCATTGTGATGCTGCTCGACCGCTCCGGATCTATGGAGGGCGAGCCGATCGCGCAGGCGCGGAAAGCCATCGAGGCATGCCTGGCGGGGCTGTCAGAAGACGATTCGTTCGGCCTGATGGCTTTCGACGATCGCGTCGAGGCGATGCACCCGGCACTGGTAGCGGCGACTCGGGAGCAGCGCGAGTGCGCGCGCATTTTTCTGAAAAACGCGGATGCACGCGGCGGAACCGAACTGGCTTTAGGTGTCCGCCAGGCGGCGCAAATGCTCGGTGGCGAGGGCGATATTCTGATCATCACCGATGGTCAGGTATTAGGGACGGAAAAGATACTCGCGGACGCGCGTGCGACTGGCATCCGCCTGTCCTGTCTCGGTATCGGGAGCGCCAGCCAGGATCGCTTCCTTGGGCTGCTGGCTCGCGAGACGGGAGGAGTCAGCCGCTTCGTGACGGCACGGGAGCGGGTGGATTTGTCGGCCGTCGACCTGTTTGCGTCGATGGGGCGGCCGGTCGCTGCCGGGTTGAAGGCCGGCGGCAACGTGCAGCCAGAGCCTCCAGGCAGAGTGTTCGCCGGGACCCCGGTTCTGCTCTACGGCGAAGTGGATACCCATTCGGACGACCGTGTCGAACTGACCTGGGATGGCGGAAGTATGAGCATTGACGTGCCATCGGGTGATCGCGAAACTGGCGAAGCGGTGCGTTTGCTGCGGGGCTCGCGGCTGATCACGGATTGGGAAAGCCGTTATCCGAGCGAAAAAGCCGTCGCACCGCTTGAGAAGCGCGAGCAAAGCCGGGTTGCGGCACAGCTATTCGAATTGAGCAAAATGTACGGGCTGGCCAGCCGTGAGATGTCGCTGGTCGCGGTGGTCAAGCGCGAGGGGGATCGACCGGGCGAACTGCCGGACACGCGGGTGGTGCCGGTTGGGATGGCGCAAGACACAGCATTTCGGGCATATTTCGGTGGGGGTGCCAAGCAGATAGTGATGGATTCATACAGGCCACCGTCGGACCGTTTCTTTAACGCGGTTGAGGCAGCGGTTAAAGCAAGGCCAGGTGCCACCCCGCTATTCAGCCGTGCTCCCTTATTCAGCCGCTCGCTGAGGCAAACCTCTAGCGCCCGTGACGTTTCAGCCAGCAATTCTGACCTCATGGACCTTGCCGCCATGCTGGAACCCGATGGAGGAATGCCGGGAGACAGCCTTGGCGTGCGCGCCGGACGAACGATTGCGGCGTTGTTTACGTTTGTGGCCGCGGGTCACACGCTCACCACGGGCGCATTCAGGTTGCACCTAACACGCCTGGCGACATTCCTCAAATCGTTGAGCGCACCATCTGACAGGGAAGCGCGCCTGATTGAAACGGTGATCAATGCTGCTTCCACGGGCAAGGTTCCGACAGGTCCGTGGCTTATACTCGCCAGCGAACCTGGTACCCAGTGGCAACAGATAGAAGAGGCCCTGCAATAACGGGATTCGACAGCGCTGCCTAGACGCCGAACTGCCGAAGATGGTGGTCGGCGTGCAGGTAACCCCAACGCATCCACTCCGTCTCGCTCATGCCTCCGAAGATCGGATGAGGGTGCCATTGGAACTGGCGATTCGGATTGGAAAACGACTGGATGACGGATTCCAGATCGGCACGGTCGCGCGCAAACCCTGCCGGCGGGGTGCCGCCAACGCCCTGCTCCACTTCAGGCCGCGTGGGCACACCTTTGGGCCACCGGACAGGCACGTACAGGGCGACCCATTTCACGATGGTTCGTTGCAGCACGCCGGTGGCCGGGCTGACCGGTTCTTCGCCCATCACAGCCCGATACGAATCGGCCAAGTGGCAAATCATCTGGCTCGCGTTCATCCGGCCCCATTGCGCCGGGCTCTGCGGAGCCAGTGCGGCCAGGCGGCGGAGAATGGCCTGGCGCGCGGCGATGTTACCCAAGTGTGTCATGCACGGCTCCCGACGTAACCCTTACCGGCAGGGACAGCAGAGACGGGCTGGCTCGCTGCCGCATCGCCAGGCGGATTACCAATCCACCGCAGGTTGGCAACCAGGTTGGCAACCTGCCCGACATAAAACCTTAGGGCAATTTGGATTCGCCCATCAGGTATGTGTCCACGCCACGGGCTGCCTTGCGGCCCTCGGCAATCGCCCACACCACCAGCGATTGGCCGCGCCGCATGTCTCCCGCGGCGAAGACGCCGGGCACGGACGACATGTAATCGGCGCCGGTCGCCACATTGCCGCGCTTGTCCAGTTCCACGCCCAACTGCTCGATCATCCCGTTCTTCACCGGGCCGGTGAAGCCCATCGCCAGCAGCACCAGGTCCGCATCGAGCGTGAATTCCGTTCCCGCTTCCGGCCGGAAGGCAGGCGGAGGGCTCACGCGCGTGGCGTGCAACTCTTTCACGTTGCCGTGGCCATCGCCGGTGAACTTCAACGTGTTCACGCTCCAATCGCGCGTGCCGCCTTCTTCGTGCGAGCTCTCCACACGCAACTGCATGGGCCATAGCGGCCACGGTGTGGCGGGCGAGCGCTGGTCCGGCGGCTTGGGCAACAGCTCGAACTGTGTCACCGAACGCGCGCCCTGGCGGTGGCTCGTGCCCAGACAATCGGCCCCGGTGTCGCCGCCGCCGATGATCACTACCCGCTTGCCGGTGGCCAGAATCTGGTTAGCCACCCGGTCGCCCTCGCATACCTTGTTCTGTTGCGGCAGAAACTCCATCGCGAAATGAATGCCGTTCAGCTCGCGGCCCGGCACGGTGAGGTTGCGCGGGTGCTCGGCGCCGCCTGACAACAGAATCGCGTCGAAATCCTGCCGCAGATCCGCCACCGGCACATTGCCGCCCACGTGGGCATTGGTTTGGAACTCCACGCCTTCGCCGCGCATCTGTTCCATGCGCCGGTCGATCAGGTGCTTCTCCATCTTGAAATTCGGAATGCCGTAGCGCAGCAGACCGCCGATACGGTCATTCTTCTCGAACAACGTGACGTCGTGCCCCGCACGCGCCAACTGCTGAGCCGCGGCCATTCCGGCAGGACCGGAGCCAACCACGGCTACGCGCTTGCCTGTGCGCACCGCCGCTGGTTCCGGCCGGATGTAGCCCTCGTCGAAACCGCGATCCACGATAGTCTTTTCGATTTGCTTGATGGTGACGGGTGGCTCGCTGATGCCCAGCACACAGGCGGACTCGCACGGCGCCGGGCAGATGCGGCCCGTGAACTCGGGAAAATTGTTGGTGGCGTGCAATTGGCGGATGGCTTCACGCCAGCGCCCGCGATACACCAGGTCGTTCCAATCGGGGATGATGTTGGTCAGCGGGCAGCCGGTATGGCAAAACGGAACCCCGCAATCCATACACCGCGCGGCTTGCGTGGCGATGCTGGTTTCGGGGAACGGCTGGTAGATTTCGAACCAATCCTTAATGCGCTCCGCCGCCGGACGGCGGTGAGGAAGTTCGCGGGTGTGTTCCAGGAAACCGGTGACTTTTCCCATTTTTGTCTAATCCAAATACGGTTACTCGCCCTTGTGACTCGCCCTTACGCCGTGGCCTTCATCCTTTCACTAAGCCGCGGCACACCCAGCACCCGCTGGTATTCGTGCGGGAAGATCTTGATGAACTGAGGCAGCATGTTGTCCCAATACTCCAGAATCCACCTGCCGCGCGGGCTGCCGGTGCATTCCACGTGCCGGCAGATCATGGCGTGGAGCAGCGGAATATCCTCGTCGGTTACCGGTTCCAGATCCACGGCGGCGGTGTTGCACCGTTTCTCGGCGAAGTCGCCCTTTTCGTCCAGCACATAGGCGATGCCGCCCGACATACCCGCGGCGAAATTGCGGCCGCATTTCCCCAGCACCACCACAGTCCCATTGGTCATATACTCGCACCCGTGATCGCCCAGGCCTTCCACCACGGCCCTGGCGCCGGAGTTGCGCACGGCAAAGCGCTCGCCGCCCATGCCGTTAAAATAGGCCTCCCCGCTGGTGGCGCCGTAGAGCGCCACGTTACCGATGAGGATGTTTTCCTCGGGCAGGAACGTGGAACCGCGCGGCGGATATACGACGATCCGGCCGCCCGAAAGCCCCTTGCCCACGTAATCGTTGGCATCGCCTTCCAATTCCAGCGTCACGCCGTTGGCCAGAAACGCGCCGAAGCTCTGTCCTGCCGAGCCCTTGAACTGGCAGTGAATGGTATCGTCCGGCAACCCGGCCGACCCGTAGCGCCGCGCGATTTCGCCGGAGAGCATGGCGCCCACGGTGCGGTGAATATTGCGGATGGGCAGCTTGATCTCAATCGGCGTGCCGCTCTCCAGCGCTTCGGCCGCATGTTCGATCAGCTTGTAGTCCAAGGCTTCGGAAAGCCCGTGGTCCTGCGCCTGCACGCAGCGCCGCGCAATGCGGCTGGGCATCTGCGGGTTGTACAGGATGGCCGAAAGGTCGATGCCCTTGGCCTTCCAGTGGTCCAGGGCGTCGCGCGCCTCCAGCATGTCCACGCGGCCCACCATTTCGTCGAAGGTGCGGAAGCCCATTTGGGCCATATTGCGCCGCACCTGTTCGGCGATGAAGAAGAAGAAGTTGATGACGTTCTCCGGCGTGCCCTGAAACTTCGCGCGTAGCGCCGGGTCCTGCGTGGCGATGCCCACCGGGCAGGTGTTCAGATGGCATTTGCGCATCATGATGCAGCCCATCGCCACCAGCGGCGCGGTGGAAAAACCAAACTCCTCGGCGCCCAGCAGCGCGGCGATGGTCACGTCCCGCCCGGTTTGCAGCTTGCCGTCGGTCTGCACGCGAATGCGGCCGCGCAGATCGTTCATCACCAGCACCTGGTGGGCTTCCGCCAGACCCAGTTCCCACGGCACGCCGGCGTGTTTAATGGAACTCAGGGGCGACGCGCCCGTGCCGCCGGAATCGCCGGAAATCAGAACCACATCGGCGTGCGCCTTCGCCACCCCGGCCGCTACCGTTCCCACCCCCACCTCCGCCACCAGCTTCACCGAAATCCGCGCCCGCGGGTTGACGTTCTTCAGATCGTAGATAAGCTGCGCCAGGTCCTCAATGGAGTAAATGTCGTGATGCGGCGGCGGCGAAATCAGGCCCACCCCGGGAATGGAATGCCGCACCCGCGCGATGGTCGCGTCCACCTTGTATCCCGGAAGCTGGCCGCCTTCGCCGGGTTTCGCGCCCTGCGCCATCTTGATCTGCAACTCGTCGGCGTTGATCAGATAGTTCGCCGTCACGCCGAACCGAGCCGAGGCTACCTGCTTGATGGCAGAGCGCCTCTCCGTGCCGAACCGTTCCTCGTCTTCCCCGCCCTCGCCGGTATTGGACTTGCCGCCGATCCGGTTCATGGCGATGGCCAGCGTCTCGTGAGCCTCCTTCGAGATGGAACCGAACGACATGGCGCCGGTGGCGAAGCGTTTGACGATGTCCTTCGCCGGCTCCACTTCTTCCAGCGGGATGCTTGCCCCAGGCGCCTCGGCATGTTTGATTTCCAGCAGCCCGCGGAGGGTGCAAAGCTGGCGCCCTTGCCTGTCCAGCAGGTCGGTGTATTCCTGGAAGGTCTCGAAACTCTCCTGGCGAACCGCCTGCTGCAGTTTGGCGATGGTATCCGGGTTATAGAGATGATACTCGCCGCGGGTGCGGAACTGGTAGTTGCCTCCCACCGTCAGTTCGGTGTCGGAATCCTTGACAGGCGCGTAGGCGTAGCCGTGCTTCAGCATAGCTTCCTGCGCCAGCACATCCAGACCGATGCCTTCGATGCGCGACACCGTGCCCGTGAAATACTTCTCCACCAACTCCTTATTCAAACCGATGGCTTCGAAAACCTGGGCGCCCCGATAGCTTTGCAGCGTGGAGATGCCCATCTTCGAGAAGGTCTTCAGCAGGCCTTTGTTGATGGATTTGACGTAGTTGTAGACGGCCTTCTGGCCATCGGCGCCCGGATGGCCCTGCGCCACGGTTTCGAGCGCGAGGTATGGATTCACCGCGCTCCCGCCATAACCGATCAGCAGCGCGAAGTGCATCACCTCGCGCGGTTCTCCGGATTCGATAATCAGCGCCACCTGCGTGCGCGTCCCCTCCCGCACCAGGTGATTGTGTACCGCGGTGAGGGCCAACAGGCTCGGAATCGGCGCCGTATCCTCGTCCACCCCGCGGTCGGACAGAATCAATAGCGTGTAGCCGGATTTGATCGCCAGCGACGCGCGCCGGCAGAGCTGCGTCAAGGCGCGCTCCAGCCCTTTCGCCCCCTGCTCCACTTCGAACAGCATGTTGAGCGTGCTCGCCAGGAAATCGCCCTGCGAGACGCGCCGCAGCTTTTCCAAATCCCGGTTGCTCAAAATCGGGTGCGGCAGTTTGAGCGTGTGGCAGTGCTGCGGCGTTTCGGCCAGGATGTTGCGCTCGGTGCCGATGTAGCTGGTGAGAGACATCACCATCTCTTCCCGGATGGGGTCGATCGGCGGATTCGTAACCTGCGCGAAGAGCTGCTTGAAATAGTTGAACAGCGGCTGCGGTTTGTCCGAAAGACAGGCCAGCGGCGTGTCCGTGCCCATGGAGCCGATGGGCTCCTCGCCCTTTTCGGCCATGGGACCCAGGATCATCCGGATGTCTTCGTCGGTATAGCCGAAGGCGCGCTGGCGGCTGCGCAGCGTGGTGTCGTCGGCGCCGTGCTCGCGCGGCGGTTCCGCCAGCTTGTCGAGCGTGATCTGGTTCTCTTTAAGCCAGAGTTGGTAGGGGTTGCGTCCGTAGAGGCTGCGCTTGAGTTCCCGGTCGGAAACGATGCGGCCTTCTACCGTGTCCACCAGCAGCATCTTGCCCGGCTGCAGGCGGCCCTTCATCTTCACGTCTTCGGGCTTCACCGGAAGCACGCCGCTCTCTGAAGCCATGATCACCAGGTCGTCGCGCGTCACCAGGTAGCGCGCCGGCCGCAATCCGTTGCGGTCCAGCGTGGCGCCGATTGAGCGGCCGTCGGTGAACGCAATGGCCGCCGGCCCGTCCCAAGGCTCCATCAGCGAGGCGTGGTATTCATAGAACGCGCGCTTCTGGGGGTTCATGTCGGCGTTGTGGTCCCAGGCCTCGGGCACCAGCATGGCCATCGCATGTGGAATGCCGCGCCCGGACATCACCAGCAGTTCCAGGGCGTTGTCGAACGATGCCGAATCGCTGCCGCCCGGTTGGATGATGGGGAACAACTTCTTGATGTCGTCGCCGAACAGCGGCGAAGCCAGCACGGATTGCCGCGCGTGCATCCAGTTCACGTTGCCGCGCACCGTGTTGATTTCGCCGTTGTGCGCCACGTAGCGGTACGGATGCGCCAGGTGCCAGGTGGGGAACGTGTTGGTGGAGAAGCGCTGGTGCACCAGGCACAGCGCGCTCACCACGTCGGGGTCGCTCAGCTCCGGATAGAAGTTGGCGATCTGCGGCGCCAGCAACAGGCCCTTATATACAATGGTGCGGGCTGAAAACGAGGGAAAGTAGAAAAAGCCTTTGTCCGGAAGGTCGGATTTCGCAACCTCCAGTTCGGCGCGCTTACGAATCACGTACAACTTGCGTTCGAGTTGATCTTCCGTCATGCCACGCGCGCGGCCTACAAAGATCTGCTGGATGTACGGCTGCGAAGCGCGCGCCACGCGCCCGATGGCGCCGCCTTCGATCGGCGTATCGCGCCACCCCAGCACGCTGAGGCCTTCCTCGCGAACGATGCGCTCCACAATGCCCTCGCACATCAGGCGCGGATGCGGCTCTACCGGCAGAAACGCCATGCCAATGCCGTATTCGCCCGCGCCCGGAAGCGTGAACCCCAGCTTGGCGCACTCGCGCGCAAAGAACTTGTGCGGGATCTGGATCAGCACGCCGGCGCCATCGCCGGTTTCCGGATCGCAACCGCACGCTCCCCGATGCGTCAGGTTGATCAGAACCTGGATGCCCTTGACAATAATGTCGTGCGACTTCTGACCCTTGATGTTGGCCACGAAACCGATACCGCAGGCATCGTGCTCCATGCGCGGATCGTAAAGCCCCGCGGCAGCACAGCCATTGGCAGTAGGGTGGCCTTCAGGTACTCCGATACTCACATTCGTTTCGCTCATACAAGGAGGTCCTGAGGGAATTCGCTTGCCGACAGGTAGTCCGGCAGCGCTTTCTTCCCCAAAAGTGGTTGCTTGAAAATGAGTGTACCAACGATTCTAGTATTAGACAACAGGAAAAATTTCGGCCCTTAGAATTAGAAACACTTATGCTACACTGTCCTGGTGGCCCTTTGGGAATTGAGTCTTTTCAGAGAGATAGCAGCCACCCGCAGTATGAGCCGGGGTGCCGAACGCAGCGGCGTTAGCCAGTCAGCCGCCAGCCAGCATGTGCAAGAGGTGGAGCGCCGCCTGGGTGTGGCCCTGTTTGACCGCAGCAAGCGTCCCCTGGATTTGACCGCCGCCGGCCGGCTTTACGCCGAATTCTGCCGGGACATGCTGCGGCGTGAAGAGGAATTCACCCACGCCCTGGAGTTGTTGAAAGCCTCGTTGGCCGGCTCGCTGAAAGGCGACGTCGAAGGCGCCGTGCGTGTGGTATCCATCTACTCCACCGGCCTTTCCGAAATGGGCCGCTTGCAGGAAGAGTTCTCTATACGCTATCCCACCGCGCAACTGCAGGTGGAGTACATGCGACCCGACAAGGTCTACGAGGCCGTGCGCAGCGATGCCGCCGACCTGGGTTTGGTAAGCTATCCCGAATCCAGCCGCGAAATCGCCGCCATCCCCTGGCGCAGCGAAGAGATGCAGGTGGCCGTCCCACCCGCGCATCCGTTTGTCGAGCGCGACACGGTCTACCCCGCGGACCTCAACGGCCAGGACTTCATCGCCTTCGATGAAGATCTGTCGATCCGCCGCGAATTGGACCGATACCTGCGCGCGCAAGGGATCGAAGTCAAGATCGTGATGCACTTCGACAACATCCAGATGGTTAAGGAGGCGGTCGGCCTGGGACGCGGCATCAGCATTCTGCCGGCGCGTACCATGCAGGCCGAAATCGCTCAGGGTCGAATCGTCGCCGTAAGACTGGACGCACCCGACCTGGTCCGCCCCGTCGGAATTGTGCACCGCAAGCGCAAGAAGTTCAACCGCGCCGCGCAGGCCTTCCTGGACCTGCTGGTGAGCGAGTTGCCCGATGAGCCGGGTAATGTCAATGGCGGCGAAGCGGGCCGCGAACCGGACCACCAACCGGACCACGAACCAGGCAGGCCCGTGAACGGTGTGGAGGGCGTATTATGACAGTCATGGGTACCACGACGACGACACTGATGAGCTTTGCGGAATTCGAGCGCTTTGACCAAGGACCCGACCAGATCGAACTCCTGAAAGGAGAACTTATCCGAGTGCCTCCACCGCAACGCCCTCACATGGAAACTTCTGAGCAGCTTTTTAAGCAACTCGATGCGGCGGTCGATCTGTCCCGGAAGACTCAGCCCAACGTCAAACTGGGCAAGGTGCACATCGAGATGGGCTACCTTCTCTCGAGCGATCCGCGGTCGTGGCTTCAGCCCGATGTCAGCCTGACCCATCCCGAGCAACCTGGCGATCGCTATTATGAAGGCGCCCCGCTGATGGTATTCGAAATTGTCTCAGAATACGACGCCGCGCGGCATTTGGAAGCCAAGGTGGCGGAGTATCTGGCGCACGGGGCGGCGGAGGTGTGGGTACTCTACCCGGATTCCCGGCATGCCCGGGTCTATGATCACTCGTCGCCGGCCGCGCGCCGCGAGACCAAGTCCATCCGCAGCGAACTGCTCCCGGGAATCGAGATCCTTTTGGACGAAATTCTGTAAACTCCTGTGGGGCAGATTGCCAATCTGCGGCGGATTGTTAATCCACCTGCTGCGATGCGCCAGCGAGCCAGATCGCGTTAGTAGTTGGTGTCTACTGCCATGGCTCCTGCTATAGACCCTCAATACGATTAAGCCCCCGGGCAGAGCCGTCAACGGTGTGGATGGCGTATTATGACAGTCGTGGGTACGACGACTACGACACTGATGAGCTTTGCGGAATTCGAGCGCATCGACCAAGGCGCCGACCAGATCGAACTGCTGAGAGGAGAACTGATCCGAGTGCCTCCACCGCAACGCAATCACATGGAGATCTGTCACCAGCTCTATGACATGCTGAAAGCCGCGATCGATCTGTTGCGGAAGACCCAGCCCAACCTCAATCTGGGCAAGGTGTACATCGAGATGGGCTACCTTCTCTCGAGCGATCCCCGGTCGTGGCTTCAGCCCGATGTCAGCCTGACCCATCCACTGGAACCTGGTGATCGCTATTATGAAGGCGCCCCGCTGATGGTATTTGAAATTGTCTCGGAATACGACGCCGCGCGGCATTTGGAAGCCAAAGTCGCCGAATATCTGGCGCACGGGGCGGCGGAGGTGTGGGTACTCTACCCGGATTCCCGGCATGCCCGGGTCTATGATCGCTCGTCGCCGGTCGCACGCGGCGAGACCAGATCCATCCACAGCGAACTGCTTCCGGGAATTGAGATCCCGTTTGACGCGATTCTGTAGTTGTGGGGTTTCGGTTTACCCCGTTTACCTCGTTTATCCCCCATTAAAACATTGACTCCGAATTGCGTGCGCCCTATAATTTTCTAAACGGGGTTGCGTTCCTCTTCTGAGGCCATGGTGAAGCTCGGCCGCCACGGGTTGCTGCCGGGCAGGGCATCCGTCTGAGTTAATGGAGGGAGAATGCGTTTCAAAAGCCACTTTTTTCTAGCGATCAGCGCAGTTCTGTCTATAGCAGCCACCGGATACGGCCAGAGCGTCCGAGGCACAATTCTTGGAACGGTGACCGACACATCGGGAGCCGTGATCCCTGGAGCGAAAATCACCGCCCGTCAAACGGCTACCGGCCTGACGCGCACGGAAGTCTCAAACGCTGACGGCGAGTTTTCCATTCCGCAGCTACCGGTGGGCCAGTATGCGCTCATCGTGGAGCAGGCCAACTTCAAAAAGTCTGAGCGAACCGGCATCGAGTTGCGCGTAGACGACAAATTGCGCGTGGATGTCGTGCTGGCGGTCGGCCAAGTCACGGAGACGGTAGCTGTGGAAGCGACCGCCCCGGTGATCCAGACCGATTCCGCAACTGTCGGCAACGTGGTGGACAACAAGAAGGTCACGGAACTGCCGCTGAATGGGCGCAGTTTCCTCCAACTGGGTCTGTTGGTGCCGGGCGCCAACCAGGGTGTCAAGGGTTCGCAGAACCAGACGCAGGGCGGTTCCATCACGGTCAACGGCGCGCGCGAGCAGGCCAATAACTTCCTGCTTGACGGCATGGACAACAACGACCTGGCGATCAACCAGTACGCCGTCCTCATCTCCACCGAGGCCATGCAGGAATTCAAGGTGCAGGCCAGCACCTATTCGGCGGAGTTCGGCCGCAGTCCCGGGGCGCAGGTCAACATCGCCACCAAGGCCGGCACCAACGCCATCCACGGCGTTCTGTACGAATATTTTCGCAACAACGACCTGGACGCCAAGAACTTCTTCGACCGGCCCGGACCGATTCCCGGCTACAAGC
The DNA here is from genome assembly GCA_035570275.1 of Candidatus Acidiferrales bacterium. GTDB lineage: Bacteria > Acidobacteriota > Terriglobia > Bryobacterales > Bryobacteraceae > DATMNI01. The sequence goes on along the minus strand of DATMNI010000393.1, from coordinate 2,789 downwards.
GCAACCAGTACGGCACGTCGGTGGGCGGCCCGATTAAGAAAAACAAGACGTTCTACTTCGGGAATTTCGAGGGCGCGCGCGTGCGCCAGGGCATCACCAAGGTGGCGACAGAGCCCACCGCGGCCATGAAGAACGGTGACTTTTCGGCGCTGTCTACGCTGATTTACGATCCGGCTTCGCTTCACACCGTGAACGGCGTTCTGGTGCGCGATCCTTTCGCCGGTAACATCATCCCCGCCGGGCAACTCACCACGGTGGGGAAAAACGTGGTGGGGCTCTTTCCGAACCCCAATGGGCCAGGCACCTCGACGGCCAACGGCTTGTTCACTTCCAGCCCCACCAAGACTGATGACTTCGACCAGTTTACGCTGCGGCTGGATCATCGCTTCAATGACAACAACACGTTTTTCGGGCGCTATAGCTACAGCAAGGAGAACCGCTTCGACACGTTCGATTCCTTCTGCGCCGGCGCCAATAACGTTCCGGGCTTCGGCTGCAACACGCTGAACGGCGGCCAGCAAGTGGTAGCCGATTATATCCGGCTGCTGGGCGCCAACAAAGTGAACGAAGCCCGAATGTCGTTCACGCGGGTTCGCGGCGGCATCTTCCAACAGAACCTCGGCAACGATGTTTCGTCGCAGCTTGGGATTGCCGGCACGGGCCGCAGTTCGCTGGATTTCGGCGTGCCGGTGATCACCACAACCGGGTACGACCGCCTGGGCGAGGCCACCAACCTGCCGCAGGACCGCCACGACAACACCTATGAGTGGGCCGAATCGCTCTCCTGGACCACCGGCCGCCACACCACCAAGTTCGGCGCCGAAATCCGCCACTTCCAGGAAAATTTCCTCTTCGATTCGAGCGCCCGCGGCACCCTGAACTTCACACCGTTTTACACGGCACAGGTTTCCACCACGGCGGCGGGCGTAGTCAACGCCGTGACCGGCACGGGGAACGCCATTGCCGACCTGCTGCTGGGCGATCCGAACACGGCCAGCGTCAGCCGTTCTTTCGCGGGGATTAGCGCCAACACCGTTGCCGGACTGCGGCAGACCTCGGTCAATCTCTTCGCGCAGGACGATTTTCGCGTGCTGCCGAACCTGACGCTGAACCTGGGCCTGCGCTGGGAGTACAACGCCCCGGCCATCGACAAGTACAACCACCTGGCGACGTTTGACCCTAACTTCCCGAACAGCACTCCGCTGCCGTATCTCCGCATCTCCACTCCCCAGACGCAGAACATCTATAATTCGTCGAAGAAGGAGTTCTCGCCGCGCGCTGGCTTCGCCTACACTCCTTTCGGCCCGAAGACCGTGATTCGCGGCGGCTATGGAATTTTCTGGGACATCAAAATTCTCAACGTCATCCTGAATTCCAATCTCACCGCGCCTTTCCTCACCGGCTTCAGCTTCAATCAGAGTACCAATGGTGTTCCGAACTTCAACCTCGCCAACCCGTACGGCGGGACCGGAACGCCGGCCATCCCCAGCGCGTCGTGGGTCGAAAACCCGTTCCGCGACGGCTATGTGCAGCAGTGGGGCGCCAATATCCAGCGGCAAGTTACTTCGTCGATGGGTCTGACGGTCGGCTATGTGGGGTCGAAGGGCACGCACCTGGACAGGGCCTACGACTACAACGAACCGGCGCCGACGGCTTCGTTCACACAAGCGCTCCGCAAGTATCCGGTGTACGCCAGCATCAATGTCCGGTCGCCGGGGGCGTCATCGGTGTACCATTCCCTGCAGCTCAGCTTCGAGAAGCGCTTTTCGAAGGGGCTGAGTTTTCTGAGTGCTTACACCTTCTCCAAGTCGATTGACGATGGGTCGCTGTGGAACGGCTCCGCCGTGGCGGTCACGAACTTCCACCTGGAGCGCGGCCTGTCGACGTTTGACACCCGTCATCGCTGGATTACCAGCTACACGTATGACCTTCCTTATGGGCAGGGCCGCCCCTTCGGATCGTCCAGTTCCGGAGTCGTGAATGCGCTTCTGGGCGGCTGGCAGACCAACGGGATTCTGAGCATGCAGTCCGGTAATCCGCTTGACCCATCGACGGGCCTGCAGCTTTCCGGCACGCAGACCGGCACACGGCCCGACGTGACGTGCAATGCGAACGACTTTCCGCACGACCCGGCGAAGTGGTTCAACACGGCGTGCTTCAACAACAATTTCATCGGCCGCTACGGCACTGCCGGACGCGACATCATCATCGGGCCGCCGACTCACGCCCTGGATTTCGCCATGTTGAAAAAGTTTGGGCTCGGCAAGGAAGAGCGCTACCTGCAATTCCGATCAGAGATTTTCAACATTTTCAACCACCCCAACTTCGATAACCCCAGCGTGACCGTAAGCAGTTCGACATTCGGAAAAATCACTTCCGCCGGGGTGCAGGACGCGCGCGCCAGCTCACGCCAGATACAATTCGCGCTGCGGCTGGTGTTCTAACGCGGGAGGGGGAAACTGGAGGCCGCAATTCCGTGAATCCTCTTGCCTGCCTCCGAGACATCTGGGGGTGCCTAACCGTTTTGGGGCAAAGTTAGGATGAAGCGGGCTTGTGGGGCAGGCTGCTAGGGGCACCCTATGGGTCCGGCGGATTGGCAATCCGCCTGCCGGACGTGACTGGCGACGCCGCCAACGCGGGGCTGGCTTGCTGCCGCATCGCAGCGGGCGGATTAACAATCCGCCGGTCGCGGTAGGGATGCCGGTCTGCCCGGCACCCCCCGCACAGATCCGTGCGAGCGCTCCTAACGCACACGGTTCTTACCTTGGATGTTTTGACGCAAAGCGCAC
>DATMNI010000392.1:0-5154 GCA_035570275.1 Candidatus Acidiferrales bacterium | reverse complement strand
TGTGGACGTACCCGTCCCCAGCAACGGTCTGGATCTGCCCGTGCCCATCGACTCGGTGGATTTGGAAGCCGTCGGCTATGAACAGGTTGCCGGCTGAATCCAAGGCGGCGTCGTGCGTGGCGGAGACCCCCTGCGCACCCGCGCCGGCCACTTTAGTCAAGACTTTGGAAACGGTGTCGTAGCGGTATACGCCGGCGACGGCGTCCACAACGAAAACGTAGCCCGAAAGATCCACCGCCACCGCAATCGGTTTATTCAACTGGGGCAACGAGACACCTGCCATCACCGTGGCGATGTTGCCGCCGGGCAAAATCTTGCGCACGCGATCATTCGCCGAATCGGCAATGTAAAGGACGCCGTAGCGATCCAGCGTGAGGCCCGCGGGAAATGCCAGTTGCGTGTTGGCGGCCAGACCGGTATCCGCCCCCAAACCGGCCACGCCGGTGCCGGCGACCGTCCAGATAAGGCCATCGGGCGAGACTTTGCGCACCCGGTGGCCTTCGAATTCGGAGATGAACAGATTGCCGGCGCCATCTACCGCCACATTCCGGGGGGCCAAGAGGGCGGCATCGGTGGCGACGCCGCCGTCGAGCGAAGTGCCTTTGCGGCCCGTGCCCGCGATAGTGGTGATGATGCCATCGAGGCCGATGCGGCGGACGCAGTTATTGCCGAGGTCGGCTACATAGACGTAGCCTGCCAGATCAACCGCGATCCCATACGGAAGGTTGAGTTGGGCGTCGGTGGCCGGGCCGCCATCGCCGCTGTATCCGGCGGTTCCGTTGCCGGCCAAGGTGGTGATCACCCCGATGCTGGAGATTTTGCGGATGCGCTGGTTGTCCGTCTCGGAGATGTACAGATTGCCTAAGTGATCCGCAGCCACGCCCTGAATGGTCGACAATTGCGCGGCAGTCGCCGGTCCTCCGTCGCCAGTGCGGCCATTGCCGGCGACGGTTTCGATACGGTAGGTCGTCAGCGGAGTGGCGCCGGGGGCGATCGGGGTCTGGACACAGGCAAAGACCAGCAGGGTACACAAGTAACGCTTCATCCGGGGTTTAAGGCCTTTAAATAAAGTTTTAAAAATGTAGTGCCCGCGAGTTCAAGGAATTCTCATTTTGTTCGAAAAGATACTCGGAGCGAAAAGATTGAAGAAGATCCTGACCCTTACCGTTACCCTTTGGACCTGCTGGTTGCTGGCACCGGCCATCCAGGCGCAGTCGGCCATCCATCTGAAAGCCCGCGCCAGCCATAGTGACCGCGACCCTCTGGGCCGCGAACGGGGCGGCGCGAACGGTGGCGGGAAGGGGGCCCCCCAGGCATTGCCGCGGCATTTCATGCTGGAGTTTGGCTCCTATCCCGGCCCCGAGATCCGGCGGGAACTGGCGCGGCGGGGCATCCGGACGCTGCAATATCTGCCCGACAACGGCCTCATGGTATCCTCGGAAGCCGCGCCCAATCTGGCTGGGCTCAATCTGGTGTCTGCCGGCGCGCTCGATCCGGAGGACAAACTCAGCCCACTCCTGGCGGCCCAGCAGGTCTCCGGATACGTGGTGGTCTTCCAGCTCGATAGTGACATGGGGAAGGCTCGCGAAATGGTGCGTGGCAGTGCTCTGGAGATTCTGGAGAACCCGGCGCTGCTGGCTTGGCAACTCCTGGTGACCGGGGCCTACCAGGACGTTGCCGCGCTGGCACAGAACGACTTAGTGGCCTATGTTCTGCCGGCCTCACCGGACCTGTTGGCCGGCGCCCCGTTAATCGGCTGCGCCGGCGCGCTCACCGAGGCCGGCACCATCGGCGAGTATGTCGTGGTCGGGAACGGATGGGCCAAGGACGCGGACGGTGGCGTGTCACTGAACTATTTTTTCGAATCGTTGACCGACAAGTTGGACGAAAGCACGGTGCGGTCGGAAATCGAACGCGCCTTTCGCGAGTGGGCGCGCTACACCAACCTCACTCTGTCGCCGGCGCAACGGTCCGGCCTGACACGCTCCATCGATATACAGTTCGCACGCGGCGCGCACGGCGACCCCTACCCGTTCGACGGGCCCGGTGGAGTGCTGGCCCACACCTTCTACCCCTCGCCACCCAACGCCGAGCCGCTAGCCGGGGACATGCACCTGGATGCGGACGAGAATTGGCATGCCGGCGGCGGCAATGTGGACTTGTTCACCGTAGCGTTGCATGAGGCCGGGCATGCGCTCGGGTTGGGCCACTCGGACCGTCCGGGCGCGGTGATGTATCCTTATTACCGTCTGGCCAGCGGATTGACCGACGACGATATCGCGGGCATCCGCGACCTCTACGGAAACAACTCGAGCGTTCCGGCTCCACCGCCGGTTCCGCCAGCACCGGCACCTGGGCCTACACCAGCGCCGCCGTCTCCGCCCACTCCGGCCCCTGCGCCGGCGCCAACGCCCGCACCAAAGCCGACGCCCACACCAACGCCAACCCAGCCACCCGCGCCAACGCCGACGCCCGCGCCACCGTCCAACCCGGGGGCGGACACCACACCGCCATCTTTGAACATCGCCTCGCCGGGATCCACCGTGGTCTCCACCTCCGCCGCCAGTGTCACCATCAGTGGCACCGCCAGCGACAACGTCGCCGTCACTTCCGTGAAATGGGGCACATCCTTCGGGGATGCGGGCGCCGCTTCGGGAACCGCTCACTGGTCGGCCAATGTGCCGCTGCTGATTGGCAACAACACGGTCACACTAATGGCATACGATGCGGCGGGCAATTCCTCGTGGCGCGCCATCACTGTAGTAAGGCGCTGAAGAGTCAAGGCGCTGAAAAGTCAAGGCGTCGAAGTTTTTCACAGTTTTTTGATTAGCACCCTGAATTTTCGGCCCATTCAGCCGATATATCCACTAGCACCCATGCATCGGCAAACAGATAAACAGGCCTTGAACAGGCATATACGGCAATCCTCCAAGCCCGCCGCGGTTTGCGGTCGCCAATCGTTGCAAGACGAGTTGGGCCCGGCGGAGGCTGCTATTTCGCTCGCGCCCGAGGAATGTTCGACGGACGAAACCGAAGCGACGATCTTTGCCCTGGCGCTGGCGGTGGAACAGCGCGACCGGCATACCGCCGCGCACTGTGAGCGGCTGGCCTTCATCAGCGTGGCTTTGGGAATGGCGCTTCGGTTGAGTCGCGCCGATCTTATGGCGCTTTACCGCGGCAGTTTCCTGCATGATGTCGGAAAGGTTGGTATCCCCGATTCCATTCTGTTCAAGCCCGGCAACCTGAATGCCGAAGAGTGGGTGATCATGCGCAGCCATGCTGCCCGTGGCGAGGAGATCTGCCGCCATATGAAATTGCTGACGCCCGTGCTTCCCATCATCCGGCACCACCACGAGCGTTGGGACGGCGGTGGTTATCCCGACGGCCTGCGAATGGACCAGATCCCTTTGCTGGCGCGCCTGGTTCAGATCGCCGACATTTACGATGCGCTGACGAGCCCGCGCTCTTACAAGCCAGCGTTTTCCCCGGATAAGGCGCTGCGGATTATCGCCGAAGAGACCAGCCTTGGATGGCGCGATCCGGAGATCGTGGACTTGTTCCAGCAGGTTCACAAGGGCATCATTACGAAGATCGCCTATCACGAAATCGGCGCAGACTCCAGTCTAACGGCCCTCCGGAACTCACTGACGGACCTGAGGGCTTTGATGGCCGCCGTGGCGTAGCCTGGACCAACCAAAGCCTGGACCAATCGCAGCCTGACCGAAACCCTACGAGCTGCCGATCAGCACACCGGTCAGAAACACCAGAACGCCGCCCAGCCCGACCTGCAGGACCGCGGAGAGCGCCGTGGTCTCCATGTACTTCTGCCGGATCCACGAGATCACACCTAACTCCGCGACCACCACCGCCACCGCCGCGATCATCGCCACGTTGAAATCCGGCACCAGAAACGGCAGCGTGTGGCCGATCCCGCCCACCGCGGTCATCAGCCCTGTGATCAGCCCGCGTACCCACGGATGGCCGCGGCCCGTCAGGCTCCCGTCGTCCGAAAGCGCCTCCGCGAACCCCATGCTGATTCCGGCGCCAAGCGAAGCCGCCAGCCCCACCAGTAATGCGTCGTGGGCTTTGTGCGTCGCCAGCGCGGCCGCAAACACCGGCGCCAGCGTCGAGACCGACCCGTCCATCAGCCCCGCCAGGCCCGGCTGCACGATCTGCAGCACGAACAGGCGCCGGCGGGTTTCTTCCTCCTGTTGCTGCACTCCTCCGGCCAGTTTCTCCTTGCCCAGTTCCTCGGCGCGCTCCCGGTGCGAGCGTTCCTCCTGGGCCAGATCGTCCAGCAGTTGCCGCATCCCCGCGTCCTCGGCGCGCGCCGCAGCCTTCTCGTAAAACCGCCGGGTCTCCAGTTCAATCGCCGAAGCCTGGTTGCGAACCGTATCGAGCGCCAGAGGCTGCACCAGCCACACCGGTTTCCGGATCACGAAGCCCCTGACGTCCTGACGCCGGATAAGCGGGATATGGTCGCCAAACCGCGAACGGTATAGCTCGATCAAGCGGCGCCGGTGGCCCGATTCCTCTTCCCGCATGCCCTCGAACATCTGCGCGGTGCCGGGATAGTCCTGCCGCAATCCTTCCGCGAAGTCGCTGTAGATTCGTTCGTCCTCTTCCTCCAGCGAGATGGCCAGGGCCAGCGTCTCGCGCTCCGTCAGGCTTTCAAAACTCTTCATTGTTTCACTGTACTGTGCGCGCGGCCGGTAGTGGGACGGCCCGCTCGGCGTGCAAGTCCACCCGAGGCGCCGCTACTTGAGGCCGGCGTCCCAGTTGAGCACCAGCGTGATCTCGGGCTGATCGCCTTCGTCTTTCTCAGCGGGCTCGGCGATCAGGAAGCGCTTGCCGTCCGCGGTGCCGCCAAACCGGTTGCCGACAAGAGAACCCGTGCCGAGGTTGAAAAGGGGCTGAGGGATGCTCGCATCCAGCTTGGATCCCGTCAGCTTCGATCCCGTCAGGTTCAATCCCGTGCGGATCTCCGCGCTCATCAGCATTCCGTCCGTCGCTCGGTAGAAGATCTCCTTGCCGCTCTTGGCCCAGACCGGAAAGAACCCGCCGCTGGTGGATACCTTGCGTTTGGCCGCGAATGAGGGAAAAGTGGCCACGTAGATTTCGGGCGGCCCCGATTCAGAGGAGACGTATACCACA
>DATMNI010000391.1:0-10035 GCA_035570275.1 Candidatus Acidiferrales bacterium | reverse complement strand
TGGAGCGCAGGTCGCCTGAGCTGGGCGGCATTTCAAGGAGGTGGGGCCGAGGCAGTAAGCGACAATAATTGAGTTGCGGAGTTGCGGATCTGATTTTTATGCCCCCTCGGTCCTGACGAACAATATTTCACGCCTTCTAACCGTTGCGGCTCTGATCCGAGCCGCCGCGGCCGTGATCCGAGCCGCCGCGGCCGTGATCCGAGCCGCCGCGGCCCTGATCCGAGCCGTCGCGGCCCTGATCCGAGCCGTCGCGGCCCTGATCCGAGCCGCGCGCGTTAGCAAGCGGTTTCCCGATACGTTGGCGAACTTCTGAAACGGTGTACTAAGCTTGCGGCGGCGAGGGGGCGCTGGAGAGGCGACAGACCCCGAAGGGCGACAGACCACGAAGGTCGATGGTCTGTCCTACTGCGGCACGCCGATTCCCACAACCGAACACTCAAAAGGCCGTCCCGCGTGTGGAACGCCGGCCGAGGTGGAGCAGGCTTTAGCTTGCCCGGCGGCAATCGAATTGCATCAGGCTGGAGGATGCAACTCCGCCATGCGCTCCGTACCTTAGCCGCGTCGCCTGGTTTCACCGCCATCGCGGTGATCACACTGGCGCTCGGTATCGGCATCAATACGGTGGTGTTTACGTTCTACGAAGGGGTGGCGCTGAAACCCATCGCGGCCCGTGGGCCCGGCGAACTGGTGCGGGTCACCGGCGCCCAGGACGGGCAGCGGCTGGATGCTTTTACGCTCCCGCAGTATGAACAGATCCGCAGCCAGGCGCGTTCTTTGGCGGAGGTGATTGCGTCGTCGTCGCCGCAGCGCATCGTAGGGCGTCTTTCGGGCCGACAGTCCGGGGCCGGCGAGGCGCTCTGGGCGCGGCTGGTTTCCGAAAATTATTTCGACGCCCTCGGTGTGGCCGTGCGGGTGGGGCGAAGCTTCCATGCCGACGACAATGCCAACGACCATTCGGTGGCGGTGATCAGTCATGAGTTTTGGGTGAAGAAGCTGCACGCGGACACCGCGGTTCTGGAAAAGACCATCCGCGTGCAAGGCACGGCGCTGGATATTATCGGCGTGGCGCCAGCCGATTTCGCCGGAACGGGTATGCCGCCGCAGATGCCGGACCTTTGGATTCCGCTGGCCGCCCAGCCGGCCGTGCTGCCCGGCGTGGATTGGCTGCACGGCGGCGGTCCCGGTGAATGGCAGGTACTGGCGCGTCGCAACCCCGGCAGAGGCGTCCCACAGGTGGCCGCGGAACTGGAGGTCTTGGCGCGAGGCTGGCCCCTGGTGAATGGCCAACCGGCACACCTGTACGCGCATGCCGCTACGTTCTTTCAGACGAATTCCGGAGAGTTTGAAACGTTCGGCGCCATCTGCGCGGTTCTGATGGCGGCGGTTGGGATGATCCTGCTGATCGGTTCCATCAACCTGGTGCATCTTCTGTTAGCGCGGCATGCCATGCGCGAGCATGAGTTCGCGGTGCGGCTGGCGCTGGGCGCAAGCCGGATGCACCTGATTCGCCAACTCTGTACGGAGAGCGTGCTGCTGGGCCTCGGGGGTGGAGCCGCCGGGCTGCTGCTGTCGGTCTGGTCGTGCGAATGGATCCGTTGGCAATTGGGCGAATTCCTGCAGCGGATTTCAGGCGGCTCGATGAGCCTCCATCTGGACCTTTCGCCGGACTGGCGGATCTTCGCCTACGCGGCATCGGTCTCCGTGTTTACGGGAATTGCGGTGGGTGTATGGCCGGCTCTAAAGGCGAGCCGCCGCGATGTGATCAGCGCGCTGAAGCAGGCTTCCGGTGGAACCGGGACCGTGTTGAAACGGCGCAACCTGCTGCTGGGGGCACAGGTGGCGGCCTGTCTGGTGCTGCTGGTGACCGCGGGGTTGATGTTCCGCGGCGTCCGGCAGGCCAGCAGCGCGGACCCGGGGTTCGAAACCGATCATCTGGCCGTGTGGGGAGTAGACACCCGGTCGCTGGTCTCCACAAATGCGGATCGGACCAGGCTCATGAGCCAGGCCGTGGACCGGATACTGGCCCTTCCGGAGGTGGCGTCCGTCGCGGGGGCCGATCGCTTTCCGCTGGTCGGCCACGGGACCGCTGGTTTCGCAACCGATCGCGGCGCCATTGTGCAGTGTCTGTTCAACGTGGTCTCCGACCGGTATTTTGAGGCGCTCGGCGTGCCGGTTCTGGCTGGCCGGTCGTTCACGTTACAGGAGACTGCGAACGGTGCGCCGGTCGCCGTGATCAGCGACGTGGCGGCGCGCCGTGCCTGGCCGGGCCAGGACCCCATCGGCCGCAGGATTCACGGCTTGAATTTCATGCCTGGCGTCAGCCCTGACACCTCTTTTACAGTGGTTGGGGTGGTTAAGGGCGTCCGCAGCACATATCTGTCGAAAGCCGACGAAGCGTATCTGTATCTTCCAGGGGCGCGATCGGAGCGCATGTCGATCCTCATCCGCACCCGGTCCTGGGCGGCCGGTGCCGTGCGCCCCGTCTTCGCCGCGCTGGCATCCATCAACCCCAATCTGCCGTCCCAGAGCCACCTCTTCACCATGCGGGATGGTCCCATGGAAATTCAGCGCATGATGGCGCAGGCGCCCGCCACGGTGGCCGGCATCCTGGGCGGGCTGGCGCTGATTCTGGCATCGGTGGGCGTTCTGGGCCTGGTGTCGCAGTTGGTTACGCGGCGGAGGCGCGAGATTGCGATTCGGGTGGCGCTGGGCGCACCGGGCGGCGAGGTGATCCGGTTGGTGCTGTGGCAGACACTGCAGCCGGCGCTTTTCGGTTCGATTGCCGGCCTGGCGGGCGCAGCGGGGGTCTCGGCGTTGCTGAATTCGATGGTGGCGGTGCCGGAAATGCCCGACCTGACCTATGGCGCAGGGTCGTTTTCACCGGCGGCGTTTTCGGGCGCACTGGCGCTGCTGATAACCGTGATTCTGGCGGCCAGTTGGGTTCCGCTGTACCGCGCCACCAGGATCGATCCCGCCGAAGCGCTCCGAAACGAGTGACCGCGGCCTTCTGGCCGGCGAACCATCGAAGACGCACCCGGAGGCGGCTGCTATTTGTCAGTTGAGGACTTGGAAGGCGCCGGCTTGCTGTCGGTCTTCGATTCGGACTTGGACTCGGATTTGGATTCGGATTTCGACTCGGCCTTGGACTCGGATTTCGCTCCGGATTTCGCTTCGGACTTCGAGTCCGATTTCGATTCCGATTTGTCGTTCCCGCTGTTGGCCGCAGGCACCTTTCCATTCTTGCCGTAATCGGTGACGTACCAGCCCGTGCCCTTGAACTGCAACGCCGGGACGGAGATCATCCGTTCCAACTCTCCGCCGCAGCCCTCGTGAACCGTGAACAGTGCATCGGCAAACTTTTGCCTGACCTCGAACGTTTGGCCACATTGGTGGCAATGATAATCGTAAAGCGGCATATCTCTCAGTGAAGAAAACTACTCTTGACTCTATTGTAACAGTGCTGGCAAGAGGTGGCGGGTTGCGGCGGGTGCTTAACAGTTTTGGGGGAACGCGGTATGAATCGGCTTGTACTACTATGTGGGGCAGATTGCTAATCTGCGGCGGATTGGCAATCCGCCTGACGCTGGCCCAACGAGCGCCTCGGGGCTCGCTCCGAACGTCGGAAGGCGGATTGCCAATCCGCCGCCGCGTTAAGTTTTGTCAAGCGGCTAACTTTACCAGGGGTACCGCCGTCTTACAGGTAGAGTGATACGAAGAGTTCACATCATCGGAGTTCTGGCGCTGGGGCTCATGGTCACCGCGGCTGCCACCGCACCGGCCTACTGCCGCCTGGTCTCCTCGGCGCAGAGCTTTCAGCATTATTTCCGGGACCTGAACAAGGCCGGCAATTCGCTGAGCCCGATCGAGCGGCTGGTTTTCAGTCTGGTGATGGCCAACTCCAAACCAGCCCCGGCGCACCGCAGTTAGCCGCCAACCGTTAAGCCTTCAGCTATCAGCCAACTCCGCGCCTCCGGCAGGCGCTCCAGCGTTTTGATCTGATCGCTGATCGCTTTCGCGATCAAGCCGATCCCACCACCTTCACCCGCGCGAACCCTTCTGCTACCGTGGGCGGCACCAGCTTCGCCGCCATTTTCATCAGGGCTTCATCCGGCACCACTCGCCGCCGCCGGGCGTTTCGGGCGCGGCACACTTCCAGCGGCACATCGAAAAAAACAGCTTCCACCTGGCACTGGCGCAGCCGGCCGATCCGCAGATACGGATGCCGCTCCTGCGGTGTGAGATTGGTCGCGTCGATGTAGGTAACGGGCCGCCCGATCGCGATCCGCTGGTACAAGAGAAATTGCAGCGTGCGGAACACTACGGCGTGGATCGTCTGGTCGGTTTCGTCATCCGCCAGCAGCTTTCGGATGGCGTCCGACGACAATCCGCTCGTGCCCATCTTTTCCAGCCAGGTGGACTTACCCGAACCCGGCAAGCCCACCAGTACGACAATCCGCATCAGGGACCGCATCAGGGACAATGATAACCGCTCCCGCGCCGCCCCATGTTTGACAGAGATCCGGATTTGACGGGGTTAGCGGCCAAACCCTCCGTTACCCACCGGTCCGTCGGATGCGGAGTTCGTCAACACCACGTGGGTTTCTCCCGTTGCCGTGGCAAACGTCTCCAGCGAGAAGACCAACGCGCAGGGAGCCGGCGAAGGACGGGTCACGGTATGGGTCACCGTCGCCACAAACTCGCCGTGAGTTCCCGCGAAGCCCGAAGTGCCGAATGGCAGGGGCACCGAAACGATCTGGCCCGTCCCAACCGTGAACGTAGCGGCCTTGCCGATTACCGCGCCGGCCGAGTTGGCGAACGAGACAGTTCCGGTGCACGATGCCGCCGTGCCACCGGATGACGCGGAGGCAATGTTGACTACGTTGACTTGCGCGGTTTCCGTGCTGCCCAATCCCACCGGCGGGAAAAGGAAGGTCTGCGTTGTGGTGGAAGTACTGGTTGATCCCTGAGCCAAGGCGGACAACGCAAAAGCTGCCGCCAGAAAAGACGTCACGACGATTTTTCGAAAGGACATGTTTTGAAACACCTCGGCTTACATTTTTGGAGTAGATTTCTCGAACTTGCAGAACCGGCGTGTGGCCCGGTAACGCACGTTCGCGCGCCTTGGGCCGTATACTTTGCATTCCGGATTCGTCGTGGAAAGTTCCGGAATTTTTACCTGCCAGAGCGCTCCAGCAGCCGGTTCATTGTGTTGCTTAGTTCAGAAGACGCGCTCATTCTCGCCACGGTTTCGATGTTACCGTAGTCTCTTGGAAGACTCGCCGTGTCTTAGCCGGGAGGCCTCGCCGTTGAATCTGACGCACCTTTTTGATCTCTCGTTCCTGGGTCGCCGCGACGCCGTGGCACTGGAATTCGAAGACCGCACGTTCACCTTCGGCGAGATCGACGCGCGCAGCAACCGGCTGGCACAACTGTTGGCAGGCCGCGGGCTGCAACGGGGCGACCGCCTGTCGGTGTATCTTGCCAACTGCGTCGAGATGATCGATCTTTACCTGGCCTGCATCAAGCTCGGCGTCATCTTCGTGCCCATCAACATCCTGTATCGCGATCGCGAAATGACCCACATTCTGCGCGATGCCGAGCCGGTGGCGGTGGTGTCGGACGCCGCGTTTGAATCGCCAGTCCCCATCTGGCATCCAGCCGGCCTGACCAAAGAAGCCGCCACGCTGGCGCCCGAGCGCCCCGCCGTCGCGATCGATGGCGACGATGCCGCCGGCATCATCTACACTTCGGGAACCACCGGCGCATCCAAGGGCGCCATCCTCACGCACAATAATTTCGCCGCCAACGCCATCAATCTTCTGGTGTGCTGGCAGATCGCCGCCGCTGACCGCCTGCTGCTGGCGCTCCCGCTCTTCCACGTCCACGGCCTTGGCAACGGCCTGCATTGCTGGCTGGCCAGCGGCTGCCGCATGCGCCTGATGGAGCGCTTCGAGCAACAGAAAGCCGCAGCCGAATTTCTCGATTTCCGCCCCACCCTCTTCTTCGGCGTTCCCACCATCTACGTCCGGCTGCTCGATCTGCCCATCGCCGCCGCGCGCGAGATCGGCGCTTTCATGCGTCTCTTCGTGTCCGGTTCGGCGCCGCTCGCCGCACAGGTTCTGGAAGAATTCCGCGCGCGCTTCGGCCACACCATCCTGGAACGCTACGGCATGAGCGAAACCCTCATGAACATCGGCAATCCGTACACCGGTGAGCGGCGGCCTGGAAGCATCGGCCTGCCGATGCCGGGTGTGTCGGTGCGGCTGGTCGATTCTGAAATCCACCTCAAGGGCCCCAACGTTTTTTCCGGCTATTGGCGGCGCGATGACGCCACCCGCGACGCTTTCGTGGACGGCTGGTTCCGCACCGGCGATCTGGCCGTCCGCGCCCCCGACGGCTACTACACGCTCTGCGGCCGCAAGAGCGACCTCATCATTTCCGGCGGCTTCAATATTTATCCGCGCGAGATCGAAGAATTCCTGCAGGAACAGGAGGAAGTCGCCGAAGCCGCAGTGGTGGGCGCACCCGATCCGGCCCGCGGCCAGGTGCCGGTCGCCTACGTCGTGCTCAAGGCGCCGATCGACGCCGCCGCCCTGGAAGCGCGCTGCCGGGCGAAGCTGGCATCCTTCAAAACTCCACGCGCCTTCCACACCGTCGACCGACTGCCGCGCAACGCCATGGGGAAAATCCAAAAACACCTCCTGCCGCCTTGTGGGGCAGGTTGAAAAAGGTTGGAAACCTGCGGCGGATTGCTAATCCGCCTCTGGCGCAGTGGATTGCTAATCCGCCCGGCCGACCAGTGTTTCCGATGATCTTGCCACCGAGGAATTGACGGAACGTCGCGCTGAGAATCAACTTCCACCACTCCCATTGCGTCAACAGCTCCGCCATTCCCATGGTCACATTCCAGAGTCCGCGATGCCGCGGGCCTCGTCGAAGTCGCAGAGTCGCAACTCTCCGTTGGCGTGCGCTATGGGAACGGTGCGCCGACCAGTCTGCCCACAACAGCCGTGCGATTACAGCTTTCGAACAATGGCAAGCTGTTAGTGGATTCCTGGAAAAAGGGTGAAGAGGCTCAATTACCAGGAGGCCATGGCGCTCTAGCCCGACTTTCGCACATTTGAGTAGGTTGAGCACTGGCGGATAGGCTTCGCAAGCCTGTTGACCAAGGGTTCGCGTGACACGCGGGCTGTTCCATTGCTAGATGAAGGAATTGATGGCGAGAGCGATAGACCCGCGCCCCGACCCCGTACAACACGAGTTCGGGCGCTCGAAAACAAAACTTGGCCGTCAAGCGATGCCCGTAAACCGTTCGTTCCAGAAAGAGAATGGGCCGCCGATGAACGTGCAGATAAGCAAAGGAGTTTTCTTATCTGCGTTCATCGGTGTTTATCGGCGGCCCTCACTCTTGAGTTTCTTTGCCGTATTCTTTCATCTAGCAGTTGGATCGCTTTCGACCCAATGTTTATGACTTCTCTACGAGGCAAGCAGCCCTGGTATTGCGAAAGTCCCGCTAGCTTCTAGCAGACGAGACTCTCGACATGAGCGCCCGTCCGACGGACCTGATCGGTTTGTATAGCGACCCGCGGCTCCTCTTGAAGGCCCTGATCTATAATTGACTACAGGTCACAATCGAATGCCAGTCCACAGTTCACTTCTTGACCGCATCACGATTAACACTGAAGTGCGTTTTGGAAAACCCTGCGTCCGCGGCCACCGCATCACCGTTCAGGAGATTCTCGAGTGGCTCTCAAGCGGGGCATCCCAGCAGCAGATACTTGCCGATTATCCTCAGCTCGAACCCGACGATTTTTTGGCTGTCTATGCTTATGCCGCGAAACTAGCTGCAGAGCGTAAAATTTCCGACCAATGAGGCTTTTGTTCGACGAGAGCCTCTCGCCGAAACTGGTAGAGCTACTGGGTGACCTGTTCCCGGGGTCCGAAAGTGCGCTTCGAAATGGGCTCTCCAGTCAAGGCGATCTCCGGATTTTGGAGTACGCGTGTGCGGGCGGATTTGTCCTGGTGTCAACTGACAGCGATTTCAAACGGCTGATAGATAGGATTGGTGGCGCAAACGTCGTGATCCTCCGTTCGTGCAATTATCCAACGCAGATTGCAGCCGAGGTGCTTCGAAGGAATGCGATTCGCATCGCGGCGCTACCCAGTTCCCGTGACCGTCTGATCATCGTCGATAGGTAAGGCAAACATGGTCTTTCCCGCAAGTGCTTTCCTAAAGCCTCGGGCCTCAGCTTAGCCAGGATCTCAAATGAGCGCTTTCCCTTGGTATAGGCGTTTGTGCAATCGCGGGTAGCGTGCGCCAATCTGTCCTGAACATCATGCCGCTCACGATTCTCCAATTTCACCAGTGGCGGCAACGTGGAGATCTGTAATTTAGCGCCATAATGATCGGTCAAAGCGGCGTGGTCGGCGACGATCCATGTCTCCATACAGGTCGTCATGAAAAGCACTTGGTCTTCTGTGGCGCCGGCTGGTTGCATCCAATTGTCGCGGTGCTTCAGATGGGTCCACGCGGCCTCGATGTCTTTCAAGGGATCCTCGCTATCCATCCACATGGCCACGTAATCGCCTGCTGCTTTCTGAGCGAAACCGATCTTGAAGTCGCCAAATGCAGCCCCGCGTGAGCCGCATGCAAACAAACGAGGCATGCGCCTTTTGTAGCCGCACTCCTCCAGGAGTCTCCGGAATCCCTGCCGGCAGCGGATCTGCAGCTCTTTCGAGTCCGCACCGCTCGCTCCTCCCTCCAGGTAGAGTATCGCGCTCACCAGCGGGTTCCACCGATTTGACCCTTGGTCCACAACTGGCCGAGCCGATATTTATCCAGCCAACTCGTCAGTTCTTCTTTTCTAAGCCGGCGCAACTCGCTCTTTCCTTCGTGCTTTTCGCACACCACGACGACTTCCGGCCGTTCGGTCATCGCATCCACAAGAATGTCAGAATGGGTGGTGACGATGAGTTGTGTGCGTTGCGAGGCCTCCACGAGAAGGTCTGCCAACTTCGGCAGGATATCCGGGTGCAGGCCCAGTTCCGGCTCCTCAATACAAATGAGAGGAGGCGGCTCCGGGTCGCAGAGAATCGCCAGCAGACATAGGTATCGTAGCGTGCCGTCAGACAGCCTTGTCGCCGGAACCGAAAAATCACCCTCGGTGAAGAATACCTGCACGGTTCCACCTTTTACATCCAGGTCAAAGTCGCTCACCCCTTCGTAAAGATCCTTCAGGCCATCCAAAATCGCCGTCTTGGCCTTGGGCGTCTTGCGCAAGCGGCTCAGGAACAGGCCAAGATTCGAGAAGTCTTCCTCCAGACGATCGCTCCGCATGTCAGATCTCTGCGGTTCGCGGAACACGGTGTTCCGGCCGAATGCCCACTCCCTATAGATCCGGATCTTTTCGTAAGCATCCGCCAGATATGAGATCTCCGGATATTGCTCCGGGTCGCGCCTTTGAGCCAGGATGGATAGGTCGGTGTTGACGGTCTCTCTCGCCAGCGTTCGCAGCGGCGCTCCGCGCGTGTTGACCACCGATAGTCCGTTCCGAAAGCTGTAGCAGAAGTAACGCTCGGCCTCGATGTCGTCCAGTACCCCGTTTTCGATACGCTCGGCTTCCAACCGAAAACCTTGTTCGTCGCGAAACGAGAGAGCATGCTGCAGAGGTTGCTTGCCTTTCGGATAGTTGACTAATACCTCGACAGACGCCGGCTGCCCTCTGCCGCCCTTCCATATCCACTCATTTACACCGCCGCCCCGCCGCACGATCCCCCGCAGGTCCATGTTCGACACGTTCGCTGAAACAGGCGTTGCCCGAGCAGCGACAAAGCCTCAATCAAGTTCGACTTGCCAGCGGCATTTGGGCCGATGAGGACGTTCAGATTCTCCAGTTCCACCGGCGCAGTACCAGGGCCGAAGGAGAGCAAGTTGTCCAACTTGATTTGCACCAGCAGGCGATGGTCGTTCTGGTCACTATGGTTCATGTGGTAGAGCCGATATCAAGCGTACACCGAATAATCTGCCGGCCCCCG
>DATMNI010000390.1:0-15025 GCA_035570275.1 Candidatus Acidiferrales bacterium | reverse complement strand
CGGTGGCCGGTGGCCGGTGGCCGGTGGCCGGTGGCCGGTGGCCGGTGGCCGGTCGGGGCGGCACGCCTGTAGCGCCTTGACGGCAGGTGTCGCGTTTGGTACGTTGGCGCAACGTGCAACTTCCATGCTAACGGCCATCACACGGGCGGTCAGTCCGTCGATCAACCGCTGCGAACTCTCGTTTCGCCCACGGCAAGTCATCGACGTGCCAAGGGCCGTGGAGCAGCATCGGCGGTATCAGGCCTGCCTTGAAGAGTTGGGCGCCGCGGTGATTTCGATGCCGGCCGAACCGGATTTGCCGGACGCCGTGTTTGTGGAGGACCCGGCGGTAGTGGTGGAAGAAGTGGCGGTGATGGCGCGGTTGGGGGCGGCGTCCCGGCGGCCGGAAGCCGGGAGCCTGGCGCTGGTGCTGCGGCAGTTCCGCGACCTGCGATGGATGCAGGCGCCGGCCACGCTGGAAGGCGGGGACGTGGTGCGGGCGGGCCGAAGGCTGTTCGTGGGGGCCTCCGGACGGACCAACGCGGCCGGGGTGGAGCAACTGGCGGAGGCGCTGCGCCCGTTCGATTACGAGGTGAAACCAGTCCCAGTCCGAGGGTGCCTGCATTTGAAGTCGGCTTGGTCTTACCTGGGCGAATATTTGGGCGAACGAACCATGCTGGTGAACCGGGAGTGGGCCGATTGCGCGGCGCTCGAGGGCTACCGTCTGGTGGATGTGCCGGCGGACGAGCCGGAGGCTGCCAACGTGCTCATCGTCGGGGACGCAGCCATAGTGGCGGATTGCTTTCCAGGAACGGCGCGGATTCTGGACGGCATGGGGTGGCGCGTGATGGCGCTGGACAACTCGGAATTGATGAAGGCCGAAGCGGGAATGACGTGCGCGAGCCTGCTGTTTGAGTACAGCGGCCCGGCGGATCTACGATAGAGCATGATGCGGCAGAACCACCGTCTGACGCCGGCCGGGTTTGCCTGCGCCGAAGAACGGCTTCGTCACCCCGCGCCCGGTAGCCGCATTGCAGCGGCCGCCGCATGCACGACGTCTGCCAGGCCGCCGGAGCCTGCCGTTCTTCATCGCGAACCCCCGGTTGGCCGCGTCCTTTAAGGTTGGACGCGCGCTTAATTAATCAAGGTTGCGGGCCTTCGCGTGAGCGACGTAGTACAGCTCAAAAGGTCTGCACTCGAAGCCCCCGGCAACCTGGCGCTTTCCGTGATGAAGACCGGTGTGCCCCTCAAGGTGCTGTGGCATGCCGACGCTGCCAGCGAACTGCGCGCTTTGCCGGTCCCGTCCCAACAATTCAACGCGCCATTGCGGCGGTCGAACCGACGGATCTTCATCTGGTTAATTTGGTCACACCCGAGGCCAACTGAATCACCAACACAATCAGTATTGTCGTTGCTACCGCCGCTAGGGCCAACAAAACGAATATCCAAATCGTTTTGTTATCCCTATAGAACGCAACAAGAGCGCGCTTAAATCCTGGCATCATGGCTTCCGCTCGTTCGCCCTGATGGCGATCTCCGCCCGGCCGGATCTCAGCAATTCTGCCGGAAGTCCTAGCAATCCTCAGCAAACGCGATGCCGATGAGCGATATCCCACACTCCCCCGACGCCGGTCCCAAGTCCCAGACGGGAGCGCCAAGCCCTTCGAAGGCGCCTCCAGCCGAAGGGCAGCAAGTAGCGTTGCGATGGCGGCTGCCACCTTTTAGAAAGCTGGCGTGCCTGGCAACGCCGACACGCCCGCCTCTACTATCCCAGCGTGATGGTCAACTTCGTCACCGAAGCCGGCGGGAATTGATGCACCACTCCCGAGCCCTTGACGTACACGTTGACAGCCTTCGGCTCCACGGCCCGCGGCTCTTCGAAGCTGTTGTGCGAATGCGGGTCGGCCGCAGCCAGTGTCACGCCTGCCACCGAGCGCGGTGTGCCTCCGCGCAGGCTGATCTCCGCTTCGCGCGGCTGATCGAGACACGGGTTGGTCACGGTCAGCGTCAGTTGGCTGCCGCTCAACGAGGCGGAGCCGTTCAGCCCTCGCATGGTCGCGGCCGCGCCGTTGCGCATGTAGTGTGTCACCGGTGAGGCGACCACAGTGCGCACCCCGCGCCCGCCCTGGTGCGCGGCGTACAGATCGAAGACGTGGTACGTCGGCGTCACGCAGAATTTGTCCTCATGCGCCAGGAAAAGCGATTGCAGGCAGTTGACCAGTTGGGCCACGGCGGCCATCGCCACCTTGTCGGCATGCCGGTTGAACGTGTCCAGGGTCAGGCCCGCCAGCACGGCGTCACGCATGGTGTTCTGCTGACCGATCAGCGCCTCGGGGAAGGGCTCAGTGCCGGAAGCATACCAGGCGCCCCATTCGTCAACCACCAGCCTGGTGCGGTGGCGCGGATCGGTTTCACCCATCACCGCCCAATGGGAAGTGATCAGCGATTCCATCTCGTCGGCGTCGCGCAGAATTTCGTAATACTGCTCGGCATCGAACTTGACGGCATCGCGCTTGCCGGCCAACCATTCGCGCGTGCGGCCGCCGCTGGCATTCCAGGCGTAGTGATGCATGGCCCAGCCCCACAGGCGTCCCAGGGTATTGGTCTTGGCGAGTTTACCGAAGAAGCGGCGGGTCCAATCGACGTTGCCATCGTTCGGGCCCGACCCGACCAGTGCCAGCGGCACGCCATAGCCCGGAAGCCAAGCCGAGTAGCGGTTAAACTCGGCTAGAAAAATAACATGTTTATTATCATCATATTACAGACTATAATTTCTCACGTGACAATCTCACGTGACAAAACGCGCTACAATCGCCTCATGCTCACCCCCCACCGGCGTCACCTGAAGTCTTGCGAACACGTTGATAAAGGCTGGAACTACACCCTCTGTGCCTGCCCTCTGTGGTGCGATGGAACCCTGCACGGCAAGCGGTTTCGCAAGTCGCTAGACACTGCCTCGTGGGACCGTGCGCTGTTGCGAATCCAAGCGCTCGAACGTGGCGATGCCGAAGTAATGCCGGATCAGCCGGCCAAGACTGTCGCTGTTGCCGTCGAGCAGTACTTTGCCGATGCTGTCGAACGCGCGCTGCAACCGTCGAGCATTCGCAGTCAGCGGCAAGTCCTGAACCAACTCGTAGCCGCTTACGGGTCCATGGGCATCGGCACGTTGACCGTCGACCGCCTGACTGATCTGCGTAAACGGAACGCCCCAATAGCGCCGCGCACGCAGCAAACGCGTATCAGATACCTGCGGGCCTTTTGCACTTTCTGTATCCGCCGCGGATGGTTGACCGCCAACCCGGCCAAACTCTTGGTCGCGCCTGAAGTCGCGGACGTTGCGACCCTGCCGTACACCGATGAGGAGATCGGCCGGCTACTTGAAGCGTGCGACAGCTTGCCTGGCCATCGTGGGAGGGCACGAGCATCCTTTGACGTGCGAACTATGCGGCAAGAGGCGCGAGCCCTGGTGCTGACTTTGCTCTATACCGGCCTTCGTGTGAGCGACGTGGTACAGCTCAAACGGTCTGCCCTCGAAGCATCCGGGCACTTGGTGCTCAGGGTGATGAAGACCGGCGTACCCCTCAAGGTGCTGTTGCACGCCGATGCTGCCAGCGAACTGCGCGCTTTGCCGATCCCTGCGAACGGTAACCTTACCTACTTCTTCTGGGACGGCAAGTGCTCCGTTGAGGCAGCACCCAAATTACTCTGGAGCATCGTCCACAGGGTTGGCGTGCAGGCTGGTGTCCATGCTCACCCCCATCGCTTCCGTGACACCTTCGCGGTTACGCTCCTCACCAATGGCGTGGACATCCGAACCGTACAGCAGCTTCTTGGGCATACGTCGATCACAACCACAGAGAGGCATTACGCCCACTTTATTGCGGCACACCAAGCCCTGCTGGATACCGCGGCCTCAACGTTGAACTTTAGCGTCAAACCCGCGCGACCGTTGCTGGTGCGCAATCTCGGCAACTGATGCCGGGATGGACAACTTGGTGCGTGCTGCCCGGTCTTTGCCACGCACCAGGCGCCGGGGTTGGCTGATCGTCAGCACTCCAGGCATGTCTTGAAAGATGCGCCGTACGGTGTTGGCGGAGATCCCCCAAAGTGCAGCTATCTGCTGGAGCGAGTAGTGCTGTTCGAAAGTGGCCGTTGTCAATTGAAACCTCGCTCGTTCAGTCCCATTTCGGGTCGGATTAGCTGAAAGTCTTTTTACGCCAACCGGGATTATTGGACTACTCCAGCGGCAGGCGCCGCGATCAGGTGGGCATCCGCTACCCCGACCCCGTTAGCGAGTGCCTGGAAGTAGGCTTGAAGATGGTCGCGGGTTACCGCCTTGGTGCGAGCCAGGGCCGCGAGCAAGTCCTCACCGGGCTGCATGTCGACGCCCAAGGCACGCGCTAGTGCTGGCTGTCCCTGGTCCTGAACATTGAGGATGGTCAAGGCACCCAACTGCAGGATTGATAAGCTGTCGGTCTCCTGTTTCATGTTGTCGGCATCCTGCCGTCCCTGAGCATCCGCTTGAAGGTTGCCGTACCGCTGGTGACGTCGTGGGGGCTGCTGCCGGGGGCCTGGTGGAAGTGGTACTGATCTCCGCCGCCGCCGCCGCCGTCACCGCCTACTAGCCGCTCAAAACTGGTGTTTTGCCGTTCAGTAAGTACGCGCTCGCCGCCGTGCACCAGGTTCATGCCAGTCCGCGGCACCACGCCGCCGAGGTCGAAGGACATCGCGCCGGCAAACGCTACGGCCGCTTCAGCAGCGCCAACAATCACGTTCAACGGAGAGGGAAGGTCAGATGCAGACGCCCATGCGCCGGAGGCTGCCTTCTTGGCGTTGATTAACTGCGTCTTCTTACCCGTGATTTCTTCGATAGCCAGGTTGAGGAGAACCTGCGTGGAGATCCGTAGGAGACTCTGAATCATGGAATCCGCCATATGGCGGAACCCCTCGGCCATGGCGACAGTAAACCGCTTGTGGCCTGCCTCCCACTGACTGAAGCCGCTCTGGAAGGCGCCAGACACGTCCTGTACTACCTTCATGGTCACCTTGGCGAGGTTGATGGTAGCCTTCTGTGCTGCGATATCCAAGCCCTGCATGACGATTTCAAATTGATCCTTCAGTTCGTCGAGCTTCGCCTGTGCGGCTTCTATACCGAGGGCATTCCCGCCGACCTGCTCGTTCCCCTTCTTCACTTCGGTGGACAACCTCGCCTTGGCGGCCGCAATTTCCGTGTCGAAGCGCTGCTTCTCAAGATCCTTCTCAAGCTCGATCTTTTTTTGAATCGTGATGCGGTGCTGCTCATAGCTCGCGTCGACGGCCGCCTTCTCGAAGATCAGGACGCGCCCGGCCCGGGCAATATCGGCCGATGCCATCGCTTCGTCAAGGGCCTCTTTGTCTTTTTTCAGCTTTTCATTGAGGTCATACACATGATTGTGCACCTCGGTGGTGAACCGCAACTCGTCATTGAGCGCGGTTATGTGGGCTCTCACCGACTCGACGAGGTTCTTGTCCCGCTCTGCCGTGGCGGCCGTGTCGATTTGGTGCAACTCCGTTTGGTGGGCCAGCTCGGCCGCCCGGATCTCAGCATCGGCCTTGATGCGTGCCGCAAGAACGTTGCCGCCCTCTCGCCGTACCTCTTCCACGCGCGCGTTAGCAGCCCGTGTTTCGACCTGAACTTTTTCATTGGCGGCACCCTTAAGGGTGGCTACCTCTGTATCCAGGGAGATGTTCTGCAGTTGGTGCTCGGCACGCACGTAGGACTGTCGCGCGGTAAGCAAGGCCAGTGCGGTGCTCTTGTCGGCCTCCAGGCGTGCGGTAGATACCTCACGGGCCTGCCTGATGGCTTCGCCGGCGGTGTCCGGCCCCTTCAGCTCGGCGCGCTGCGCCTCCAAGCGAACCTGCTCCATCAGCAGCCGGCTGACTTCGCCCTCAGTCTCTTTGATGCGAACCTCGGCCTGCTCGCGCTCCTTGCTCATTCCCAACGCCATGGCGTACTGGGTGGCGCCGGCCACTCCACTGAGAGTGTCGGCAATGTGCGGAGTGAGGGTCTTCTTCGTGGCCTCGGCGCCCTCGTGTTCCTTTTTGTATTCCTTCAGCCGGTCCCTCGCCATCACCAGGGCTTGGGCGTTGGCCTGAATGTCGGCGGTGATCTTGGCCATCCCGCTTTTGCCAACGGTGCCTTGTTTGGCCGCTAGGCTGATGTTGGCTGAATCGATTGCGTCGCGCAATTTGTAAGCCAACGCGATGTCCGTTTCCCATGTTCTTTTGGCCTCAGCGTCCCATCCGCGTAACTTGTTGATGCCTTTCTCGATAACCTCGGGCAGCCCTTCCAGCGAACGGATAAGTTCGATAACCATCAATGGTGCGAAGGCCATCGACATGATTGGCGCCACGCCCTCAAGGCTGGACAGGTATCCACGGACCATGCGAGGCATTCTCAGGCCGATGACATCACCGAGGGCATGGATTGCATGGGTGCTCTCATGTGCCTGACTGGCGTGGGCCTGGTGCCCCTTGCCTGCACTGGCCAGGGACGCCTCCAACGTGACGATCTTGCCCTGAAGCAAGGCCATTTCGGATTCCAGGGCCTTAATGGCGTTGGCGCTGGCTGCCATGCCCTCAGCGAAGGCAGCCTTGATCTGGCCAATGGAAGCCTCGACTAAGCCAGCGCTGCGCTGCATACCGGCCTGCAAGGGTGCCGTGTCGATCGCTGTTCCAATTCTCAGTATGGCGTCTGGCATTTGTTGGGGTTCCTGGTGGTGCTTACCGTGGGGAGTGTTTTACTGAGGGGTCGTTGTGTCGGCGGTTGCCACCGTTCGCAGTCCGGCAAACTCCATGACGGCCGTCTGAAGCTGTTGAACGAATCCGTAGTCCATCTCGCTTTCGATGCGCTCCGGTGTCCAGCCGGCGCCGTCAACGACGTTGTTCAGGCTCGTGGACAGGAAGCGGTAGACGGTGGCCAGCGTGGGGTGCTTGAGCTTCTCCGCGCGCGCCTGCTCGTCTTCGGTAAGTGGGTCATTGATGTGGTCGACCTGGTCGATACTCAACGCGCCGATGAGAATGGAGACACCATCGACGGTGACGGTCTTGCGCCTGATGTAAGTCATGCCTGCACCGCCGCCTTGGCGAAGTCAGCAACCATCTTGGCTCGTATCTTGGCATGAGCCCTCATCGCCGATTCGTAAGCGCCGGCCATGGCCGCATTCTGTTGGGCAAACGCTTGAACCAAGTCCATTGCGGCCACCCGCGCCAGTCTCGCGTCGTTGCATACAGCGACAGCACCCGCGGGTGCTCGCTTCTTTCTCGTATTAGCCATCGTGTTTCCTTTATGAGTGGAATTTGAGAACTGAGAATGCAACCACATCACCAGCGCGCGTTCGGGGGGATGCCGCGGAGCATGACGGCAACGTTGCTGGTGAGGTGGCTGCTACGCGACACCGGCCCGCCGTGCTTGGTCGCGATCCTTGAAAAAAGCAGGGTGCTCAGGGGAAAAATGGAAAAAGCCCTTGCACCCTGCTACGCGACCACAATCACCCAATGAAGCCCCAGGAGATTTAGGGAGGCTCCGGCCCGCAGTGAAAGGCTGCAGACGGAGACTGGTGGAAGGTCGCGATCCTGTGATAAACCTAGATGCCGCGGGCATCTCTGCGGATATTGCCGGCAGCAAGCGCCGCACCGCGCAGTCCGTGGTGTTCCACGATGCGCCAACCACCGGGCGTAGCCATGTGGATGGTGCCGCGGGTGTAATCGGCGTCGATCTTCTCTTGCATGGCGGTCTGCTGATCCGCGGGTAGCAAACTCGCAAGGTCCGGATAGCTTATTAGCGCGAGCTTCACGAAGTCGTCTCTGAATGCGCATCGGGCGACGTGGCCCGAAAATATCGAGTAGGGTATGAAGGTGCCAGGCGCGAAGGTAAGCACAGGAATACCTGCGCCGGCCCGGATAACTCCGTCGTCTGTCGGCCAACGCTGGTACGTGGCTTTCAATAGAAGGTGCTCTTCCAGCTCCAGGGCTTCGAGTTCGAGCCCGGCCTTCAGCTTGCGCGCGACGATATCTTTGTGGGCTGCCTGTGCGCGCGCCTGCTCCATGAGGTTCTGCCGGATTGATAACTCCGCGAGCCGTGCGTCCAGGCTGCCTGTCAGTGCTTCGTGCGCCGACAGCGCCTCAGCACTTGCCGTTCCGGCCTTGATGGCAGCGACTAACGCCCGTTTCGCCGCCTGCACCTCAGCGTCCGAGGTGGTCGCTGCGCCCAGTGGATCGTTAATCATGCCTGCCAGCGTGGCTCGTGCGCTCTCCAGTGCTGCTGTGGTTGCCGCTACGGCCGCGGTCAACCTCTGGCGTTCCTGATGGTCGGCGCCAAGAGCTTGATGCTGCTGCGCGAGGTCGGCGGTTTCGTTGGGTGCTTCTTCTGTCTTGCGTAACATTTTACTCCTTACCGCCGAACATCTTGGTGTAGACGTTGGGCTCAGAACCGTAGACATAGCGGGAGAAAAATTCCTCCGACGCGCTCTTAGCAACCGCCTCGCCACCGAACATCTTGACGTAGTCGGGCTTTTTGGCCTTAAACGCCTTCAACGGCACGTCTTCGTGGCAGTCCGGGCACTCGATGGAGTCTCCATCGTAGTCGTCCGGTACGTCGATGTCGGCGCCGCACTTGGGACACTCCATCTCTTCTTTCTTGATCTTGGCCTTGGTGGTTGCCGCCGAAGACTTGGTGGACGTGCGGCCCGATGGCGCAGCACCGCAATGGTTACAGGTCGACCCGTTCGCCAACATAGCGGCCAACGATTCACGCACCGCTTTTTTCACAAGCTTTCCAACCGCGATATCGTCCATATGTTTGTCCTTTGTGGCGTAGCTACGCCACACATTTGAGTTCGAAAAATCCGAATCCTCCGCGGCAGATAACCCCGCTGCTGGCTGCTCGATATTAATGCCTGTCGAAGCCGCAGGTTAGATCCGGTAGTACGCGACGCTGAGAGTGGCGCCCGTTGGGACGTAGGCGTAGAACTCTGCGGCCTGGTACCTGGCGAACTCGCCAATGAATGGCGTGACGAAGACCTCGCCAGCGACCGATGCTACCAGCGGAATGCCTAAGCCGGCCGTGATGGTCGAGTCGCCAATGCGCGCCGTGCCGCTGCCGATCAGCGTGAACCGAAGCCACCGGGCCGGTGAGCCCAGCACGATCGGGTGAACGGCGTTGTCACCGGTGATGTCAGCAAGTTGAGTGACCATCAGATCCTCGCCATGACGCTGCGTGCCACGAGTAGGACGCGCGCCGCTGGCTCGGGATGGCTCTTGGCGATGGGGGCGACGACCGGCCTTTCCTGAGCCTCGGGCCAGTCGTTGTAGCAAGCCACAGCCGGTTCCAGAACGATTTTGGGGGTGTCCATGTTAGTAGATTTGCCCAAGCCAATTGGAACTACCGGGCTGGCTCCGAATCCACTTACTCAAGCCTCTCGCCGGGTAAAAAATCTGGCGTCCGACGCGAACCCAAGGCGGCCCTGTACCTTTCTTTCGCCACTCGGCGCCGGCCGCGGCACTAACCGGAACTATCGGCCCGAATACCGCTTTGATCCTCAATAACTCGCCGGGCTCTGTTGGTTTTGCTGGTTTGGTTAACATCCGCTATGATGGTGCCCCAATAGGTGTGATCTTGGCAAGTGATTTATGGATGTTTCTTCTATAGAAGAAACAGCAGTTCTATAGAGGAAATAGCGGTTCTATAGAATTGATGCAAGGAAAGGAAGGAAAGGAAGGAAAAGGAATGGAATGGAATGGGGAAGGAGGGGAATGGAATAGCGCCCGAACCGGCAAGCAGCTTACTTTCTCAGAATGGCTTTGACGTGCAGGTAAACAGTTGGGAGGGTATGGCGGATGGAGCGCTTAGGCGGCAAGGCTGCGTTGCTTGACCCCGGTTGATGGAATGATCCTCCAGGGCTCTGGCGATTGATTGTAGAGGCTGGGGCTACCGTTGGGTAGCAGTGTTGATGGGAACCACGGCCTTCGCCGCCCGCGCCTCCTCAACGTACCGAAGCATCTCATCCACTGTCGCGCGAACCTCAGAGGTAGGGCCGATCTCAAATTCACCGGCCGCTGATGAATAACCTGTGGCTGGCCTATCTATGTCCGTGTCTATGTTGAGATCTGGATTTACCGGGTCACCACGCCGCCACGCAGTATCGCCATAAAAGTTCCTAACCTCGACATCGAGCTTCCCACGCTGAACACGCGCGCCTGCGGCTATCCGCACGGCAATGGCATGTGCGAGACGGATTGCTACCGCCTCAGCCTCAAGAAGGGCGTTCAGGTCGGCTTGCAAAATCAAATCGCCGTTGGGCTTCACCGGTGATCTCATTGCTTCGTCCCCCACTTTTCTTCAAGACCGGCCTGATAGAGTTTGATTCCTTTGCGGAGCCGTATATATCTGGTGGATGTTTCCAGAGCCCCGGTGATCCACTGGACTTGATCTGGCGTGCCGTGGTCGAGCACGTACACCAATAGCTCGATGGCTTCGGCGTGCCTGCTCGTGTCCACCGGATGATCGTCGCGCCACGCGCGGTTGTTAGCCGTGGCTTCTGGCGGTATTTCCACACCGATCGCATCCCCAAACTCAAGCATCTCTTCGGCCTCGATATACTCGGCCTCGCTGGTATGCGGGATAAAGCCGCCGGCCGGAACAGGCGGGTTGGAATTGCGGGGCTTCGTTGGTATAGCAGCGCGGAGCCGCTGGCGTTTGGGGCTTTGGGTTGGCATTCGTGAGAGATTCCTCCGTCGAGAAATATATCACGGCAAGCGAGTAAGTGGGACAGCCTTTCCGCCGCTACTGAGATCGGAGCACTATAAATCCTGCTATATGGTGGATAGTAAAGCAGCTTACTTACTTCTTATTGTGCCGCATGGCGCACAATTACCATTTGCCCCTGCCGTGCGTCACCGCCGGGGTCGGCGCTATGTCGTTCCACTGCCAGGCGCAATTCTGGCACCTTTTCCCACCGCTAGACGGCCGCGAGATGCAGGATGCTCCGCACTCCGGGCAGGCGCCGGTGATGATCGCCGTACCGCCGCTGAGCCGTTCGCGGGTGGCCTGCATGCGCGCCTGCGTTTCCGCGTCGGCCTTCGACAACTCATTTTCCAGGTACTGCAAAAATCCGTAGTTTGTGCGGCCGCCGGCCAAACGGTTCAACGCCTGAGTCATCTCGTCTACTTGATCGTCGTTTTTCCCAGATGGAAACTGCGCGCACTCCTCAATGAACGCGCCGACCCATGGCGCTATTGCCGGATGGGGTAGATAGACGTTGCCGGATTCAATTTGCGGGCTCACGGCCTGGCATCGTGCAACCTTGCCGCCAGATGGATGCACTGCGATCAAGCCAGCTACCTCATGTTTCAACGCAGCAAGCACCGCGGCCCCGTTGGCTGCCTCTTCAATCAGAACCCGGTGAGTCATGGGCCATTTATCCCGAAGCGATTTGACGGCTTCCAGGGTACGGGGAAAACTTAGCCGTTCCCGGACTTGATCGAGCAAGAAACGATCGGCCATCTTCGCCGCCCACACACCGCCGGCCACATAATCCGATGTGGCGAGATCCTTGAAGGCCATGTCCCAACTTGCTAACACGTCGTCAAACTCTTGTGGCCGGTCGATGGCGTGTATCTGCTGCAGACTGCCATCGGGAAGGCGTACGGACACGGGCGCCAGATTCATGCCAGCCGGCTTCCAATATCTGAACCAGTGCCGCTTTATGATTCCGCCACCGGCCGGTGACGGCCGCTGCTGGAACTGCGCGCTGTAGGCGTAGCTGCCAAGTACCCGCTTTGCTCCATCGATCTCAGCGGCACCGAACCGTTCAGGCCACAGCAACTCGCCAAGCTCTTTCCGTGGGTCACTCCATCCGATGGACGTCACCGGATTGTCCCCTTCATACTCCGCCGGCAACGACAGGTGCTCCCATCCGCCCTGCTCCAATACGTGGCCTGCCAGATCGTCAGCATGAACGCGCTGTCCGACAATCACGCGTGCCGTATTCTTTGGATCGTTGGCTCTCGTGCTCCAAACTTGATCGTGCCAATCCAAAACGCCAGTACGCACGCTATCGCTCTCGGCTTCCCTCACGTTGTGGGCATCGTCGATAATCAGGCGGTCACCGCCCTCGCCCGTTGCCGCACCGCCAATGCCTACTGCTATGCGGTGGCCGCCGCGGTCGGTCTCCATCTTTCTTTTTTCGCTTTGGTCGCTGGCAAACTGGAACACGTGTCCCCAGTTCCGCTGATACCACGGGCTCTGAATCAACCGCCTGGCCTTCACGTTGTCACGAATGCTCAGCGATTCGGCATACGATGCGAACAGCCACCGGCCATCCGGCCGGGTTGCCCACTCCCAGCACGGCCACAGCACGCTGACTATCAGCGATTTGCCGTGGCGCGGGGGAATCGTGATTAGCAGGCGCCGCACCTGCCCCGCTGTGACGGCCTCCAGGTGCTCCACCGTGGCGTCGAGATGCCAGCCCCACACCAACGGCGAAGGCTCAACAATCGACCACGATGTCTGAATGAACGCCTTCAGGGAGCGCCGGCAGAGTTCCGCTCTCAGCGAATCGAGTGGCGGCAGCGCGGGCTCCGCGTTCGCCTTCAACGGCTCGGGCGGCAAGCTCAGTGAATAAAGCGAGTTCGGAATCTGAAAGTCTGGCAAGGTCGTATCCATTGGTGTTCGTCTCCTGGTTAATCCTCAGTTTGGCTTCTACAGGCGCAATGCGGTTGAGTAGCCCCAGTACGGCCCAAGGCTCTTTCGCTCGTGCGCAGTCCCACAACAGCTTGGCTGCTTCAGCCGGGCTACCTTCGGCCAGCATTGCCTGATAGAAAGCCTCCTCGAACTCTCGGCGGAGAGGTCTCCGGCCCGCCGGGTTGCCGGATGTGTTCCGCCAACGGTGATCCACGCCGATTTGGTTTCCGGGCAGGAACTTGCCGCTGTCGTCTCTGGTGGTTGGTTTAGGCTTCATCGTGCCACCCCCGCTGTCGTAGTGGCCGCCGTTGCAGTGCGGGCCTTGCCTGTTAGAATCCGATTGATTACCAGCCCGTGCCAGCGGCCACCTGTGCGAGTCTCGACGCCTTCAGCATTCAGTTGGGCGGCAATGCGATCAAAGCCCATGCCAGTGGCGCGCAGGGCCTTCATGCGCTCCAGGACTACCGGTTCCCCGTCGTAGTGGCCGTATGGCTTGCGCCCCTCGCAACGGCCCTCTTTGGCACGCTTGCGCATCCGGGCAGCCTTCAGCTTCAGGACAATCTGGCTCTTGTCGTACTCCGCAAACACGCCCATCATTTGCCTGAACGCAATGCGGCTCGGGTCCGATGACATCAAGTCCGGTTCCTGCACGGACACCAGCGTGAAGCCTTCCTTCTGCAAGTCCGATATGGTTTTCTCCTGCACCATCAGTTGACGTGCAAGCCTGTCCAGTTTTTCGATGATGATGATCTTCACGCCATCGCTGAGTAGGGCAAGCATCATGTCCGACCACGCCGGCCGGTCCATGCTTTCCTTGCTGCCCGTAACGCCTTCCTCCTCGAACACCTTCACAATGCGGATGCCCTGCTGTTTGGCATACGCCCTGATGGCTGCCACCTGACGAGGGAAGCCGTCCCCATCGATCTGTGAATCACCTGAAACCCTGACGTATCCGAATGCTTTGGTCACGTCCCCAGTATGGTTGACTGCGGGCTTGGCGTCAATACCATATCTGTAGGTAAAGTACGGTTGTTGATTCTACTGCTATTTACGATACGTCGGCTGCTACCGCCCTGCCTTCGCCCTGCTCACGCGCGCGCTGTGGGCTTGGGGGCGATCAGCACCCAAGTTTGGGAGGCGTCCACTAACGCGGTATCGGCCATCATGGTCTGATCCACCGCCAGAATCCGCCGCTCTGTCCGGCCACGAATCCGCTTCTTGGTTCCGCGCCTCACGGCAAACAGGATGGACGGGGCCACGTCGGCAGCAGCCCCAACGGCCTTGTACCCCACGCCCCGCCGGGATAACCAGAGCAGATGCTTGCGTGCTGCATCGGCACTGACAATGCCGTTCCAGTCCCCGTCTTTCTTTGCCCGCGCCCGCTCAGTGTTGTAGCGGGAATGAGCAGCTCGGCATGGTCGACAGTGGCAACCACCAGCTACATACCGGGCGTGGGTGCCGTGGGGCTTTCGGCTTGCCGCTTCCTTGATCGTGGCGAAATCGGTCAATCCGGTTCCTGCCCCACAAGCTGGGCCACCACGAGGGCACATTGACATCCAGGGTGCGCCGGCAGTTCCGGGCAGTCGTCGATGGGATAGGGCGAACCGTCCGCGTTCTCCCCGCAGTCGCAGCCGTCTTTATCGTCATGGTCGGCGGAAAGCGTCCACTCCAGTTGCTCCACCTGGCCAGATACCCGCCATCCTGCCAGATTCCCTTGATTGGCCGCCCGGTTGGTTTCCGTCGCCGCGATCAGGTGCGCCCGGTAGTCGCTGAACACGCCCGCGTTCTGGATCTGGTCGGCCAGGTCTGACATTGCGGTCTTTTTCTCGAAAGCCTCGGTAACGATCCCCCGCAAATCATCCCGCGTCTTGGTGGAAATTGTCCACTCGGCTTTCGGGTTCTGTATCAGCCTTCCGCTTGCGGTACGTCTCATGCCGACCAGCTCGGCCGCGCGCTCATTGGCCCAGTCCGATGCCACCGTGTTGACGTCCGAAAGCATCTTCGAGTCGTCGACCTTCAACTCCGCCACGGCCCGGCCGGCTTGCGTGCGCGCAATAGTGTTCAGGCTGCCGAATAGATCCGGTACCAGCGCGTCCCACTGGATCGGAGGCAAATCCGCCGGGCCCGCCGCCTTGGCCAGCTTCTCATGCTGTCCGCGAACGTGGGCGGCCAGCGCGGCGGCCGTCTTGTCGAAGAAGTGCTTCACCGCCGACTCCATCACCTGCCGTGCCTGAGTGATCTCCGGTGACTCCGCACGCTTGGCGAGCTTGGCGAGCTTCACGCTGTTGTCAACCTGCTCACCCAGCAGCGGAACGCTCTCGTCCG
>DATMNI010000389.1:0-21644 GCA_035570275.1 Candidatus Acidiferrales bacterium | reverse complement strand
TAGAACGTTGCTGGGGGCCGGATGGCGGTGGCCGGTTTTCAGGCTACGAAACCGATGAGTGGGGGGTTGGGGATAGCGGCGAGGCGGGTTTGGACGGCTGGAGGGACGGGGAGTGGCGCGGAATTGGGGGCTTGCGGTGAGGTTGGCGGAACGAAGCCAATTTGATCCTGGCGTGTTGGGAGCGCGGCTGTTACGTCGAGCGGTTGGGGCGGCGGCTGAGGCTGCGGGACAGGCTGGGCGCGGCGTTCGGCCTGGACACGCTGGAGTTCCTTGAAGGCCTGGATTTGCCCACGGCGGGTGTCGTTGATGCGGCGTTGGAGGCGGCTCTGGTCTGGGGAACTGTCCTTGAAGGCTCTACCAGCCTGGTTGTCCTCTTTCTTGTAGGTGGCGTCTTCGATTTCGTAGTCGATGATTTCGGCATCGATGCGGAAGAAGCGCGTCAGTAGCCAGGTGTCGCGGATGATGTTGTCGAGGAGGGCGCGCTCCATGGCGGTTTGGGGCTGGTGGTCGTGGTAGAAGGTTTCGGTGAGTTGGGCGAGGACGTCCGGGTCTTCGCCGGTGATGACGGCGGACTCGGCGTGGATGCCGGACCTAAGAGCGTTCATGCTGGAAACGCCTTTGCCCTCGACGGAGCGTGGGCCGGTGGACTTAGCCGCGTTGCGGCGGTTAGCTTCGATTTGACGGTAGGTAGACATCGGTGCCCTCGGCAATAAAAAGAACACAGCCAAGAATCCGGCTTCGCCCGGACAAGTTGGCTGTGCTACTTGCCAGCTTATAACGGTGACTTATAGCTGGTGGCGCGGATTGGCTGTAAGTGATTGAGGGGATTGAGGCGATTTTTTGAGTTTTGGCGTGACTTGTTTACCGGCCAACCCCCAAAAACGGGCTTTGGCCGACGCTTAGGTCCGGTCTCGAAACAATAATTCACGCCCATGATGGCGAAGGTAAACCAGGTACTCGTATATTTCGGGCGTCTGCCTCAGGAGCGTTTCCAGCCATGGGTAGGTCATGCTGCTCATGACGAGTTTCGCGAAATCGTCTAACGCGAGAAACCGGTCCCAATGCCTACCGCTGAACGTTTCGATAGCTGGCTTGCCGGCTCCTATTTCATCGTAATACTTCAAAAGGCTCGGGGTAGAATTATTCGCTGGAATGACATTCGCCGGTGTTTACCAGATCAATGTACAGGTTCCGGATGGCATTGCCACAGGGGAGTGCCGGTCGTACTGAAGGTCGGCACCCGGCATCTGGTCTGTGACTTCCCCGTACTCCTACACCACCGCTCCCTAACGGTCGCGGCTCTGAATGCAGCCTTGTAGGGAGCCGTGACCGTCAGGGAGCGGTCGCCGCCTGCCAAGTCACACACCTGTTCAATCCGGCCTTGCCGGCGACCCTGCTGGCATCCGGCATCTGATTTTAGGCACACCTGTGACTGCCAGTCTACAACCGGAATATCTGCGGAAAGCCTATGATTTGAGGCAGAATAGAAAGACAGCCATCCGTGGAACGGTTTGGACTGACTGGTGCAACAGGGGTCTGCCGTAAGGCATATTCGCCCTGCCAAGAATCTGAACTTTATGAGGCGTTCGTGAAGAATTCGCTAACCGGCTTTTTGTGTCTTGGTCTATTTTGTTTTTCGGCAGTCTCGAGGGTCCA
Organism: Candidatus Acidiferrales bacterium; assembly: GCA_035570275.1. Lineage (GTDB taxonomy): Bacteria > Acidobacteriota > Terriglobia > Bryobacterales > Bryobacteraceae > DATMNI01. The sequence continues at coordinate 19,988 of DATMNI010000389.1, read as the reverse complement.
CGCGCAGGACACATCGGATGCGCCTCCCGGTCAGGCGGCTCCCGAGGCTCCCCCGCAGCAGACGCCGCCACCGGTTACCCCTCCAGTGGGTCTCCCGCAGCAAACGCCGCTGCCATCGCCTACCCCTCAAGTGGTCCCGCCGCAGCAGACGCCGCCGCCGGCTACTCCTCCGGATACCGAAAAGCCCGCGGTCGCGCCCGGACCCACAATTCATAAACTGCCGCCTCCTGCGCCAAAAGTTGCCGATGTGCGGATGCCGGGCGAGGCCGGGTGGTACGTCGGTCTCCTGGACTGGGTGCCGATCGGTAAGCCTTGGCTCGATAAAGGCCACGGCGCCACATTCTCGGGCTTCACCAAATTGCAGTATGCCGGAACGCCGAAGTACTCACCCGGCGCCGAGATCGGGATCGCTGCCGGCGCCCACAACACACTCAAGATTTCCTATTTTCAATCCAAGGCCTCCGGCCTCGATATTGCCGCCAACGACCTGGTGCTTTACAGTCAGCCCTATAGCAAAGGCGACACCGTTTCCACCAGCTACAGCATCCGGACCGGGAAAGTCTCCTACGAGTACCTCACCTGGCCATACCCGGTGGAGAGCCGTCACTTCCGGTTGAAAACTCTGTGGCAGGTGCAGTTGGTCAACATGAAATCCGGTTTCGATGCGCCCCTGCTGCCCACGACGGACAGCGCCGGCAATCCGATCACGTATCAGACGACAGGTGCCCGTACCCTGATTTCCCCGACCTTTGGGCTCGGAATTGCCGAATACGCTACCCGTAACTTCCGGTTCGAAGTGAACGCTTCGGGCTTCGACGTTCCCCACCACTGGGCCATCTGGGATACGGACGCCTCCATCTCATACCGGATTGGACACATCGAAATCCGCGGCGGCGGCAAAGCCCTGCACTTCAAGACCAGCACCAAATCCGACTACTTCCAGTACGGCAGCATCGGCGGGGCCTTTGTCGGCGTGCGCTGGTACTCGGATTAGTGGTACTCGGGTCACTTGCCGGCCGCCATCGCTGAAGATAGCGCACGTACTTCGGCGGCCGTCAGGTGGCGCCATTTGCCGATTGGCAAATCGCCGATGCGGATAGGCCCGATGGCGACCCGCACCAGCTTTAGCACCTTGCTGCCCACGGCTTCCAGCATGCGCCGAACCTGGCGGTTGCGGCCCTCGGTGATGGTGATCTCGAAGAACGTATACCTGGCCGCGTCCCGATCGCGCGTGACCACCGCCGGGCGGGTGGGGCCATCGTTCAGTTGCACGCCGCGGCGCAGTTGTTCCAGTTGATCGTCACTTAAAAGGCCCGACGCCTTCACATAATAGGTCTTGGCCACTTTATGTTCCGGGTTGGTGATGCGCTCGGCCAGTCCGGTATCGTTGGTCAACAGGAGAAGCCCGCTGGTATCCAGGTCGAGCCGGCCGACCGGTGAAAGCCAGGTCCCGGCGGCGCCAGTAAGGTCGTAGACCGTGGGACGGCCGTCGGGGTCGCGGCGAGTGGTGAGGTAGCCCTTGGGTTTGTACAGCAAGATGTAGGCTTTCTCAACCGCACGGAGCGGTTTGCCCTCGAAAGTAATGCGGTCGCGGTCCAGATCAACCCAGTACTCCGGGTTCTGGATTACCTTCCCATTCACCCGGAACATGCCTTTTCCAATCCAACTTCGGGCGTCCGTCCGCGAGCCCAGGCCATTCTTGGAACAGACTCTTTCTAAGGTCTTTAGGGACCGTTTCGCGGGCGTGTTAATTCTTTTGGGCATACTAATGTATTTAGGTAATAGTAGTTTGAGTACCATCAAGTACTAGTGATACATTATATTAGGGTAATTGCACGGGCACTATTCTCATCCGTGGGGCACGTCAGTTGCTGACCATGCGCGGTCCGAAGGGCCCCCGCCGCGGGCTCGCTCTAGACGAACTTAGCATTATTCCGGACGGAGCGCTGCTGGTCCGCGACGGCGTAGTGCTCGAAGTGGGACCCACCCGCCGGGTGGAGAATCTGGCGCTGGCCCGCGACGCGGTGGAAATCAACGCCGCCGGCCGAGTGGTAATGCCGGGGTTTGTCGACAGCCACACGCACCTGGCATTTCCTCTTTTAGGCTCCGGTTCCGGCGATCACGACGCGGCAGCGCGGGCGGTTCGGGCCAACACCGGCCAGCGGCTGGAGGCCAAAGTACGCGCCTACCTGGAGGCCATGGCGCGGCATGGCACGACGACCGTCGAAATCAAAACCGGATGTGGTCCCGACGAGAGCGCCGAAAGCAAGATGCTGCGGGTGCTTTCGGTGTTCAAGCAAGATCCCGTGGAAGTGATTCCGAGCTTTCTCTTCCGCCTGCCCCACCGCAGCAGCGGCGACGCCAGCTATCACGAGGCGGCCGATTGGGTTTTGGGCGACCTGCTGCCTAAGATCTGGAGGCGGGGCGTAGCCCAATTTGCCGACGTAGCCTGGGATTCCGATCCGGAATGCTACCAGTATTTTGACCGGTATCTTGAGGTGGCGCGCGGCCTGGGGTTCCCGCTCAAGATGCACGCCGACCACCTGGAGCCGCAAAGGGCACTGGCCATGGCCGTGGATCACGCGGTGGTGAGCATCGACCATCTGGAATACGCCACGGAGGAGGAAGCGGCTATCCTTGGACCCGAGGGCGTGATCGCCACGCTGCTGCCTTGCGCTTCTTTCCGCGACGACCGCGACGCCCCGGCCCGGGGACTGGTGAATGCGGGAGCCGCCATCGCCCTGGCCACCAACTTCAACCCGCATCACACTCCCACGCTGAACATGCAAACGGCCGTGGCCCTGGCGTGCCTGCGCATGCGGCTCACCGTGGCTGAGGCCCTCTCCGCCGCAACCATCAATGGCGCCCATGCCCTGGGCTGCGCCGACCGGGTAGGGTCGCTGGAACCGGGAAAGTCGGCCGACCTGTTGATGCTCAACGTCGCCGATTACCGCGACATGGCCCATACCTTTGGCACCAACGTAGTACACATGACGATGAAGCGCGGGGAAGTGATCTATTGGGAAGGGGCTGTGACGCGCAAGGTCCCGTGACGGCAAGACGGGGACTGCCACCACTTAGGCGGAGTGAGATAAGCTGGACAACTTGCGTCTAGCCGTCTAATGTAAATAAGTTCTATCTAAAAGTCTCAAGTTTTCAGCCGTCTTTCTCCTGGGGAAAAGCGTCGTAGATCAGCAGATCGAGTTGCGCATCGGTGCGGTCCAGCGCCGTTGGCCGACAAGCGCGGCTTGGCTTGCTGATCAACTTCAACACGGCGCTGATCAAGGACGGCATTACTCGAATCGTCAACGGACTGCAAGAAGAGTCTCTCGCCAAGACGCAAGGACGCCAAGAACCCCAGTGAAGCTACGGGCTTTCCACGCCTTGTCGGTTTGAGGTCGAAGACCTCGCTAGCATAATGGGAATCGGCTTGGAGCGTCGGATTCAAAAAGGCAAGATTTCACGCAAAGTCGCAAAGGCGCAAAGAAGACTGCCCGGCGAGTCCGTTAGCGACGCGCGTGATGCGTCCTTAATCAGGGCCACTGTTTCGCTAGTGCGTTTCCGGTCACGTTGACTTCGATTATCCCTCTTCCTTTACTCTACCGGCTTGCGTGAAATCCTGTCTTTTTCTTGTTCGCTTGGCTCAAATGTCCGCCTTATTATTTAACTTCCCTTACTCCCGGCTTTGATTCACGCGCCGAATCGAATTCAGGCAGTCGGCGGACAATCCGTACTGGGCGAGGATCGACAAGATGAAGTCAGTCTTTCCCTCCACGTAACTATCCATGTCATGAGGATATCGTTCCGCCAACTGCTTCTTCAGGCTGGAATATGCCGCGACATCCGACGGATGGGCGCGAAGATGATCGCGAAATGCCATGTGATTGCGAAGCGCCACGCTGTTCCGTGGGCAAACGTAGAGGTTGTGAGCCGGTTGATTCTCGCGTATCGATAACGCTTCCCGGTCCGGAACTTCGAGATCGCCGCGATGTTCGTACCCCAGCCTACCGAGCCGCTCGACCATCAATGGCAGCTCACTTCGCGATGGGATCACGATGTCCAGATCGATGACGGGCTTGGCAGCCAGACCGGGGACCGCGGTACTTCCCACATGCTCAACCGCAACGGCAATATCGCGCACGGACGGCCAGACCCGCTCTCGAAGCCGGGAAAACCAATCGGGCCATTCCGGGTTGTAATCCACCACTCGAATGATGCCGCGGGTTGTTCGTAGGTCCATCCTTCGATAGTAGACCCTCGAACAATATGCGGCGAAGGTGAGGCGACAAACTACGGCTTGCCTGTAGGGCAGCGATGGCGACGATGCCAAATACCCGCTACTGCGGCGCCGGCAGCGAAAACGCCACGTGCCGTTCGTGGTTCAGCCGCATGGTGAGGTCGCGGTCAATGGTGTCGAGCGCGGCTTGCCTTTCCTCATGCTGCTGGGTTACGTAGTGCAGCGTTCTGCCATCCACCCAATAGGCCGCGGCTGCGCGGATGCTCTGATCGCGAAAGGCAATCAGGTAGATCGGGGAGCCGTTGGCGCCGGCCGCTGGTTGCGAACCGTAGCCGCCGCCCGATGGCTGCCGGACCTCCTGGCCGTACTCGTCGTATTGCCGCAGGTTGGGGTTGGCGCGCTCCACATAAACCGGGGCGGGCGACGACTGCGCCGTCTGCGGATAAACCACCGTCACATTAGAGGACGGCTGGTAGGCAGGATACGAAGAAGACGCCGGGTAGGAATAAGCATCGTAGGGGTAGCCGTAGCCATAGCCGTAATCGTAGTATCCCGGCCAGTAGCCGAAACCGAACGATGGAAAGAACCCGAAGGACGAACGGAAGCCGAAAGGCCGGCCGAAACCGCCGCGAAATCCGCCGAAACCGCCACGGAAGCCGAAATTGCCGCCGCGGAATCCGCCGCCCGAAAAGCCCACACCACCGCCGCGGAATCCGCCGCCCGCAAAGCCCGCACTGCCGCCGCGGAATCCGCCGCCCGAAAAACCGCCGCCGCCGCGCATTCCGCCACCGCCCCCATGGCCGCCGCCACGTTGAGCCATGGCTACGCCGGCCGCCAGACAACCGCATAGTGCCAATTGCAGGAAAACCTTCATTAGAGTGCCCTCTACTTCGGAGCATACTCCTAACCGGCCCGCCGCCGCAAGCACGCTACCATTAAACCTAAAGATGATCTACACATGCTACGAAATGGCCCGCGATTGCCGGGCCGACCTGCCCGAGGGGTGGGAACATTTCGTTATCGAATACGTTCCGCTGGTCCGCAGGCTGCTGACCCACTACGGGTCCGCCGACCCCGACGCCGCGCTGCTCAACCGCGTGCTCCTGGCACTGCGGAATCCCGAATCCAGCATGTTTCAATCGCTCGAGCCCGCCCCCGAACGCTGGTTCGCCGCCGAACTACGCCAGAAAATACTGGCTGAACTCGCCACGCCAGTTCCCGAGATGGACATGGATCTAGAAACTCTCGCCGCCGCGCTGGAACCGCTCACGGTGGTGGAAAAGCAGGCGGCTTGGTTCGAAACCATGCAGTATACGCCCGCCCAAACCGGCCCCATGGTCAAAATGGAGCCGAAAACCGTGGAGAAGATTCGGCAGCGCTCAGCCGAGCTGATTCGCTGCAAGGTGGACCACTGGAGCAGCACCATCGTCACCGCCAACGGGGCCGCCCTGGGCCGGGCCGCGGCAGGCGGGAAAGGCAAAGACTGCCTGCCCGTCAAGGCCTTTCTGGATTTGATTGACGGCCGCACCACCTGGCGCGGGCGCGAGGAAATGGAGCACCACGTCAATCAATGCTGGCACTGCGTGGACCATTTCTGCCGCATGGTGGAGGTGGTGGAAATGCTGCGCGGCCTGCGGCCGCTCTCCGCTGCCGAAGCCGAGCCGTTCCGCAAGCTGCTGGGAATCGCGGGCAAGAAGCCGTCGGGCTGGAAACGCCTGTTCGACCGCGCCTGATGCCCGCTCGTCCGCCCGCGGCCCGGCTTCATCCGGTCCTGGCCCGTTTCGTCGGAAATCCTCGAAACCGCACCCCTGGCGCACTAACATGAAAGGCGTGATGAAACACGTTCGCAAGGTGCTCCTGGTGCTGTTAGTGGACACCGCAGGCGCCGCCATCCCGGCATCATTGATGTTCCTTTTCCGGCTGAGCACCGGGCCTCAGGACCTGCTGATACACTTCAAGTTCGGACTGGTCTACGCCCACTGCATCGGAACCCTGTGCTTTTTGTTGGTGGGGCGCGTGGCGGCCCGCATCTCCGCTTTTCCACGGCTGTACCAAATTCCCGCTTTAGCTTTAACTTTTGTATCGCTGGCCGTGATCGGCGCGTTTCCAGCCGGCCTGATTCTAGTCGCTCTGCATTGGGTGCGGCCAGAGGAATTCTGGCCGCAATACCTCGGCAGCCTGAGAATCGCCATTACCATAAACCTGGTGCTCGGCACCATGATCACGGCATTTGAGATGCTGACGCATCGGCTCCACGCCGCCAATCTCGAACTCCGCACCCGGCAATTGGAAGAGGAACGATCGCGCAAACTGGCCACCGAAGCCAGGCTCTCCTCGCTGGAATCGCGCATCCATCCGCACTTCCTGTTTAACACCCTGAACTCCATCAGCGCCCTGATCCGTGAGGACCCCGGCCTGGCGGAACGGACTGTGGAACGCCTGGCGGCGCTGCTGCGCTACTCGCTCGATTCCAGCGCGCGCCGGCTGGTCCCGTTGCGGCATGAGATGCGCGTGGTACAAGACTACCTGGAGATCGAGAAGACGCGCTTCGGCGACCGGTTGCGCTACACGGTGGACGTGCCGGATGGAATCGGCGAACTTGAGGTCCCGCCCATGACCCTGCAAACGCTGGTGGAAAACTGCATCAAACATGCGGTTTCGAGCAACCGGTTCGGCGGAGAAATCCGCGTGACGGCCCGGTTGGGCGCGGAACATCTGCTGCTGGAAGTCAGCGACGATGGGCCCGGGTTCGACAAGGACGCGCTCAAGCACGGCCACGGGCTGGATACTCTGCAGGACCGCCTGGCGGTGCTCTTCGATGGCGCCGGGGGCCTGGAACTGTCGCAGCGTGACGGCCGCATGACCGTGTCCGTGGTGGTTCCGCAGAAGAAGGTGCTGGTGTGATGGGGCCTGGTGTGATGGGACCTGGTGTGATACGCGCGTTCGTGGTGGATGACGAGCCGCTGGCGGTCAAGCGCCTGGCGCGCATGTTGGAAGAGACCGGCCGCGTTGCGGTGGCCGGCACCAGCACCGACCCCGTGGACGCCCTGGCGGCGCTGACCGAAAAGCCACCCGATGTGCTGTTCCTCGATATCCAGATGCCGGGAATGACAGGCTTTGAGATGTTGGGAATGCTCGACCCTCAGCCGCTGACGGTCTTCACCACCGCCTACGACCAGTACGCGCTGCAGGCATTCGAGGTCAATTCCATCGATTACCTGCTCAAACCGGTTGAAGAACGCCACCTGGCGCGAGCGCTGGATAAAATCGAGCGCCTGCGGGTAAACCCGGCGGAGGCGCCGGAATGGAAGGGAATCCTGGCTCAACTGGCCGAGGCCATGCGACACGCGCCGCCGGCCGATTATCCCGAACGCATCACCTCCCGCCTGGGCGAGCGCATCCACATTCTGGAACTCGCCCAGGTCACCCACTTCTTCGCCCAGGATAAGCTGACCTACGCCGCTACGGAAACCAGGAACTACGTTGTGGACCACACCGTGTCCGACCTGGAGCAGCGGCTCGACCCCAAACACTTCTGCCGCATCCACCGGGGAACCCTGGTGAACCTGGCCTGGGCCAAGGAACTGGATGCCTGGTTCGCCGGCAGAGCTCTGCTGCGCCTGAAGGATGCCAAGAGCACCCCGTTGCAGGTAGCCCGCGAACGCCTGCAGGAACTCAAGAAGCGCCTGGGGATCTAAGCCGTTCCGCTACTCCCCTTTTCCAGCCGCGAGTGCTCCGCCTCCTCCTGTTACTGCCGCCACTCTCGAAAGTCGCTTGTGGAAGTTCGGCTGCGCGCCAACTCCCGGCGGGCGGATTGCCAATCCGCCGCAGATTGACAATCTGCCCCACATAGCGCCACGGGCGACTTTCATCCTTCCTGCTCTGCGCCCGCCGCAGATCGGCGTTCTCAAACGTGATGACGATCCGTTGCGCGCCCGGCGCGGTTGGTATAATGAAAGCGCAAACCGCGCGGAGAGGTGGCAGAGTGGTCGATCGCACCCGCCTCGAAAGCGGGCTTACCTTTACGGGTAACGGGAGTTCGAATCTCCCCCTCTCCGCCAGTCGCGTTTCGGCTTATCCCGCTCGGGTTCCGTCCGGCACCGGACTTTCCGGCACGGCCAGGACCGGCCGCACTCCATCGGCATAACCGATATCGAACAGCATTCCCTCAGAGACCACCCCGCGGATCGGGCGCGGCTCCAGATTGACTACGAACAGCGCCTGCCGCCCCAGCACTTCCAGCGGGTTCTCCCGCTCCTTTTTCATCCCTGCCACGATCCGCCGTACATGGTCGCCGAAGTTGACGCGCAACAGCAGCAGGCGGTCCGACCCCGCCACATCGTCAACCGCTTCGATGGTTCCCACCCGAATGTCCACCTGCTCCAGCACCGCCATGGAAATCGCCGCCTTCACGTTCGCTGCCATGTCACCATCGTAGCCGGGCGGGTCAGCGGTCTTGGGTGGCAGGCGAACGGCGGCCGGCGAATGGTGGCAGGCGAACGGCGGCGGGCGAACGCACCCCAGCCGCGTAGACGGGTTGGCGGCTGGCGCCCCCGCAACGGCCCCGTGCTATTGTCTCCTAAGGATGACATGGTCATTTATACGTTACGTGCTGCTCTGATCGGCGCAGTTTTGACCGGGGCGGCCTGTGCTCCGCGTCCGGCCTCGCGCTTGCTGACGATCGCCGCGGCGGCCGATCTCAACTTCGCCCTGGAGCAGGTCACCCGAGAGTTTCGTGCAGGTCATCCCGAGGTCGAGTTGCGAATCAACTATGGATCTTCCGGCACCTTCTACACGCAACTGCGCAACCGGGCGCCCTTCGATGTGTTCCTCTCCGCCGACGTCGAGTACCCGCGCAAGCTTGCCGGCGAAGGCATCGGAGCGGCGGATTCGGTTTTCATTTATGCCATGGGCCGGATCGTGGTTTGGGTGCCCGCCGGTTCGCCGCTCAACCCCGCCACGGCCTTGCGCGACCCGGCGGTGCGGCACGTGGCCATCGCCAATCCTCAGCACGCCCCCTATGGCCGCGCGGCCGAGGCGGCGCTGCGCCGGCTGGGCTTGTATGATACGGTCGAGAAGAAACTTGTGATGGGTGAGAACATCGCACAAACTTTGCAGTTCGTGGAGAGCGGCGCGGCCGAGGTGGGGATCGTGGCGCTTTCATTAGCCCAGGCGCCCGCGGTGCGCGCGGCCGGCCGCTATTGGGAGATTCCCATCGCGGCCTATCCGAAGTTGGAGCAGGGCGGCATCATCTTGAAGCCGTCGCCGGCCGCTTCGGAATTCCGGGCTTTCCTTCTGGGCGCCGCGGGGCGGCGCGTGCTCAAGCAATTCGGATTCTACCTTCCGGGCGAATGATGGCGAATGATGGCGCGTGATGGCGAATGATTGGGAATGATATGGATTGGCAAGCCATCTGGCTAAGCATTCGGCTGGCATTTTTCACCACCGTAATCCTGATGGTAATCGGTATGCCGCTGGCTTATTGGCTTACCTATTCGCCGCGCCGCTGGAAGTTTGTGGTGGAAGCCGTGGTGGCGCTGCCTCTGGTCCTGCCGCCCACCGTGCTGGGGTTCTATGTGCTGCTGGCCATCGGGCCGCGCAGCCCGGTGGGAGCGCTCTATGCCCGCGTGACCGGCGGCACGCTGCCGTTTTCGTTCCAAGGTTTGCTGATTGCCTCCGTGCTCTACAGCATGCCCTTCACGGTGCAACCCGTGGCCGCAGCCTTCGGCGCCGTGGACCGGAAGCTTCTGGAAGCCTCCTGGTGTCTCGGCATCTCGCGCCTGCAAACGTTTCGCCGGGTGATCGTACCGCTGGCCCTGCCCGGCATAGCCACCGGCGCCATCCTGAGCTTCGCCCACACGTTGGGGGAATTCGGCGTGGTCCTGATGGTGGGCGGCAACATCCCGGGCGTCACACGTACCGTTTCGATTTCGATATACGACCAGGTGCAGTCGCTGAACTACGGCGGGGCACTCCGGACCTCAGTGTTCCTGATCGGCGTCTCGTTCACGGTGCTGGTGATGACGTACGCTCTGCAGCGCCGGGTTTGGGCGGTATGGCCGGCGAACTGATCTGCCGCTGCAGGAAGCGGCTGCCGTCCGGTTTTGAGCTGGATGCGGAGTTGCGCATCCCGCTGGCGGAAGCTCCGGTTACGGTGCTGTTCGGCCCATCGGGCTCCGGGAAGACCACACTGTTGCGGCTGCTGGCCGGCCTGGAACGTCCGGACCAGGGCCTTATTACTTTCAGCCGCGCCGGTCCCGGAGATGCCACCAGATGCGATGCCACGTGGTGCGACACCGCGCAGGGTACGTGGCTCGCGCCCCAACAACGCCGCGCCGGCTTCCTGTTTCAGGATTACGCGCTGTTTCCTCACCTCACCGTGGCCCAGAACGTGGCGTACGCCGCCGGCCGGCAATCCAGTTCCACCAACGCGGCCCGCAAACTTCTGGACACCTTTGGCCTTACCGAATTCGCGGATCGCCTTCCCGGCGCCATCTCCGGCGGCCAGCAGCAGCGCGTGGCGTTGGCCCGCGCCCTGGCCGCGCAACCCGCATTGCTGCTTCTGGACGAGCCGCTCTCCGCCCTGGATGCGCTGACGCGCCTGCGGGTACGCCATGACCTGCGCCGTTTGCTGACCGAGAGCGGCGTGCCGGCCATCGTGGTGACGCACGACCGCATGGAGGCTATTGCTCTGGGCGATTGGATGGCCGTGATGATCGATGGCCGGATTCGGCAGGCGGGTCCGGTACAGGAGGTATTCCGGCGCCCGGCGGATGCGCGGGTGGCCGAGTCCGTAGGGGTCGAAAACGTTCTGCCCGCGCGCATCGCGGGTCGCGAGCGGGGCCTGCTCACGTTGGAGGTGGGCGCCCGGCGCCTGGCCTGCATCGATGCCGTGTGTCAGATCGATGCCGTGTATCAGATCGATGCCGTGTATCGCGAGGCTTCGGGCGAGCCGTTTCCGGAGCGCGGCCAGGTCTTCGCCTGCATTCGCGCCGAAGATGTGGCGCTAACTCGCGACCTGGCGCAGACCTCGAGCGCGCGCAACCGGGTGCCCGGCCGCGTGCGATCCGTCATTCTGGAAGGCCCGTTGGCGCGCGTCGAATTGGATTGCGGATTCCCGCTGGTCGCGGTGGTGACGGCTCAGTCGGCCGGCGAGTTGCAGTTGAGCCCCGGTGATGCGGTCTGTGCCATCGTGAAAGCGACGTCGGTACACGTGGCGGCGTAGACGGAGACGATTGTAAGGCATGGCTGGCAAAACCAACGCCGTCAGGATTCTGGAGCAGGCCGGCATCCACTATGAACTGCGCGAGTACGCGGTGGACGCAGGCGACCTCAGCGCGCCTCACGTAGCCGCGGCCATCGGGATGCCGGCCGGACAGGTTTTCAAAACGCTGGTGGCGCGGGGCGACCGCACGGGCGTAGTGGTGGCGTCGATTCCGGCCGATACGGAACTCGACTTGAAATCGCTGGCCGCAGCCAGCGGAAACAAGAAGGTCGAGTTGGTGGCGGTGAAGGAAGTGCTCAGCCTTACCGGCTACATTCGCGGTGGAGTGTCGCCGGTAGGGATGAGAAAACCCTATCCCTTTTATCTTGATGAGACCGCGGATTTGTGGGACGCGATCTCGGTGAGCGCCGGGGTTCGCGGCTGCCAGATGCTGGTAACGCCAGCCGATCTGATACGAATCACCGGCGGGCACCGATGCGATATCGCCCGGTAACCAGCAGTGGGACATACGGTGCGCCGGGATAAACCGGAGTAGCCGACAAGGTCTCTCCTACACTACCGTGAAATCTTGCCTTTCTGGAATCCCACACTCCAAGCCGATCACCCCCGGACGCCTGACGCGACGCAACCAGCTTATTGCTTGACTCCGCCCAAGGGTAAAACGAAGAAATATGGCCGCCGATGAACGCCGATGAATGCGGATAAAAACAAAGATAAGAAAACTCCCTTGCTTATCCGCGTTTATCGGTGTTCATCGGCGGCGATTGGACTGCCCCCACGATTTGAGACAGTCCGGAGTTAGACACTTTTCATCTAATGGAGAAGTGTCATGGCAAAGAAACCGAACAAACGATCGAAGCGGTACCCGGTTGGCTTTCAGCTGGACGCCGTGGAACGAATGAAGAACTGTGAGGACATCGGCAATGCCAATCCGCGGCAACTTGCCAAGCAGGCTTGCCAAGCTGCCCCACATAGCGCCACGGGCGACTTCCATCCTGCCCCCTGTGCGCCCGGCGCTCATGCGAAACCGATTAACAATCAGATTAACAATCTGCCCCACAAGCCCGTGATATATACTGGCAGGCTATGCCGCACTTCCGTTTCGTCCGCTTTTTCTTTTTCAGTTTTTTCGCTTTCACCCTGGGACTGGTTCTTTACGCGCAGGATGCCGGCATGGTGCTTCGCACCTCGGTCACCTACCGGACCCAAAGGAACACCCTGCAACTCACGGATGAGCAGCGCCAACAAGCCGACCAACTCGCCCGTGAGGCAGCCCAGGCCGGCCAGGCTGCAAAATACGGCGATGCCGTTCGCGCCTATTATCACGGGCTGGCGGTCATGCGCGGCGTGGCCTGGACACCAGCCTACGAGTTCGCCTCCGGATTGCAGGGGCATCTGGACCACGCCATCGTCGACCCGGGCCAACCGATCACAGTCACGTTGTCTCCCCTTTACAGCAGCCCGGCCGCGCCGGCGAAACTGACGGCCTCGCTGTTCCTGGTGCCGTTGAAAAAGGATGGCGGGGCGGAGAGGAGCCTTGGTTCGGCGATAGCCCTCAATCCCGCTGCGATGCCCTTTTCAACCAAAGTCGGGCTGCCGGCCGAAGTGGTGGGCGACTACACCATCGAGGTGCGTCTGGCGCCGGAGGCAGAGTCGCCCGCTCCGCCACCCGCTCCAGCGCTACCGGGCGGGCTCGTCAAGACGCTGCCGGTGCATATTGAGCCGCTCGCCCGCTTGGCGGAGCGACTGCGCAATCGACTGGCCAAGAGCACCGCCATCCGTAACGGCACGGGCAGCCCTGCGCTGCCCACCGCGGAGTACGCGCTGGCTCTTTATGAGCGCGCCGATCGCGGTGAGGTGAACCTGGCAGCGTACCACCTGGGCGACGACTTTGCCAGGGCCAACGAGATTCTGGATGCCCTGGACGCAGGGCGTGATTTCTTCGCCGGAAGGCGTGGCGACTTCCGGAAAGCCTATCGCTCCGCCGAGGACCATACGCTGCAGCCGTACCGGCTGTTCATTCCCGAGGCGTATAGCGCCTCCAAGCCGAACGCGCTCCTGATTGCACTGCACGGCATGGGAGGCGATGAAAACATCATGTTCGATGGCTACGGCGGGGCGTTGAAACGCGAGGCCGGGCGGGTGGGGCTGGTGGTGGCCTGCCCGAAGGGCCGCGATTCGGCGTCCATGTATCGCGATTCGGCCGAACGGGACGTCATGGACGTGCTGGCCGAAGTGCGACGAGACTACCAGATCGATCCCAATCGCATTTATCTCATGGGCCATTCCATGGGCGGTTTTGGCACCTGGAGTGTCGCGATGTCGCATCCGGAAATCTTCGCCGCCCTGGGGCCCATATCGGGCGGCGGCAATCCGGCGGGAATGGTGAAGATCGCTCACATTCCGGAGTACGTGGTGCACGGAGACGACGACCGGACAGTGGCGGTGACGCAATCGCGCGCGATGGTGGAGGCGGGGAAGAAGGCAGGCGCGAACATCGTCTATGTTGAGGTGCCGGGCGGGAGCCACACCAGCATCGCCGCACCGCAGTTCAGTCCGATGCTGGACTTCTTCGCCAGGCAGCGGAAGAAGATGACGGAGTAGATGGCGAGGCGGGTCTCCAGACCACCAGCTTCACACCTTCTTCCGCTTCCCGAACAGCGCCGTCCCCACTCTTACGCAGGTGGCGCCTTCTTCGATTGCCGTCTCCAGATCGTGCGACATCCCCATCGAAAGCCCCGTCAGGCCGTGCTGCTCCGCCAGTTCCCGCAGCCGCCGGAAATACGGCCGCGACGCCTCGGAGTCGTCCGACCAGGGCGGCATGGTCATCAGCCCGGTCAGGCGTAGATTCTGGCAGCCGCGCACCGCTTCGATGAGCGCCGGTAGTTCGGCCGGTTCCGCGCCGCTCTTGGCGTCTTCCCCGGAAAGCTTCACTTCCAGCATCACGTCCAGCGGGCTTTCGCCGGCGGGCCCAATCGCCAAATCCGCAACCGGTGGGCCCGGGCGGACGAGAGCCTCGTTCAACCGCCGCGCCAGCCTGGCGGAATCCACGGTCTGGATTACCCGGAACAGCTCCACCGCTTTCTTCGACTTGTTGGATTGCAGATGGCCGATCAGGTGGAACCGCGCGCCCGCCAGGCCGCCAACCTGCGCCGCCTTGCCTTCGAACTCCTGCACGTAGTTTTCGCCGAACTCACGCAGCCCCAGGTCGTAGGCTTCCTGAATCGCCGCCGCCGGAAAAATCTTGGTAACCGCCAGCAGCGTGATGCCGGCCTGGTCGCGGCCTGCACCTTCCGCCGCCCGGGCAATCCGTTCCCGCACCGCCGCCAGGTTTTGGCGCAGGCTCTCCATGAGGCTCTCTTTAGCTGCTGCGCTAGGACTCCCAGATTCGCTTGGGCACGCCGCGGTCCCGGTCCTGCACGCGATCGTAGAGATAAAACGTGGACACGGTGCCCAGCGACTCGTTGTACAGGCTCTGTTCGCCGAGACCCTCCTTCAGGTCTTCCTCGAAGGCGTGCAGTGCCTTCAACTCGTCGGCCAGGGCGGGCTTTTTGCCCGAAGGCGTCCGGAAAAACTTCTGGTAGCCGCCATCCACGAGCGCGCCGATTTCAGCGCCCATCAGAATCCCGGCGCGGTCTTCGCGATGCACCGTACCGCCCTCTTCCCACAGATCAACGGCGCAGTTTTCGCGGCTCACCCGAACTACCGCACCCGCCTGGGGAGCACCCGCGCGCGCAGTGCCCGCCCGTGCCGTAACGGTGAAGCCGGCTTTTCGAAGGTTGTCCAGCCGCTCCGTGAACGTGGGATTCTTCGGGCGCTCTCGGCGAAAGAACATATTTCCTATTCTACCGTGGGCAGCCCTTCGCGGCCTCCGATAAGCGCCACGCCCTACCCTGCTTTCGCGAACGCCTTCACTGCCTTCTCGATGGCCGGTCCGGCCTTAGCCAGGTCCGCCGGAACCATTGCCGGCGTCGCCTCAACAGCGGCGTTCAGCGCCAGGAACCAGGGCTCCGCAATCGCTGGAATCTGCGAGACATCGTCCATATTCAGAATCAGAATCCCCGTCCGTCTCCCGCCCTCGGCGATGAAATACGCGGCTTCCGGCTTCTGCTGATCCAGAATGGTCTGGATGGCCTTGAACCCATCCCGGGCCGCCGCGTTACCACTTTCCACCGGTATCGAAACCTTAAATAAAAAGCGCATTCGTTTTCCTCCGCCTTATACTATCATTCAAAACCGCAGGCGGCGCAACAGGGTAGCCAGGTGCCTTAGTCCCCTTTCCAGGTATCAAGTTACGGGGAATCCCCGATCCCCGCGATGCCGGCTACTTGGGCAAGTCCGTTGACCCGAAGGCGTTGCGCGAGAGATTGGACAGACACCATCGACAAGGAGACGATGCACGGCACCGCTTGTTTCACTGGCACCCGCATCCCCGTCCAGACGCTGATCGATTTTCTCGAAACCGGCGAAAGCATAGACGATTTCTTGGCCGTGTATCCATATATTCCCCGCCAGCAGATTCTCACCTTCCTTGAGTTGAGCCGCGACATCACCACTGACCGACTCACATGCGGGTCCTAGTTGACGCCTGCGTCAGGTCAAACCCGGTGAAGTCTTGCATGTCCATCGTATTCCGCCAGATCGGGGTTGATTGTCACAGGCGGGCATCAGAGGCGGGTGAAGGTTGGACAAGGGTGCGGGCCGTTGCGGCGCGTTACGGTAGACCGTCGCAAACCTTCTCTTGAAGTTCGGCCACCTCGGGGCAGAGTTTCAGCAGCCCTCGATAGTTCGAAAGCGTTTCTTTCATCAGCGCATCGCGCCCGCCGCCGGGAGTGCGCGGGTCGCCAAACTGGCTAAGGAATCCCTCGAAGATGTTCTCCTTCACCGAAACATCCGCCCGCACTTCGCTCCAGGGACGACCGAGCCTCGCCGTGTGACCCGCCAGAAGCCATGCCTCCACTTCCTGCACGGCCGCGCAGCAAATGAGCCGGACGGGCCGGGCGAGTCGGGCGGCAGCGGCAGCTTCGAACCTTTCGAATTGGCCGGACCGGTCGCGCCCATCGGCGTCCACCAGCAACAGAAGCAAGTCGAAATGGGCGTATCTCTCGACGATATCGGGCAAGAGCGAAAAGACATGGGCGATGCCGGAAACCTTCGGGTTGTCGAGCATCTTCACTTTCGCTTTCGCCTTACCGCATTCCGCCAGAATTCGAGACACCAAGGGCGTGAGGATATACCCGTTGTAGGTTGGGTCTTCGGGTATGACCAAAACCTGAAAACTCAAAGCGCGCCTTCCAGCCAGCCTTCCGCAAACAGATCCGATGCCGGTTGCTTGCGCGCCAGGTCCAAAAACCCAGGCACTTCCGACAATGGGATGATCGTCGAGGCCCCAGTTTCTTCGTCTTTTCTGCAAAGGAACGTGGTCTTGTAATCGTCTTCGGTGAGCCAGGCGAGTACCTGTGGCGAGTGCGAGGTCGCCATCACCTGAGGCGTACCGTTCACCGATTGCGATCTGAGAAGTTCCAGCAGCAACCGAAGCCGCGTGGGGTGGAGACCGGTCTCAATCTCTTCGATTAGCAGAGTGCGGGGCATGTCAGGCTGGAAAAAGGCTGCTGCAATCGCTGCGAAGCGAAGGGTCCCATCGGAGAGTATTGAAGCTGGAATCGCCTGGTTGCCTTTTTTAAAGGCGAACAAGGGTTCCTTTAGAGCCCCACGCAACAGGACAACCTCATCCAGTTCTGCCGGGGTAAGCTGTTTGAGCCACGAGGTGTAAGCCGAAGTGGTTGCATCCTGAGGAAGGATCGAACTGACCAGGCCGGCGAAGTTCTCGCCACGATCTCCCATTCGCCTAGCCTGAGGCACCTTGGAGTAATCTCGCAGGTTCTCGGCTGCTGGGTCCAACACTTGGGTGTCAGCAAGCAGGGCACGACAGATTTTCGTTAGCTGCACGCCGAAAACGTCCGGCAGGGGCGCTAGCGCCAACATAGGCACCGTTAGGTTGCCCGGTACGGAGGCCAACTGTTCTCCGAAGATGAGGTTTTCGAGGTTTTCGCCAACCCACAGCCTCTCGCTCCGAATTTGTGCCTCGCCGGTGTCGATGGCGATGGAGTAAGTCAGAGGTTGGTCCAGGCCCTCAGCCTTTAGCTTTACGGTGAAGCGAACAATGCGGAGTGACGGCTCGGCTACCGCCGAATTCCGGAAACTCGCCAACGCGCTTCCACCACGAATACCTTCCCACACCTCGCCGGTCGCGCTCTTCGGCTTGCCATCGAAGATCTCGCTAATGGTGAATCCGTATCCGATCCCTTGCAGCACCCGCAGCGCTTCGAAGAAATTGCTCTTCCCGCTGGCGTTAGTCCCGATAAAGATGTTCAGACCGCCGAGATCGAGCGCCACCTTCTTCAGGCTCTTGAACCCCTCGATCTCGATATGCGTGATCACGCCCTATCCCCTGCGCCACACGAACGCGCCGTTCACCACCGTGGCCATCGGGCCGCCGCGGAAGGTCTTCCCGTGGAACGGGGAATTCCGGCTGCGCGAGGGCGACTGGTTCACATCGTAGGTCCATGTCACGTCCGTGCTGAAGACCGTCACATCGCCGGGCGCGCCAGGGGCCAGGGTGCCGCGGCCCAGGCGCATCACGGCTTCCGGACCCGTCGTGAATAACTCCACCATGCGGGTGAGCGAAATCTTTCCCGTGATCACCAAGCCCTCCATGGCCAGCGCCAATGCGGTCTCCAGGCCGATGATGCCGAACGGGCAGCGCTCGAATTCCTGCATCTTCTCCGACCCGGCGTGGGGTGCATGGTCGGTAGCAATGGCGCTGATGGTCCCGGCAACCAGCCCCTCCACCACGGCGTCGCGGTGGCCGCAGGAACGCAGCGGCGGCTTCATTTTGTAATTGCTGTCGTAGGGCGCCATCTCTTCGTCCGAGAGCGAAAAGTGGTGCGGCGTGGTCTCGCACGTCACCGGCAAGCCCTGCTGCCGCGCGTATTCCACCATGGCCACGGCGTTGCGCGTGGAGATATGGGCCACGTGGTAGCGGGCGCCGGTCAACTGAGCGAGCACCAGGTCGCGCGCCACCATTACGTCTTCCGACGCGGCCGGAATGCCGCGCAGCCCCCAACGCACCGATGGCACGCCCTCGTGCATGTCGCCCCCGGCGCTCAGGTTCAGGTCCTCGCAGTGCTGGATGATCGGCAAATCGTACGACCGCGCGAACTCCATGGCCCGCCGCATCACCCGCGAGTTCATCACCGGCAGGCCGTCGTCGGAAATGGCCACCGCGCCCGCCGCCTTCATGGCGCCGATGGCCGCCAACTCCTCGCCGCCGCTGCCCCTGGTGATGGCGCCGATGGGAAACACGTTCACCGCCGCCTTCTTGCGCGCCTGCTCCACAATGTAGCTGGTCACCGTTTTGCTGTCGTTCACCGGCTTGGTGTTGGGCATGCAACAGACCGAAGTGAACCCGCCCGCTGCCGCCGTCCGCGACCCGCTTTCGATGTTTTCGGCATGCTCAAAGCCAGGCTCGCGCAGATGCACGTGCATATCGATGAAGCCCGGCGCCACGATCATGCCCGTGGCATCGAAGACCTCGACATCGGGTGACGACAGGTTGGGCGCCGCCAGGTTCGGGGCCACCGCGGCCACACGCCCATCCACAATCAGGAGATCGGCAACGCGGTCCGTATGCGACGCCGGGTCGATCACGCGCCCGTTCCTGATCACGATAGTCATAGGTTATCCACCTTGGCTTATCCAATAACGGCGGCCTATCCAATCACCTTTTCGAGCACCGCCATCCGCACGGCGATGCCGTTCTCCACCTGATTCAGAATCACCGACCGGGTGAAATCCGCTACCTCGCTCGAAAGCTCGCGCCCGCGGTTGATGGGGCCGGGGTGCATCACGATGGCGTCCGGCCTGGCCAGGTCCATGTGCTCCAGGCGCAGCCCGTAAAACTGGAAATATTCGCTGGCCGGGAATGCCGCCTCGTGCTGCCGCTCAAGCTGCACGCGCAGCATCATGATCACGTCGGCCTGGCGAATGGCGTCGCGGATATCGGTGGTGAGCCGCACGCCCGGCGCCAGTTGCGCCAGTTCCACCGGCAGCAGCGACGCCGGCCCGCAGAGCACAATTTCGGCGCCGAATTTCGACAGCAGGTGCACGTTCGACCGCGCCACGCGGCTGTGCGCGATATCGCCGATAATGGCCACCTTCAGGCCTTCCAGGCGCTCCCGGCGATCCAGAATGGTCCGGGCATCCAACAGCGCCTGCGTGGGATGCTCGTGGGTGCCATCGCCGGCGTTGATAATGGGGGTGGGCAGGTGCCGCGCCAGAAAATGCGGCGCCCCGGAGGCCGCGTGCCGCATCACGATGGCATCTGGCCGCATGGCCGCCAGCGTGTTCAGCGTGTCCACCAGCGACTCGCCCTTGGACACGCTGGAGCCCGACGCCGTGATGGAAACCGCGTCCGCGCTCAGGCGCTTGGCGGCGATCTCAAAGCTGGTGCGCGTGCGCGTGGAG
>DATMNI010000388.1:0-19369 GCA_035570275.1 Candidatus Acidiferrales bacterium | reverse complement strand
TGGAAAGCTCCTCTCGCGCGAGGTTGCCGTCAAGCTGATCGGCGCGTTTGCCGGATTGGCACTACTGCTAGCGGCGCTCGGGCTTTACGGCTTGCTGGCCTATACCGTTTCGCAGCGCCGGCGCGAAATCGGAGTGCGCATAGCGGTGGGCGCGCGGCCCGGCCAGGTTTCCACCGCCGTCCTTGGCGAAGGATTGCGCCTGGTGGTATGCGGCCTCGGCCTCGGGATGGCCGGATCGTGGGCCGTCATGCGCGCGTTGAAAAGCCTGCTCTATGGCGTGACCGCAACAGATGGCTGGGTGCTGGCCGGTTCGATCCTGGTGCTGCTTGTGGTGGGAATCATCGCATCCTGGCTGCCGGCGCATCGCGCCGCCACCATCGACCCTGTGAGCGCATTGCGATACGAGTGACGCAAAGTCCGGGTTCCGACGTGGGCACAGCGGCCCCAGCCGGGTTGTGCGGGGTGATAGATCCGGAGTAGTCGCGTAGCGTTTACTGCACGCTCGTGCAGAAGGCGCAGCGTTTGGCGGCGAGCGGGATCTCGCTCAAGCACTCGGAGCATTTCTTGGTGGTGGGATCGGGCGGCACTTCGCCCCGTTTAACCCGCGCCATCACGGTGTTGACGGGCAATACGACAAAGAAGTAAATCGCCGTCGCCACCATGAGAAACGCCACCACCGCGTTGACGAAATCGCCCAGCAGGAACTTGCTGCCATTCACCTCAAAGACGATCGCGCTGAAGTCCGGCTTGCCGAAGATGGCTGCGACCAACGGCGTGATCAGGTCTTTCACCAGCGCGGTGACCACCGCCCCAAAGGCTCCGCCGATGACCACCGCTACCGCCAGGTCAACCACGTTGCCCCGCATCAGGAAATCTTTGAAACCCTTTAACATTTGGATTCTCCTTTCAGGCACCCGCATTCAAGAATTTGGTCAGCCGGGCCATGGCCGGCTCCAGAATGGACTGCTCGGCGGCGTAGCAGATGCGTACCGAACCCTCGCCGCCCGCGCCAAAGGCCACGCCCGGGGCCAGTCCCACGCGCGTCTCTTCCAGCAGGCGGCGGCAGAAACCGAAGGAATCGCGAAGGCCTTCAATGCGCGGAAAAAGATAGAAAGCGCCGTCCGGTTTGGGCACGGTGACGCCGTTCATGCCGCTTAGCGCCTGCAGGCAAAGATCGCGGTTCTGCTTGAGCCGCTCCAGCATTTCCAGCAGCGGCCCTTCGCCCTCCGCCAGCGCCGTTTCTCCGGCCTTCTGAGCAAAGGTGGGCGCGTGCGAAATGATGAATTCGTTCAACTGCGTGGCCTTCTCCGCCAGGTCGCGGCGCGCCACCAACCATCCCACGCGCCAGCCTGTCATGCAGTAGCTCTTGGAAAAGGAGTGTACCACCATCACGGCGTCCTGGCGCGTAGCCTTGCGCAGGATGGAGGGCACCGGGTCGCCCAGCGCGGCGCCGGCGTAATAGAGGCGGTCGTAAACCTCGTCGGCGATCAACCACAAGCCGTGCCGGCGCGCAAAATCCAGCAGGCCTTGCTGCTCCTCTTCGGTGGCCACCCAGCCCAGCGGATTGGAAGGCGAGGTGTAGAGCAGCAGGCGGGTGCGCGGGGTCACGGCGGCCTCCAGCGCGTCAAAATCCACGCGGTACCGCTGGCCGCACAGCGGATGCGGAACCTGATGCACGCGGGCATTAGCCATCATGATGCTTGACGATCCGTTGGGCCAGGCGGGAGTGAGCACCAACGCATCGTCGCCCGGATCGAGCACGCAGCGGATGGCCAGATTCAGCGCCTGAACGCCGGACGCGGTGACCACGATTTCGGTAGCGGGTTCGAGTTTCACCGCATGGAGCCGCTGGTAGTTGCCGGCGATAGCGCGGCGCAGCGAAGGCAGGCCGGCGTTTTCGGTGTAGAACGTGTAGCCGTCTTGCAATGCGCGGACGGCGGCCTGCTTGATGTAATCCGGCGTGGGCAGGTTGGATTCGCCGAAGTAAAGCCGGATCACGCCGTCCATCGTCATGGCAATTTCGGCCAATTCGCGAATTCGCGAGCGCGGCACGTTTTCCACGGAGCTTGCAAGACCTGGCATCTTGCTATTCTCGCACCGGTTGGCCCGTATAATGGGAGTTTTATGCTCAACCAACCCGCACATTTTCGCATTGCCGCCATCACCGACGAGTTTTCGCCGGACCTGGAAACCGCCCTTGGCTCCATGGCTGAAATTGGGATGACCGGGGCCGAGCTTCGGATGGTGTTCGGGAAGAACGTGATTGACCTGACGGATGACGAACTGGACCGCGCCATCGGCCTGGTGCGCGCCCGCGGTATGGAAATCATCTCCATCGCCTCGCCGCTGCTGAAGTGCGTGCTGCCGGATGCGCCGGACGTGGACGTCCGCTTCCAGCAGGATATGTTCGCCTCCAGGCACACCTTCGCCGATCAACCGCGGCTCACGGCCCGCGCGTTTGAAATCGCCCGGCGCACGGGCGCGCGGATCATTCGCGTGTTTTCGTATTGGCGTACTATTCGCCCGGAAGAGTGCTTCGCGCGTGTGGTGGATGCGCTCGCGAGTCTGGCCGGACAGGCCGCGGCCCACAGTCTGGTCATCGGCCTGGAAAACGAACACGCCTGCCATATCGCCACTGGCGCGGAGACGGGGAGGCTGCTGGCGGCGGTGGATCATCCCAACCTCAAGATTGTCTGGGACCCGGCCAACGCCATGGTTTCGGGCGAAACACCCTTTCCGGATGGCTACTCAAAAGTCCCGCCCGGCAGGATCGTCCACGTGCATGCCAAGGACTGCAAAATCGGCGAGGACCACAAGTCGGCCTGGGTCCCACTGGGCACGGGAGATATCGATTGGACGGGCCAGATCGCGTCGCTGGCGCGCGACGGCTACGGGGGCTGGATCAGCCTGGAAACGCATTGGGCCGGGCCGGGCGGCGACAAACACGAAGCCAGCCGGATCTGCGGGCGGAACCTGATGACGTTGGCAGGGTAGGACACAGGCATACAGGCTTCTGTGTCGTTCGAGGCAGCGAATCAGACGAGGCGATCGTACTCGGAGTGACTACCGATCCAGTACCAAACTACGCGATCTCTTTTCATGACCGCCAGTGCGCGGTAGTCGAGACCGATGCGGGCTGAGTAGATGTCGTCCTCGCCCTCCAGTTTCTTGAAATGAAGGCCAGGGTGCGCCGGGTTGGCCTGGAAGAGGCGATACGCACGCTTGGCTTCCCGCTGAGCATCCGTCGGCAGATCGGAAAACAAACGCCAGAACCGCCGGGTCGTCCGCGAGTGGATCAAAGCATCTCGTCCAACGGAAGGGTCTCACCCCTTGCGTCTTCCTCGAGGGCCTCCCGAGCCATGCGACGGATAATCTCACGCTTCTCCACGAAACGCTTCTTCCAGGCGCCCTCGTCGGCGAGAGAAGCGAGGATTTGCGATGCGATCGCATCCTGCTCATCACGAGGCAGAGCCCCGACTTTTTCCAGCGCCTTTTCCAACAACGTCGACATGCCTTAAGCTTACCAGCGAATCAAGAAGGCGGACATCACGGCTTTTTGGGCGGCTCGCTGGTCTGCGTTGCGTTTCGGATTGGCTCCACCGCTCCCTCACGGTCACGGCTCCGACGCTTTACTTCTTCTTTTCCTGGTTCCACAACTGGCGCGACAAGACCCGGCCGCAGAACGGGCAGTAATTCACGCCCACGAACTGGTGCCGGTCGTCGCCGAATACCAGGAAGTATTCCGTATCGATTTCCGTGATGATGGTGCCATTGGACAACTGATACGGTTGGGCATGGCGCGCCAGATCCCGGTCGATCAGCTTTTCGAATTCCGCGCAGCAAGTCATGGTGGCCTGTTTATTGGATGGTGCTATTGGATGGTGCTGGCGCCTTCGATGCCCTGGTCGCCGGTAGGCACGTTGCGGTTGATATGGCGGTCCAGATTGATGACGTAGGTTTCGGCTGCTTCGATCAGCACGGGCGAGTGGGTAGCGCAGACGATGCGGAATTTCTTCTGGTCCACCAGTTCCATCAACATCTTCAAAATCCGGCGCTGGTTGGAGACCGAAAGCGCCATTTCGGGCTCATCCAGCAGCAGGATGGTGCCCTCGGGCAATTTCGGGAAAGTCTCGCGAAACATGGAGAGCATCACCTGGCCGTGGCTGGCCATTCTGAGAAACTCGATCATTTCCGGCTGTTCCTTGAAGAGGTCCAACTGCACGCGCGGATTGTGTTGCTCGGCGTCAAACAGGAAAGCCTTTCCCAGACTGAGGCCGGCGGTTTCCAGCCGGTAGACGAAGCCCTCCACCCGATCGCCCCGCAGCGCCTGGTAGATGGAATTCAGCAGCGTCGATTTCCCCGAGCCGTTCTCTCCCTGCAACATGATGAGGGGATGCGAAAGGTCGACGATCATCGGCATGTGGAAATTCAGATTGGTGAAAACGGGATGGCCCAGAATCTTCAAATACATCAGGCCCTCAGGATAGCAGGAGTCTGTGGGGCAGGTTGGCAACCATGGCGCTGATCTTTTTCTGGCGCGGCGCAGGGTCTCGGGACTGATCTGTCTGGCGGTGGCTGCGGCGATGGGTTACGCCATCTATGTGATTTTCGTGCCGTAGTGGTACATTGGCACACATGAGAAAAATCATCTGCGCGCTGTTTGCCGCTGCCTGCCTTTGCCTTCCGATGACGGCAGCCAAGAAGGTCATCAATCCGCCGGAATTCGCGCCCGCTCCGGGCGCGCCGGCGCCCATGTTCAGCCCGGCCATCCTGGTGGATGGCACGCTTTACGTTTCTGGCCAGATCGGCCAGGACCTGAAAACCAAGGAATTGCCGGCGGATTTCGAAGCCGAAGTCAAGCAGGTGCTGGACAACATCGGGATCATACTCAAGGCCGCGGGGATGACGTACAAAGACGTGGTGGCCGTGCAGATTTACCTGACGGACGTCGACCTGTTCGCCAAAATGAATGGCGTGTACGGCAAGGTCTTCACCGAATCCAGGCCTTCGCGAACCACGGTTGGGGTGACGAAGCTGGCCAACGCCAAGGCGCGCATCGAAGTCACGGTGACGGCGCGTAAGTAGCCTCTGGGGCGCCGCACACCCTGGGGTCCACACTGGAAGAACGCATAGCCGCCCACGAATCGACTTCCTCTTGCAGCCGGTCCTCACAGACTGGGCAAGTGCCAACGTGGTTTTCGACTCGGCGGATTTTAATTTCGGAAAGCGCACGCAGGGCGTAGCGTCAGCGCCCCGCTTTCTAAGTTGCCGGGCCGTGAAGGTCGCTCATAGGAAAACAACCGTGATCCCACGGTTGTGGCGTTCGAGATCCTGATCCTTGTACAGCGTCGGCATCCGGTCAATCAGCGTGAGCGTGCGCAGTTCGAACTTCGACCACTGTTCACCGATAACGAAGTCTCTTATTAACCCGGTCTGCTTCGACTCTTCAAGCAGGGTAAGAGTGGCCTTCCGAAGTCTCCCGCCCTTCCCGGTTGACCCGTAGCCGTGAATGATCTTCACTGCCTTGGCACCCGACTTCTTGAGGCTACGAAGGCGCTCCGTCAGTAACGGCATCGCCTCAGCGACCGTGGGCATCCCGTACTCGATGTGGATCTCTTCCATCGCTGACCTGCACTACACATGGTACCGTCGTCGATGGCCACACGATCCGCAGCGCCTTATTCAACTGCGCCGCGTCGAGACTGACCCGGCTGAAGGCAAAACCGCTAGCCCTAGCGGTTGGTCGATTTTTCGCGCTGATTGGAAAGGAGTTAATTTTGAAAAGCGCGGAACTTCGCGGTTTTGGCCTTTTGAGGGCGGGGCGTCGGCAGGTTGCGGCACGCACGAAGGCGTGCCCCATTACTGGCGCAAGGCCGCCAGTGGATCTACCCGCGTGGCGCGCCATGCCGGGATGTACGTCGCCGCCAGGGCCACCACCAGGAAGAGCAGCGCGATGGCGGCGTAGGTGAGCGGGTCGGTGGCGCTCACGTGGAAGAGCATCTTGTCGATCAGGCTGGCGATCAGGCGTGTCAGCCCAACGGCGGCGGCCGTGCCCACGGCAATTCCGGCCAGGCTGAGCCGCATGCCCTGGCCCAGCACCATCCGCAGGATGTCGGCGCGCTGGGCGCCGATGGCCTGCCGGATGCCGATCTCCTTGGTGCGCTGCGCTACCGAATACGCCATCACGCCGTAGAGACCGATCACGGCCAGCAGCATCGCGATGGCGGCGAATCCGCTGATCAGGTACATGGTCTGGCGGCGCTCTTGCAGCGTGACAGCAACCGCGTCTTCCAGCGTCTGAACTCCCGTAACGGGCTGGTCCTTATCGACGGCCGCGACCGCCGCCCGAAGTCCGCTGGCGAGGGCGCGCGGGTCGCCGGCGGTACGGATGGTCAGGGCCATGGCCGGCCAGGTCCACTGCGGGTATGGCGTGTACATCATCATGCCGGGGTCGGCATCCAGGCCGCGGACCTTGGTGTCACCGGCAACTCCGACGATTTCGAAAGCCGCCTGCAGCCGCGTAAAGGTACAGTGTTTGCCGAGCGGGTTTTCGTCGGGCCAGAAGCGGCGCGCCAGCGACTCGCTGACGATCAGCACCCGCGGCGATTGGGCATCGTCGGCCCAGGTGAAGTCGCGCCCGCGCAGCAGCGGGATGCCCATGGTTCTGAAAAAGCCGGGGGTGAGGGAACTCCATGCCGAAAGCGGCCTCTGGCCCGCCGGAACGTTGGGTTGGCCATCGGCGAGGACCGGCGATAACACGCCCACACCCATCGGGATGCTCAATTGGGCGCTGGCTGAAATAACGCCCGGCATGCTTTCCAGCCGGCCGACCACTTCGCGCAGAAACTGCGTCCGGCGCGTGGTGTCCGGATACTTGGACGGCGGAAGCGCCACCCGGGCCGTAAGGGCGTGCTGCGGGTCGAAGCCGGGATTCACGCTCTGCAATCGGCGGAAGCTTTCGATCAGCAGCCCGGCGCCGATGAGCAGCACAATGGAGAGCGCCATTTGTCCGGCCACCAGCAGGCTGCGCGTGCTATGCCGGCCAGCGCCGTCAGTGGCGCCCCAGCCGCCATCGCGCAGGATGCTGTTGAGGTCGGGGCGTGAAACCTGCAGCGCGGGCATCAGGCCAAAGATGATACCGGTGGCAAGCGACAACACCACCGTGAATGCCAGCACCGGGGTATCGACGCGGATGGGTTGGAAGCCTGGCAAAGTGCCCGAACCGGCTTGGGTCAAGGCGCCGCGAGTTAGCGCCTCCACGCCCCATTGTGCCAACAGGATGCCGAGCGCCGCGCCCGCGGCAGCCAGCACCACGCTTTCCACCAGCAGATGGCGGATCAACTGAAACCGGCTGGCCCCCAGAGCGGCGCGCACGGCGATCTCCTTGGCGCGGCCGGCGGCCCGCGCGAGCGTCAGACCGGCCACATTGGCGCAGGCGATGAGCAGCACCAAAGCCACCGCGCCGGTGAGAATCATCAGCGTCGGCCGGATGTCGCTCACCAGGCTTTCCTGGAGCGGGACCAGGCTGAACCGGCCGTTGATGCTGGCATCGGGGGCGCCCGGATGTTTCCGCCGGTATTGGCCGCGCAGCACGGCCATTTCGGCTTCGCCCTGAGCCATGGAAACGCCCGGTTTGAGCCGCGCCAGAGACAGCAGATATCCGGCTCCAAACTGGATCTGCTCCGGCTGCAGGACGCTGTACTTCATGACGCGCGTCACCCAGAGGCTGAGATCGGGCCGGGGGAAAGGAAACTCGGGCGGCATCACTCCGATGATGGTGTAGACGTCCTGGCTGAGCGTCAGGGGCTTGCCGAGAATGTCAGGGTCGGACGCAAAGCGGCGCTTCCAGAAGCTGTGGCTGACGATGGCGACGGGACGGCCGCCCGGTTCGCCTTCGGCCGTTTGAAAGCCGCGGCCCATCATCGGCTGCACCCCAAGCAGGTCGAAGAAATTCGGCGAGACGCGCGCGGCGGCGAGTTGCTCGGGCCGGTCGCCGCCGGTGAGAGTGAAAGTTTCGCCGGCGATGGCGGCGATGCCGGAAAACGACCGGTTGCGGTCGCGAAGGCTCTCAAAAGCGGAGAGGGAAAACGGAACCGTCTGCAGGCCGCGGGCCTGGTTCAGGACGGATACCTGCACCAGCCGGTCGGGCGTCTCCAGGGGCAGGGACCGCAGCAGCAGAGCGTTGACGACGCTGAAAATGGCGGTGTTGGCGCCGATTCCCAGGGCCAGGGTGAGCACTGCCACGGCCGTAAAGCCTGGGCTTTTGGCCATCATGCGGAGCGCGTAACGGAGAGTTTGCAGCATTTGGTTCCAATCGGGATAGGGGAAGCCTCGCCTCCTCCGTCGGGTGGGCCCGCGGAATTGCACCCCAAGTCTCTCACAGGACCGGTATACCAGAAAAAACGGGACCAGGCAGCGCCTGGTCCCGTCGATTTTATTTCTGTCTTCTGACTCCGTCCCCTGTCTCCTGTCCCCTGTCTCCTGTCTCCTAGAAGTGAAGCCTCAGACCGAACTCCATGTTGCGCGGGGTATTGGCTGTGCCGGTGATGCGGCCGAACGTGGACGGGCTGGTGACCGTCATCGTCGGCGTGCCCATCACTACATGGTTCATCACGTTGGTGAACTGGACGCTGAAATCGGCGCCCATGCCTTCGCGCCAAACCGCGATGGTCTTGTGGACGCCAAGATCGACATTCCAGCGCGGGACCGTGCGCATGGCGAAGCCGGCGCAATTGGCGTCGTAGCCCAGAATGCACTTGCGGAACTCGGCCAGCACCGCGGCCGGATCGGCGAACATGTTGACGCCGGTCGGGTTGGTGGTGCCGACTCCATTGGAACCCGCCACGTTGTAGTTCGCATTGCTTCCGCCCGTGTACGGGGCGGCCGCCGGCGCGTTAGTGGACAACGAGGTGGTGGCCGACGACGTGGTGCTGACTTCGCCGAACGCCTGGCAGCCCGTGCAGCCGCCTTCGCTATAGGTCGGCGAAAATGGGTTCCCGCTCTGCGCGGTGAACAGCGGCGAGAAGGTCCAGCCGCCGAGTAGCTTGCCCACTACGCCCTTCTGGTTTTGGTAGATCTTGGGCGAGTAGTACATGGCGATGTTGTAGATGAACTTGACGTCGAACGGCTGTATGCCGTAGTCGTTATGCAGGTTGTAATTGTCCAACTCCGTGATGGAGCTGCTGGCCTGCGATGTGGTGTTGGTGCCGAGGGCGCGGCCCCAGGTGAAATTACTGATGGCCGTGATCCCATGGAAATCGCGGATGTGGTGGGTGATGAACAGTGCGTTGTAGTTGCCGAAACCGAGGGCCGTGGACTCCAGGAACGTATAGCCCTGGCTGGGAAGGCCCGCGCCGAGCGGCTGGGCCACCAGGCTGCGGCCCAGCGTCCAGCCTGGAGCCTTATATAGCGCTGTCCACAGATCGGAAACGGCCGTATTCTTGATGGCGGCGGCATTCTTGGATGCGACCGCGGCGGTGCAACTGCTAAAGCCGGTGCAGTAGGCCGAATTGGCCCCGCCGAGCGCGGCTTCGAAGAAGGGTTGCACAGCCGGGGTCCCGCCCGCGTTGACCGCGGAGTAAGTCTGGGCAAACGCATTGGCGAACGTCTGGCCGCCGAGCGTGGTCATGTACGGAACCGAATCCAGATTGATCGACATCAGCTCATTCCGGATGACGCGGCCGATGTAGCCCACTTCCATGCTGACGGTCTTGTTGATCTGCCGTTGCAGGCTGACGGTGAGGTTGTCGGTGCGTTCCGGCCGGTAATGCGGATCGTCGGCGGTTACGTCGGAAGCGCCGGCGTTGCCGCCCACGCCCGGAAGATATGGTTGACCCAGCGTCTGCGTTACCGAAGGCAGCGGAGCGGCATTTCCGTCCGGTCCGATGCGGAAAGCCGTGCTGGGGTCGACACCGTTGTTACCCAGACATTGTCCCGTCCGGCTGACGCCGGTGCAGGATACCGCCTGTAGCAATCCGGGTGCCAGTAGCGGCGTCAGTATCTGAATCACGCCGTTCTGACGGCCGTAAAGACGGCCATAGCCGGCGCGCAAAACGGTAGCGTTGCTGCCGAACAGTTTGCCCAGGAGGCCATCGTTGAACTTGGGATTCCAGGCGATCGAGAAGTGCGGGGCTAATCCGCCGTAGAAGGGATCGTACGGGTACTGGCGGCCGGTCCCGATGTTGTTCACGGTAGCGAAACCCAGCGTCGGGTTGTACACCGAACCGGCCAGCGCGGCTTTCTCGCGCTGCGCCATGTAGTCCGACGTCACCACGGGGGAACCATCTTGATAGACCAGCATGACCTGCTTGCCGTTGGCTTCGTGCGGCGGCATTTCCAACTGGTAGCTGAGACCGTAGGAGATGGTCACGCTCGGCTTGACGTGCCAGGTGTCGGCGAAGTAGGTGTTGTAATAGGGAATCACGCTGCCCGCCACGGTGCTGGAGCCGACCGGTCCCAGGGTGAGATTGGGACCGGAGCGGGTGTAGACCAATTGCGACTGGCTCACCATGCCCAACACGTAGGAGTAATAGGTGTTGAAGTTACTCGACTGGTTGGAAGGCATACCCGTCGGATAGGTGAAGTTGCCGAAATTGATGTTGGAAGAGGTGACCTGGTAAGTAAGCGAGTTGTTGATGCCCTGGCCGTTGTCCGTGCGCGAATGCTGGTTGTAGTTGCGCTGATAGGAACCACCGACCTGCAACAGGTGGTTGCCCTTGATGAGGGTCACGTCGTCTTTGAGCAGGTTGTCCTTGCCGTCCCAGTAACGGGTGCGCGTGTTCTGGGTATTCACGTTGTACGGGATCAGCGCGTTGCTGCTCTCGCCGGCGATTTCCACCGCGCCGGCCAGGCCCGGCAACTGCGGCACGTCTCCGCCGGTGAGGAACCACTGCCAGTAATTGCGCGAGTAGTTATACTTGAAATCGTTGGTGATGGTGGGAGTGATGGCGCTGGTCAGGCCCATCACCCAATACGAGGGCCGCTGCACGCGCGGCGCCGTGGCCACCGGTGTTCCCAGGGTGCCGCCGCCCACCAAGCCGCCGATGTCCACCTGATTGTTGGTCAAGCTGGTTACCGTGGAGTAACGGTAGCTGGCGAAGAAGCGGTTCTTCTCGTTGAAATCGTGGTCGATGCGGGACACATAGGAGTTCTGAACCAGCGGCGCGCGCAGTGTGGAGATGTAGCCGCCCACATTGGCGCCGTCACCGGCGGCCCCCGTGAAATCGGTCGGCGCCGGCATATACTTCCAGATCGCCGAGATCACCGGGTTGAGGCCAATCCCGCGCGGGTCGCACAGGCTGCCTCCGCACTGCGCCGGCTGGTACGTCACGCCGTTGACCGTGACCGGGTTAGGGTTGAGATTATATGCCTGATACTTGCCCGAGGCATCGGCCACCTGGATGACGCCGGCCCGCAGCAGCGCCGAGGGCGAATTGCGCTCGTAGGGACCGACGTTGGGGAATCGGCTGCCTTCGTAATTCACGAAGACGTAAGTCTTGCCGCCCAGCATCTTGGGCAGCAGCACGCCGCCCAGCGAACCGCCGAAGCGGCTGCGGTGATTGGATGGCAGCGCGGTGTAGCTGAGCCCGTTGGCCGGGGTGTGATTGTTGTTCCAACTGTTGGCCGCGCCCACGTTGGTGGCGAAGTAGTAGCCATAGGCGGAGCCGTGATAGGTGTTGGTGCCGCGCTTGGTCGCCATCTGAATCTGCGAGCCGATGGAGCCGGAGAAGTCTGCGGACTGATTAAAACTGCCCACCTTGAATTCTTCGATACTTTCCACTGGCGTGGGCACGATGCCGGACGGGCTGCCGTTGGTCTGCGTGCCGCCGGTGCCTGTAAAGTTGGTCACGTAGCTGGTATTATTGCCGGCCATGTCGTCGGAGTTGTTGCCGCCGTCGAGCATGAACACGTTCTGATCCGAATACGCGCCGGCGGTCATGCCGCTGGGCGTGGTGCCGGGTTGCAGTACCGCCAGCGTGGCCACGTCGCGGCCCAGGTTGGGCAGCAGCATCAAGGCGGCGCTGGTCAGCGTGTTGCCGACGGTGGCGTTGGTGGTCTGCAGGTCGGCGCCGGCCGAGGCGGTGACTTCCACCGTGGTCGATGTCGAACCGACCTTTAACGTCGCATTGATCGACAGCGACTCGCCCAAATCGACCTTTTGCGAGTTGATCTTGTGGACGGTGAAGCCCTGCTTGCTGATGGTGACAATATAGGTTCCTGGCTGCACGTTGACGATTACGTACCGGCCCGTTTCGTTGGACACGGTCGTCTCGGCAGCGCCGGTCGCAGATTCGAGAAGCCGGATTTCAGCGCCTGCGATGGCGGCATTTTGCTCGTCAGTGACCAGACCGGTGACGGTCGCCGTTGAGGTTGCTTGTGACCAGGCTGAGGTAATCGTCACCAGCACGATCGACAACCCGAAGAGAATGGAAGAAACACGTGGACCACACGTCCGCGGCAGGAACATCTGGTAAATCTCCTTTACGTAGACTAAACCGACGTAGGCTAACCCAACCAACCCGCACTAGGGGATTTCCCCCAAAGTACGGTTTATTGGACCGATCATATGGTCGGGGTGGGGACCTTGTCAAGCAAATTGTCTGAATTGTGAGTATTGGAAATTCTGATGAAGGTGTTTTGTGGGGCAGGTTGTTAACCTGCGGCGGATTGGCAATCCGCCTGCCGCCGCATTGGCGGCACGCCTGCGGGCACGGGGACGAACCGTCGCTCCATGCCCGCAAGTTGCGCAGCGCAGGAAAGAGCCGGCCCTACTAATCCGCATACTGGTTATTCTGTCGCCTGTCGTCCATGAGTCGCGCTGCCTACCCACCACTCCCATTACCCTCCTTGCGGAGGACCGTTTGGGCCTTCATCCGTTGCCGGACTAATACGCCCGCTGCCGGCTTCTACCGCCCGCCCGGTCAGTGCCAATCGCTCGATCCTCAGTCCGGTATCCCGGACCAACGGCAGATTTCCCGAGGTAAGCTCTACAACCTTCCGCACGCAACCGCCGAATTTACAACCAGTGCCTTTGATGGGCACGGGCTTCGCGGTCATTTGCCCGCTCGCCCGGCACCGTATGCCTCAGATCCGGTTCTTGTACATCGGCTCGCATGTTTGCTCCACGCTTCTTTCAGACGCTCCCTCGCGGTTACGCCCTTGCGCTTCGCTATCCATTCACCTCCATCAGGTTGTGAAGGGGACTTGCACCCCCGAGTTGTCGAACATGCTCGCCACGCAAAAACGGCCCGTTTCCCCCAAGGGGGAAACGGGCCGCGAGTTCTAATCCGCCGAGGCGGCTTAGTTTACGGTGAAGACGAACGGCGCCGAGATACCGCTGGGCGTCGTCACGGTCAGGGTGTACACGTTGGTCCCGCTGGTAGCAGGGAAGCTGCTCGGGATTGTCCAGTTCCAGCGAAGCTGGGTGGCCGTGAAGTTGGTGCTGCCCGACTGGATGATAATCTTACCAGCCACGGGGGTGGCCGAAATGGTAAGGGGTATGGACGTTCCGTTCAGGAACACCTGGGTGGTAACAGAAGTCCCAACGAAGCCGCCTCCCACGGTCACACCTTGGTTAGTCACGCCCGTGCTTCTGGTGTAGGGCGAGTTCATCGAAGTGATCGTTGGCGGCGGCGGCAGTACGTTGAAGACTACTGCGCCGGTGGTGCCGCCCGGAGTGGTAACCGTGATATTGCGGTTCCCCTGGACAGCGGCGGTGGCGATGGCGAACGTGGCGGTGATCTGCGTCGAGCTGACCACGGTCAGGTTCGTAACTGTGATGTTCGCGCCCGCGTTGATGGACGTGGCGCCGGTCAGGCTCGTGCCCGTCAGGGTGACGGTCGCGCTGGTGTTGGCCGGTTGAGTCGCCGGAGCGATGGTAGTAAGGGTCGGCACGATGCCAAACGTCACCGGGTTGCTGGTGCCGTTGGGGTTCGTGACCGAGATTTGCTGCGTAGCCGCAGTGAGGGCGATGACGAACGTGGCGTTGATCTGGCTGCCGCTCACGATCGTAAAGCTTTGCACGGTGATGCCGGCGCCCACATTCACCGAAGTCACACCCGTGAAGCCTTGGCCCGTCAGGGTTACAGCGACCGTGGTGTTGGCCGCGGCGGTGGCGGGTGCGATACCGCCGGTGGTGTTAATCAGCGGAGCCAATGCGAAGACCGTGAAGGTTACCGCATTGCTGGTGTTGCCGGTTCCCGGCGTGGTCACGCTGATGCTCTGCGCTCCTAGCGGCGCGTTGCCCGCGATCAGGAGTGAAGCCGTGATCTGGGTGAAGCTCACCACCGGCGTGCCGGTGACAGTGATGCCGGCCGGCAGATTCAAGGTTCCGAGCGTCAGGCCGGTGCCGGTGATCGTGATCGGGACAGTAACCCCGGTCCCGCCCGTAGCCGGGCTAAGGCTGTTGATTACCGGGATCGGCCCAGTCAGTGTAAAGGTAAGGGCGTTGCTGGTGCCGTTGGCGTCGGTAACCGTGACGCTCACCGGCCCAACCGGGGCGGCGGGGACGCTGGTGAAGGTGGCGGTAATCTGATTCGCGCTCAACACCACGTTGGTGACGGTGATATTCGCGCCCGCGCTAACCGAAGTGACGGCAGCCAGGCTGGTGCCCGTAAGGGTGACCGCCGTGCTGGCGCCCGCCCGGGCTTGCGTTGGAGCGATGCTGACCAGGTTGGGCAGGATCTTGAACGTCACCGCGTTGCTGGTGCCGCCCGGCGTAGTAACCGTGATGCTCTGCGGTCCGGCTGGAACCGTGGAGGCGATGGCCAGGCTGGCGGTGATGGAGGTGAAGGTGATCACCGGTGTTCCACTGACCGTGAAGCCCGTAGGCAGATTGAAGGTGGCGCCGACCAGGCCAGTGCCGGTGAGGGTCACCGCTACCGTGGTGTTGGCCACGCCCACCGCGGGGGCGATGGAAGTAAGTGTCGGCAGCGGCGCAAAGACCGTGAAGGTGACGGCGTTGCTGGTGTTGCCGGTTCCGGGTGTCGTTACGGTGATAGTCTGCGCTCCCAAGGGAGCGGCGGGGTCAATCACCAGGCTCGCGGTGATCTGGGTGAAGCTCACCACCGGCGTTCCGGAGATGGTGATGCCGGCCGGCAGATTCAAAGTTCCGAGTGTCAGGCCGGTGCCGGTGAGGGTGAGGGCTACAGTGGATCCCCTGGCGCCGGTGACCGGGCTAATGCTGCTAATTACCGGAATCGGCCCGGTCAGTGTAAAGGTAACCGCGTTGCTGGTGCCGTTGGCGTCGGTAACCGTGACGCTCACTGGCCCAACCGGAGCGGCGGGGACGCTGGTGAAGGTGGCGGTCACTGTACCTGCGGTTGCGGCTATGCCAGAGACGGTGATATTAGCGCCCGCGTTGACCGAAGTGACGGCAGCCAGGCTGGTGCCCGTGAGGGTGACCACCGTGGCAGTGCCCGCCCGCGCTTGTGACGGAGCGATGCTGACCAGGTTAGGCAGGATAGTATACGTCACTGCGTTGCTGGTTCCGCCCGGCGTGGTAACCGTGATGCTCTGCGGTCCGGCTGGAACCGTGGAGGCGATGGCCAGGCTGGCGGTGATGGAGGTGAAGGTGATCGCCGGTGTTCCACTGACCGTGAAGCCCGCCGGCAGATTGAAGGTGGCCCCGACCAGACCGGTGCCGGTGAGGGTCACCGCTACCGTGGTATTGGCCACACCCACTGCGGGGGCGATGGAAGTAAGCGTCGGCAGCGGCGCGGAGACCGTGAAGGTGACGGCGTTGCTGATACCGCCTGTTCCAGGCGTGGTCACGGTGATGCTCTGCGCTCCCAGGGGAGCGGCGGGGTCGATGACGAAGTTTGCCGTGATCTGGCTGAACGTGACCACCGGTGTGCCGGACAGCGTGATGCCGGCGGGCAGATTGAAGGTGGCTCCGACCAGGCCCGAGCCCGCCAGAGTTACCGGAACGGTGGCTCCTCTGAAGCCCGTGGCGGGAGCGATGCTGGTAAGGACCGGGGT
Organism: Candidatus Acidiferrales bacterium; assembly: GCA_035570275.1. Classification (GTDB taxonomy): domain Bacteria; phylum Acidobacteriota; class Terriglobia; order Bryobacterales; family Bryobacteraceae; genus DATMNI01. The sequence goes on along the minus strand of DATMNI010000388.1, from coordinate 3,391 downwards.
TGGCTGCGTGATGGTAAACGTCTCGGCGTTGCTGGTGCCGCCCGGCGTGGTTACCGTAATGCTCTGCGCCCCAAGGGGTGAGCTGTTCAGAGTGGTGAAGGTCGCGGTGATTTGATTTACGGCCGCAACCACATTGCTGACGGTGATATTGGCGCCGGCATTGATCGTTGTCAATGCGGTCAGGCTGGTGCCGGTGAGCGTGATGGCGGTAGCGGTTCCGGCCTTGGCTGTGATGGGAGCGAGGCTGGTCAGCACTGGCGAAATGTTGAACGTTACCGCGTTGCTGGTGCCGCCCGGGGTGGTTACCGTGATGCTTTGCGGACCGGATGTAACCGTCGAGCTGATGACGAAGGTTGCCGTGATCGAAGTGGTGGTGACCACGGGTGTACCGCTGAGGGTGAAGCCCGCCGGCGGATTCAGCGTGGCCTGGAACAGGTCCGTGCCTGTCAGGGTTACCGGCACCGTGGTGGAAGCTACGCCTTGCGCTGGTGTGATGCTGGTGAGCACCGCCGTCGCCGCGTTGATGGTGAATGTCAAAATGTTGCTGGTGCCGCTCGGCGTGGTCATGGTTACGTTCTGAGGGCCCAGCGCTACCAGCGGGCCGATCACGAAGTTAGCGGTGGTCAGGTTGGCGGTGGCCACGGTGTTGGTGATGGTGATACCGGGAATCGGGTTGATGGTGCCGAGGGCCATGTTGGCGCCGGCGATGCTCACCGGTACCGTGCGGCCGCGGAAGCCGGAGGCGGGAGTAATACTGGTCAGCGCGGGGGGGCCAATCAGAACCAGGAAGCTCGAAGCCCCCGAAGCGGCGCTGGCGCCGTTGGCGGTGGCCACGGTGACGGCACAGGGTCCAATCGGTCCAATCGGATTGATGGCGAACGTGGCCGTGATCTGGGTCAGGCTGACCACGGTGACATTACCCGGCGTGATGGCGGCACAAGTCGACACCACCAACGACCCTGGAACGAAGTTGTTTCCCGTGATGGTCATTGTCTGTGTCGAGCCCTCCGGAGCCTGGACGGGCGAGATAGAGGTGACGCTGGGCAGCACTCCGCTGCCGATAATCGACCACAGGCGGCTTCCATCCGCGGCGAAAACATGGCCCAGGCCATCGGTGGTGATGGCTGCGATGCCCGCAAACGGCGTCGGTACGCCGTTCACCAGTCCGGTGTCGGCCATAATTGCCAAGGTGTTGGCCACGGGATCGAAAGCCATGACCTGGCCGCCGCCGCCGAAGTAAACAAAGTTGCTATCCGAAGCCACCGCCGTCGGATTCATATTGGCGGCGAAGAACAAAGACGTGCAGTTTCCCTGGCAGAGTGTGGCGCCGAACATGGTCTTGGCGCTCGTCGCGTCGACGACCCACAGGTCGCTATTGTGGAACGCGATGCTGAGGGAGCCGGCGGCGGCCGCAGCACCGATTGCAACCACCTTGTGAGTGGCGGCGGCGGGAGTAGTCACCCGCACGATCTGCGGGGCTCCAGCCATGGCGGCGTACAGGGATCCATCCGGTCCCACAGCCAGCGCGGTGGGCGCGGTGGCTCCGGCAGCCCCGGCCGTCAGAGCGGTGTTGGTCACGACGGTTGTCGCCGCGCCCACCTTCTCCGTAGCCGGGGTGACTGCGCTGAACGTAAGCTTCACGATGCCGGCGCCGCCGGCGGTCGTATCTCCCAAATAAACCTGGTTGCTCGCCTTATCGTACGCCGGGGCGCCGGGAACAAAGCCCACGGGCAATACCGCGCAGCCAGTCAGACTGGGGGAAGGCAGGGTGGGGTCCACTTTGCAGAAACCCTGCGCGCTGTCTACCACCCACACGTGAGTCCCCATGAAGACCGCGCCCAACGGAGCGGTCAACCCGCTGGAGACAAACAGGGCGGGATTGGCAAATGCCGGCAATGTATTCACTGTGGGCGGAATCGTCGAGATCGGAGAGGCGACGTTCCCCTGGCCGTCCGGTACCGAATTGACCGGCACCGTATAGACAGTGGCGCCGCCCACGGTCTGCCCGACCGTAGGATCGTTGGTGTAGAAGAGATTGCCAACCGCGTCCACCCCAACCGCGCTGACATTGGTGAGCAGACCGGTGGCGGCCCCATTCACAAAGGTCTTGGAGTAAAGAACCGTCTGCCCGGTCAGCAGGTCATTCTGGAACACGCCGGAACTGGTGCCGATATAAACCAGGCTGTTTGTGGCGTCAAACGCCAAGGAAAGGGGGTTGATGATTCCGACTTGAGCGTTCAATATTCCCTTGCACGAGTTCGTGCAGGCAGTCACGCCCGGAATAATGTATTCGCCGGTCGTGTCCCCGAGCCAAAGCGTAGCGCCGGCGAAGGTAAGACTGCGCACAGGTGTCTTACTCGGTGAGACACCCAGGTTGTCCACCGTCTGCGCGGCGCCCGCCGGCGTATTGACACGGAAGAAGGAAGTGGTGGCGTTCATGATCGCGTAGAGGTTGCCATCCGGTCCCAGAGCGACGGCTGTCGGCCGTTGGGCGCCCAGGCCGGAGGCGGGCGCCACGTTGAAGGCGGTCGAGGTGTCAAACGTCTGGCCGTTGAAGTGATAGCGCCAGATGCCCTTGCTCGTCGTGCTCTGGTCCGGCAGGTACACCAGGCCCGTTGCGGCATCGAAAGCCGGCTGCCCAAGGACAGCTTTTGTTCCGACCAGGCTGGTCGAAGGCAGGATGCAGTTGGACAACTTGAATCCGGCTCCGCCTGGATCCATACGGCAGAGGCCCAGGGTGGCATCGGACACCCACAGACGGGCGCCGTCATAGATGAACCCGCCGGTACCGGCTGTGGTCACGTTGGTGACAGCTACGGTGCCGGGTGCGGCCGCGCAGTGCGCTGCCAATGCGAGCAGGGCAAGGGTCCCATACAGGGTTCTTTTAGGGAATCTGTGTTCCCCGATTTTTTCAAGATTAGTTGAATTCAGCATATGACTCGTCTCGTCTCTTCGATGGGATGGCGCCCGAGCCGCCTGAATATCGGATATCTGTCGGGTAATTCTTCTTTGCGGGAAGTGGAAATACGTTCGGCAGGCGTCCGGCGGGATACAGCCGCCGCCTGCTTCAAGGTAAGTCTCTTCAGAATGATATTCTCCACACAGAACGAGGGTATAGGAGGGGGGGTGGGGCGGGAACGGGGAATTCTACTGCATTGGAGAGCGGGAAAACCACGTATTGTTCCGGGAAGGGCCGAATGCAAGCGCAATCTTGGACTTTCGACCAGCGGCGGACCCTTCGGAAGCTCCTTCCGAAGGGTCTGACGATTCAGAAGCGGGCGGTGTATTCCGGCAGCCCGGTCAAGGCGCCGATCAGGTCCCTGGCAGAGGCGCCGGACTTGAGCGCTTCGCTCCAACGGCTCATGCCGGCGGGGTCCACGTTGCGCCGCAG
>DATMNI010000387.1:0-5821 GCA_035570275.1 Candidatus Acidiferrales bacterium | reverse complement strand
GCTTCGCTGGTACTATGCCGTTGTGCGACTCCCTATCGCCGTACACGTGGGTCTTATAGCTCATCGCCTTCTCCCACCGATCCGCACCCTACCGGCTGCGAATGGCCACAGGGTCTCTCGGTTCTCGCGTGCCCAGAGGGCCCCCAGTTTCCATGCATGCCTGGGGTCTACGACTCCGCAGTGCCTGCGACGCACAAGCGATGTAACGCACGCCACAGTGTTGCCTTCCGGTTAACCTGACACCGTCGGCGCCTCTGGTTTTGATTATTTCGGAGCTCATCAACTTCAGGGATACCCAGCCTACATGTGCCCCTGTCCAACGCTTCGAGTGCGGGGTTGCCCACCGCCCTCGCATGGTTGGGGCCAGGATGGTTCGCCATTCCTTCTCCTGTATGACTCTTTCATTCACTACTTCACGCCGGTTTATCCCGACGCTCCAGGCTAACAACCTGCCCCACAAAGGCGGATCCCGGCTCACTGCTTCGTATTGAGCGGCTGCCTTGAGCCATCGAAGAACTCCCGTTGCAGGCGCGGACCCATCTGGTCGGCCTTTACCGCTCGGATGGTATCCGCCACGCTGGCCGTCCAGGCCTTCATGTCAAACTCCCCCAACTCCGTGGTGGCGGCCGAACCATCGCCCGCGTAATGATCGGGAAACTTTGCATACCACCAGATCCCGGTATACACGCCGCGCGGCAGATCGAGGCGGTTGCGGTCGGCGCCCGATTCCTGCCCGGCCCGGTCCATGTGGACCAGATCGGGCCGCGAGATCAGCGTGTGCGCCGTTTCCGATTCACCCGCGTGCTGATCCACTTTCGACTTCAGCGGCGGCCTGCCCGGCGGGTAGGCGCCGCGATCCATGATGTAGACCACGTAATCGCGCGGCGCGGCCAGTTGCGACTGCGCGAAAAACGGCAGCAGATGACTGTTGCCGCCATGCCCGTTTACGATGACGATCTTCTTGCATCCGTTGCGCGCCATTTCGTCGGCGGTCTCCTGCAACAGTTCCAGTTGCAATTTGGCGCTGTAGGCCAGGGTGCCCGGCTCGTGCCTGGCTTCGAAAATCTGGCCGAAATAGTAGGCCGGGAAAACCACGGCATACTCCTGCGCGGCGCCGCGCTCAGCCACGTAGCGCACGTTGATCAGGTCCGTGCCCAGCGGCAGTTGCGGGCCGTGCTTTTCGACGATCCCGAACGGCAGCACGCAGGTGGACTGCGCTTTCTGGATTGCCTGCTGGAAGTCGGCCGCGGTCAGTTCCTCCCATTTCACCGAGAGGGCCTGCGGTTGGCCGGAAACAAGATACGCGGCGGCCCCCGTCCACAACAGTGCGATCAGCAGTTGTCGTTTCATTTTGCGGTCTCCTGACCTGCCATACTACCCCAACATCCCCGCGCGCATTTGCTTGGGCACGTCCGTGGTGATGCTGCCAATGCCCTCCGACGCCATTTGCCGGGCGGTTTCCACATCGTTGACGGTCCAGACCACCGCCTTAAACAGGCGATCGCGCAGACGGGTTCGCAGACTTGGCGGGTGTGCCAGCGAGAAATCCACGCCATCGAGACCGGCCTGGTCCACCAGGTCCATCAGGGCATCCAGTCCCGACGGGCCGGCTGGCCTGATCACCGCGCGGGAGTCCGGGCCTTCCTGGTAGTATGTGGTGTTTTCGGAAGGCACCGCGTCGAAAGACACCAGCAGGTAGCACTCATGGTCCGGCAGCATTTCCTTGGCGTGGCGGATGGAATCGATGTTGAAGCTGATGAGCGGCATCTGGTTCGGTTTCCTGCCCGAGTGGCGGAGCACCTGCGCCAGCCGGCCGGCGATCTGGGGCCCGGTCTTGATTTCGGTGAACAGGCGTTTCCCTTCGGGAATGGTTTCGATGACGTCTTCGAGGGCCGGCAGCCGGATGCCGGCGAACCGGGGAGCCTTCCAGCTTCCAGCGTCCAGGCTGCGCAATTCGGCCAAGGTGTGTGTCGCCACCACCCAACGGGCGTTGGTCGTGCGGTCCGTGGTGACATCGTGAATCACCACGATCTGGCCATCCCTGGTCAGGTGGATGTCGGCCTCCGCTGCGTCGGCGTTGACCTCGCAGCTCCACGCGTAGGCGAAAGCCGGGAGGGTGTTCTCGGGCGCTGTGTCCGGCTGCACGAAACCCTGGCCCGCGCCCCGGTGGGCAATAATCTCGATTGCGGGTGGCATCTGGTCCGTTCGCCTCCTGCGCGCACGTGCGTTGATAACCGGCTACCTCACTAATTCTCCCAGAGTGGCACGGGTGGCGTAACAGAGTGCCGCAGCCCAAAGTGCCGAGGCAGAGTGCCGCAGCCCAGAGTGCCGCGAGAGTATCCGGCAAGAGGGGCCGTGCTTCCCACCGGCCTGCCGGCGCAAGGCGGATTAACAATCCGCCGATGACAGACCACGAAAGACGATGGTCTGTCCCACCTTCCCAGAAATGTAGAAACTCCAGCCGCCGGCCGGCCCGCCGGCGCTACCATGGGCGTATGGCGGATTTGAAATACCAATCCGGCTTCGGCAACGAATTCGCCACCGAAGCCGCCTCGGGCGCTTTACCGCACGGCCAGAATTCTCCGCAGCAGGCCCCGCTCGGCCTCTACGCCGAGCAATATAGCGGCACCGCCTTCACTGTGCCCCGCGCTCTAAACCGGCGCACGTGGTGCTACCGCATCCGCCCCTCGGTGACCCACAAACCGTTCGAGGAGATGGGCGCCCGCCTGATCCGCAGCGGCCCGTTCGACGAGGTTCCCACGCCGCCCAACCAGTTGCGGTGGGACCCGCTGCCCATTCCCGAAGACGCCACCGATTTCGTGGATGGCATCGTGACCATGGGCGGCAACGGCGACGCCGCCATGCAGAGCGGCGTGGCCATCCACATCTACGCCGCCAACCGCGGAATGCGCGACCGCTTCTTCTACGACGCCGATGGCGAACTGCTGATCGTGCCGCAACTGGGGAGCCTGCTGATCGCCACGGAACTGGGCGTGCTGCACGTGGCGCCCGGTGAAATCTGCGTACTGCCGCGCGGCCTCAAGTTCCGCGTGGAACTGCCGGACGATGCTGCCCGCGGGTACATCTGCGAAAACTACGGCGCACAATTCCGGTTGCCCGACCTCGGCCCCATCGGCGCCAACGGCCTGGCGAACGCGCGCGACTTCCTGGCGCCGGTGGCGGCCTTCGATGACCGCGAGGGCGACTTCCGCGTCATCGCGAAATTCCTGGGACGGCTATGGTCGGCGGAGATCGGCCACTCCCCGCTCGACGTGGTGGCATGGCACGGCAACCTGACGCCGTACAAATACGACCTGGCCAGGTTCAACTGCATCAACACCGTGAGCTTCGATCACCCCGATCCTTCGATCTACACGGTGCTTACGTCGCCTGCCGTAACCGCCGGAACGGCCAACGTGGATTTCGCCATCTTCCCGCCACGCTGGCTGGTGGCCGAGCATACTTTCCGCCCGCCGTGGTTTCACCGTAACGCGATGAACGAGTTCATGGGCCTGATTACCGGCCAGTACGATGCCAAGGCCGAGGGCTTCGTGCCGGGCGGCGCCAGCCTGCACAATTGCATGGCGGGCCACGGACCCGATGCCGAAACCTACGAGCGGGCCAGCCTGGCCCAATTGAAGCCGCAGCGCCTGGATTCTACCATGGCCTTCATGTTCGAAACCCAACTGGTGGTGCGGCCGACGCGCTTCGCCATGGAAACCCGAGTTCTACAGCACGAATATTTTGAGTGTTGGCAAGGGCTGAAAAAACATTTTCGCTCCGAGCAGTAATGAACGCGGCACCGTCATGGACCCGGCACCGCTATGAACCCGACGCACGATCCGCAACTCAAAAGCTGGGTCGCTACGGCCAACGAGCCCGGCGCCGATTTCCCGATTCAGAATCTGCCATTCGGCGTGTTTCAGGGGCCGCGGCCCACCATCGGGGTGGCCATCGGCGACCAGATCCTCAACCTGCGAGCCTGCGCCGATGTGGGCCGGATCTCGCCGGAATTCCGGCGGGCTGCATCGGCGGCGTCTCTGAATTCACTCATGACGATGGAGCCGGCCGCCTGGGCCCGGCTGCGTATGGAGTTGAGCGGCCTGCTGCGAATGGGCGCCGAGCCGGTGGAATCGCTGCTGGCGCCGATGCGTGGTGCGGTGATGCAACTGCCGGCCGAGATCGGAGATTACACCGATTTCTACGCGTCCATTTACCACGCCACCAACGTTGGCAAGCTGTTCCGCCCGGACCAGCCGCTGCTGCCGAACTACAAGTATGTGCCCATCGGGTATCACGGCCGCGCTTCGTCCGTGGTGCCCAGCGGCCACGCGGTAAGGCGGCCCTGCGGCCAGCGGAAGGACGCCCATTCGGAAGCGCCCGAGTTCGGCCCCAGCCAATCGCTGGACTACGAACTGGAGGTTGGCTTCTTCGTGGGCCGCGGCAACCTTCCGGGCGAGCGGATCCCCATCGCGGCAGCCGCCTCCCACATCTTTGGCGCCTGCCTGGTGAACGATTGGTCGGCGCGCGACATCCAGGCGTGGGAATATCAACCGCTCGGACCGTTTCTGGGGAAGAGTTTCGCCACCACGATTTCGCCCTGGGTAGTCACGATGGAAGCGCTCGAACCGTTTCGGGCGCCGGCCTTCGCGCGTCCGGCGGGCGACCCGGCGCCGCTGCCCTATCTCGACTCGCCCGAGGAACGCGAACGCGGGGGAATCGACATGACGCTGGAGGTTTATCTCGGTGGCGCGCGTCTCAGCCGGGGCAACTTCCGCGACCTCTATTGGACCGTGGGCCAACTTCTGGCGCATCACGCCAGCAACGGCTGCAACCTGCGCACGGGCGATCTGCTGGCCAGCGGAACCGTCTCCGGCCCGGGACCCGAATCGCGCGGCTGCTTGCTGGAACTCACCCGACGGGGCGCGGAGCCGATCTCGCTACCCGATGGGAGCGTACGCAGATTTCTGGAGGACGGCGATGAGATTGTTTTGCGCGGCTACTGCGAGCGCCCGGGCTGGGCGCGCATCGGGTTGGGAGAGTGCCGGGGTGTTGTGGCGCCCGCAACTTAGTACACCGTTTCTTAAATAGGGTCTCGTATCTCGGGAGGAACGCTCCCTAACGGTCGCGGCTCTGATCGGAGCCGCGTGCGTCAGCAAGCGGTTTCTCGATACGTTAGCGAACTTCTGAAACGGTGTACTTCAGCCAGGGACTGCCACTCAGGGCCTCGAAGCCAGCCGGGGAATCTGATAGAGTTGGTCCTGCTATGAATCGCCGCGTATTTCTCAGCGCCGCCGGCGCCGCCGGCCTCTTCGCCGGCCCCTACCAGCGCCTCGCCTCCGCGCTGGCGAAGAAAGTCAAAATCACCGACGTCAAGTGCATGATCGTTCGCGGCACGTGGGACTGGAATCTCATCAAGATCGAAACCGATTCCGGCCTCTGCGGCATCGGTGAAGCGTACTGGGGCTGGGGCGTCAAGGATCTGGTACTCAACAAGCTCAAGCCCATCGTGGTGGGCGAAGACCCGCTCAACGTCGACAAGCTGTACACCAAGATGCTGATGCAGAGCGCCGGCGCGGGCGCCATCGCCGGGGTCACCGTCACCGCCGCCAGCGGCATCGAAATCGCGCTGTGGGACCTCTGCGGACGTATCCTGCAAACTCCCGTGTGCAACCTGCTGGGCGGGCGTTTCCGCGACCGCGTCCGCTTCTACCGCACGCTCCAGGCCGTGGAACACGTGGACGACCCGGCCGCCTGGCGCGCGCAGGCGCAGGAAGCCCGCGCCGAGAAATGGGGCTGGACCGCCTTCAAATTCCAGGGC
>DATMNI010000386.1:0-74684 GCA_035570275.1 Candidatus Acidiferrales bacterium | reverse complement strand
CCGGCCACCGCGACCAGTCCGGAATTGAATCACTAAAGCAGGCTGCCCCAGCCACGGCTGGGAGCATCCGGGACTAAGGGCGTTTATTTGGCGGCGCCCTCCGGGTGGATTGCCAGATTTCCATGCGGCTTGCGCGGCACCAGGGACATTCCTTACATGGGTTTGGCTTGTGTTCCGGTGCCAGCCAGCATGGAGGCGCCTCTCCCGATCCCGCTTTTTGCACCCCGTGCCGTCCAATCCTTGCAGGGCGCGGAACAGCTCGCGGCGTAACTGGCAGCGGCTAAATGGCAGCGTCTAACTGGCATGGAAACGCTGCTTCAGGCATCCACCACTCGCTTCGTATTTTTCCGGCAGAGCCCTGGCTTCACCGCCGCCGCAGTGGCGGCTATGACGCCTAGAATCCGGACGAATCCGGCGATTTTCTAGTGGTCAACCCGGTGTTGCGGGAACCCCCGCCATTCCCGGACCCGGACCGGCGAGCGCCGGCTACCCATCACCCTCGCCAGAAGGTTTCACCCTCGCCAGAAGGTTTCACACCCGCCAGAAGGTCGGGCGGTTACAGGACCAACGCCGACCCGATCCAATTCGGCAGCGACGGCAACCGCACGTTCCTCTCGAACCAATCCACGTTGATCCGCCAGAAATGGTGAATGCGGCAGAATCTCGGACCGGGGGCGGCCACGGCGGATAGCCGGGAGATGCGTGGCGGTAAGGCGAAAAAAACACAGGCAGGAATGCTTGTGCCACGGAAAAACCACAGGCAAGGATTGCCGTGTTGCTGTGATATACTCCTCGCACAAGGGTCCACGGAAATCAAATTTGTTTGAGGGGCACACTATGTCAGTTTGCAGCAGGTCAGTTTGCAGCACGTCAGTTTGCATGAGCTCAGTTTGCATCAGAGTCCTTGCCGCGTTCGCCTTCCTGGCTTTGGCGGTCGCGAATCTTCCAGCACAATCCATTTACGCAACCCTGACGGGGGTCGTTTCCGACCCTTCGCAAGCCCAAGTGGCTCAAGCCACGGTGAAGCTGCGCGATGAGCAGAACGGCTCGCTTCGCGACACCATTACCAACAATGAAGGCTACTACACGTTCGCTTCTGTGCCCCTGGGCACCTACGAACTGACGGTCGAAGCCAAGGGTTTCAGCAATTCCAGGCAGGGCGGCATCGCCCTCGGCGGCGGCGAGAAGCGCAACATCAACGTCGTATTGGCGGTCGGCAGCACAGCCACCACCGTGGATGTTACCGTTTCCGCCGACGTGCTGGTTCCGGTCGATTCCGGCGAAAAGGCCAACAAGCTGACCACCAAGGAGCTGGAGAATTTCGTCCAACTCGGCAGCAACGCCGCCGAGTACATCAAGATCATGCCCGGCTTCGGCATCTCGAACGGCACCTCGAACGCCGCCAACTATACCGGGCAGACCATCGGCATCAACGGCAACGGCAACGGCGGCAACCAGAGCCCCCTGAACAACGCATACTCCTATAACGGACTGCCCAGCAACACGCTCGACATCACGGCCGATGGCGCGCACGTCTCCGACCCTGGCTGCAATTGCGATACGCCGGTCAATCCGAATTCCGACATGATCGCCGAGTTTAAAGTGAACATGTCGAACTTCAGCGCCGAGAATCAGAAAGGGCCGGCGGTGATCAGTTCGGTAGCCAAGTCCGGCGGCAATCATTTCCACGGCTCGGCGTTTTTCTACGCGCGGAACGCCGTGCTGAACGCCAATGACTGGCTGGCCAACTACAGCAACGTGGCGCGGCCGCAGAACAAGTATTATTACCCCGGCGGCACGTTCGGCGGCCCACTGATCATTCCCGGCACGCGCTTCAATAAGAAAAACACCAAGCTCTTCTTCTTCACCGGCTACGAATACTTCTACCAGGTCCTGGATACCGGCCTGCTGCGCGATACGGTTCCCACGCCGGGCGAGATTCTGGGCAACTTCTCGGCGGCCGAAACCGCCAAGGAAGGCAATATTACCGCCACCGGCGCGGCGCCTGGACAGATCAATGCGGCGCACCTGGCGCAGTATCCAGGGGGGATCATCCCAACTTCCTTGATCGATCCCAACACCCAGGCGCTGATGAAACTGTATCCGTCGCCCAACGCCAACCCCAATACCGATGGCGGCTACAACTGGGTCAACGACGTGCTGTTCAACCAGAACAACATGCAGTGGATGACACGCGTGGATTACAGCATCAGCGACAACACCAAGCTGTTCGTCCGCTACAACATGCAGCGCGAAACCCAGCTTTTCCCGATCGGCCTGTGGTCCTCCACCGTCACGCAACAGGTGCCCTACCCGACCGCCACCCAGGGCAAGAACGGTTCCGACTCAATCACTGCCTCCCTGACCCACGTGTTCAGCCCGACCATGACCAACGAATTTGTCTTCGGCTACACCTACATTGCGTTTCCGAACGTTTTCCAGGATCCGTCGAAAGTGGACCGCAAGACCGTGGGCTACAACTATCAGGGCCTGTTCAAGAACGGAGTGGCGCAGATTCCGAACGTTGGCGGCGGCGGTGAAGTGGCCGCCATCAACAATCAGGGTGGTTTCGAAGTCGGCGGGCCCGGCCAGGGCCTTTACGCCGACAAGTGGATGCCCTCCGCCAGCGACACGCTTACCAAGGTTTGGGGCACCCATACGCTCAAAGCCGGCTTTTTTTGGGAGCACATCCGCAATTCCCAGCCGGCCAACAATGCCGCGCAGGGGGCATTGTCCGTCAGCAACGGCAACCCCAACACCACCGGCAACCCGTACGCCGATTTGCTGACCGGCGTCTTGAACTCTTACGCCGAGACATCCTTCAATCGCGTCAACGACATCTCCTACAACACCTATGAGGCGTTCGTGCAGGATTCCTGGAAAGTGTCGAAACGCCTGACCCTGGAACTGGGGCTCCGCTTCACTCACTTCACGCCCTGGAAGGACGATCTGGGGTTCGGTTTTTCGGTCTTCAATTATGCCACCTTCAATCCGGGTTGCACGCCGCTCCAGTACTGCGGATTCCTGTGGCACAAGCGCGATTCTTCGGTTCCGCTGGGCGGATTCCCCACGCGGGCGGGATACTACCAACCGCGTTTCGGCGTGGCATACGACCTTTTCGGCACCGGCAAGACGGTGCTGCGCGGCGGATGGGGCCGCTACTATTACCACTCCGGCCAGTTCACCACCGGGCTGAATGTCTCCGCCGGGATGCAAACCGTCACTCTGAGTAACAATCAGGGCACAGGCGGCAACACGCCGCTGCTGGCAAGCGAACTGGACGGCCTCAGCTTCACCACCCAGGCGCTATCCACAGGCGCCGTGGACGCCAAGGACGACAAGCAGCCTGTCACGGACAGCTACAGTTTCACGATTTCGCAGCGAGTGCCGGGGTCGGGTTTGCTGGAAGTGGCTTACGTCGGCAACCAGACGCGAAACCTGTTAAACAGCAGCGGCTATGGCAGCGATATCAACATGGTCCCGGTGGGAGCCATGCTGTCGTCGAAGAATGGCGGCGTGGATCCGAACACGTTAAACGCCAACAATTTCCGGCCGCTCACGGGCTTCGCGGGCCTTGGCCTTGCGACCAACAACCTTTACGCCAACTACAACTCGGTGCAGGCGACTTACGTGCGCACCAAGGGCCGGGCCGTGATCAACATGAATTACACCTTCGCCAAGGCGCTCGGGATCCTCAGCTCGACACTGGACTCGTTCAACATCAACAACGATTACGGCGTGCAACCCACCAACCGCACCCATATCTTCAACGCGGCTTACTCGTATAACCTCCCGAACTTCGTGAGGAACAGGTTTGCCGGCGGTGTGGTGAACGGCTGGCAGATCTCCGGGATCACGCAGCTCCAGAGCGGCCAGAACCTTACCGGCCAGCGGACCCAGACCTTCGGCCTGGCCTTGAACGGCGCCAAGATTCCGGGCACAACTTATAACATCAGCAACACCTCGCTGCTGGGCACGCCCAATATCGCGCTGAGCCCGATTGTCACCTGCGATCCGGGCGCGAATCTGGCGCCGCACCAGTACATCAATCCAAGCTGCTTCGCGTTCCCCACCCAGGTTGGCCAGAACGGCCCCACCACGCTGCCGGTGCTATATGGACCGGCCTTCTTCAATACGGACTTCGGGCTCTTCAAGAATTTCTCCGTCCTCGGCGAAGGCAGAAAACTGCAACTGCGCATGAATGCCTACAACGTCTTCAACCATCCGTTGTGGTCTTTCAACGGCGCCAACCTGAACCTGGGCTTCAGCGGGACCACGGGGCAGCTCAACACGCCGCTTTTTGGTACCATCACCACCAAGCAGGGCCATCGTGTGGTGCAGCTTGCGGTCAAGTTTACGTTCTGAAATGGACTTTGTGGGGCAGGATGGTATCCTGCGGCGGATTGGCAATCCGCCTGCCGGTGGCCTGAGGAAAGCCCTCTGGCCAGACGCGAGATTGAGAGGGTTCATCTGCCGATAGGCAAGTTTTGTGCAACTACGGGCAGGCGGATTGCCAATCCGCCGCAGGTTAACAACCTGCCCCACATAGCGCTGATCCTGCTGGTAGAACTCGTCGGTGTGATTCACGCGGCCCATGCCGCACCTCAAACGTGCGCGCGCTGTCACACTGCGGAGACCGCGGGCATCGCCCAATCCACTATGACGCAGGCGCTCGAAACCGCCAAGGATGGCGCGATCCTGCGGGCCAATCCCAAAATGTCCCTGACCCGGGACGGCTATACCTGGGAGATCACACGGGAGACCACACGCGCCGGTGATGAGACAATTTATACGGTGACCGATGGCAACACAACGTACCGGACCCGGATCGACTGGGCTTTCGGCCAAGGCTCGGCGGGACAGACGTATCTCTTCGAGCGCGAAGGCTATTGGTACGAAAGCATGGTCAGCTACTACAGCGCGCTACACGGTCTGGACTTGACGATGGGCGCGCAGATTGCCGCCGTCCACAATGTGAAAGAGGCCGCCGGACGCCTGCTGGCCGGGTCGGACGCGCGGGATTGCTTCGCCTGCCACGCCACCGGCGCCGCCAAGGGATCGCAGTTTACGCCTTCCTCGATGATCGCCGGGGTGCAGTGCGAGCGCTGCCATGGCCCGTCCGAGGCGCATGTGCAGTCCGTCAGTCCCATGCGCAAACTGGGCAGCCTGAGCACGGAACAGATGTCCGACTTCTGCGGCGAGTGCCACCGGTCATGGTCGGAGATTGCCATCAAAGGCCCGCGCGGAATCCTGAACGTCCGTTTCCAGCCGTACCGCTTGACCCTGAGCAAGTGCTACGACACCGAAGACAAACGCATCCGCTGCACGGCGTGCCACAATCCGCATCGCGGCCTGGAAACTTCCGCCCGCGCCTACGATTCCAAGTGCCTGGCTTGCCACTCGTCCGCAGGTGGGGCAAGCGCCGCCGCGGTTCGAACCTGCCGCGTCGCCAAACAGGATTGCGTCACATGCCACATGCCGGCGGTGGACCTGCCCGGGGCCCACAAGAAATTCACCGACCACCGCATCCGCGTCGTGAAGGCGGGCGAGAAATATCCGGATTGAACCATGAGACTCCCCCTGCTTCCGGGATTGGTTCCGGCGCCTGTTCTGGCGATCCTTCTGGCCATCGTTTTGGCATGCCCCGCCCCCACACAGGACGCCCAGTCGCTCTACCGGCAAGGCGTGGACCGGCAGCAGCAGGGCGATCTGGCGGGCGCCGCCCGGTTGTACCGGCAGTCCCTCAAATTGGACGCCGCCAATATCGCCGCCCGCTCCAACCTAGGCGCGGCGCTGGCCGGGTTGGGCCGCTACGACGAAGCCATCCCCGAATACCAGCAGGCCTTGCAGGCTGCGCCCGAACAGGCCCGCCCTTATCTGCAGCGCAATCTCGCGCTGGCCTACTACAAGTCGGGCCGATTGCAGGAGGCCGCGCCGCTGTTGCTGGCCTTGCATGAGGCGCAGCCTGCCAGCCGCGATGCCACGCTGTTGGCGGCCGATTGCCTGCTGCAGCTTGGCGAACCGGCCCAGGCGCTCGGCCTGTTGGAGCCGATTGCCGGCGATGCGGCCAACGACAAGGCACTGGCCTACGTGCTCGGCATCGCTTACCTGAAAAACGGAAAAACCGCGGACGCGCAACGCGTGCTCGACCCCATCCTCAAGGACACGGCGTCGGCCGAAGGGAACTATGCGATGGGCATGGCGATGTTCACGTCGGGCGACTATCCTTCCGCCATCAAGGCGCTGGAGCGCGCGATTCAACTGAACCCGTCGCTGCCGCACGTGTACTCCTACTACGGGCAGGCGTTGATTTTCACTGGCGACGCCGACGCCGCGCTGGCGGCTTTCGGGCGGCAACTGGCGGCCGACCGCAACGATTACGACGCCAACTATCAGCAAGGCGCCATCCTTTCGCGCCGCGGGCGTTACGCCGAAGCCGAGCCGCTGCTGCGCCACGCCGTGCTGCTGCGCCCGAATTCCAACTGGGCCCATCTGGCGTTGGCCGAAGCCTGGATTGGAAAGAACCAGTGGGCCGACGCCCGCCAGGAACTGGAAACCGCCGTAGCCAGATGGCCGGAATTCGGGCCGGCGCATGCGCGGTTGGCCGCCGTCTATGCCAAGGCCGGGTTGAAGACCGAGGAAGCGCGCCAACAAGCGCTCGCCGCCAGGTACACCACCCAGACCGGCGGCATCACCCAGACTGGACCCAGGCCGGGCACGCCCGCGCCGCGGCTCCAACTGGCTCGGTCGGCGGGCAGCGGCGCGGTCACCCTGCCGTCTCCCGAACCGGGCAAGCCGGCAGTCCTGGTATTTGGCAGTTACACCTGCCCCAATTTCCGCCAGGCCGCCCCGGTGCTGAATGAGTTCTCAGCCAGGTTCGGTGGCCAAGCCGGGTTTCTGTTAGTTTACATTCGCGAAGCGCATGCCACCGGCGAGTGGCAGAGCACGGTCAACGAGCGCGAGCATGTCCAACTGGCGCCGGCCTCGTCGATGGAGCAGAAACACGAATACGCGATGATGTGCACCAGAAAGCTGGAACTGCGCTTTCCCTCCGCCGTAGACGGCCTGGACAACGCCGCCGAACAGGCTTACGCCGCCTGGCCCAGCCGCGTCTACGTCATCTCGGCCGACGGACAAGTGCGCTATTCCAGCGGCCTGATCGAAGAAGAGTTCGACCGGGCGGCGCTGGAATCGGCGATCCGGTCCGTAATTTCCGAGCGCGCGCGGAAAGCCCGCTAGTTTGCGCTGGTTGCATTTGTCTGCGCTTATGTTGTCAGGACGTGGTAAACTACGGGTAGGAAGTTGCCAAATGCCAATGGGATCCAAGCTTAAGAACGACTACGCGTCTAATTACTCTGAGGAACCTGCCGAAGCCGAGGGTGCCCGGCTAGCTCTCGCGCAGACGTTCCTGAAGCGATCGGTGAAGATGTTGGAACGGGTGAGCTCTCGGGCATCATTCGACACATTGAAGGGCGCCCTGGCCTCTCCCACCGATGTCGGCGGCGTCGCATCCATGCTGTCAGACCTGGCGGCGCTAGGTGTCCATGTCTCCTCAGTGGACCCTTTTGTCGAGGCGATGGCCCGCGGAGCGGCCGTGAAGCAGGAATTGCTGGTGAGCGCCGGCGGAGGGCTGACGTCCAGCCAAGTGGCGAGCGCACTGGGTTTAACGCGGCAGGCGGTGGATAAACGCCGCAGCCGCGGTGCGCTGTTGGCGGTTCCGAACGGTTCGGGCGACTACGTCTACCCGGCTTGCCAGTTCACACCGGATGGTTTGATCCCCGATCTTCCGGAAGTCCTTCGGGCGTTTCAGATTCGGAGCCCGTGGACCCAACTCTCCGCGTTGCTGGCGGCTACTCCGGCCCTGGGAGGCAAGACGATCCTCCAAGCGATGAAGTCGGGCGAGGTCCTGAAGGCGATCGGTGTGGCGGCGGCGTTCGGAGAACAGGGAGCGTAGGCCGCGCGGATGAAGGCGAAGCCTGCGCTGCCGAAGCGGCTCCCATTCAGCCGGGTTCGCGCAGGCAGCCAGTGGATGCGAATTCATGCGCGATCGGGGAATGCACTGTGGTTCGGGCCTGGATGCCTCGGCCCTGGATCGCTCGGCCCAGGATCGCACGGGACAAGCCCGCACGGGACAAGCCCGGGCGCCGCACCCGTTCACCGGTTCGACGACCCTGACGGCCGGTTCCGGGTATGCTATCTCGGAACTACTTTGGAAGTATGTTTCGCCGAGACCTTTCGGAATCCGCCCGTCCGAATCCTGGCCCTCGGCGATCTCGCGGAGCGCTCCGTTGCCACCATCGAAGTCTGCCGCGAACTGCGGCTGGTGCCGGTCCACGGCCGTAGTCTCGCCCGATTGGGCGCCACCGCCGAACTGGCGAGCGGCAGCGACTACGCAGCATCGCAACTTTGGTCGCGCGCCCTTTGGGAGCACGGGGACAGGCCGGACGGAATCCTCTATAGATCCCGTCACGACGATTCGGCGTTGTGCGTCGCTCTCTATGACCGCGCCAAAGATGGCTTGGCAATGGTTCGGGACGCTCCGCTTACGGAAGATCCCCAAATGCTGGCACGACTGCTGAAGCGATACGCTCTGGCGTTGACGGACTGAGCCGCCCGGCGAGAAGTCACACCGGCAAAATCATCTCGACAGCGCCTGCATCCCCTCGCGCCGTGATTACTTCGCTGCCTTGCTTTTCTTCCCCTTCCCCTTGTACCCCACAATCTCCCGAATGAACGCGACTTCCTCCTGCCGGTAAGGCGTTCCGTCCTTTTGAAAAATCTCGTGGAACCACACCTCGGGCTCGCGGTCCGTGTAGGGCTTCTGCCAGGAATCCCACGGCAGATAGGTCTGGGTCTTGCCCGCCACGAAGCCCCAGTTGTACGCCGCCACCTTGTATTTTTTGGCCACGGGCAAAGTCCCTTGGAAGGTGCTGCCGTTGGGACGCGCCATGTACTCGGTGCAGAGAATCGGCCGCTTGTAGGCCTGCAGCCATTGGACGCGCTTTTCGAACTCCTCCGGGCCGCTGTAGTTGTGGAAGGAAATCACGTCGGATTGCTCCAGTTGAATCTTCTCCATCGGCGACAGTTTATCGGGGCTGGACCAATCGCCCCGCCAGACGCCGCTGGTCAGCGGCTGCAGCGGTTCGGTGGCCCGAGCCCAGGCGAAGACTTTGGGGAGCAGACCCAGCACCAGTTGGGTCTTGTTGGCCGGTTCCAGGCGGCCGTAGGAGGAGGCGTTGGTGTTGTCCGGTTCGTTCCACAGGTCCCAGGCCAGAATGCGGCGGTCGTACCGGTACATTCCCAGCACTCCCTGAACGTACTCGCGCAGCCGGTCGTACTGCGCCGGGTCCATCAACGCCCGGGCGCCGGGGCTTTGCACCCAGCCCGAGTTATGCACGCCTGGCTTGGGGGCGCGCTGCTGGCCCATTTCAGGGAAGGGATCCCAGCAGGAATCGAAGAACACGAAGATCGGTTTGATGTGGTGCTTGTCGGCCATGGAGAGGAAGCGGTCGATCCGGTGCTGGAAGCCCGAGGTGTCCTGCTTCCACAACAGGTCGTGCAGGAAGACGCGCATGGTGTTCATCCCCAGGCCCTCTGCCCAACCGAGTTCGGTGTCCATCCAAACCGCGTCGAAGGTATCGGCCTGCCACATCTCCAGTTGGTTGATGGCGGTGGCGGCAATGTAGTTGCTTCCCACCAGCCAGGGTTGCCTGGCGTACCAGTCGTTGGCGGCCTTTTCCGTCCAGCGCTGGGGTTGGGCAAAACCGGCGCTCAGAAGCAGTGTCGTGAAGATTAACAAGGGTCTCATTCTTCACGATAATAGCGTGCCTGGGGACGCTCGGCATGCGAAGGTGTTAGACTGAGTAGTGCCTTTTGGTCGTCCCGCGAAACATGGCCAGATCCGTCTGCCAGGCTAGCCCGCACAATCAGAAAGTAGAACGTAAACGCTGAGGAAATTAACTTGAAGAACATTTTTGTAGGCAACTTGGATTTCGCGGCAACGGAAGCGCAGATTCGATCGTTGTTTGAAAGCTATGGGGCTGTGGACCGGGTCAACCTGGTCACGGACCGTGACACTGGGCGCCCCCGCGGTTTTGCATTCGTGGAAATGTCGGATGCTGCCGCCGCGGACCGGGCCATCGCGGCTCTCAACGGTACGGATTTGGGCGGACGTTCGCTAAACATTAACGAAGCAAGGCCTAAAGGCGAAGGCGGCGGTGGCCGCGGCGGCGCTGGCGGTGGTGGATTCCGGCGCGAAGGCGGCGGTGGCGGTGGCGGTGGACCCAGGCAGCGGCGCGAGCCTCGCTGGTAATCATTTCTTGCGTTAAAGCGCGGCCGGTGCGCCGAAGCGCCGGCCGCGGATCAGGAGTTGAATCTTATGGGCATGCGGTCGGGAACCACGTTTAAGAAGAGACAAAAGGAACTTGCGCGCATGGAAAAGCAGCGTGACAAGGCGGCCCGGAGATTGCAAAAGAAAGCGGAGCCAGGCGACCCCTCAAACCCCAACGCCGATTTGATGGGACCTAACGGTGAGACCGTCGGCCCCAACGGCGAATTCATCGGCGAGGACGGCGAAATCGTGATGCCGGGAGTTCACGGGGCCGGAGCCGACGGCAGCGGTTCTTCCCACGGGCACGAGTGAGCGTTGCCGCCGCGCACACAACGGCGCGGCGGTTGCAGTTCGTGTTTCGACTGGCGGGCTTTGACTCCGCAGGATGGCGCGCAACAGTGCTCCCCAGTGCAGCCCATTTAGGGGACGTGTAAGCGGGGAGACAGAACCCAGTGTCCGCGCGCTTACGGGCACGGCACACAGCCAGCACGCGGTTTTTCACTCCAATTTTTCAAGTCGATTTTCCTAGCTCTCACCCAAACTGCAAAGCGGGGACCGCACCCAATTCCAGCCTTCTGGAATTGGCCGCGGCCCCCGCTTTTGCTGCTTTACGCGTCAGGCTGGGTGCCGCCTCAGAACCGAAGGTAGCCTCCCACCTGGATAAAGCGCGGGGTGGAAGCGGTGCCGGTGATCACGGCGAAGTTGTTGTAGTTGACGGCGCCAGTGGTAGCGTTATTCACCCAGCAGCAGGTGGCTTGCGGATTGCTGAAAGTCACCGTGTTGGTCAGGTTGAAAGCCTCCCCCACCAACTGCAACTTGATCTTCCCATCCTTGAAGGCAAAGGTGCGGGTGATGTTCTGGTTGAGGTTGAAGAGGCCCGGGCCGCGCAGGATGTTCCTGCCGGTGGAGCCCAAGACGCCCGTCGGCGGATTGACGAATGCGGTGCCGTCGAAATAGGGAGTGTTGGCGTCATGCCCTCCCAGAATCGCCACTGTCGGGTTGACCTGGGTGGCAGAAGTTCCCTGGCCGCCGGCATTGATGCTGGAGCTTGTCCCAACGGTGAACGGCAGGCCGCTGTACCGGCTGATCGTGCTGGTGAGCTCCCATCCGCCGGCGATCCATGACGCCGGTCCATGATTCAGGAACTCGTGTCCCTTGCCGAACGGCAACTGGTATACGTAGTAAAGCTGGAAGGTGTGGGTCCGGTCGAAACCGGCCAATTGCTTGTCCAGACTGTACGACACCGGGTAGGCGCGCCAGAGGGTGCCATCGCCATTGTCGCCATTGGAGCTGTTGATGGCTTTGGCAAACGTGTAGCTGACACCGATGAACGAGGCGCCGATGCGCTGCATCAGCCGCGTCTGCAAGCCGTTATAGGTCATGCTGCCGAACGGCTCGTACATGTTCATATCGCTGGTGACGTAGGGAAAGAGTTGGCGGCCCGCCGTGCCGGTGTTGGGGGCCGACCCGTTGATGTTGACGCCCTCCATCACGTGGACGCCGTGCGTGCCGACGTACCCTGCCTCGGCAGACAGGTTTTTGGTGAATTCGCGCTGGATGAAGATATTCCAGCTCTCGTAGTATCCCCGGTTGTAATTCGCCGGGAAGGTTACCGTCCCGGTGCTAGGCAGGTAGGTGGTCGGAGAAGCTGTGGTGGACGGTTTTATGGTGCCCGCCGAAATATTGGGGAAGGTCGCCGTCGGGATGCCATCCGACAGCTTTACCTGGGTTGCGCCGTTTGAGTTTGGAACGCCGGCGTAGCTGATGAACTGATACGAATTCGCCGGGGCATAGTCCTGGTTGATCACCGAGGGGTACTGGTTGCGCTGGTTGCGCATGTTGTCGGGATCCACGGTGATACCGAAGCCGGAACGAATCACGGTTTTGGCCCCCAGACGGTAGGCCACGCCAAACCGCGGAGCGAAGTTCTTCTTGCTGGCGGTGGCGCCAGTATCCCAGGGCACGCCACCCTCGCCGCCGATCAGAATGTTGTCGGTGGAGGGATCGAAGCGGACCGCGCCAAAGTGATCGTGCGAATAGATCGGATAGTATTCCCAGCGCAGGCCGTAGTTGATGGTCAGATTCCTGGTGGCTTGCCACGAATCCCGCGCATAGATCGACCAGGTGGAAAAACGCAGCGAGTTAGGGTCGTTGAACTGCGTGATCTTGCCGACATGGGAAGGATAGCCCAGCAGGAACTGTGCCCAGGAGTTGAATGGGCCGCCGGTGTTGACCGCGGCGCCGCCCTTGAGGGAGGTCAGCGTGCCATCGAATCCGAAGGTGCCGCGCGCGGTGCCAAAGGTGCCGCCCTGCGGCTGGAAGTGATTGAGCGCGAACTTATCGTATTCAAAGCCGAAGCGCAGGGAGTGCGCGCCCCTGTTCTTGCTCAGGTTGATGGCGGACGTGTACTGGTTGTCGCGGAACAGGAACGGGCTGCCGGTATTGGTGTTTCCAATATTGGCAACGCCGGTAACCTGGAAGCCCGGAATACCCTTGTAGTCTTCGCCCACGCCATTGGTGCCGGGGATCTTGAGTACGTCGGTTCCGTAGAAGCCGTCTTGTGGGTCGCCGTTGGCGCCGATGTGCTGGCGTGTGTAGCCGAAGTTGCCGTCCATCAGGAGGGTCGGCGAAAACGTGTAAGTGAAACCCGCCGCAGCCACCTGCACGCGGCCGCCGGCGTGGATGGGATTGCCTCCGTTGAAGGCATCACCCCCAGCCGGGCCGAGCACCAGCGGAGCTACGATATCCAGCGGCGAAATGCTGTAGCGGCCCCAAATCATCGTCTTGTCGTTGGGATTGTAGTTGACCTTGTAATCCCAGTTGCCGCGGTTGTACTGCGTCCCGCCATAGGTGTCGGTGTTGTTGAGGAAGGCAGTCGGCCGGGTCAAAGCTGGCAGTAGGCCCGTCAGGGTGGTGGACGCGGAGGCGATCCGATTGCTGGGAATGATATTTCCGGCGAACGGTGTGCGGCCGGTGCCATCGGCATTGCCGGTCAGCGGATCGTAGATCGCCGTTGTCGTGGCGCTGAAGTCGCCGGTGCGCATGGCGGCTGTGGGCAGGGTCAAATTGGTAGCGGCGGCATATTGACGGCGCTTGGTTCCCATATAATCCACGAAGAAGAACAGCTTGTTCCTGCCATGCACCACTTTGGGAATCCAGATAGGGCCGCCTATGGCAAACCCGTACTGGTTGAAGATGTTCTTGGACAACTGGCCTGGATGGCTGAAATAGTTGTTCACCGCCGCCGTGTCGTTGTTGTTATTGCGCTCGAATGCCACGCCGTGCAGGTCGTTGGTTCCGTTCTTGATGGTGACGTTGACCGCCGCTCCCCCCGCCGCACCCTGCTCGGCGTCGAATGCATTGGTGCTCACACTGACGGTTTGAATGGCCTCCGGCGGGGGCACATAAGCCACGTTGACCGGCAGCCATGGGTACGAAATCATGGCGCCATCCAGCCTGGTGTTGTTGCCTGTGGAAGAGACGCCGTTCATGAAAAGCGTGATGGCGCGCTGTGGATTGCCCGCTTCCGAATTGGCTTCGGGGCTGGCGACGATCCCCGCGCCGGGCAGCAGGAACAGCAGGCTCTGGAAATTCTTGCCTTCGCCACCTTGGTAGGGCAGCTCTGTGATTTCCTGAGCGGTGACCTCCGAATGGATATCCGCTTTGTCGGTTTGCAGCACGACCGCATCGGAGGAGACCTCGACGGTTTCGGTTGTCTGGGCGATTTGCAGCGAGAAATCGGCGCGGCGAACTTCGCCCTGGCTCACCGTGACATTGCTCTGAATCGTCGTCTTGAACGATTTCATCGAGACCGTGACCTTGAATATTCCTGGTTGCAGGTTGGTAAATAGATAGGCGCCGCGGTCATCGGTTGTAGACTCGTGACTGCTGCCGGTGCCAGTATTCAGCGCTTCCACCTTGGCGCCTGGAACACCCGCGGAACTGGGATCGGTCACGTTTCCGGTGAGCGATCCGTATAAGACTTGAGCATGCCCGGGATTGGCTGTGCCAGCCGCGATGAGCAACCCGACCGCGCAATTGACGATTAAACGACTTCGTGTACGCATATTGCGTGCTAACCTCCTGAAGCTGGTCGACAAAGACCCTGAATTCGTTGTCGTTCCAAACTATATATAACCCCCATCGGAGAAAAGTTCAAGGGGGGTAGGGTAAATCTCAACGAATTCGGTCTGAAACCAGTGGCCGCAACGGGCGCAGCACGGTCACACCGTCAGGAAAATAGAGCCGTCTTCCACACTCAGTTCCACGCCAGCCGACCTGGCCGCCTCCTGCAACGCCGCCTCCAGCATCGCCACCGGATCGCGGCTCACCTGCAGCCGGCGCATCAGCCCTTCGCCTTTCTTGCCACCCGCCGAAAGCACGATCTTCAGACCGCGCCGCTTGCACTTCACCGGCGTCCCGTCCGCCAGCTTCACGTTCATCGGTTTCAGGTAGGCATCCACGTAATGCACCCCGATGCCCGACTTGTCCCCGGTCTGCTCCGGAAGTTTTTCCACGGCCGCTGCGTTCACGTCACAGAGTTTGGTTTTCATATGCGACTTTCTTATATGTGTCGATGGCTTGCCGGAAGGCTCGGATATGCTCGGGCGTGCTGCCGCAACAGCCGCCGATGATGTTGGCGCCCGCCTCCAGCAGCGGTCCCACGCCCTTCACCATCTGTTCCGGCACCTCATCGTAGACCACCTTCATATTCACCAGCTTCGGCTGGCCCGCGTTGGGCTGCACCATCACCGGCAGCGCGGTTACCTGCTTGTAACGGCCCACCGCCTGCCGGGCGCGTTCCATGTCCATGCCGGTGCCGCAGTTCAGGGCGACGATATCCGCGCCGTGCTCCTCCATAAACGTCGCGGCGCGTTCGGGGTCCACCCCCATCATGGTGCGGAACGTGGATCCATCCAGCGTCACATCGTAGGCCATCGACCCGATGACGCATTTCGCCCCCGCCTGCCGGGCCGCTTCGATGCCCAACAGAAGTTCTTCCAGCGAAGTCTGCGTCTCAATCAGGATGGCGTCGGCGCCGGCCTCCACCAACGCCCGCGCCTGTTCCTGGAAGGCCTCGCGCACGACGGTCTCGGTAAAATCGCCGTAAGGCTCCATGAGTCCGCCGAACGGCCCGATGTCGCCGATGATGTACCCGGGCCTGACGCCGAAGGCCTCGCGAACAATCTCCACGCCGGCCCGGTTGATGGCACCCGCCAGGCCGGCGTTCCCGTGGCGGTTGAGCATGATGCGCGAGGCGCCGAAGGTGTTGGTGAGAATGCAATCCGAACCGGCCTCGGCGTAACGGCGTTGAATGGCCAACACACGTTCGGGCTGCGTGAGGTTCCAGGCTTCGCCACAGTTGCCTTGCTCCAACCCGGCCAGCATGAGTTGCGTGCCCATGGCGCCATCGCCCAGCAGCGGGTGCTCTTTGATCGCATCTTGAAGAAGTTTCATTCTGCTCCGGGTTTGTGGGGCAGGTTGGCAACCTGCGGCGGATTGGCAATCCGCCTGCCGATTGACCGTTCAATGCAGTCTCGTACAACGGCAGAGGGGTTCACCAAGTCTGCCGGCGGGCGGATTACCAATCCGCCGCAGATTAACAATCTGCCCCACAAGCTTCCTGCTCCAGCGCATAGTGGATGGTTTCCAGTACCAGGCCCCACTTGTGCTGCCGTGCGGCGGGGTCGCAATAACAGCCCGCGGCGCAGGCTTCCCTCGGCCAGGACAGAACGCCGTCTAGCCGCTGCCCGGCCAGCGGCCTTTCGCGCTGGATGGCCGCCATCAGTTCGGCGGCGTGGTCCAGATAACCGCACATCATGGTGTGGCCTTTATCTCCCAAAACCGGGCTGCATTGCTGCTCCAGAATCGGGTAGCCGGCCTGCCGCGGGCCCAGTTTCACTACGTAGTCGAACGCTAGCGGATGCCCCATGTTGGTGCAGGTGGTGCCGTCGTAGCGAAAGCGGGCTTCGATGCTGCCGTCGTCGCGCCGCTGCAGCGCGAGGCGCTCCAGCGACCAGCGCTTCAGGGCCTTGAGATTTACCGAATAGCCGGCCAATGTCGCCTGACGATACGGCGCACGCCGGTACTGGCATGGCGTGAACGCACAGTGGGCGCAGGGGTTCAGTGGAGTGAGGCGGCGCACACGCTCCACATTCCGCGTCAATCCAAACACCGCCAGCAGCGATTTCTTGGGCCGCAGCGCGCCCGATTCCAGCACTTCCAGCATGCCCGGCAGCGCGTGCCGGGCCTGGGCCGTGATCCGTTCCAGAAGCTTAGGCTGGTCCGCGATGTCCCACTCGGGGTACCCCGGACTGTAGTGCGGCAGAACTGCCATCCCCTGGCCATCCGCCCACGCACAAAGCGCCGCGCCGGCGCTGGTGGTCAAGTGCTCCACCAGGGCCGAACCAAAAACCTCCAGGAAGAAATACTCATCGGGCTTGTCCTCCTGCCAGAGCCGCCGGGCCTGCTCTTCCAACTCCGGTCCGGCGCTGACTGCCACTAGAAATGCACCGTGGGCTCCGGCCTGGTCCAGCGTTTTCTGCAGGCGGCTGCTGCTGAACCGGGCGTCTTCGATTGGAACGTACCGCGCAAAGATCCACGGCCGTCCATGCTCCCGGTACCAGCAGCGCGCCGCTTCGGCCAACTCGGCCGCGCGCCCCGTCAGCACACGGCCCGTCAGTACCCAGGAGTGCGGATAACCCAGCAGCCGGATGTACTCGTCCGCCCGCACGTTGACATCGGGATGTGTTTCCGACAGTTCGATCATCCGGCTACCTGCTGCGGGGACTCCCGGCTGGAATCGGCAACCGGCTTGAACTGGCAGCCTTCCACGAAA
Organism: Candidatus Acidiferrales bacterium; assembly: GCA_035570275.1. Classification (GTDB taxonomy): domain Bacteria; phylum Acidobacteriota; class Terriglobia; order Bryobacterales; family Bryobacteraceae; genus DATMNI01. Next base: position 57,516 of record DATMNI010000386.1, on the reverse strand, counting down.
AAGTCGAAGAACAGCGGGTGCGTTTCCAGCCGGCAATGCTCCACCGTGGTGACCAGTTCTTCCAACTCCCGGCGCTTCGACACGGAAAGCAAAGCCATCGACGCGCCTTCAATCGCGGCATTACCCACTTGCACAATTTTGGAGTCAGGCAAGTTGGGAATGAGCCCGATGCGCCGCGACGCCTCCACGTTCAAGTGCCGCCCAAATCCGCCCGCCAGATAAAATACGTCGAGGCCGTCAAACTCCACCCCGTAGTTGGCGGCCACCACATGTAGGCCCGCTACGTTGGCGCCCTTGGCCTGCGCCAGTTCGTTGACGTCGCTTTCCAGAAAGTAAATGCCGTGCTGCGCGTCCAGGGTGATGCGGTGGCCGTCATCTTCGAAGCGGCCCAACGCGTTCATCCGGCCTGTCCGCAGTAGTTCGCTCATCAGAGCCACCAGGCCGGAACCGCAGATGCCCATGGGCGCGCCGCCGCCGATGACGGACAGTCGAAAGCCGCCGCCGCTATCCAGCGACACGTCTTCGATAGCGCCATCCAGCGCCGGCATCCCGCAGGCGATGGCGCCGCCCTCAAAGGCCGGACCCGCGGGACACGAAGCCGCCAGGATGCGGCGCTGGTTGCCCAGTTTACCGCCCAGCCTGCCGCCTGGCCTGCCGCCCAGTTTGCCGCCCAGTTTGCCGCCCACGATCAGCTCCGTATTGGTGCCGATATCCATGATGGCCACCAGCCGCTCTTCATGCGCCATATTCACCGCCAGCATACAGGCCGCCGCGTCCGCGCCCACGTGCCCGCTGATGATGGGTACCCCGTAAACGCGCGCTTTGGGGTGGATCGGCAGCAGGCAGCGCCGCCCCGTGGTTTCAAGGCTGGTGGTGGTCCGCTTGCCCTCGGCCACTTCGATTTCCGTGATCGACCGGTACGGGTTCTGGCCGATCGTGTAGACGCTCTGCCAAAAAAACAGATCCCGCATGGTGGAGTTGCCCACCACCACCATCTCGTAGATGGTTTTCGGATCGACGGGGAACTCCGCAATGGCGTGGCTCAGGTATCCCGCCAGGGTTCGCGCCATCAGCTTGCCGCGATGTTCGGTGTCGTAGGCGATGCGGGCCATAATGTCGGACCCGGCAAAACGCTGCGGATTCTCAAACGACGCATCGGCCACCGCCTCGCCCGTTTCCAGGTTGATCAGCCGAAGAACGATGGTCGTGGTCCCCAGGTCCATGGCTAGACCGTGAATCGGCCCGTCCGAGCGTTCCACTTCAACTCCGTCGATCAGGATGCGATCGCGGTCGCGCGTAACCGCCGGGTCCAATCGCGCGGGGCCAGCGGCCTCCGAAAGTCCATACGCCCGCCGTTCGATGCGCATGTGTCCGCGACGCATGGTGTGGCACTGCACTTCGCCATCGCTGGCGATCACTTGAGTGCGGCACGATAGCCGGAAGCCGCCCTTGAGGTGCCCTTCTTCCGTCGCCGGTTGCGAGAGGCGGGCCAGCCCTTCGACTACCTCCACGATGCACTCTTTGCACTTGCCCTGCTTCCGGCAGGAAGTAGGAACCGCGATACCCATGAGTTCGGCATGGTCGAACAGCGAGGCTCCGGCCATGGCAAGCATGGTGCATCCGTTGATGGTGAGCGTCACGGCCATGATAATCTTTGTGGGGCAGGTTGTTAACCTGCGGCGGATTGCGAATCCGCCTGTTGGAACCTGCGCGTCATTCCCCGGAAGGCGGAATGTCTCCTACCAATCGGCCTCAGCTTCCAGTTCCGCCTTCACCGCTTCGGCCACCTCCTGCGCCGTGCCTTCGCGCTCTTTTTCGTCCGACCATTTCCACTGGGCCAGATAGTCGTCCTGCTCCTGCAGTCCGCGGCGCGCCGCCATCAGATCGATTCGCTCCAAGAACCTTGCGTCCATGGGCAACGTCACGTCATCGGCATCGTCCTCAGCTTTGACTTGAGACGGGATCTCCTGCCAGTACAGCGTCCGGTAAGTTGCCATTATTCTCGCTCTCTCTCGCCAGTTTCAGGAACAGGTCCACCGCGGCCGAAGCGTTGGCTCCGTAACCATCGGCGCCCACTTCGTCCGCAAACATCTGGCTGATCGGCGCCCCGCCCACCGCCATCTTGATGTGGCCTAACCCGGCCGCTTGAAAACCGTCGATCACAGTTTTCATGTAGGTCATGGTGGTGGTGAGCAGCGCGCTCATCCCGATGATGGTGGGGTGGCACTTGCCCGCCGCCGCCATGAACTTCTCCACGCTCTGATCCACGCCGATGTCGTACACTTCGAAACCCGCGCCCTCGGCCATCATCAATACCAGGTTCTTCCCGATATCGTGCAGGTCGCCCCGCACCGTGCCCATCAACAGCACGCCGATCCGTTTCGTGGTGCTGTCCTTGGCGGAGAGAAGCGGCTTGAGCACGGCCATTCCGGCCTTCATCGCGCGCGCCGCAATCAGCACCTCGGGCACGTACAGCACGTTGTGCTTGAAGTCCTCGCCCACCACGCTCATGCCGGCGATCAGCCCCTCGTTCAGCACTTCCTGCACGGAGCGCCCTTCCGCCAGAGCATCCTTGGTCATCTGCTCCACTTCCTTGGCGTTGCCTTCGTACAGGTGCTGATTCATCAGGGCGTAATCAACCATCGGGTCTCCTGCTTCGCCTTCCTATTTCGCTACCAGTCGCCTGGCATTGAACTCGTCCAGTGCTTCCAGCATGGCCACCACATTTTCGCGCGGCATGCCGGGGCTGACGCCGCCACCCACCGATAGAATGATCCCCTCGCCGCCCGCGCCTTCCAAAACCTCGAGCGTCTCATCCTTCACTTCGTCCGGCGTGCCGCGGACGCAGATTTCCAGCGGGTTCACGTTGCCCATCAGGCACATGCGATCTCCCACCCGCCGTTTGACCTCCGTGATGTGCCTCTGCTTGCCCCAGTTCAGGACGTTGAATCCGGCATCCGGCAGATGGTCCAGACAGGCATCCACTTCGGCGTCGTTGTGGTACACCTTGATCCAATCCTTCGGAAACGCGTCGCAGATCCGTTTCAGGTAGGGATGCGCATACTCCATGTAGTGGTCTTCGTTGATGAAGCCGACGATGTCGTCCAGAATGAAGATGCTCTCCACCGTGTCGCCCATCACCTTGTGCTGCGCCTTCAGCCAGTCAATGATCACGCGCGTGCAGAGATCGATCAGCTTGTGCGCCCCCACCGGGTCTTCCACCAGGTCGATCATGAAATGCGTGGTTCCGCGGACGAACCCGGCGGTGCACAGCGGGCCGCGCGAGGTGACCATCGGCAGAATGTAGCCGTGGTCCAGAATGCGCTGCCTGATCATCCCGATGCGATGCAGCGTCATCGCCGCGAAGGCATCGGCTTCCACTTCGTACTCCGGAAAGTTGTCGATGTCTTCCAGCCGGTAAAGCGTGTGGTATTCGCTGGGAGTGTTGTCCTGCCAGAATTTGATCTTGGCGCCCAGCACCGAAGGTTCCGCCGCCATCCCATACTCCATCCACCACGAGGGGATAAAGATGATGTCCGGAAACTCGCGCATGATCTTGAGGTTCGACTGGAACCAGAGCTCGGGGTCCAGATAATAATCCATGTGCTTGATGCCCAGGTATCCGGGTATCCACGGACTGTCGACAATCAGCGCCATCGGGATCTTGTCCATCTTTTCCAGGCGCGCCGCTCGTTTGAATATTTCCCACTGCTCCGGCAACATGGCGGTTCCTTCCCTCTTAGTGCTTCATGCACTTGCCAGAGGTAGGACAGACCATCGTCTTTTGTGGTCTGTCATCTTCGAGGCTTCGTGCAGTCTCCAAGCCCCCAACCGGCCACGAAGACCGATGGCCTGTCCCCCCTCGGCAACTCTAAACGGCATACACGCGTCCCCTGTGCAGCCCGAGCAGGATCTGCACCAGCCGATGGGCGATCAGCTCATGCAGCGTCAACAACTCGCGGTTGGCCGCCGTTAAAGCCTCGGCGTCGCGCGTATCCACGTCAGCTCCGCTGGCGTCAGCTCCGCCGGCCTTGAGCGCATCGGTAGCTTCCTTGATAATCGGGTCCGACATTACCTCGCCCGCCATCTCCCATAGCGTAATGAAACGGTCCACGGCCGTCGGGAAGCTCACTTCGAACACGCCGAACTGGCTGGTGGTGCGCGGCGGCTTGAAATCCAGATTGAACGGCCCGTTGTAGCCGTGGCTGCGCAACAGCACCAGCACGTTCAGCCAGTCCAGCGGATTCACCAACCCCACCCCTATGTCGACATCGTGTTTGAGGCGATAGCCATCGTTGATGTCGAAGTGGAACAACTTGCCCGCCAGCAGGGCCCGCGCCAGCACCGCCCGCGGCGCCGCGCCCCACATCAGTTCGTGCAGATATTCCTGATTGAGCCCCACCATATCAGGATGGGTCAGCAGCCCGGAAGCGATGAATGCCAGCATGGCATCGCTGGTGGGCAGCAGAATTTCCGCCTGCGGCTCAAACGGTTTGGCCTCCAGGCAATGCTTTAGAGCCGGCCGGCCCTTGTGCGCGGCCACTTTCAGATCGTGCTCGCACGCCGCGTTGATGCAGCCGGCATACCAGCGCAGCGTCTCGGTTTCTTCCACCGCCCCCTGCACGTAGTAGCCCAGCGAGCCCGGCCAATACACGGCGAAACTGGCGCCCAGTTCGTGCCCGATATCCACCGTGTTCTTCACCCGGAAGTTGGCGTACTGCCGCACCCCCGGAGCCTCCGCCGCCGGGCCGGCGGCCCACACGGCGTGGTAGAAGGTCTCGGTGGTGACCATGGAACACTTGAGGCCGTGGTCCGCCAGCGCCTTGCCGATCCTGCCGACGATCTCCGCCTGCTGATCCTTGCCCAGCGCTTCGGTGGGGATCACGTCGGTATCGTGCGTGGTCCAATAGCCGATGCCGATCTCGCTATACTTGCGGATTACCGTTTCAAAATCGATCGCCGGACGCGTCGGTGCATGGAACAGCGCTTGCCCTTGATAGGCCGCCGCCCACTGCGGCCCGGAGATAAAATACTTGCGGCGCGTTTCCGGGCTGTAGGAGCCGCCACAGGCGTTCATCAGGCGCGCGACCAGCGCCTGTTGCTGGTTTTGAGGTATCGGGTTCATCGCTCAGTATTATAGTCGCTGAGTATTGTTGTACCATAAAACAAAATGAGATTTGGGATATCCGCGCCGCCACCGTCGCGGTCCCGCTTGAAGCGCCTCTGCGCAGCAGATTGTAGCGCGGCGCATTTCATCTCCCCATTTTGACCCTGACACTTGACACACGTCAACCGCGCGATTGGCGCGGGTTCAGGCGATGAGCCCAAACTGACGCTTTACGAAACCGGGGCGAGCAGGGAAGGACGATGCCCGCCAAGTTTTCGGTATAAAACCACTTCACGCCGTGCCCTTTCACCGTTTTTGCGCAGAGACGGAACGACCGGGAACCCACGAGGCGAGATCGGGTTGACAACAATGAATAGCTATGCCGCTTGGGAATTACTACTCAACGGCAGACAGATCACGGCCACGGAGGCCAAATGGCAGCACCGTGAAGACGCACTCAGACGATTGATTGGACACCGACTCCGCACGTTTGAGATCGACGCGGTCTCGCTCTCTACTCAACTTGGATTCGGTGGCGGGCTAATGTTGAGGACCAAAACATTCTGTCAACGACTGCATCAACCGCCGCACTGGCGAATGCGTCTTGGCTCGGACGACTGGCCGTCGGTGATCCTGCGCGGAACAGGCCACGGCGCAGACTCTGTCGTGTGTTGACGGGACAGGGTGGCGTTCGGGCAAAGAAACGGCGATAGTGAACGAACGGGGTTATCGGTGAGTGCGGCTTGATCGTCGCGCGGTGGGCGTTGCGCAATGGACCGCTTTCTGAAGCGCCATTTGCCGAATAACGGGGCGGGGAGGCTCACCGCTTCTGTCAGGCCAATTCCAGCCGTTTGAGTCTTATCCGGCCGGTGCGGACACGCGCAAGCTCGTATTGCGCCTGCTGCACAAGCCAGCTTTCGGCACTGCCGCCGAAGACCTTGGAAAGCCTCACGGCCATTTCAGGCGAAATCCCGCGCTTCCCGTTTACGAGTTCCGATAACGTAGTCCGGGTGACACCAAGGGCGGCGGCGGCGGCCGTGATGCTCAAGCCCAAAGGCTCAATGCACTGGCGCAGCACGAAGCTGCCGGGGTGGGGTGGGTTCTTCATCGGCATGGCTGGGTTCCCCTTTCAGTGGTAATCGACATAATCAACGTCCAGTACATCGCGGTCGGCAAAGCGGAAAACAACCCGCCAGTTGGCGCGAACCGTCACGGCCCAAAAACCTTTCTCCCGGCCATCGAGCGGATGCAGTCTAAACCCCGGCATGTCCATATCCGCAACCGCACCGGCGGCATCGAGGCGCACCAGGATGTCACGCAGCTTTTCTGCGTGTTCGGCACCACGCCGCGCGGGTCGTCGTCTTCGTGAAGCCGTTTCAACCCTTTGTGGCGAATCGACCGTATCAACCCGAACCGTAACCCGTTACATGACGGATGTCAAGCGGCATGTTGCAAGAGTTGCAGGATGTACCCTTTCAGACGCGGGTTTATTCTCTGCCTCTCAGGATTGCGGCCATCACGCGAGGGCTGCGCCGCCCGTGCATGACTGCGACAACCCACAGGGGCTTTTCCTCCGGTGCGTAGGCAATCAGGTATGCACGAATCAACCGATCGGCGGCGGCGAGATTAACCTCGCGAATGAATTCCCAAATCTCGTCAAGGTCAAGGCGGGCTTCCGGGTGATAATCGTACGCGATCATGAACCGGGCGGCGTCCGGCGAGCGGCCTCGCTCTTCTCGCGGAAGTATGCAATAACCTCGTCGCGGGGAATGGGCTTTACCCTACCGCTTTTCAGGTCGTCATAGCGGCTGTCGGGCATTTCGCGTGTCTGCGTAAGCTCATCGAAGTATCCTGCAATGACATCCTGCACAAGCTTGTCAGCGGTTCCACGTCCGCTCTGCCGGGCGAGGTACTTGAGTTGGGTTTCAACGTCGGGGGCGAAATGCACTTCCATCGCCTCCAGAATACGGGAAAACGGGCCGTGAGGCAAACACTACATGTGCAATTCTTGTGGAACGTGCTGCCGGCGCACTTTGATTTTGCCCTCATCCTTACGTGCGGCGGCCAGATCATAGGCAAGTTGCAAACCAGACAATCAGGGACGCTACACTCGTTCATCTCCTGGAACGGGCGGCTTTCCCCGCCCCGCCCGTTTCAGCAATCGCTTAGCCTTTGCAACATCACCCCTGACGGACCGTTCACGAAAATAATCTTCGGTTCGAAGCGCCGATAACTTCTCGGCCACTGCCACATTAATGAATTGATTTAGCGCTACGCCTTCGGTTTCCGCGACTCGACGGGCCTCGTCGAGCAATGACTCCTGGAGACGCAATGCAACATTACTTTTCCTCATTTCGACGTTGAACCTCCTTCCACACATCACGCGGCGGAAGCACGCGAATTCCGAATTCGCGCGCAGCCACGGCTAAGTGCCGCTCATTGAAAGTGACTAGCCGATCTGCCGTACCGTTCACTGCCGTCTCCAGCACCATTTCATCGGCGGGGTCCTTCAGGCGTGGACGCCACAAGAACCGCAGATGCACAGGAATGGCGACCTTCGCATACGCGTCCAGGATCTCGTTCACATCGTCTGCACTGAGACCACTCACATTCAGGTGCTCCTGGCGTGTCAGAACGGCCTCGTACTCTACCATCAACGGCACCGAAACGAGTGCTTCGAACTGCCTGTCCAAAGCGCCGAGCAGCAGTTGCCGGGATGCGCCTCGATCACTTCGGAGTGCCGCCACAAGCACGTTGGTGTCGAGGACAACCCGCAGAAACTACCTCGGTTTGATGATATCACATGCAATAGCTCATGTAATCCAAGGGGAGTTGATGCGCTTGGCTTCGGTCATTCCTGGATCTTTGAAGAGGAATCGGATGGGCCGTCTCCCTTCTCGAAGCAGTGCTCAATCTTGGCAATTACCCGGTCCGAACCGATGGACGATCACGTTGTGCGCTTTGCGCGCGCCCGTAGGGCTGGGCGGCTCACCAGCGGAAACTTGCCGGAGACGGCGGGCACTGAAAAGTGATGCGGCCTATGGTGTCAGGCATCTTGAAGGCCCCGATTATTCCCCTGAAGCTATATTCCTTATGAGCTATACTGGATTTGTGGTTGAGGTGATCTTCACCGACGAATTCGAGGCTTGGTGGGACGGCCTCACAGGCGAAGAGCAGGAAAGCGTAGCCCATGACGTCAATATCCTCAGGGAACGGGGCGTCGATCTCCGTTTCCCGCGCTGTTCGTGTCTCCTCCAGCAAGCACCGGCACATGCGTGAATTGCGAATTCAGCACCAAGGGAGGCCGTTCCGTGTGCTGTATGCGTTTGACCCTGATAGCGCGGCCATTCTGTTGATTGGCGGCGACAAAAGTGGCAATGCCCGCTGGTACGAAATCTTCGTTCCGATTGCGGATCGGCTGTACGATGAGCACCTCGCGGAGTTGGAGAAATAAAACATGGCGAAAGCAAGGAATTTCAAAGAACTCGAAGCAAAGCTGTCACCGGAAGCGCGGCAGAGGGTAGCCACGCGCGTGAAAGAAACCCTGGAAAATATGAGCCTCGACCAACTGCGGGCGGCGCGCGAACTGACGCAAGTCCATCTAGCCCAACTTCTGTGCGTTAAGCAAGCCAGCGTTTCCAAGATGGAACGGCGCGCGGACATGTATATCGGCACCCTTGCGAAGTTCATCGAAGCCATGGGCGGGCAACTGGAAATTCGCGCGAACTTTCCGGACGGGTCCGTGCGCATCACGCAGTTCAGCCAGGAGCGGTGAAGGCGATAGAATATTGGCGGCGAGTTTCCGGGCTGCAGAAGCCGCCCACCAGCGCCGATTGAGTATTGTTGTACCATAAAACAAAATGAAGATCCGGGATATCCGCGCGACCACCGTCACGGTCCCGCTGGAGGCGCCTCTGCGTCACGCCAATGGCTGTCATTGGGGCCGATTTGTCCGAACCATCGTGGAAGTGGAGACGGATAACGGACTCATCGGTTTGGGAGAAATGGGCGGGGGCGGGGAATCGGCCGAGGCGGTATTCCGCGCCCTGAAACAGTACCTTACCGGCCGCGATCCGGCGCGCATTGAAGAAATGCGCTTCCTCATCGCTAACCCCACAGCGTCGCTCTACAATAACCGCACCCAGGTGCTGGCGGCGCTGGAATTTGCCTGTCTCGATATCCTCGGCCAGGCGTGGGGCGTGCCGGTTTGCGACATCCTGGGCGGGCGTTTGCGCGACCGCGTCCCATTCGCCGCCTACTGTTTCTTCCGCTACCCGAATCCGCAGACCGGCGCCGGTGAAGTGCGCACCATCGAACAGGTCGTGGCCAATGCCCGTGCTCTGAAACAGCGTTTCGGATTCACCACCCTCAAAGTCAAAGCTGGCGTCTTTCACCCGGATCATGAACTGGAGGTTTACCGCGCCGTGGCCGCTGCTTTCCCGCAGGACTCGGTGCGTTTCGACCCCAACGCCGTCTGGTCCACCGAACAGGCCATACGCTTCGGCCAGGGAATCGAGGGTCTGCGCAACGACTACCTGGAGGACCCGGTTTTCGGCCTGAACGGCATGCGGCGCACCCGCCAGATGGTGCGGGTTCCGCTGGCGACCAATACGGTGGTGGTGAACTTCGAACAACTCGCCGCCAACGTGCTCGATACCGCGGTGGATGTGATCCTGCTGGACACCACCTTTTGGGGCGGCATCCGCGCCTGCGTGAAAGCCGCCGCGGTGTGCGAGACGTTCCAACTCGGCGTGGCCGTGCACTCCTCGGGCGAACTGGGAATTCAACTGGCCACCATGCTGCACCTGGGCGCGGTGATCCCCAACCTTTCCTTCGCTGCCGATGCCCACTACCATCACCTGACCGATGACGTGATTGAAGGCGGCCTGATGCCGTACGAAAACGGCGCCATTCGCGTGCCCGATGCGCCGGGCCTGGGCGTCAAACTGGACCGCGACAAACTGCGCAAGTACGCCGAACTCTACCAGCGCCTCGGCGGTTATCCCTACGATCAGGATCCGGGCCGGCCCGGCTGGACCCCCATTGTCCCCAACGACCGATGGGCGGATCCGACGGATGACCGGCCGGCGGCGATTCCGTATTGATGCCTGCCATGAAGCCATCGAACCATCACAGCAGAGGTGGGGCAGACGATCGGTTTTCGTCGTCTGCCATACGCCCGGCAGACCACAAAAAACGATGGTCTACCCCACTATCCTTATTCTGTGCGCTGCTAGCCTGCCTCAGCCTGCACGCCGAAACCGGCCGCGACGCCTGGTTGCGCTACGCACCGCTCAGTGACGCCGTCGCCCGTGCCTACCGCGCCACCCTCCCCGCCGTCGCCGTCACCTACGGCACTTCCCCCGTTGCCCGGAGCGCGCAAAAGGAATTGCTCGCCGGGGTCCGCGGCATGCTCGGCCGTACGTTGCGGGTCGAATCCGCCGTGCCCTCCGAGCCGGCCATCCTGGTGGGAACGCTGGCCGATCTGCGCCTCACCGCGTCCATTGACTCCGACGCCTACTGGCTCACCACCACCGTCATCGACGGCGTCACCCACACGGTCATTACCGGCGCCACTGGTCGCGGCGTGCTCTACGGCGTTTTCGCGTTTCTCCGCAAAGTCGCGCTCGGTGAGCCCATCGCCAAACTGAACGACAAGCAGACGCCCTACGCGCCGCTGCGCTGGGTCAACGAGTGGAACAATCTGGATGGCTCCATCGAGCGCGGTTACGGCGGCCGGTCTATCTTCTGGGACAACCTGCACGTCCGCGAAGATCTGACCCGCGTCGGCGAATATGGCCGCCTGCTGGCCTCGCTCGGCATCAACGGCTGCGCCATCAGCAACGTCAACGCCAACCCGCTGCTGCTGGGCGCGGACTTCATCCCGCAAATTGCCAGCATCGCCGAAGCCTTCCGGCCCTGGGGCGTCCAGGTGGCGATCTCCGTCGATTTCGGCAGTCCCAAAAGCGTCGGCGGCCTCGACACATTCGACCCGCAGGACCCGCGCGTCGCCGCCTGGTGGAAGGCCCGCGCCGACGACCTATATCGCGCAGTGCCCGACCTGGGCGGCTTCGTCCTCAAGGCCGATTCCGAAGGCCGCGTGGGCCCGTCTACCTACGGCCGCAGCCACGCCGAAGCCGCCAACGTGGTGGCCCGTGCGCTCGAACCCCACGGCGGTTTCCTGTTCTATCGCGGTTTCGTTTACGACCATCACGCCGACTGGAAGAACCCCAAGAACGATCGCGGCCGCGCGGCCTACGACAACTTCCAGCCGCTCGATGGCCAGTTCGACGACAACGTGATCGTCCAGATCAAACACGGCCCCATCGATTTCCAGGTGCGCGAGCCGGCCTCGCCTTTGTTCGGCGCGCTGGAGAAAACCAACCAGGCCATCGAACTGCAAATCACCCAGGAGTATTTCGGTCAGGCCCGCCACACCGTGTTTCTGGTTCCCATGTGGAAAACGGCGCTCGATTTCGATATGCACGCTCTGGATGTGCACGGCAGCCCCGCCCCCACGCCCGTCAAGGCGCTGTTAGCCGGCAAGGTCTTCCACCGCCCCACCGGCGGTTTCGTCGGGGTTTCGAACGTCGGCCTGGATGACAACTGGTACGGCAACCACCTGTCCCAGGCCAACCTCTACGGCTTCGGCCGCCTGGCCTGGAATCCCGACCTCAGCTCGCAGCGCATCGCCGACGAATGGACGCGCCAGACTTTTGGCGACGACCCCAAGGCCGTGGAAACCATCAACGCCATCCAACTCAGTTCCTGGCGCACCTATGAGAACTACACCGGCCCGCTCGGCCTGCAGACCCTCACCGACATCACCGGCAACCACTACAGCGTCAATGTGGAGGCTTCGGAACGTAATGGTTGGGGCCAGTGGCATTTCGCCGACGCGCAAGGCGCCGGCATGGACCGCACCCTGGCCACCGGAACCGGATACACCGGCCAGTACCGGCCCGCCGTGACCAGGGTATTCGAATCGCGGGCAACCTGTCCCGACGATCTGCTGCTCTTCCTGCATCACGTCCCCTACACCTCCAAGCTGCATTCCGGCAAGACGGTGATCCAGTACCTCTATGATGCGCACTACGATGGCGCCCAGGCCGTCACCCGATACGTGCGCCAGTGGCAGGCGCTCCAGGGCCACATCGACGACCAGCGCTACCGCGACGTGCTGGCGCAGCTTGTATATCAGGCCGGTCAGGCCGAGGTCTGGCGCGATGCCGTCAACAACTGGTTTTTCCGCGCCTCCGGAATCGCCGATGCGGCGGGCCGCGTGGGCCACCACCCCGGCCGCTACGAAGCCGAGTCCATGAAACTGGATGGCTACACCGTTCGCGACGTCACCCCTTGGGAGGCTGCCTCCGGCGGCAAGGCGATCGCTTGCACCGATCCGAAATGCACCGCCACCCTGCGCTACGATGGCGCCGCCGGCTGGTACACGCTGAGCGTCCAGTACTTCGACCAGATCGACGGCGTCTCCCATTTCCGTCTGTGGGTGGGAAGTCAAATCATCGACGAATGGGCCGCCGCCGACCGCCTGCCGACGCGCAAGATCGATGCCGGGTCATCCGCCCGGCGAGTGGTCACCGGCGTAGCCTTGCGCCGCGGCGACGAAATCCGCATCGAAGGCATGCGCGATGGAGGCGAAACCGCCGCCCTCGATTACGTCGAAATTCATCCCGACTCGAAGTAGTTTGTGGGGCGGGTTGGTGCGGCCGCCCCGCTGGCGGGTTCATTTGCCGGCTTCATTTACCGGGTTCATTTGCCGGCTTCATTTACTAGGTTTATTTACCCAGGGCGTAGTTGACGAAGTCCTTCAGCGCGAAGTTCGGTCCGGATGCAGGCTGCCATTGCGGATTGACTCTCAAAAGCGAGTTGCTGTCGCCGAACATCAAGCCCAGGAAAACCTCCGCCACAATCCGGCCGCCCACCGGACCCAGCCTGGGGGTGGTGATCGTGACGCTCTCCCTAACCGGTATTTTGACCGGTTCCTGGTGGTGCATGGCCTCCGCCAGGATATAAGTCCACAGGGGACAATTCCCGGCGAACACTTTCGAAACCGCCACGATATTCTTCGCGGCGGGGTCCGGGGCGTCGGTGCCCTTGCCAATCAGGATATCTGTATCCGCCAGAGGATGCAGATTCATGGCGTGCGCGACCGCTTGACCCGAAGGCAGCATCAATCGAAATCCGCGCCGCAGGTTCCGTTGTGGCAAGGAGGGCGGCGGATCGGGCGCCACACTGCGGGGCAGGCCGGAGAGCGGTGTCACTACGGAGGTATCGATCCGATAAGCAAACTGCAGCCGCTTCTGATTATCCGCGGGACTGCCATCGTAAGTACGAATATCGACGTCGATGAACCGGCCCCAATCGATGGCCCAATTCGGATTCATGGCACGGAAGCCAGTCAGCCCTTCCGGAAATCCAGGTGCAATCTTCGGATCGATGGGAAATATTGGCAGCAGCACATTTTCGTTCAGCCGATAGCCCGGACGGATCATGGAATGCCCCAGACGGTAGGCCGCCACCGAGAACTCCACCGGCATGAAGGGCCGATTCTTCCAGTGAAAGAACCGGAGCTTGTCTTCGTCGTATGCTCCGTCGTCGCCCTTCAGCGCTTCCAGAATGCTGGAGTGGACAATCCGCGGCAGAAAGTCGTTCAGCACCATGTATTGATAATGGAAGCGCACCAACTTCTGAATCCCGGGGAAATCAAGCCCTGGGTTGTCGGCGGCGGTTCGGTTGTGAAAGCGCAGGAACAGTCCCTGCAGTTGCGACACGATGACGTTTTCGTCGTTCCGGGGATCCCCGATGAGGGCGCGCCGGATCTGCGCGTTATTCCGGGGCAGGTCCCTTGCGTCAGGGTCGCCGCCGCCTGAAATCGGCTCACCCAGCAGAAATGTGGGCCCATTGTCGTACAAGTAAGGCTGATCGTCGGGGCCGCGGCCGTAGATGTCATCCAGATCGAACGCGGGCGTGCGAAAGTCGGTCAGCGCGTCCGGGTCGTTCTGTTTGGTCAGACTGCTGGTCGGATCGAATGTGATGTCGTGGTCCTGGAATTGGCCGAGGTACGTGTATAGGGCCGGTATGCCGCTCTCTTCGTCATCCTTGCCGTCCTTCGGAGGGTCGAAGCTTGAGGTCATCGCGGCGCCTAGCGCGTCCAGATTCGTCAGACTCTCGTTGTCGTCCCTGCCGAACCGGGCCGCGGGTAACGTTCGAAACATCCGGCCGAACCGGCCCTGAAACAAGGGCGACCTCTGGGTTGAGTCCAACCCGCGTAGTGGTAAGCCGTGCCGCGCGCTCATTTTGCCAACCCCTTCAGCGCCGTCAGCAGCGCCTGGCCGTTTGGACTACCCAAACCCGTGCAGGCATCCCATCCCGCGCCGGCTTGATAGGCGCCGTTGTTTCCCACCGTGATATCGTGCATCGCGCCCGTCGCTTTCGCATAGAGAGTTGTGTTCAGGAAGCCCACGGGCTTTCCGATTTGCCCGTTGATCAACGCAATCAGTGCCGCCCACAGCGGCGCCACCGCGCTGGTTCCGCCAAAAACGGCATCCTTTCCGTCCACGTGAATCTGATATCCGGTGGCCGGGTCGGCGTCGCCCGCGATATCGGGCACCCCGCGGCCTTTGAAGTGGGCCGGATTGACGGATACCGGCACCTTCGCGCCGGCCTGATAGGTGGGCAGCGCGAAGTGATCGCTGACTCCGCCTCCCGAGGCGCCCTTCCCGGCGCCCTGGTTCCACACCACCTCTTTCGATATCTTCCCGCCCGTTGACTCCAGGCGCGTGCCGCCGCAGGCGAGTACATTGGGGCTGGACGCCGGAAAATCAACGTGCGCGGCGCCATCGCTGACGTTGTCCGTGGAGCCATCGTCGCCGGAGGCGCAGCACACCGTCACTCCCAACAGCCCCGCATCCTGGAAGGCCTGGTCGTAGGCGGTCAAAGACTGCGCCGACCAGGTGGATTCAGCGCCGCCCCAACTGATCGATACCACCGATGGCTTCCGTGTATTGTCATGCACTGCCGTCGTGATCGCGTCCAGGAATCCCTGGTCGGTGTTGGGCGCGAAATAAACCGCGATCCTGGCCTTGGGTGCGATGGCGCCCACTACCTCGATGTCAAGCAGCACCTCGCCATCGGCGCTGTTCGGATCGCCCACCGTTTGATTGCTGGCTCCGTCCACCGAGACTGCGGTCACCTTCGGCGCCGGACTGATGCCGAGCTTGCTGAAGTAAGCGCTCAGGTCGGACGCCAGGAACCCGCCCCCCAGTTCGATGATGGCGACCGTCTGCCCCGATCCGCTTCCCGCGGTAGGAAAGCCGTAGAGCTTGGCTACGGCATTGGGCGTGTAGGAAGTGTCGCCGGCCGCCATTGGTGCAATGCCTAAGTGCCGCCGAAATCGTGTCCTGGCCTGTGGACGCGAGTCCAGGCCGAACACACCGATGACTATGTCGCCAAGATGGCTGGGAACGGACAACTCGCCAGTGCGGCCGCGGTACGCGCCGTCGGGAGACTGGAAGAGGCTCAATTGAGTCCCGAACGCCTCGTTCATATTCGCCACCGTTCCGCGGAGCTGGATGCTGCGCCGCGCCAGGTCGACGTCGCCCACGGTCAGATCGTGGTCCGTGGCGAACTGTTCGATCAGTTCCACATCGGCCGGATCGCCGCCATAAAGCTCGGCGAACTTGTTGCGGGGGACCGGGCGTGACCCGGGACGCGGTAACGTTTGAGTCCTCCGGCGAATCACCACCGTAATGCTCACCTCTTCATACGGATCCGCGACGCCGATCATGCTGGACCCCGGCGCCATTTTCCGCTCACTGCCGCGAACGGCTACTCTCTCGGTTGCCATAACCCTCCGTTGCTTCTCGAAAACGGGACCGGTTCAAGATACCACGCCCGCGCCCGGTCCCTGGCTCGCAAAAACCATCCGGGAATGCCGGGGATGTGAGCTTGCTCACAGCATGCATCATCATGCGTGGTTGGGGAGAGGACCGTCTGGCGCGAAGCACGGCTGGGGTAGTTGGCCGGGGTGATCGAGGTTGGTCGAGGCCGGGTTAGTCAGTGGGATTCTGCTGGGCGCGTCCCAAAGCGCGGGCCGCCCTGCGGCTATCGACACCGGGGGAGTTGGGACGTCTGTCCCAGCCTTTCACAAAGCGCGCCAGCAACCTCCTTGTTTGCAGTGAGAGTTTGGAGTCCGTTGAGACAACTGTCCCAACCGCGGCCGGCAAGCCTTGACACCCCGCCTGGATGCTTGACTGGTGCGCGCAGGTCGTCCGCTATTGCGCCCGCTTCACCGCGGCTACCAGGCCCGGATATGGGTCAACGGCCTTCCCCTTCCACCACTGCTTTTCCGGCCCCAACTCGAAGATCGCAAAATGCAGGTGCGGCGTGCGCGGATCGGCATTTCCCGTCGATCCCACAAAGCCGATGACGTCGCCTCGGGTGACCCGCATTCCCTCCCGCAGCCCTTCCGCGTATCGGTCCAGGTGCGCGTAGTAGTAGCAGTACACTCCCATTTCGTCGAATTGGTATAGGGTGTTGCCGCCCGGTTTGCTGAGAAAAAGCTTGCGGACGGTGCCGGATACCACCGCGTGCACTGGTGTCCCTCTCGGCTCCAGAATGTCGATCGCCTCATGCGGATGTCCGCTGTGAACTTCTACGAACATATCCCGCAGATTCGCCAGGACGAGTCCGTCGATGGGCGGAGCCATCTCCAGAATGGAAGCGGTCGCGCCAACCGCGAGAAACAACGGGAAAAGCCCGGCAATGCATACGCGGAGGCTCAACGCTATTCCTCCAGGGTGATCGGTGTGCCCCGTCGAACCATGCGCGACAGCGCGTCCACATCCCAATTCGTCATCCGGATACACCCGGCCGATTCGCCGTGCCGGATGTGCCCCGGGTCCGGCGTCCCATGGATTCCATAATGTTCTTTCGAGATGCCGATCCAGGCTGCGCCGGCGGGACTGTTCGGTCCCGGCGGGAGTACTGCTTTCGCCAGTTTGGGGCTGGCGTTCCAGAAGTGCTCCGGGTCATAGTTGAACCACGGATAGTGCAGAACGCTGGTGATGGTCCATTTGCCAATCGGCAGCGGATCGTGCGTGCCGCCAACCGTGGCCGGATACTGCGCCAGTTCCTTATTGCCGGCGCCGTATGCGATTACGGTGCGCTTCGATTTCGACACTACCACGCGTACCGCCAGCCGCACGGCCGCGTTATTGCCCGCGTTACTGCCAATGCCGCGCCGCACATTCGGTACCGTGATCCGCTCCCCCGCCGTGTCCAGTTTCTTGCCGGGGTTCAACTCGGCCAGCAGCTTCGGCGAGCAATGAAACCGCTCGCCCAGTTCCTCCTCCGGCGTTTCGAAGCCAAGCCACTTCATCTTCGCCTTTTCCTGGACGTCGGCCGGCGCAGGTTGGAACGGGCCTTTCTCATCCAATCTGGTAATCGTGTAGGTCAACAGAAGAGGGCCGGCATCGCGGTTGAGCAGGCTCCAGGTCTCCGCATCAATGGTGCCGGTCGGCTGCAGCCCATGGTTTTCCTGATATCCCTTGACCGCAATCCCGAAATCGTCGCCGTAGACGCCGTCAATTTCGCCCGGCGAGAACTTGGCACGGTCCAGAAGAATCTGCGCCCGCACCACCCTTGGCCCCGTCGCTGCCGGCCCCACCGCGCCCGTCTTCGTTGAGTCTTCAATATCGTTTCCAGCCAGACTGCGGGCGACCGGGGCCCCCGCGCGACTTTTCACCGGCCTGGCCGCGCCCGCAACGGCCAGCGCCAGAATTGCCGCAGTCAACGTTAATCGATAGGTTAGGCGCATACCCCACGGTGGGCACTTTGCAGGCCATTTCCAGGGCGTTCCCAGGCAGTTCTCAGACCAGGGCCGCTCTCGCCACCGTGCCTGCCCTTAAATCCCCATAAGCTAACTACATCCGGCCTGCCGCGTATCATTTGGGAGGGAGCATTCCGCATGGATCGCACGGCTTGGCTTGGCAATCTCCTGCAAGACTTGCGCTATGGCGCACGGCAGCTTCGGTTAAACCCCGGCTTCACGGCCGTCGCGGTGCTTTCGCTGGCGCTCGGCGTGGGCGCTAACACCGCCATCTTTCAACTGCTGGACGCGGTACGCATCCGCACCCTCCCGGTGGCCAATCCCCAGGAACTGGCGTACCTCGATTTCGCCAAGGGGTCCATGCGTTCCGGCAATTTCTCCACCCGCAGCGCGCGGCTCACCTCCGCCCAATGGGAGCAGATCCGCAACCGGCACGAGGCCTTCACCGGCGCTATGGTCTGGAGCGCGTCGCGCTTCAATCTGGCCGCCGGCGGTGAGGCGCGCTACGCCGAAGGCATGTACGTCAGTGCCGATTTCTTCCGCGTGCTTGGAGTGCAGCCCATGCTGGGCCGCGGGTTCACGGCCGAAGACGATCAGTCCGGCTGTGGCTCTCCCGGCGCCGTGGTCAGCTATGCCTTCTGGCAGCGCGAACTCGCGGGCGACCCCAACGCGCCCGGCCGCAACATCACCCTGGATGGCCACGGGTTCCGCGTCATCGGCGTCACACCCTCCAGTTTCTTCGGCGTCGAGGTGGGCAACCGTTACGATGTCGCCATCCCGCTCTGCGCCGACGCGCTGCTCAGCGAGGATGGCAAAGGCCGCGCGCCCGTGCGCCGCGCCTGGTGGCTGTCGGCCATGGGCCGGCTCCCTCGATCACCAGCAAACCACCAGGTTTCAGCGCTGCCGGAAGGCGCTGTACGCTCCGGGGCTTGGCACCGTGATACCAGGCGTGCATAAAGAAAAGAGCGATCAGGTCCCATCGGCTGTGGCCCAACTCGAAGTGATCCAAATCGTCAATTACGTGGCTTGAGCGCAGACAAGCCTTCTCGCCGAGTGCCGGCCGGCGCCAAACCCTTGATTCCTCGTAACTTCGGCGGGCTACCAGCGAGGCGCGAAGGGGGCTACCATAAACCTTCAACATGCCACGCGAGAAGAAGCCCCCCTGCCGTCGGTCGGCAACGGGGCCAACCTCGGTTTCGAGGCCACCCTTGTCGACCGGCGCCGACAGGATGCGAAACAACATGGACGCCGCCCGACTATGCGCCCTGAGGCGACCACTGAAGGTCCATTCCGGTTCAAGCCTAAAGACTCCCCTACATGTTTGAACAAGCGCTCAAGAACATCGATGACGTCCTCTGGAAGGAGGCCGGTTGCACCACCGAACTGGACTACACGGAGCAGACCTCGTGGCTCCTTTTCCTGAAATACCTGGACGGACTGGAGCTAGACAAAGCCGACGAAGCCGCGCTGGAGGGCAAGAAGTACGCGTTCATTCTCGACAACCCCTACCGATGGGAAGTGTGGGCCGCGCTTGCCGAATTCGTGCAGTTGCAGAAGACGCAGGCCGACTCGCCCATGTCCTGGAGCGTTGACGCCAAGAACATCGACCCGCCGGCCTGCGACCTTTTAGTGAAGAACCCAAACGGCGGCGAGGCGGTGGTGCACCGCAGCCCGCAGGAGATCATGGACGAAATTGCGGCGCTGGATGCCGAGAGCGCGGCGGTGCTCGAAACCATTCGGGGGCTGTTGTGAAAATCACCCCCAAGTTCTTTGCCGGCATCCGCGAATTGATTGCCGGGGCGCGCACCACCGTGGCGCGTGGCGTGGACTTGGTTCAGGTCCACACGAATTTTGAGATCGGCCGACGTATCGTCCAGGAGGAACAGCGCGGCGAGGACCGGGCCGATTATGGAAAGGAGGTCATCAAGGCACTGGCGGACCGGCTGACGGGTGAGTTTGGCAAAGGATTTTCGCTCTCCAACCTCCGGTCCATGCGGCAGTTCTACTTACAGAACCATGATCGAATTGGCCAGTCAGTGACGGGCCAATTCAACACCCAGGCAATTCGCCAGTCAATGACTGGCGAATTGGCGATTCTCCAGAAAGCGTCTGGAAAATCTGCGTCCTCCTCAATTCGCCAGTCAGTGACTGGCGAATCTGTAAACCCTGCGCTCCGCCCCTTCACCCTGAGTTGGACTCATTACGTCTTCCTCCTCGGCGTCAAGAACTCGAATGAGCGTAGCTTTTACGAGATCGAAGCCGGTGAACGGAACTGGACAGTGCGCGAACTCAAACGCCAGTCCCAATCCGGCTTATACGAGCGCCTCGCCCTTAGCCGCGATAAGAAGGGCATTCGAAGGCTCGCGCAGGAGGGGCAAACCGTTGGGCAGGTGCGCGACCTGCTTAAGGAACCCCTGGTTCTGGAGTTCCTCGGTCTGGATGAGCACAGCCGTTATTCCGAGTCCGATCTGGAATCCGCCATCATCAGCCAGATCGAGCGCTTCCTGCTGGAAATGGGCAAAGGCTTTCTCTTCGAGGCGCGCCAAAAGCGATTCACCTTCGACGAAGACCACTTCTTCGTGGATCTGGTTCTATACAACCGCCTGCTGCGCTCCTATGTCCTGCTGGATGTGAAAATCGGCAAGATCACCCATCAGGACCTCGGGCAGATGCAGATGTATGTGAACTACTTCGACCGCTTCGTGAAAACCCGCAGGGAGAATTCCACCATCGGCATCGTGCTTTGCAAGCAGAAGAACAAGGCGCTGGTGGAAATCACCCTGCCCAAGGATGCCAACATCCACGCACGGGAGTATCAGCTCTACCTGCCCAGCAAAGAGGAGTTGCAGAAAAAGCTCACGGGGTGGATTGCGGCGCGGGGCGCGGGCGATGTGTAAGGACGTGGGGAAGGCGGGGTGGCCGCGCACTTCACCGGAGAAGCGCCGAGCCAGTTTGAACTACCCGTTCCACCCCTCCCCAAGCAGGAGCGCATCGTCGGTCTCCTCGACGAAGCGTTTGACGGCATCGCCACAGCCAAAGCCAACGCCGAAAGAATGTCCAAAACGTCCGTGCTCTGTTTGAAGGCCACCTGCAATCCGTCTTCACCCAACGCGGTGAGGGTTGGGTATATAAGCCGCTCGGAACACTCGCAAGCTTCCGAAACGGAATCAACTACACTAACTAAGGGACAGCAAAGGCGAACGTGTCAAAATCGTGGGGGTAAAGGACTTTCAGAAAAGCTACTGGGTGCCATCGCAGAATCTCGACACGGTCACAATTGACGGAAAACTAGCGAACCGGACTTCCTAAAGCAGGGCGACATTCTGGCGGTCCGATCAAACGGGAACCTCGAACTCATCGGCAGATGCATTCTGGCGAAAGAGGTCCCAGAAAAGATTTCGCGTTCTGGTTTCACGATTCGCATCAGGCTTTCAACTACCGAAGTAATGCCGGAATACCTTTGCCATTTTATGAAGTGTGCCGATTCGAGAAAGCAACTCACTGATGGTGGCACCGGCACGAACATCAAGAGTTTGAACCAATGGTTCGTAAAGCGGAGCCCAGGCGGCGACGGCAACGGTCCTATTCCGGAAAAGCGTCACTGACCCGCAGGCGCGAATCCGGAGCGGCCAGCGGGGCCACGCTTTCCTCCGCGCCATATGCCACTACCGTGGCATAGGTCCCGTGTTGGGGATCGCGGTGCACGATCATGCGGCGGCCGGCAACGTCCAGCACCCAATACTCGACGATGCCGGCGCGGGCGTAGAGCGCGGCTTTGGTGCGGAGGTCAAAACCAAGCGTGGAATCCGCCACTTCGACGGCCAGATGCAGATCGTCAGGTTGCGGGTCGTCCTTTGTGAAATGGGACAGATCCCGCTTCAATACGATGAGATCCGGCTCAGGCTGGCTGGAAGGATTGTCCTCAGGCGCCACATCGATCGGTGTTTCCGGGTTTACAAAGCGCACCCCAAAGACCCCTATCAGCCATCCGTGGAGGAGTACCAGCGAATTCACGTGCGGCCGCTTTTTTCCCATTTTGTCGATTAACTCTCCCTCGATGAGTTCCAGCCGCTGGCCATCCAACAAGATCGAGGAAAGCTCCTCATATTCCGAACGGGTCCAACGCTTGCGCGGCGGAACGACCTGGGCAGGCAGATCGGTGACGATAGTCGGCATAGCGATATGCTCTCGATTATACCGGAGGCGGCTGGGTCTTCAGCTTACGAAAGGGTGTGCGATGCTCAGCATACAACTGAACACGCTGCCTGGCCGTTCCCGCGGCGCAGGCTGGATCGGATGACGCTGCCGATGACGGAAGCGCCTCTCGACTCCTGCCTCCTGCGCCCTGCCTCCTGACTCCTGCCTTCTGCCCCCTGCCCCCATTCTGTGGCACCATGGAATGACATCACTGGCTGGTATGGCAATCATTCGGGCTCGCTTCTCACTCGGGTATCTCCTGTTCATCGGTGCGGCGTGGGGGCAGCAGTACGTCATCTCCACCATCGCCGGCGGCGTGCCGCCTCCCACGCCCGTGGCCGCGGCCAAGGCTTCCGTCGGGGACCCTGCACGGGTGGCGGTGGATGCCGCCGGCAACGCTTACTTCTCCGGCCTGCATTCCGTGTTCAAGGTGGATGGCGGCGGAATCCTCACTCGAATCGCCGGCAACGGGCAACCCGGCTACTCGGGTGACGGCGGCGCGGCCACCAACGCCCAGTTGAGTCTCCCGATGGGAATCGCGGTGGATGGGGCCGGCAACGTCTACGTGGCGGACCGGGACGCTTCGGTGGTCCGCAAGATCGCCGCCGGCGGTGTCATCAGCACGGTTGCCGGCACCGGCGTCGCCGGATTCTCGGGCGATGGCGGACCGGCCGCCGCCGCCAACCTCAACGGCCCGTTCGGCCTTGCCCTGGACTCCGGGGGAAATCTGTACATCGCCGACACCAACAACAACTGCATCCGCAAGGTCTCCGCCGGCGGCTCGATCGCCACGGTGGCCGGCGGCGCCGCTCAGGGTTTCTCGGGCGATGGCGGTCCGGCGCGCGTCGCCGGGCTGAATAACCCGGAGGGCATCGCGGTGGATGCCGCCGGCAACCTCTACATCGCCGATACGTTCAATAACCGCATCCGCAAGGTCACCACCGATGGCAACATCGCCACAGTGGCGGGAAGCGGCAGCGAAATTTATGGCGGCGATAATAATCCGGCCACGGTGGCCGGGATGGGCCTACCGCCGGATGTAGCGGTGGACGGTTCCGGCAACCTGTACATCGCCGATTTTGGCGGCAGCCGGATTCGGCAGGTGACCGGCGGAATTATCCGCACGGTCGCCGGAAGTACCAACGGCGCGCCGCCCATCGATGGCCAGGAAGCCTTCAACCTGCGGTTCAACGGGCCAACCGGGGTGGCCGTGGATGCCACGGGCGCGTTCTATTTCGCGGAAGGCTCCATCGGCTCCGGTACGGGATTGGCCAGGGGCGTGGCGCGAATCTGGAAGGTCTCCGCCACTGCCATACTGACCACGCTGGCGGGCACCGGCGTCCAGGATTTCGGCGGCGATGGCGGCCCGGCGGCAGCGGCGCAATTGAACACGCCCACCGCCATCGCGCTGGACGTCCAGTCCAACCTCTATATCGCCGACTCGCTGAACCACCGGATCCGCAAACTGGCCCCGGGAGGAACCATCACCACTGTTGCCGGCACTGGCGTCCCCGGGTTCGCGGGAGAGGTCGGGCCGCCCGCCGGAGCACTACTGAACACGCCGGAAGGAGTGGGCGTGGACGGGGCGGGCAACCTGTATATCGCCGACACGCGCAATTCGCGCATCCGCCAAGTGGCGCCGGGCGGCAACATCTTCACCTACGCCGGCAACGGCAATGCCAGCTATTTCGGCGACGGCGGCCCAGCCATTCGTGCGGCCGTCAACCAGCCCGAAGGCGTAGCCATCGACGCGGCCGGCAACGGCTACATCGCCGACACCTTGGACAATGCGGTGCGGCATGTCAACAACGGCACCATCAACACCCTTGCAGGTTTCGGCCCGCCCGGCTTTTCGGGCGACGGCGGCGCCGCCACCAACGCCCGGCTGGATCACCCGGCTGCCGTGGCGGTGGACGCCCGCGGCAACGTATTCGTTGCGGACACGGGCAACAACCGCGTTCGCAAGATCGACCTGCTGGGCGTGATTACGACGGTGGCTGGAAATGGGGACACCACGTTCGGTGGCGATGGCGGACCCGCGGCAAGCGCCGGGCTGAGCGGACCGCGCGGCGTGGCGGTGGATGCGGCCGGCAACCTGTACATTGCCGATACCGGCCACAATCGGATTCGAAAAGTTACACCGGACGGAACCATTACCACCATCGCCGGCAACGGCACCTGTTGTTATTCGGGCGATGGCGGTTCGGCGGCGACGGCGCAGTTGAACGTGCCCTGGGGGCTCTGGGTGGATGGGCGCGGCAGCCTCTACGTGGCCGACTCGGGGAACAACGCCATTCGCATGTTGCAGCCGATCTCGCTTTCGCAGTCGATTGGTGCGGTGACCAACGCCGCCACGAATCTGACCGGGCCCGTGGCGCCGGGAGAGATCGTGGTGATCTATGGGTCGGGACTGGGGCCGGCGCAGACCGTCCAGTTCCAGGTGCGGGGCGGCCAGGCCGGAACGCAACTGGCGGGCACCGCGGTGTTGTTCGGCGGCACGGCGGCGCCGGTGCTTTACACGTCGGCCACGCAGGTCGGCGCCGTCGTTCCGTACGCCGTGCCGGGCAACAGTACGCAGGTGGTGGTGCAGTATCAGGGCCTCTCCACCACACCGGTGACGGTGCCCCTGGCCGCCACCGCTCCCGGCATTTTCACGGCGGATGGAACGGGGCGCGGCGGGGCGGCCGCAATCAACCGGGACGGTTCGTTTAACAACAGCGGCAATCCCGCGCCTGCCGGCAGCGTGGTGACGTTCTTCGCCACGGGCGAGGGGGCGACCGTGCCCGCCGGCGTGGACGGAAGCGTGACCGGCACGGTGTTGCCGAGGCCGCTGGCCACGGTGACAGCGACCATCGGCGGCGTGCCTGCCCCGGTGCAGTTTGCCGGCGAAGCGCCGAACGAGGTCTCGGGCGTAATGCAAGTGAACCTGACGGTGCCCGCCAACCTGCCCGCCGGCGCGTTGCCGTTAGTACTTACGGTAGGCGCCGCCAGCAGCCAACCCGGCGTGACCATCGCGGTGGGACCAGCATCTTTGCAGTAAGATCTTTACAGTAAGATCTTTGCAGTAAGATCTTTGCTGTAAGAAGATGGGGCAGGCACTGAGCCAGTAAGCGCTGACTTTGTGGGTGCCCACTGCCGGGTTGCTACTTGTATGCAATGGCCGCGCTGGACGGGCCCGCGAGATGAATCACCTCGAAGCGCTGGAAGCCAACTTCCTGGCACCACTGGCGGAAATCCGCCCCGGAATAGTCGAACGCATCGCCGAATTCGATGAGCATGTTCAAAGACATGAGCAGACCGAAGACGTTCTCACGGCGGGCGTCATCAATCAGGGCTTCTATCGCGACCAGCGCGCCGCCTGCCGGAAGGGCATCGTAGGCCGCGCGGATAAGGTGCATCTTCTTCTCCAAATTCCAGTCGTGGAGAATCATGCCCATGGTGATCATGTCCGCTTTAGGCAATGGGTCCTTAAAGAAATCGCCGCAGGCTGTGCCAATGCGATGGCTCAACCCGGCGGCCGCGATGTGCTTGCGCGCGATCGGTTCCACCGGCGGCAGATCGAAGGAAATGCACCGCAGATCCGGATGGGCCCTGGCGGCTTCTATGCAAAGCAGGCCGGTGGCGCCGCCGATGTCGCAAAGTGTCTTGAATTTTGAAAAATCAAACTTCGCCGCAAACGCCTCGAAGTTAATCCGCGACAGGCCGGTCATTGCGCCCATGAACTGTTCGAGTCTGGGCAACTCCTCGTAAAGCTCCTCGAACACTCCCTTCTGGCCGTGCTTGGTCTCGTTCTGCGGCCTTCCGGTGCGCAAGGCCTCGGGCAGGTCGTGCCAGAACTTGAAGAGCCTCGCATTGAGCATGACGAGAATGCCGCCCACATAGCGGGGCTGCCCGCGGTCGAGATAGAGCGCGCCGGCGGGTGTGTTGAAGTACTTCGCGGACGGGCCATCACCCTCGCGCTCGAGGAAGCGCATGGCGACCAGGGCGTCAAAGAAATCGCTGACGGCGCGCGGGTGCAGGCCAAGCTCCGCGCCTAGTTCCGCGCCGGTGATGCGGCGATCGCGGAGTTTGGTGAACACGTCGAACTCGACAGCGGTGAGGAGAACCTTGGAAGACCAGAAAGCGAAGGCCGTCTGGAGAATGGGACCGGGATCGATTTGCGGGTCCGTGTCATGCATAGATAGAAGCATCTCCTTCAAAATGTGAAACCGTTTGATACTATCACTTTGATGAGGTATGGGACGGGAACGGGCGACGGCGCACCCGGACCGTATCGTCATCCCGTGATCGTCATCCCGTGATCGTCATCCCGTGGAAATGCTCTCTCCGCCAGCCGCTCCGGACTCGGCGATTGGAGAAATACCGCGTTCTCAGCTACGTGAACAGCATTGGAGCCGGCGGGCTTAGTACACTGTTTCTCAAATACGGTCTCGTATCTCGGGAAGAACGCTCCCTAACGGTCGCGGCTCTGATCGGAGCCGCGCGCGTCAGCAAGCGGTTTCTCGATACGTAAGCGAACTTCTGAAACGGTGTACTTAGCCACTGCTCCCTTACCACCCGGCACTTCCGGCGTCTATTCTTTGATAGGTTTCTGAAGACGATATGCTGCCGACCAACGATATGCTGAGCGACCTCCGCTATTCCGCCCGGACGTTGCGCCGCGCCCCGGCCTTCGCCGCCGCCGCGGTACTTACCCTGGCGCTGGGTATTGGGGCCAACACCGCCATCTTCAGTGTGGTGAACGCCGTGATGCTGCGCCCGCTGCCGTTCGCCGCGCCCAACCGGCTGGTACGGATCTGGGAGAAGAACGACAAACTGAACATCCAGCTCTTCTCCGCGTCGGTGCTGAACTACCTCTCCTGGAAGGAGCAGACGCAGACCTTCGCGCAAATGGGCGTGATTGGCTTCGCCAGCTTCACCCTCACCGGCAAGGGTGACCCCGAACAGTTCACGGCAGCACTATTTCCCCCTCGATGTTCCCCCTGCTGGGCCTGCAAACCACGGTGGGCCGGGCCTTCCAGGAGGGCGACGACAGACCGGGCAGCCCGCCCGCCGTCATGTTGAGCGAGGGCCTTTGGAAGCGCCGCTTCGGAGGCGACACAGCCCTGATCGGCAAGCCCGTGACGCTCAATGGCGTAGCCTATACCGTGGTAGGCATCGCGCCGCCGGCCTTGGCCGTTCTCACTACCGGCGATATCTGGGTCCCGCTCATTATCGACCCTGGTCGTGAGGCGCGCCTGAACCACGTGGTCAGCGCTGTTGGCCTGCTCAAGCCCGGCGTCACCCTGCAACAGGCGCAGGCCGAAATGGAAACCGTTTCGCGCCGCGTCGGCATGCAGTATCCGGAAGTCAAAGACTGGGGTATCCAGCTCATGACGTTCCACAACTGGTTCGTCCCCAGCCAACTCCGCACGGCGCTGCTGGTACTGCTGGGCGCGGTGGCCTTCGTGCTGATGATCGCCTGCGCCAACGTGGCCAATTTGCTGCTTTCGCGCGCCGCCTCGCGCCAGAAGGAGATGGCCGTGCGGACCGCCCTGGGCGCCGGACGCGGCCGTCTGCTGCGCCAACTGCTCACCGAAAGTCTGCTTCTCTCGCTGACCGGCGGCTGCGCCGGCGTGCTGGCGGCAACCTGGGCGGTACATGTGATGGAGACGGCCCTGCCCGCGAACCTGCTGCCCGTGAGCGATCTCAGCGTGGACTCCGCCGTGCTGCTGTTCGCGCTGGGAATCACGCTGGCCACGGGGCTGCTGTTCGGTCTGGCCCCCGCGTGGCAGACCGTTACGACCGATTTGAATTCCGTGTTGAAGCAGGGCGGGCGAGGGTCCAGCGGCGGCTCACGGCCGATCCTCCGCAACAGCCTGGTGGCCGGAGAACTGGCCATCGCCACAGTCCTGCTGATCGGTGCCGGCCTGCTGATCCAGAGCCTGCTCCACTTGCAGCAGGTGAGGCTGGGCTTCCAATCCGAAGGCCTGCTGACGTTTCAACTGGCGCCTCCCGCTGCCAAGTACCCCGGCCCGAAAGCCTGGGCCTTTTACAAAGCGATGCTGGAGTCGCTGCGCACGGTGCCCGGCGTCCGCGGCGCCGCGCTTTCGAGCGGCATCCCGTTCGGCGCAGGCAACTACACTCAAACACCAGCCAGCCCCGTGGGCAAGTCGGCAATGGCGCCCGGCGAAGCTATCCCCATCAACTGGCGAATTGCCAGTCCCGACTATTTCCGCACCATGGGGATCCCGTTGCTGCGCGGCCGCGATTTTGGCGAGCAGGACGGACCCGGCGCGCCACCCGTCATGATCGTCAGCCTGGAAACCGTAAAGAAGCTCTGGGGCACGGACGAGGCGCTGGGCAGACTGGTCCGCATTGTCGGCTCAGGCAGGGAGTTCACCGTAGTCGGCGTGGTCGGCGATGCCCGCATCACGGCTCTCGACCAGGCTCCGGTGCCGGCCATGTATTTTTCCGCCGCCACCCGCTTGTGGCCCCTGATGGATGTAGTGGTTCGCACGGGAGGCAAGCCCGAATCGGCCGCCGGCGCGGTACGGCAAAAGGTCCACGAACTCGACGCCGAACTGCCGCTCTCCAACGTACGCACCATGGACCAATGGATCGCAAACGGCGCCGCGCAACCGCGGCTCAACACCGTGCTGCTGGGGATCTTCGCCGCAGTCGCGCTGCTGATTGCCGCTATCGGGATCTACGGCGTGCTGTCCTACTCGGTGAACCAGCGCACGCGCGAAATCGGCCTTCGCATGGCGCTGGGTGCGCAGCAGGCCAGCGTGCTCCGCATGGTGGTACGGGAAGGCATGGCGATGGGGCTGGTTGGGATTGGCGCCGGCCTGCTGGCAGCGCTGGCCGTGAGCCGCGCCCTGGCGACTCTGCTTTTCGGCGTGGAGGCGCGCGACCCGGCTACGTTTCTGGCGGTGGCCGGCACCCTGGCGGCGATTGCACTGGCGGCGTGCTATTTGCCGGCGCGGAGGGCAACCAGAGTGGACCCGGCGGTGGCGCTGCGAGATGAGTAGGGCGGCGCCGGCGGCCTTTTCGCGCGAAAAATCGAGCAGAGCCCCAAGCGGCGGCGCCTAAGTCGAAGACGGTGGTTTTGAAGACGGTGGCATTTCGGGTGCCCCGAACTGTTCGGCATCCGCGAGCATGTCTGGCGTCGGCAGGACCAGACGGATGCCGGCGGCTTCGGCTTCGTTGGGGTCGGCGAAGGCGTTGGTGCGGTCCAGGATGAATCGCGCCCGCGCCAGATCCGCAAAATCGATGGACGCGGTATAACGCTGCGCGAAATCGAGCGCGCGAACCAAAGCTCCCGTGATTCCGTTCTGCGAAAGGGCCTTCAGCGCCATCAGATAGTTGTTGCGATAAACCGTGGGCACGATGATCCGGCTCTCGGCGGCGGCCACCAGTTCCGCGTTCATCATCAGGCGGGCGGCGCGCCCGTTACCATCCGCGAAGGGATGAACTTCGGCCACCAGGAACATCATGAAGATGGCGCGATGCAAAGGGGCCGAGAGGCTCCGATAGATTTCGAAGCCTTTGGCGAGGGTCCCCTCCACCAGACCCGGCTCGACAAAAAGCGTCGCACCGGCGCGATTTCGCTCGGTCTTGAATCTTCCAGGGGCTTTGCCGGCACGCCCCTCCATGATGCGGGCGTGGCGGCTCTTCAGCAGGCTGGTCAGTTCCTCAAAGTTCCGCGGGATGCGCGACATCTCGGCCTTGTTGGACGCCACCTTCCACGTGCCCAGAATGTCGTGTGCGTCCTCAGGACGGGCCTTCGGGATATGCCCCCGGAAGATAATATCGGCGGCCTCATCGACGGCGAACTCGGTGCCTTCGATGAAGTTGGAAAAATAGGCTTCGAAGAAGGGCAGGGCCAAACCGTCGGTGGGGCGCGCCAGGCGAGTGACCGGCGCGGCGCCAGCCAACTCGGCGTGGAGACGCTGCAAGAGCTCCAGGCGTTGCGGATCGTAAGGCAGGCCGGCGACGCGAGCCATCGCCACAGGCGATTCCAGAGGCGTAGCGCGGGCGCCAAGCCGGGTGCCTAGCAAGGTTCCGATCAGGCCGTCGAGGCGCTTGAACTCATCCAGCAATCCAAGTTGCCTGGCGGCTTGGCGGGCCTCGTCGCGCAAACGCAGGATGCCCGGTTCGCCGCCGTGGCGGAGCGTCTCTTCCAGACGTTCCTCGATCTCGCTTTTCGACAGAGTCCGCGGCTCGCCATTGCGGCTGCGCGAGCTTCGCATGTTCTCCAGAAAAGCGCGGGCCCTGGATGAAATGCGCAAGCCCCCAATAAAGGGAGGGTCGCTCGCCAGGGCCGGCGGTCCCTTGCGGGGGCGCAAAATGATTCCGGGCAGGCGGACGGCGCGTTTGTGGCCGGCGATCAGAAAGACCGAACCGTCGGACGCCGGCCGATTCTCAATCGCCGTGCGGTCGGCGATGAGGGCGCCGGGCACATAGGCGGCCACCAGCGGCCACAGATTGCGCCGCACAATCAGCTCCGGCGGATCTGTAAAGTTGCGAGTGTAGAGGCGCGAGCCGAGTTTGCGTAGTTTTCCGCTTTTCACCGCGCGCGAGACGGCCTCGGCGATGTCCGCACTGGAGACGAAGACTTCGGACATCGCCGAGAAATCGGGCATGTGGAGGGTTCCTGAACTATGGTAGCGCAAGGTTTTGGGGTTTAAGGAGGCCCTTATGCTAGTTTTTGGGGTTTAAGAGACTGAGATCTGTCCGGTCGATTGACCGCTATTCTGGAAGCATGGAAGCTTGGTAAAGAAATGGAAGCTCGGTTAGACAAATGGAAGCTCGGTTAAAGAAACGGCTTGGCATCCTTTCGATTTCTCTGGTGGGCCTGCTGGCCGTGGCCTCGGTGCTGACTCCGCCCGACCAATCCGGTGACGCCGGCCGGCCGCTTCTGGCGGGTGCGAGTATCGATCCCAAGTTGCTGTCCCTCTTTGAAAGATCCTGCGGCGATTGCCATACCGAACGCACGGTCTATCCCTGGTACAGCTATGTTGGGCCGGTCTCGTGGTTGGTTCAGAGCGATGTCGCGCGGGGCCGGCGGCATCTGAACCTGTCCCGCTGGAACGATTACCCTCTGGTGCGCCGGGAAAGGAGCCTCTCGGAAATCGCCAATCAGGTCAAAGACGGCGACATGCCGCTGCCCTATTACACTCTGATCCATCGCCATGCCAGCCTCTCGGCAGCCGACGTGAACGCCATCTTTCAGTGGACTCAGGCTGAACGGGCCCGCCTGATTGCGGGGAGTTCTGCGAACGCGCGGTAGGCCCGCCACGCCGCTACCTACCTACTTAGCGCTGGGGTTCCTCGATCGTCACCACGGCGTCGGCTGCGACATCGCGCAGCGTTTGGCGGGCTCCCGAAGGCCACTCCACTTCGATGCGCTCCGCGCGCTGCGCCGTTCCCAGGCCGAAGTGCAGGCGGAGATCGTTGTGGGACAGGTAGCTGCCGCCGCTCCGGACTTCGTCGAACTGCGTGCGGCCTCCCGCGGTCAACCGCACCTTAGCCCCAAGTCCGCTGCGGTTTGACCGCGTGCCGGCCAGCTTAAGCAGGATCCAGTGGTTTGGCGGCCGCACCGCCTGTTTGAGCAACGACGGCGGCTCGTTTTGATTGTTGATGAGCACTTCGATCGTGCCATCGTTGTCATAGTCGCCGAATGCAGCGCCACGGGCGGAGTGACGTTCCAGCAATCCGGGGCCGGCGCTTAGGGAGACGTCCGCGAACTTCCCGCCGCCCAGATTGCGATACAGGATGGCGCGGTCCTTGTAGCGAATGTCGATCCCCAACTTCTCCACTTCCGGGAAGGCGTGGCCGTTGACCAGCAGCAGGTCCTGGAATCCATCGTTATCAAAATCGAAGAAGCCGCAACCCCAGCCCACGTAGCGGGTGTTGCGCGAAATGCCGGCGGCCACGGTGGCATCGTCGAACTCGCCCGCGCCGCGGTTGTGGTAGAGCGTCTCGCGCTCGTCGGAAAAATTGCTGCGAAAGATGTCGAGCCATCCGTCGCCGTCATAGTCGCCCGCGGTGGCGCCCATTCCCGACATGGCTTTGCCGTTTTCGTCGAAGGCCACGCCGCGCAGCACGGCCTCTTCGGTGAACTTGCCGTTGCCCTGATTGATGTAGAGCAGCGAGGGCGTCTGGTCGCAGGCCACGTAGATGTCCACCAGGCCGTCGTTGTTGAAATCGCCGGTCAGCACTCCCAGCGCATAGTTCTGGTCCGGCCGGGCGATGCCGGAAGCGGCCGAAACATCGGTGAAGGTGCCGTCCCCGTTGTTGTGGTAGAGAATGTTGCGGTCGAACGGAAGGCCGCGCGGGCCGCAACTCACGGGCAGGCCGCGGTACCAGCAATAGGGGTTCTCGCCGGGCTTGGGCGTGGTCCGCGGGTCGAACTTCAGGTAATTGGCCACGAAGAGGTCGGCGTGCCCATCGCGGTCGTAGTCCAGAAACGCGCAGCCGGTGTTGTAGCGGACCCGGTCCTGCTTGAGGCCTGCGCGCTCGGTGACGTCCTCAAAACGCTGGCCGCCCATGTTGCGGTAGAGGCGGTTCTGGCCCCAGTAAGTGACGAACAGGTCGATGAAGCCGTCGTTGTCGTAGTCGGCCGCGCACACACCTTGGCCCCAGCCGGACGCGCTCGTGAGCCCCATCTTCGCCGTGACGTCGGTGAAGCGGCCCTGGCCATCGTTGTGGTACAGACGGCTGAGGCCGCCCTCGCCCGAGACCAGGAAGATGTCGGGCAGGCCATCGTTATCGTAATCCAGGAAGGCAGCGCCGCTGCCGGTGGTTTCCAGAATGAATTGCTTGGACTTTTCACCGCCGTTGGGAAACGGCCTGGTCAGTCCGGCGCCGGCAGCGACGTTTTGGAACCGCGGGGTGTAAGGGCCGCCTGCAAACAGCAGCAGCCCGGAAACCACAACCACTAACCAACAACCCACAACCAGCGGTCTCACTGCTTCGGCGCCTTGTCCCCCAGTCTCTTGAGAAACTCGGTGAACTCCCCTTCGGGCGGCCGGTTCAGCTTGTCGAATATCGCCTTCTCGCGCTGCGCCTCCGCGGCCCTGCCGGCATTGCGATAGGCCAGCATCAGGCTGTAGTGGGCCGATTCGCTGGCCGGTTGAAGCTTGACCGCGCGCTCCAGCAGGCCAATCGCCTCGCCGTACTTCCTGGCGTCGGACCTGGTTTTGGCTAGTGCCACCAGCGCTTCGGGGAACTCCGGATTGAGCGAAACCGCCTTGTCGAAATGGGCCGCGGCACCGGCCGCATTCTGATCGGCCAGAAGAGTCTGCCCCACCTGATACTCCGCCACCGCGTCGCCGGGGTTCAGCGCCAGTTCCGCCTCGAACTGCTTGCGGGCTTCGCGCAAATTGGCCGCGTCGTGCGATTCCAGCAGCAGCGCGCGTCCCAGCCTGAAGTGCAGATTCAGCGCCGCCGGATTCTTTTGAATCGCCTTGCGGTACTCTGCCGCCGCGTCCTGGAAGCGCCCCTGGATCTCGAAGATCTCGCCCGAGAGCTGATTGACGCGGTACGAAGCGGGCGCTTTCTGGTACATCTGGAAAACCGCGTCGTTCCAGGCCTTCATGTGGACCCGGGCGGTTTCATAAAGGACGTCGGCATCGTCCGGAAAGCTCTTCTGGAGTTTATCCAACACGGGCAACGCTTCGGGGAGCCGGTTTTGGGAGAGGTCGCACTGTACCAGCGCGATGCCGGCCAACCGCCGCAGCCCAGCCTCCGGATTGGTGTTGAATTGCTGTTGGAGATCGCCGCGGGCCGCATCGCAATCGCCGGTGGCCGCACGGCTCAAACCGAGAAACGTTCGCGCCACGCCGTTTTGCGTCGCACCATCGTTCGGCGACGCGGCGGCGATCTTCTCCAGCATCTGGCGCGCCTGCGCATACTGGCCTTTGTGAAAGGCCTCGACGGCGTCGGCGGTGCTTTGCCCGTGGAGCAGCGGCACCGCGAAAAGCAAAACCAAACGGAGCCACGACTTGTCGCTCGACCGTGAGGGAGTGGTTTGCCGCCTAATGCCCGGCATCGTCCATCACCAGGTCCAGATCGCCGAAACGGTGGCGCAGCTTGCCTTCCATCACCCGAAAGCCCAGTAGCGGCGGCGCTCCCGGCGCAATCCGGGCCGGCGGGCCGAGGCGTTCCGACGCCGGCGTGGCCAGTTCGACGGCTTGCCCCGAGAGCGTAATCTGCTCAACCAGCAAGCTGGTGCGCTGGTCCAACGCCAACCACAGCGCCAGCACCAACACCCTGGTCATCGGACCTCCAGTTCGTGCAGCGCCTTGGCCGCCACCGTGCTGTCCGGCTGTTGCCTGAGCAGCCGCAGCATCACTTCACGGGCCTTGGCGCGGTCGCCCTGCGTTACGTAGACTCTTCCGAGGTTCATGTACATCAGCTCATCCTGCGGGGCCATGCGGATGCCATATTCGAACGCGGCGATGGCATCGTTCGCCTGTCCCATTTGCACATATAATACTCCCAGGTTGTTGATAGCGCCAGCATGGTCGCCCTGCAGCGTGATGGCGCGCTGAAACCATTCCCTGGCCTCGCTGTTGCGGTGCTCGCGGCCCGCTAGAAGCCCGAGTTGATTGGGGGCCTCGGGGTCTTTGGGGTCCACTTCCATGGCGCGCCGGAACAATTTTCCGGCGGCTGCGGCGTCGCCCATTTGGGCCTGCACCTCACCCGCGTTCACCAGCGGATACGCCGATTGCGGCAGCAATTCCGCCGCGCGCTGGTAGTGCTTCAAGGCGGTCGGCAGATTGCCGGCGCCCGATTCGACGCCTCCCAGATTGTTCCACGCCTCACCCAGACGCGGATTGGCGGCCACCGCGCGTTCCAGGAAAGAACGCGCCTGCGGCAACCGGCCGGCATCGAGATGAATCTGGCCGATGGCATTCAGCGCCTTGTCATTCCCGGGCGCCTGGCGGACCACTTCCTCCAGGTAAGGCAGCGCCTGTTCGGGATATCCCGCCCAGTAGAAAGCCGCGCCCAGCTTGAAATAGTTGCGCCGCGGCAAGTCGAGATAGTCTCCGCGGAAGGGTAGGGCCAGCGCCTGGCGATTGGCCTCGCGCATCCGCGTGAGGTCGGCGGCCAGTGTGGCGGCGTCCGGCAAATTTGCATCGGGCGGAACCGCGTAGAGCTTGTGGACGCGGCTGGCCTCATCGATCAGCAGCACCAGCGGCAAGCTCAGCGCGGTGCGCCAGTCCAGCAGGTATCGCCGGAACAGCGCATAGCTCGCGGCCACCTCCGCCTTCTCGCGCGTCAAGTCAACCACGTCGATGTTGGTGGTCAGGTTCGGCCTGCCGCCATCGCCGATATAGAGCAGGCCCGGCCCTTGGCGCTTGTCGGGCAGCGGCACCGGTTCCAGCAGCCAGGTGTCGTGAGTTCGCGGCTGATTGTCAGCCGCCAGCTTATCGGCCACCAGCTTGTCGGCCGCCAACTTATCGGCCACCATTACGCCCGCGGCCTTTGCGGGTGCCGATGGGCCGCGCGCCCGAAACGCCTGCTTCCGCACCTCCGCGGCGCTTTCGGTAATGTCGTACCGGAAACCGGCAGCGAGGCTGTGAAACTCCTGCCGTATGCCCGAGGGCCACAGAATCCGCACGTGGCTCGCCTCGGCCGCCTGGCCCAGCCCGAAGTGGAGCACCTTGGTATTTTGCGAAACGTACCCGGAGCCGGCCTGCAGAAACTTGACCACGCCGTCCACTTCCACGCGCGCGCCGATGGCGTCGCGGTTCGACTTTGTGCCCGTCAAACGGATCGCCATCGACTGGCGGCCCGTGCCGCATTCATTGCGAAAGGCCTTCACTTGCGGCCCGAGGCGGCTCTTCAGCAGCAGATCGAGGTTGCCATCGCCATCCAGATCGGTCACCGCAAAGGCGCGGCTGTCCAGCGCGCAATTCAGGCCGCTCACTCCTGAGAAATCAAAGTAGCGGCCGTTGCCCGCGTCAGAATCGCCGCGGCGGGCATAGAAAACGTTGGGCTCCCGGCCGCTCCAGCTATAATCTTCACGGATGAACTGGTTGATGGCATTCCATCCGTTCTCATACCCATCCGACCGCTCCGCCACCGTGGGCGACTTCGCCACCACTTGCCGCCAGAAGAAACTCATCAGGTCGGTTTCGTCCGGGCCGGTCAGCATGCCGCAGGTGATGTAGATTTCCGGAGAGCCATCGTTGTCGAAATCGTGCGCGTCGGCGCTCCACGCCCAGCGGCCCATTTCCACGCCCTGCGCGGCTCCAGTATCCGCGAACGTCCCGTCGCCGCGGTTCCGGTACAGCGAATTGCCTTTTGTGTGGCGGCGGTAGGC
The DNA here is from genome assembly GCA_035570275.1 of Candidatus Acidiferrales bacterium. Classification (GTDB taxonomy): domain Bacteria; phylum Acidobacteriota; class Terriglobia; order Bryobacterales; family Bryobacteraceae; genus DATMNI01. The sequence continues at coordinate 21,048 of DATMNI010000386.1, read as the reverse complement.
TTCGCGCAGTCCCGCGCCACCGGCCGGACGGAAGGCCGCGTCCCGGGTCACCCGCTGGCCGGCGTCGCTCCACATGTTGGAGACGTACAGATCCGGCCGGCCGTCGCCATCGTAATCGAACCAGGCCGCGCTCATACCGGGTCCAAGGTCTTCGACGCCCGCCTGCCGCGCCACGTCCTGAAAATGTCCGCCGCTGTTTTTGTAGAGGTTGTGCCGTCCGAAATCGTTGGCTACGTAAAGGTCGGGCCAGCCGTCGCCATCGTAGTCGCACCAGGCCGGCGCGAAGCTGAAACGATTGTTGTTTTCGTTGAGCCCGGTGGATTCGGTCACGTCCTCAAAGGTTACGGAACCGTCGGCCGCTACCTGATTGCGAAACAGGAAGTTCGGCGGTCCGTTCTGGGCGTCGTGGTAGGGAACCGGATACCGGTACTGATCCTCGCTCTGAAAGTACGTATAGGTGCACAGGTAGAGGTCCACGCGGCCATCGCGATCGTAGTCGCCGGCCGACATTCCGGTGAAACTGCCTTGCGGCGCAGCGTGAAAGTGGAAGGCGCCGGGCTTGAGCGCAAACGTCCCGTCTCCCTGGTTGAGGAAGAGAACCGGGCCGGCCGCGCGCAGCACCACCAGATCCTGCCGGCCGCTGTTTCGCAGATCCAGAAACAGCGCGCATGAAGTGTCATCCAGCAGCCCAACGCCGGCAGCCTCCGTGATGTCCCGCAGCGCGCCGTCGCGAAGTTGATAAAGGCGGTTCGGCAAGCCGCCGGGTTGGCAAACGTAGACTTCGTCGCGCCCGTCGCCATCCATATCGCCCACCGCGATTCCGTTGCTGCCGTAGATGTCGATGCCCGAAGCCGAATCCAGACGGGCGCGCCAGTAAGGGATGCCCCGCAGCAGTTGTTCGCGGAAGCCCTGGTCAGCGCCAAACAGTTCGGGGGTCACATCGCTGAAAAGCGGACGCTCCGCCTTGACCAGCGTCTCCCGCAACGGCTGGAATTCCACCAGGCGGCCGTCTGTCCATTTCTGCTTCCAGAAACCCACGCGATACTCAAGGCCCGCCGCTTGGGCGCTCTCGATCTCGTAGCGAACGGTATCGCCGGGCAGCACGAAGTAGCGCGCGTTGCGAACGCTGCCGAGCGAAGAGAGCCACGCCCGCAGGCCCGCTTCGAAGCCGCCCGCCGCCCGGTCGAACTCCGCCTCGAAGGCATCGCCGGCCACTGCCCGGTAGCGCACCGGTAACGGCGAACCGCCCCGGAAATCCGACGCCAGCGGCAGGGCCTTGGTTTGAGGAAGCCGGTGCAGCACGGCGGCGATCTCCATGGCGGTTTTCTCACCGGCGAATTCGTCATTGCCCGGCAGGATGTACGGCCTCAGAGCCTCAAACGGGCTGGCCTTGCGCAAGCGCACGGGAAAGGGCGCGGCGGCGGCATGACGCGGCCGGGCGAAGCCGCATGCCGCAAGACTGCCGATGAACTGGCGGCGATTCATGGTCAGACGCTCAGCCAGTCCTTCAAATGGCCGAACACCGCCGGAAGCGTCAACGGGCCCGCCGCGGTCATCAGCGGAAAGTCGGGCGGCGCCATCGCCAGCATTTCCTCCATGCCTTCGCCCACAAACAGATAGGCCGTGTTGTTCCGGTATTCCGCGTATTTTTCGAACTCCTGCCAGATGTACTGGTAGAACACCTCCAGGTCCACGTACGAACCCAGGGTGTCCATCTGCGACGGAATCGGATTGGTCGCTTCCTGATCGGCATAGATCAGCAGGCTGCTGAACGGCTTCACCTTGTTCCGGATACCGAAACCGACTACCGTCACCGAAGGACGCGCGCGCCTCACCGACTGCACCGTGGCCCACTCGACGAATGTGTTGTTGATGAGCAGCGTGCCGTTGCCGCTCAGCAGAATAGCGCGGGCGAACTCGGCGAGAATGGGGTCGCGCGCCAGGTCGCCCTCGGAGGTCAAAATCTTCATCTGCTTCAGACGCGCGCTAAGCTGCCGGGGCCCCGGCGTTTCCTGCGCGTCCACCACGCTCTGCACATCCTTCATGAGCCGCTTGCGGTATTGGGCCAGCGACTCGTAACTGCATTTGACCACGCCGTAATCAGCAGCGCCGCCGGAATCGGAACCCAACCGCGAAACGCCCGCGCCGGCTTCCACAATCCACGACGTATACGCGCCGCCCTTCTTGCCCGCGGCGAACAACTGGCCGATCGTCGGGGCTTTGCGGCTCTGCTCTTCGCCGGTTAGCAGCAGCGGCAGAAACTCCTCGGCGCTCTCTGGCCCTGAAATCTCCACACGCTTGCCGCGGCCCTGGAAGCGTGTCCACATGCGGCCCGGATCTGTCGGCAACTGCGCCGGCGCAATCACGATCGCCAGGCGCGCATGGCCGTTGCGCGCGGCCTCGGCGTCCAGCGCCGGATCGAGTTGTGCAAAGACTTGAGCTACGGCCGCCCGCCACTCGGGGTAGTACCGGTTGCGATTGAGAAAATCCACCTGCTCCAGCGTGAATTGGCCGCGCGGCCAGGTTTTCTCGTTCATCCCCATCTTGGGTTCGAGCTCGCGTAGCGGCTGGAACAATCGCTCCACCACCGGCCCGCTGGAGCGGTCAAGCAACCCGAACAGCCGTTCGAAGTAGCTGCGCTCGGCGGGAAACAGCAGGTCCCAGTCCTTCATCTGGTCGAAGCAGAATGCGCCGAAAGAGCGCGGCAGGCCATCCAGCAGCCCTTTATCGATCAGGGCCTGCATTGCAGCGGAAACCTTGGGCGTATTGGCAGGCATTACAGCAACAGCTCTCGCATGGGCAGGCCGGCTAGGCCCGCGGCCTTGACGCCCAGCAACTCCGCCGCGGTGGCCGCCACATCCACGTGGTGAACCGGCCGCTCGGTCTGGCCCGGCGGCACGGCCGTACCCATGGCCAGAAGCCACGTATTGCGGCACGAAGCGTCTCCGCTGCGGTGGTTCAGAAACCCGTTGGCGGTATTCTTGTCGCCGTCGCGGCCCAGTTCCGGCAGCACCAGCAGCGTGGTTTTGTCCTTGTAGCTCTGGTTGGCCTGAACTTCTTCCCACAACATTCCGGTCAGGCGGTCGGTCTTGGTGATGGCGTTGAGGTACAGCGAGTACGAGCCCCAGTGGGCCACATCCATGTCCCAGAAATTCACCAGGATCAGGCGCGGCGCGAACTCCCGCATGATTTCGCGCGTGATGAAAAACGTCAGCTCGTCTCCCGATGTGGGAGCTTCCGGCCCGTTGATGTATTCCACCAGTCCGCGCACCAGCGTATCGCGCACTTGCCGGTCCAGCTTCCGGCCGGCTTGAAAAATGGTCCAGCCGACTCCTTCGTAGCCCTCGTTAAGCACGCCCTCCAGACGACGCAGCACGTCTTCGCGATTGGCCACGCCACCCTCCGCGCCTTTCTTCACCACTTCCTGAACCGCTTCCAGCAGGAGTTGTTTCGGCAGCACTACATTGGCCCCGTAAGGCTGCCCGAAGTCGCGGTCCGAACCCCAGCCCATGGACGCAAAGCTTTTGTTGGTAGCCACCGCCCACGCATCCAACGGACCGGCGCCCGATTGTTTGCGGTAGTACTCGAACAGCGTCGGCCCCGCCGGCGGCTGGAAGCCGAAATCGTCCACGCGCTGCCAATTGCCAGTCAGAATGCTGGCGGTGGAGTTGAAATGCGAAAGCACGCCGGAGTTGACGCAGCTATTGAAGAAGTAACCTTTTTCGCGCAGCGCCACCAGCCGCGGAATGTTCTGCAGACCCTCCGGCGCGAAGGTCTCGGAATAGCGCACGCCGCCGCCAAAGGTCACGATGATCACTTTGTTCGACGGCCGCCTGGCAGCTTTTTGGGCGGCGATTTGTTGCGCGGCCGTTTGTTGAGCGAACAGATGCCCCGGAAGAATCCGGTGGGCGATAGAGAGCCCGGCAAGCTGCACAAACCGGCGCTTTGTCAGACGCATCATTTTAGTACTCCGTGATCTCGCCGCCGCCGATCTTCCGGCGCACGGCCGGGCCCAGATCCAGAGGATGATCGTAGCCGGACTTGATCTCGCCCGAGGGAGAATAGTACGGCCCAATGTCGCAAGCCATACTGCCTTTGCCCTCGGCGACAAACTCAATCGAGGTGATCAGCTTCGCCGACTTGTACCCGTAACGGCCGGGATCGATCAGGCGCAGCGGCGCGCCGTGGCGGTCCGCGAGCGGCTTGCCGGCCATGTCCAGAACCATCAGCACGCGCGGCGATAGCAGGTCTTCGATGGTGAAATACTCGTACCATTTATCGGCGCACTCGATGCGCACGGCTTTGGCGGTCTTCAGCGGCTTGGCGGCTTCCACAAGCTGCCCGAAGCGGAAGCCGCCCCAGTTGGTTCGCGACGACCAGCACTGCACACACTTCATTCTGGTGTTCTGGGTTTCCTGAGGAAAACGCCGGAGTTGCGTCAGCGAAAGCGACTGCGGCTTTTCCACCAGGCCGCGGATCTTCAGTTGAAAAGCCGCGGCATCGATGGGCGGCACCGGGCTGTACCACATCAGCCGGAAGCCGAATTCGTCGGCTTCGTCGCTCGGCAGCAGCAGTTTCGGTTTTCCCTCGTCCGCGCGAAGGCCGGTTGCGGAAACGGCGGCGGCGGCAAGAAATCGGCGGCGATTCATGGCAGCCTCATTTCTGTAGTGGCACAGGCATTCCTGCCTGTGTCCCTGCCTGCGTTCCTGACTGCCCGGCCATCAGCCTGGCGTGCACTTCCCGCTCCGCGCCAGCTTCGGCCGTCTTGCCCAACCGGTCGTAAAGACGCGCCAGCCGATAGTGGGGCATGGGATCGTCGGGGTTCAGTTCGCTGCTGCGCCGGATCTCCTGGGCGGCGGCCGAGAATTCTCCCCGCCGGTCCAGCAGCACGCCTAGTTCGAAATGCGATTCCCAAAACTGGCCGTTCTGCTGGATGGACTTTCGCAGTTGCGCTTCCGCCTGCCCTGCCGAACCCTGAAGCGCCAGCGCCTTACCATACAGAAAACTGCTCATATAGTTGTCCGGCGCGCTGCGCGCAAAGCCCGCGAAGACCTCCGTAATCCTGGCCAGTTTGTCTTCGGCCTGATCCAGCATGCGGCCCAGAAAAACGTACGGTTGCGGGATATCGGGGTCGAGCCGGATGGTACCGAGGAATGCATCGGTCGCCTCCGGAAAGCGCCGCAAACCGTAATAAGCCACGCCCGCCGCCAGTTCAATCTGCGCGCTTTTTTCGAAATGGGTGCGGCCGGCATTCAGCGTCTCCAGAGCGGCGGCGAAATTCTGCTGCTTCAAGTATAGTTGCGCCAGGTCGAAGTAGGAGCTTTCGTCCAAGGCGTTGCGGCGAATAGCTCCCTGCAACATTTCGGCCGCTTTGACGAAATCCGCAGCTTCCGAATAGTAAAGCGCCAGGGCTTTGAGCAGCGCGCCGTTGGAAGCAAACGTTTCGGCGTTTCTGGCGGCGGCCTGCGCCTGCCCGGTCTTATCCAGTCTCCGGTAGGTCTGCGCCAGCGCCAGCCAGACGCGTCCGTCGCGCGGCTCCAGTTTCGATGCCGCTTCCAACTGCGCTTCCGCGACACCAAGATCGTTTTGGTTGAGGGCAACCAGACCGGCATGGAATGTGGTTTCAAACTGGCCGGCGAAGAGCACCACCACAAACAGCCAAATCATAAGAAAAAGGGGAGAGCCTGGCGGCCCTCCCCCTCCAGTCTATACGAGTTTTTCGATCAGCCCTCAGAAGTGCAGCCGCAGTGAGAACTGAACATGCCGCTCGGTTCCGGCCAACGTGCTGGTGATCTTGCCGAAGTTGCCGTTTCCGCCCAGCGACCTGGCGTCTTGCAGGTTGCCATCGGGCGTGCTGTATTGGGGGGTATTGGCGAGGTTGAATGACTCCGCCCGGAACTGCACTTTGATGCGTTCCGTGATCGGGAAATCCTTGAACACCGAGAAATCCAATGTCCGGGTGGGCGGACCAGTCTGGCTCTGCAGGCCCAGATTACCGCCGGTCAGAGCCGCCGGAACCCCCACGTTGTTGATGTTGAACCACAGGCTGGGGTCGCGCCCCGCATCCGGCGCCGCGTTGGGGTTGAGGCCCGAAACCGCATCCGGCCGACAGGCTCCCCACACGCCCTGGCATCCGTTGTAGCGCAGCGTGTAAGGAACGCCCGTGCGCAGCGAGAGCAGGCCGTTGACGTGCCAGTTGCCGACAACCACATCAGTGAGCCGGTTCATGTTGGTGCCGAGCCGCTTTCCCCTGCCGAAAGGAACGTCATACGTGAAAGCGCTGGTGAAGTTGTGGCGAATGTCCCAGGAAGCGCTGGAGTATTCCGACGCGAAGTTGGTCGGGTCGGGAGTACCCAGGTTGCTCGAACCGCTCAGCGGCGTGCCGCTGTTGGCCAGCGCGTGGCTCCAGACGTACGCCATCAGGAATTGCAGCCCATGCGAGAACCGCTTTTCCAGCTTGGTCGAAAGTGCCGCGTAATTGCCGTAGCCGAACGAAGAGGTCATCGACAGACCACTGCCGATGGAGGCGCACGCGGGGCAGTTGGCAGGCGGCAGAATCTCGCGCTGCGTCTCCCCGGTGATCGCCGAATTGGTGGTGCCGATGTTGGCGGAGGGGTCGGAATTCCACAAGATCACCTGATGGGATTGGTGATTGCCTTCGTAACCGACTTCCAGGGCCATGTCGCCCGGCAGTTCCCGCTGAACCACAAAGTTCCACTTCTGCACCAGCGGATTGCGGAAATCAGACTGCACGCCACGGAACGAAACCGGCGCCGGCAGCGTGAACACGTTGAGAGGATAACCGCCAGTTAGACCGCTGGGGAAGTAGTTGCAGCCGGTACACTGCGACTGCGAGACGCCGATAAAGCTGCTGAGGCCGTTCGAGCGCACCAGGTTCACCGTCTCGTTGAAGGGCACCCCCTCACCACGATTCGGGCTGCCGCCCTGGTTCTCTTCGCCGCCGAAAAACATGCCGAATCCCACCCGGATTACCGTCTTCGGCATCACCTGGTAGGCAATTCCGAGACGCGGGCCGAAATCGTATTTGTCCCAGGGAACCAACGTGGAGGGCACCTGGCCTCGGGACACCTTGATCGAGGGGAAGGCGGTGGCGAAATTCGGCGGCAGCGCCGCATCCTGGTTGGGCCCCTTGGGGATGAAGAGCGTCTGGGTTTGCAGGTCGAAATTGGCCTGGCGGGCGAAGCGCTCGTCGATGGGCGACCACAATTCGTACCGCAGCCCCAGGTTCACGGTCAGCTTCGGCGTCAATTTCCAGTCATCCTGCGCATACCAGGCGTAGGCGGTCTTCTGCGAAGAGATGAAGTTCGTGGTGGAAATGTTGCCGCTGTCCAGTTGCCCCAGCAGGGCCGAAGCGATGGGATCTCCGGTCACGGTGTTGATGGCCGCGCCGGTGCTGCCCTTGGTCGTCAGCGGAAATGCCGTCTCGTTCTGACTGTAGCCGATGTTTCCGTGCGGATCGGGAACCTGGAAGAACGGGAATTTGATGGGCCGGAACTCGGCGCCGAACTTGAGGGCGTGGGTGCCCTTATTCACTGCCACATTCTGAATGAAATCCCACACGTTGTTGAATTCCTTGGTGGGAACCCAGTCGGTGGCTCCAATGGCGTTGTAGCCGTTGCTGAAGGCGGTCATCGGCAGGCCGCCGTTATTGGCAGCCGCGGTGGACGGGTTGTAGCCGCCAATTCCAAATTGCGTAAACAGGTCGCCAGTCGGGTTGCCGCCCAGGCGTGAGGTCACCAGGCGCGTGAAGCCCACGCGGGTTTCCGAAATGATCGTCGGGCTCCAGACACGCGTGTAGCTCATCTGCGCATTGCGGCTCAGATCGACTTCTGAGGCGCCATTGAACCCGGAACCATCCAGCGGACCCGGGAAGAGCACACCGTCGGTCTTGCCGGTGTTCGACCAACTGATGGAGCCGAACAGGCTATCCTTCGGGCTGATCCGGTAGTCTACGCGCCCGTCGCCTTGATCGGTAATCTGGGCTCCCGGCGTCACGTAAAAGAAATCGTTGGCCGGAAACGTTCCAACCCTGATCGGCTGATTGGCGGCCGGGTACAGTTGCAGCATCTTCGAGAAAGCCGGATCGAAACGGCTCGAAGGCAACTGGTTTCCGACGAATGGGCTCCGCGAAACCGGAACGCCGGCGGAGTTGTACACCGTCGAGAGGGGATCGTAAATTACGCCCTGATTGATCGAGGATCCCGAGATGGGATCGGTCCCGATTACGCCGCCCAACTCGCTCGAAAAATCGCCCTTCTTCATCGCTGCCGTAGGAACGGTCGTGAATCCCGAATAGCCGAGGTTCGGGACCGAGCCACCGGAATCGGCGATGCGCGTACCCTGGTAGTCGCCGAACATGAACAGCTTGTTCTTGATGATGGCGCCGCCGGCCGTGGCGCCAAACTGATTCTGCACGAACGGACCGCGCGCCACTCCAGCCAGGTTGTTCTCCCAGCGATTGGCGTCAAGCTTCTTATTCTGCAGGATCTCAAACAAGCTGCCGTGAAGCTGGTTTTCACCCGACTTCAGGTTGACATTCACCACACCGCCCGCGGCCCGGCCATACTCCGCGTTGTAGCCGTTGGTAATTACGGTCATCTCGCCGATGGCTTCCACCGATGGGCCGACGGCGTACGCGGTTTGATTCAGGAAGTCGATGGTGTTGATGTTGTTATCCACGCCGTTCAGCAGAAAGTTATTCTGCCCGTTGGAGCGGACGCCATTGGCGGAGAACCCGCCGTTGGCTGAATCGCGCGCACCGGGTTCGGCCGGGACCACTCCCGGCGACAAACGCGCCAGGTACGCAAAATTGCGCTGCCCGCCAAGCGGAATATCGGTCATCGTCTTGGTATTCAGATTGGCGCCCACCTGCGTGCTTTCGGTCTGCAGAATCGGCGCTGATGCCGTCACTTCCACAGTCTGGCCGACGTCGCCAACCGTCAGCGTAATGACTATGCCGGTGCGCTCTCCGGCGGTCAGAATGATGCCCTTCTGCTCGGACTTCTTGAAGCCGGGTGCGGAGACTTCCACTGAGTAAGTCGAAGGCTTCAGCGCCGGCCGGACAAATTCGCCTGCAGTGTTGCTGACCGTGTCATAAGACAATCCGGTTGCCAGTTCGGTGATTTTGACGGCGGCGTTCGCGACAACCCCACCAGAGGTGTCGTTCACGGTTCCGGCAAGTGTGGAAAGGTCGCGTTGCGCAAAAACCGCGCAAGCGCAGAAAAGAATCAGGAAGGAAATCCGCATTACGGCCGCGCCCCTGTGCGCAACACGCTGACACGAAGTCCCAGAGCTCTGCAAACGAGGCATACCCCCTCCTCCAAAATGGTTGGTCAATACTACCCGTGGTCGAAAACTATCACATTCCAGTACGGCTTGCAATCCTTATTTGTGCTTTTTCAAGCGCTTGAAGCGCTGACATTTGCCGTCAGCGTTCCTCCTCCCACCCCGCCACCGGCCGGCCCAATAACCCGGAGAGGCTTACCGGTTTACGCTGCCACGCTTCACCATCCTGCTTGCCAATCTGCTCGCGGTAGCTCATCAGCGGCCCGGGGTAGCCCACCATCTGCCAACCGATCATACCGGCGTTGCCGCCGTGCAGCGGATCGCAAAACATGCCCTCGATGGTGTGGCGGCGTAACACTTGGAAAATTAACGTCGGCTCGATGGCGCGAAGCCGCTCGTCCTGCCGGTCGGCGGGCAGGTCGGCAAACCCGGCGAGTTGCCGGATGCCCTCGCGGTAGATCTCCCGCGGCGTGGCTTTGCCCTGATAGCCGTGCTCCGCCAGCGATTCCACGAAGGGCGCTTTCGTATACCGGTGCTGGTCGCGGCCGTACGGCCCGGCCAGTTGCCGGTCAATGTAGACCACCACACCAGCCTCGGTAGCGCCCGGCCCGCTTGCATCGCTGGGGAAGATGCGCTCGCACACCGCCACAACTACGCGCGCTTCCTCGGCCGTAAAGAATCGCAGAGGCAGGCGAACCGTGCCTTCCTGCGCCTGCACGCGCACCGGCTCGCGGGCCAGCGTGTACAGCAGAACGCCGCCCAGGCAGCTTGCGGGCAAGGTGATGAATTCGCGACGCCTCATACCAGCACCGCCACCCGGCGCGTCGGATTGAACGACCGCTCCTTCACGGTCACGGCTCCGAACGAGGCTTCAGTCGCGCATAACGCTTCATTCGCGTATGAGGCCTCATTTGCGCATGACGCTTCAGTCGGAGCCATGACCGTCAGGGAGTGGTCGTGTTGGGCCACTGTCATGCCAGTGCTCCGGGCCGCTTAAGGTAGCGGCCGATCAGCGCGTCGGCCGCGCGGTAGGCCATCGCCAGAATCGTCAGCGTGGGGTTTCCGGAAGCATTCTGCGGAAACGCCGAGCCGCCGGCCACCCAGAGGTTCGGCACGCGCCAGTGCTGGAACCACGGGTTCACCACGCTGTCGCCGGGCGAAGTACCCATGATGGCGCCGCCCTGGATGTGGGTGCTCTGGTAGTCGGTCACCGAATAATGCGCACCCACTCCCCGCACCGTGCCGCCGATCCGGCCGCCCATCGCCTTGCCGATCGATTGTTGTACCTTGGCCGCCACGGCCGACTGGCGCCGTTCATGGTCGGTCCAGTCCAGCGTCAGCCGCAGCAGCGGGTCGCCAAATTTGTCGGTGTACGCCGGGTCCAGGTCCACGAAATTCTGCCGGTACGCCAAATGCTCGGCCTCGCACGTAATTGTCGCCACCTTGTCGTGCCATTGCAAAGCTGCCTTCTTCCAATCCGACCCCCAGTTTCGCTGGACCTCGCCCGGAGGAATTCGGCCGAACGACGAGATTGGCCCTTCGCCGGTGCTGTTGATGCGGGTGGAGCCGCCGCGGAGAACGCCGGAAGCCGGGTCCGAACCGCGGTCGCCATCCAGGTCGCTCACCGTGACGCCCAGGCCGCCGGCGCCCATGAAGCTGTTCAGGTGCCGGTCGAGAAAAACCTGCGTTCCGATTCCCACCTGGTGCGTCAGGTTCTTGCCCAGCGTGCCTTTGCCGGTGGCGGGGTTGTACGGCTCGCCAATGCCGGAGAGCAGCAGCAGGCGCGCGTTGTTGAGCGTCCACGAGGACAGAATCACCACGTCGGCGGGCTGCAGCACCTCGTTGCCCGCGCTGTCCAGATACGTCACGCCCTCCGCCTTTCCCTCGCGGTGGACCACACGGCGCACCCAACAGCCCGGCCGCAGCGTGAAGTTGTTGCGCTTCACCAGCACCGGCAGCAGCGTATTGGTGGGCTGGGCTTTGGCGCCGATCATGCAGCCGTGGCGCATGCAGTAGCCGCAGTAGGCGCACCCGGAGCGGCTGATGCCATCGGGATTGCGGTAGGTCCGGCTGAGTGTGGCGGCCGGCGTCGGGTACGGATGATAGCCCAGTTCCAGCGCAGCCTTTTGGAACCGCGCCGCCAGGTAGGTTGGGGGATGAGGCGGATTCGGATACTCGTGCGACCGCGGCCCTTCGAAGATATTGCCGCCTTCGATGCGCTGCCCTTGCAGGTTCCCGGCTTTGCCGCCAATCCCCATCATCTGCTCGGCGCGCCAGTACAACGGTTCGATCTCTTCGTAGGTGACGCCCCAATCCTGCACGGCCAGGTCCTGAGGCAACTTCGACGCGCCGTGCTTTTCGCGCAGCACCGTGGCCAGGCGAAACACGTCGGGAAAATAGCGGTAAGACAGGCCGGTCCAATGCTCCCCCGCGCCGCCCACGCCGGTGCCGGGGTTGAACGACCCGTACTGCCTGATGGGCACTGCCGCCGCTCCGATGGAGTGCCGGTGCGTGACGGTCTCGTCGGCCAGGTTCTGCATCATCCGATAGCGGATGAAGTAGTCCAGTTCGTCCATGCCTTTGGCGTAATCGGCCAGCTTGCGGGCCGGCCCGCGCTCCAGCACCACCACGGAGAGCGAAGTGCGGGTGGCGATCTCCTTGGCCATCGCCAACCCCACCCACCCGCCGCCGGCGATTACGATGTCCGCGCGTTTCTGACGCTGCATGGCAGTCTCGAAATCTCTAAGCCTCGGGACCCGGGGGCCTTATGAGCGAACCCACTTCATTGGCGAACCCACTTCTGGACGCGCCAGTTCTTGATTTCGGCAGTGTAAAGGCTGCCGTCAGCCGGATCGTACGCGATGCTGTGCGCGTAGTCCAGTTTGCCCGGCGCCTTGCCCCATGAACTGAGCACGCCCAGTACCTGGCCTTCCAGGTTGGGATTGATGCCGAGCTTGACAATGCGGTTGTAGCGGCCGTCGCACATGTAGATGGCCTCTTCTTTGGCCGCGTAAGCCAGCCCCCAGGGCGCGCCGATGCTGGTCCACTTGCCCAGAAACTTCCCGGTGTCGTCAAAAATCTGGATGCGCTCGTTGACCCGGTCGGCCACGTAGACCCGCCCTTTGGAATCGATCGCCACGTCGTGCACCAGGTTGAATTCGCCATCGCCCGATCCCTTCGTGCCCCAGTGACGAACATATTCGCCCAGCGGGTTGAACTCGATCACGCGCGAGTTGACGTACCCGTCCGAAACATAGAAGTTGCCGTTTTGGCGGAAGGCGACATTCGTCGGCCGGTAGAAGGCATCGTGCGAATCGTTGTTGCCGGGGACGCCCTGGCGGTTGCCGAGCACCATCAGGACGCGGCCTTCCCGGCTCATCTTGAACACCACGTAACCATCGACGTCGATGCACCAGATGTTGCCGTCCGGCGCCACGCGAAGACCGTGGGCCGACTTCACGTGGAATGCGTCTTCGTTCCAGGCCTGGAGCATCTTGCCGGCGCGATCGAATTCAAAGACCGGCCAATGGCCGCGGTTGAACACCCAGACGTTGCCCTGCTGGTCGATATCGACGCCCGAGACCTCGCCCAGGTTGTAGCCCTTTGGCACCTCGGGCCAACTGGCGGCCACTTTGTAGGGCAGGGGCGGACCGGTCTTCAGCTTGGCCACGAGTTCGGGAGGGGGCTGATCCGTGGGACGTCCGGGCGGCAGGGCGGGCGCGGCGCCACTCTGTGCGGCCAGCGGAGTGGATGTCAGCGGCAACAGTGCAGCGATCACGCAGAGTCGAAATTGCATGTGGGCACGATACTCCCCGCCTGAGCCGGAAGTCAAGACGGCCGTTCTCGGTGTAATCCGGATCAAAAGATGTTAAAATACTTATTCCACTTCGTGGAGAAGGAAGAAGGGCGGGTTGTTTTCCCGAGAGGCACCTGAGCTTCAACGGAAAAGCCCGGGACGATGACCCGGGCTTCCGAATCTACGAAGCAGGAGGAGGTGAGGCCCCATGCTCATCTTTTGGCTGAAAATCGTGACACTTTTCGTCACGATACAGGCTAAGTTAACGTTCCGTAAGGTTCGTTAGCCAAGCCCGGAGCGGGGTGTTCTCCGCATCCCGCTCCGTCAGCCATAGTATACCTGCCGCAACCCCGGATTTGCAACAGCTATTCACCCGTCGCACCCGTCACGGTATGATGTCGTGATTGTGCTGGCCAGAGGCGCTACTCCCGACGACGCCGAAGCTATCGCTCGCATTTACAACGAAGGCATTGCCGATCGCGGGGCCACCTTTGAAACCCGTCTGCGGACAGCCGCGGACATTCGTGGTTGGTTTGACGGACGGCACCCGATCGTGGTGGTGGAGGAATCTGGCGATGTTCTCGCCTTCGCCGCTACATCGGAATACCGGCCGCGCCAATGCTATGCAGGAGTCGCCGAGTTCGCGGTGTACGTTGCCCGCTCCGCGCGCCGCCGGGGCGCCGGGAGGCTGGCGCTGGAAGCGTTGATCCACGCATCCGCCGAAGCCGGTTTCTGGAAATTGGTTTCGCGAATCTTCGTCGAGAACCATGCCAGCATCGCGTTGTGCCGCGCCCTCGGTTTCCGGGTGGTCGGCACCTACGAAAAGCACGGCCACTTAGACGGCGTCTGGCGCGACGTGGTGATTGTGGAACGGCTGCTTCCATAGACAGACGTCCCCGCCTGTCCCTCCCGCGGTGGTATATATCACCTATGGACTTCGCCATCAACTGGACCGAGAGCCTGGACGACATCACCAAGCTCACCATCGCCTACCTGCTGGCTCTTCCGGTTGGTTGGTATCGCGAAAAAGAGGCCCACAGCGTCGGGGTCCGAACCTTTCCCGTGGTGGCCATGGCCAGTTGCGGCTACCTGATGTTGATGGCGCCGTCGAACCACTTCGATTCGGCCGCGCAGTCGCGGGTGTTGCAAGGTTTGGTGGCCGGTATCGGGTTCATCGGCGGTGGCGCGATCCTCAAGTCCGAAGGCAGCGTCCATGGCACCGCAACCGCCGCCAGCATCTGGAACACCGGCGTGGTGGGCGCCGCGGTAGCCTTGAATCGATACGCGTTGGCCGCCATGCTGGCCGCGCTCAACCTGTTGGCGTTGCGTGTGCTCTTGCCGCTGAAACTGAAGATGGATGCGCAGGCCGCGCAGAAGCGGAGGGATGCCGACCTGTAGCCGGTTTGCGCGGACCGTACGCCGGGCCGAAGGCCAATCCTAACGGCGACACAAACCGATCGTCCGGCCTACTCCAATTCGACCCGGTACTCTTCGATTACGGGATTGGCGAGCACTTCGTGCGCGATCGTCTCGATGTCCTTTTGCGCCTGGTCGCGCGGGACGCCATCCGCCAGAGAGATCTCGAAGAACTTGCCCTGGCGGACCTCCGAAATGGCGGCATAGCCGAGGCCGTTGAGGGCGGAGCGAACCGTCTGGCCCTGCGGGTCGAGGACCGTGGTTTTCAACGAAACGAAAACACGAGCTTTCATGGAACCTCGATTATCGCATGCGGGGCAACTTGGTAAGCTGTTCGGGATGTGCGCCGGGCGCACAGGGGGAAGGAATGAAAGTCGCCCGTGGCGCTATGTGGGGCAGCTTGGCAAGCTGCGACGGATTGGCAATCCGCCCGCCGGGAGTTGGCGCGCAGATGAACTTCCACGAGCGACTTTCGAGAGTGCGGCGGATGGCCGTTCCCATCATGGCGTCGCCCATGCCGACCAGGGTGGCCTTGATGTCGGAGAAAGTCGCGATTGATCAGGCCGGGTGTGACGATGATGTCGCTGATGCCTTCCACGGCCTGGCGTAAAAGGGATATCGCAGCAGGAATGTGATCGGTTGCCGCCCTGGTCGACCGTCAGCAGGACATCGTAGCCCGGAGCAATTCGCCATTCTTCGTACTCTTCAAACCTGCCCATTGAACAGTGTGGACCTAATGGCCGGGGAAACTGTGACGGAAGTCTACCGGCAGGCACTCGTCCAGCAAAATCTTCATGCGATTCTGGCGAGCAACGAATCCTTCGCTTCCTCGAGCGCCTGGACGGCCATTTCGCGCGTGACCGTAGGAAACTGATCCAGGAATTCACCTAAGGCATGTCCGCCCTCAAGGTAGTCCATTAGATTCTTGAACGGAACTCTCGTATTCCGAAAACAGGGCGTGCCGTTCATGACTTCGGGATCAATCACTATGATGGGCTCGACCGTCATCACCGTTCATTGTACCGTTCGTCGACGGGCGGCGTGTCTTGGATCACGCTTCGGAGTTTTCCGTCCAGTCGGCGGATTGGGACTTCACGAGATCTATCCCTGGAAGTGATAAGTAAGCGTCGACGAATCAGCAGATTTGCTTCGAGCCGCGAGCGACTACTGGTGCCGTGAGGATTTCGCAACAGGAACCACGTACCGCCCTTGGCAGTTACTCAAGCGAGCAAAGGCGTCGCCAGCATGGTGCCAAACTGCCACGACCACATTAGTTTAGCGTCCACAAGCCGACTTGAACGAAGTGGCCTCGCCTGCGGCTGCGCCTGGATGGAGGCGAACTGCGCGAGGTAAGTAGCGGCAATTCGTGTGCGCCGATACAGAGGGCTCGAATAGTTGCCGAGGGCTGTCGATTTTCGCCGGAGCCCGTTCGTCTTATATATGAGGGCTGGCCTGGCCGGCTCGAATCTTACTCAGAGGGCAAACATGCCAGCGAAAACTACCGAAACGATACCTACTTACGAGCAGGCACAACTGCAGCTTCAGCTTTACGAACAGCGGCGCGAGGCGCGCCTCCGCGAGGCCCGCGACTGGTTCTCCAAGAACTATTTCGCCAATAGCATGGAGGAATCCATGCGGATTGCGGCGCCGGGAACCGATAACGGCGCACGGGTAATGATGGTGTTCAGCTACTGGGAACAGGCCTGCGCGCTGCTCAATTACGGGCTGCTGCACGAAGACTTCTTCTTCGAAACCAGCGGCGAGTTCTTTGGTGTGTGGGAGCGGATCCGGCCGATTATCGCGGACGGGCGGAAGATGTTTTCGAACCCGAGCTTTCTGGCGCACCTGGAAAAGGCTGCCAGGCGCTTCGAGCAATGGTCTGAAGCCCGCTCGCCGGGCCAGATCGCGGCGATGCGGAAGATGATGGAGCAGATGAGGCCGAAGACGCAGACGGTGTAGGCCGTCGGTCGTGAACGCGGGCGACTCACGCGGCCATCTTCACTCCGGCTGTCTGCCTCGCCAGATCACGCTCATCCTGCTTTGGCTTAGCAGTGTGATGCGCCCGCGAACCGTTCTTTTGGGTGACTACTCCCGGACAAACGCGCCGGGTTCCGGCGGTCTACCTCGGCGCGAAATCGGAGCCCCGGACAAACCGCCGACACTAAGCGCCTCCCCGTTCCTGTCGAGAACAGCCCATCGATCAAATTAACCCGGATTCCTCTCGTAAAACGCCGGTTACCGTAGTAGCCAGCTGCCGACTCAGTTCAACAGCCGGCCCTGCCGCAAATAGGCGGGCGTATCCAGGTCGTCCAAGTCGAGTTCCAGCACGGGGTCGGGCTCGGCAAGAAGTATCGCCTCCTGACCGGCCTGAGGCTGAATCTGTAGCTGTAGCTGCGGCTGGGGCGCCGGCGGATGTTCGATGGCGGGTTCGGGCTCAGGCGGTCGCGGCTGCACACGGACCACCGGCGCTACCGTTCCGCGCCGCTCCGCTACCGGTGCGTGGTCGGGCTGGAATCCGGTGGCGATCACGGTGATCTTGACGGCATCCGCCATGGCTTCGTTCAGGATCACGCCGAAGTTGATTTGCACATCGTCGCAGTCGGCGGCTTCCCGGATGATGGAACAGGCTTCGTTGACTTCGTGAAGGCCAAGCCTGCTGGAACCGGTGATGTTGATGAGGATGCCGCGCGATCCGGCGATCCGCGAATCCTCCAGCAGCGGCGAACTGATAGCCTGCCGGGCGGCGTCAACCGCCGCTTTTTCACCGCGGCCGATGGCCGTGCCCATCATGGCGTAACCCATCCCGAGCATGGTGGCCCTGATGTCGGAGAAGTCGCGATTGATCAGGCCGGGCGTGATGATGATGTCGCTGATGCCTTGCACTGCCTGGCGTAAAAGGTCGTCCGCCACTTTGAAAGATTCGAAGAAACTGGTGCCGCGTGGCACCAGCGCCAGCAGCCGGTCATTAGGAATGGCGATGACGGTGTCCACCGTGGATGCCAGCTTGCCAAGCCCCTCCTCGGCCAGCCGCATACGGCGCGCCCCTTCGAAGCCGAAAGGTTTGGTGACCACGGCAATCGTGAGGGCGTCAAGTTCCTTAGCCAGCGATGCGATCACCGGCGCCGCGCCCGTGCCGGTGCCACCGCCCAGGCCCGCGGTGACGAAGACCATGTCCGAATCCTGGAGGATTTCCACGATGCGGTCGGTATTCTCCAGCGCGGCCTGACGCCCGATTTCCGCGTTGGAGCCGGCGCCCAGGCCGTTGGTGACCTTGGCGCCGAGTTGAAGCTTGTTGGGCACGTTGCAGGCGGAGAGAGCTTGCAGGTCTGTGTTCATGGCATAGAACTGCACTCCTTCCAGGCCCTCCTGCACCATGCGGGCCACGGCATTGCAGCCGCCGCCGCCCACGCCAATTATTTTGATCCGCGTGCCGAGACGCGCTTCTTCTTCGATTTCATACTTCAGATCGTCCATATTCGAATCGATGAGCCCCATGGTCGCCTCCTTATTAAATAAGCGGGTTCACAACCCGCGGCAGGCTGCTGGCCTGCCCCACAACTATTTCAAGATCTTTCCCAGCCACCCGGCGGATTGTTGCTGATATTGAAACCGGTCCTTCAGTTTGGCCGAGTACATTGCCAGACCGGCGGCCGAACACCATTCCGGATCGTTCAACTCATCCGGCCAATTGGCGATTCCCTCGGTCAGCCCAAACCTGGTCTGGCACTGCAACACCTCTTCAGCAGCGTCGCAGAGACCCGGCAACTTGGCCCCGCCGCCGGTGAGAAAGACGCCGCCGATCAAGGCGCGGTCCATGCGAACGCGGGCGAACTCAGAGCGAACGTACTGGAACAACTCCACGGCGCGGGCTTCCAGAACGCTATTGACGAGCTTGCGCCTTTCTTCGCGGCGCGGGCGATCCTCGCGAGTTGGAAGTTCGATGAACATGTTGTTGGCCGTGTCTTTGGAGACGGCGCTGCCGTATTCCAGCTTGACCAATTCGGCTTCTTCATAGGCGAGGCACAGGCTCTGGGCCAGATCGCGAGTGAAATGGTCGCCACAAACCCTTACCGTGGACGCCAGGTGCATGGAGTCGCCGTGGTAAATCACCAGTTCCGTGGATTGGGCGCCGATATCGATGACGGCGATGCCTTCCCGCCGGTTTTCCGGCAACACGGCGGCATAGCAGGAAGCCAGCCCCTCGAACACCGTCTCCTCCACCGCCAGATGCGCCTCGTTCACCGCGCCGACCAGCGCATTGTGCTCCTGCACCGAAGATGTCACCAGGTGGACGTTGATCTCCAGGCGCGATGCCAGCATGTTGCGCGGATCGCGGAAGCCCATTTGATCGTCCACCACGAAATCCTGGGCGAAGAGTTGCAGCACCATGCGGTCTTCCTGCAGCACCACGCGGGAAGCGCGGTCCACCACCCGATTCACGTCGCGCTGCTCAATCTCGCGAATGTGGCCCCACTCCACCACGCCGCGGCCATTGGCGCCGCGCACCGTCTGGCCGCCCATTCCCACCACGGCCGACCCCACCGAGATCCCAGCCAGCGCCTCGGCCTCGCGCTGCGCCCTCAAGATGGAGACCGATACTGCTTTTTGGTCGGCGATTCTGCCCTTGAACCAGCCTTGCGAATCCACCGCGCTGGCGCCCAGCAAGCGAATGCGTCCGTTCTCCAGAACGCAAATCACCATGCGTGTTTTCCGGCTGCCCGGGTCGAGTCCTACTGCGTAAATCGGTTTTACCGCCATGGGCCTTTAACGTTCCTTCACCGTGATCTGGTCGTCCAAACGCAGGTCGAATGCCTTGACAGCGGGCGACCGTTTCCGGATCTCCGGATAGTGGCTGAGAAAGTTTTGATAGCGCCCGGCGAAGTTAGTGTCGCCGAGCATGAGCGTGACGGCGCGGTCGTCCACCTGCGCGACGATGCGGATATCGTCGGGATCGCTGGAATCGACTTCGGACACATCCTTGGCCAGGTACCCCAACTCTTCCATCAGGCGCAAAAAGGTTCGCACGTGCTCGCGCCGCACATCTTCCGCCTGGTCTTCCCGGATGCCGTTGAGCACCGGAAAGGCAAACTGCGCCTGCGCCGGAGGTTCCAGCAGAACGCCCGAAGAATCGATCAGCAGCACGCCCGACCGGAAGAATACGAAGGCGACGGGCTTCCGTTCCGTGACGCGCACCACCAGGCGGTCAGGCCAGACGCGCGAGACGGCGGCGTCCGCAACCCAGTCGATGGCCAGCAACCGCCGCCGCCGCTCGGCCAGGGGCACCCGGAAGATGCTATGGTCAAAGTCCGCCGCGAAAACACGCAGCACCCTGGAACGCGAGGCGTACCTCAGTCCTTGGATGGTGAGGGCGTCTTTCCGGTCCCTGGAAAGCGTGAACTCCGGGTCCGTGATCACAAACTGGCGGACCTTGAAGCCCGCCATGGCGGTGGACACACACACCACGCCGAGGGCGCCAAGCCCGAGCACGAACCGCCAGTTGATCCGGGTTGTGGTTTTCTTGGATTCGCGCGCCATTCTAGTCCCCGGCCCCTGGCCCCTGGCCCCCGGCCCCCGTTCTCAATCTCTCCAGCAACTTCTCGCCGGCCTGCCATACGTTGCCCGCGCCCAGTGTCAGCACCAGGTCTCCATCCGCCGCGACCTTGAGCAAAGCCTCGACGCCGGCATCGATGGTCCCCACGTATTCCACGCCCCGGTGGCCGAACTGGCGGATACGTTCCACCAGGCTCTCCGCGGTCACGCCTTCGATGGGCTTCTCCGAGGCGGCGTAAATGTCCATCACAAACAGGCTGTCGGCCTGGTGGAAGGCGCCGGCGAACTCGTCCATCAGGTAATAAGTCCGGGTGTAGCGATGCGGCTGGAAGAGCACGTGGATGCGCCCAAAACCGCACAGGCGCGCCCCATCCAGAGTGGCGCGAATTTCGGTGGGATGGTGGCCGTAGTCGTCCACCACCGTCACCCCGCCCTCTTTGCCGCGCATTTGAAAGCGCCGGTCCACACCGTTGAAAGTGGCCAGGGCCTCGCGGATCACGTCCGGTTTCACTTCCAGTTCCATGGCCACGGTGATGGCCGCCATGGCGTTGAGTACGTTGTGCCGTCCAGGAATGCGGAGAACGAAACGGCCCAAATCGTTCAGGCGATACCGCAGCCGGAACTCGCTGACGAACGGGCCGCAACTGATCTCGGAAGCTTCGACATCGGCCTGCGCGGTGGTGCCGTAGGTGATGGTCCGCCGGCGGATTTCCGGCAGCAGGCCCTGCACGTTGGGGTCGTCCAGGCAGACAATCACGGCGCCATAGAACGGCACTTTGTTGACGAACTCGAGGAACGCCGCGCGGATGGCGTCGAGTGAGGGGTAATGGTCCAGGTGTTCGCGGTCCACGTTGGTCACCACCGCGATAATCGGCGACAGCTTCAGGAAGGAGCCATCGCTTTCGTCCGATTCCACCACCAGGAAATCGCTTTTGCCCAGGCGGGCGTTGGAACCGCCCATGGTGCCCACGCGTCCGCCG
>DATMNI010000385.1:0-40838 GCA_035570275.1 Candidatus Acidiferrales bacterium | reverse complement strand
CGAGACACCCAGCGCCGCCACCGCGTCCCCGTTGCGCAATGAAGAAAGCTGAGGGAACCACTGGCCCACCTTGACCGAAGCCAACCCGAAGATCACCACGGTGGAACTCCAGATGTCCGTCTGGAAATGCAAGGCATCGGCTTCCAGCGCCTGGCTGTGGTACTTTTTGGCCGTGCGGGCCAGGGCGCGGGACCGCGACGCGTCAATGGCGATGGAGACCAGCATCACACCGAACGACCACCAGGTGACTTCGATTTCGGCTTTGTGAGAGAACAGGCGTTGAATGGCTTCCCAGAAGATCCAGGCGCAAGTGAGCAGCAGCAGTACGGTCTCGGCCAGCGCCGACAGATTCTCCACCTTGCCGTGGCCGTAGAGATGGTCGTGGTCGGCCGGCCGGCCGGAGATGCGGACGGCGATGAAAGTCAACAGCGCGGCCACCAGATCGAGCCCGGAGTGGGCCGCCTCCGCCAGAATACCCAAGCTGCCGGTGGCCACGCCTACTACGATCTTGAAGGTAGTGAGGGCGACCGCCGCCAGCAGAGAGCGCAGCGCCACCGACTGTTTCTCGCGATCTTGCTGGGATGGGATCGGGCCGGCCACGCGGAAACTCAGGCTAACACGAATCAGCTTCCCAGCACGCCCCCCAGCACCCGGCGCAACAGGTCTTGCGCCTCCTGCTGAATCTGGCGCAAATGCTCCGCGCCGGCGAAGCTTTCGGCATAAAGCTTGTAGACGTCCTCGGTGCCGGAAGGCCGCGCCGCGAACCAGCCGCGCGCGGTGACCACTTTGAGCCCTCCGATGGCGGCTCCGTTTCCCGGCGCCTGGGTCAGCATGGCCACAATCGGGTCCCCGCCCAACTCCTTGGCGCCGACCTGCTCGGGCGAGAGCCTGGCGAGAATGGCTTTCTGTTCGGCGCTGGCCGGCGCGTCGATGCGTTCATACACCGGCGCGCCGAACTGGGCGGTAAGTTCCTGGTAAATCTCGCCCGGGTCCTTGCCGGTGCGCGCCTTCATTTCGGCCGCCAGCAGCGCCAGGATAATGCCGTCTTTGTCGGTAGTCCACACCGTGCCATCGCGGCGCAGGAAGGAGGCGCCGGCGCTCTCCTCGCCGCCAAAGCCGAGCGATCCATCCACCAGCCCCGCAACGAACCACTTGAAGCCCACCGGCACTTCCAACAGTTGGCGGCCCAGGTGAGCGGCCACGCGGTCGATGATGCTGCTGGAGACCAGAGTTTTGCCGACGGCGGCGTTGGCGCGCCATCCGGGGCGGTTCCGGAACAAGTAAGAGATCGCCGCCGCGAGGTAATGGTTGGGATTCAGTAAGCCCGCGGTGCGCGTGACAATGCCATGGCGGTCATGATCGGTGTCGCAAGCGAAGGCCACGTCAAATTTGTCCTTGAGCGCGATCAGGCCGGCCATGGCATAGGGCGATGAGCAATCCATGCGAATCTTGCCGTCCCAATCCACCGACACGAAGCGGAAGGTGGGGTCCACGTCGGCATGCTGGATGGTGAGCGCGAAGCCGTAGCGCTCGGCGATTCGCGCCCAGTAGGCGACGCCGGCGCCGCCCAACGGGTCGGCGCAAAGCACCAGTCCGGCCGCGCGGATGGCGTCCATGTCTATTACCGATGCCAGGTCGTTGACGTATGCCGAAACGTAATCGTGCCGCTGAGTGGTGCCGGCTGCCAGGGCCTGGGCGTAACCGATCCGGCGCACGGTGCGCAGGCCATCGGCCAGAATCCGGTTGGCGGAGTCCTGTATCGTCTTGGTAACGCCGGTGTCGGCGGGACCACCGTTGGGTGGGTTGTACTTGAAGCCGCCATCGTCGGGCGGGTTGTGCGACGGCGTGATCACAATTCCGTCGGCGAGCCCGGTGGTTCGGCCCCGGTTGTAGGCCAGCACCGCGTGGGAAAGCGCGGGTGTGGGGGTATACCCTGGGGAGTTGCCGTCGCCGCCGCCGCCCTGGTCAATCATCACCGGCACCCCGTTGGCAGCCAGCACTTCCAGAGCGGTGGCAAAGGCCGGCTCGGAGAGGGCGTGGGTATCCTTGGCCAGAAACAGCGGGCCGTTGGGGCCGCGGTACTCGCAGATGGCTTGGGTGATGGCCAGAATGTGGTCCTCGTTGAACGAGCCATCGAAGGCCGATCCACGATGGCCGGAAGTGCCGAAGCTCACCTTTTGGGCGCTCACGGAAACGTCGGGTTTCAGAGCGTAGTAGCTGGTGATCAGACGGGGCACATCTACCAGCATGGAGGGCTGCGGGCTCTTGCCTGCCTGAGGGTGAATAGCCATGAGAACCAAATTAGCACCCGTTTGCCCGTTTTTGCGCAATCATGTTAGCGTGAAGTTAGCGAATTCGGACACTAATTCACGGATTTGGTAATCCAAGGAGAATAATTCGAAATGCCATTAGTCTCAATGCGGCAGCTACTCGACGAAGCATCGAAGGGCGGGTATGGTGTGGGCGCGTTCAACGTCAACAACATGGAAAACATTCAATCGATCATGGAAGCGGCGCGGGAAACCAAATCGCCGGTGATCGTGCAGGCGAGCCGCGGCGCTCGCGCCTATGCACAGGACCGTTTCCTGTATCACTTGATGCTGGCGGCCACGGAGATCTATCCGGAGATTCCGACGGTGCTGCACCTGGATCACGGCAACAGCGTGGCCACCTGCAAATCGGCGATCGACATGGGCTTCACCAGCGTGATGATGGATGGCTCGCTGCTGGAAGACGGCAAGACGCCATCGAGCTTTGAGTACAACGTGAAGGTGACGCGCGAGGTAGTGGAACTGGCGCACGCCAAGGGCGTGACGGTGGAAGGCGAGATCGGCTGCCTGGGCGGCATCGAAGACGGCCACGGCGCCGGCGGCGACGGATTGAGCCACCTGACCGACCCGGAGCAGGCCGTGGAATTCGTGAATCAGACGGGCCTGGACGCACTGGCGATCGCCATCGGCACCAGCCACGGCGCTTACAAGTTCAGTTCCAAGCCGACCGGCGAAACCCTGAAGATGGCGACGCTGATCGAGATCCACAAGCGGCTGCCCAACGTACACCTGGTGATGCACGGCTCCTCCAGCGTGCCCAAGGACCTGCAGGATATCATCAACCAGTACGGCGGCAAATTGCGGCCGACATGGGGCGTGCCGGTGGAAGAAATCCAACTGGGCATCAAGAACGGCGTGCGCAAGATCAACGTCGATACCGACAACCGCCTGGCGATTACGGGCGCCATCCGCAAGGTCTTCGCGGAGAAACCGGAAGAGTTCGACCCGCGAAGCTACATGAAACCGGCCCGCGATGCCATGAAGAAAGTGGTGGCGCTGCGCATGACGCAATTCGGCCAGGCCGGTCATGCCGGCGACTATAGCCCCATCCCGCTCTCCGAGATGGCGCACCATTACGCCGACGACCTGGTCACCGCCTAAGGGCCAGCGCGGCTTGGCCGCAAAACTTATGGCCTGCTAGCTTGCTCTCAGCGCCACCACCGTCTCCAGATGAAACGTCTGCGGGAACAGATCCACCAGGGTCATGCGCTCGATTCGATAGCCCGCCGCCACCAGCCCGGCCAGATCTCGCGCCAATGTGGCTGGGTCGCAGGCCACGATAGTTACCTGCCTCGGCATCAACTCAATGATCCGGTTGACCACCGCTTTGCCCAGGCCCGACCGCGGCGGATCCAGCAGCACGAAGTCCGGCGCGGTTTCCAGCGTGGCCAGGCACTCCTCGGCCGTTTGCTGCCGCGCCGACAGATTCCGGGCGCCGGCCCGTTCGGCGTTGAACTGCAAGTCGCGGACCGCGCCCGATCCGGATTCCACCGCCGTCACCGTGCGAAACCGCCGCGCCAGAGGCAGCGAGATCAGGCCGACTCCGGCGTACAGGTCGAGCGCCGTTTCGCCCTCCGCGCCTTCCAGCGCCGTTTCCACTAACCGGTCCAGCAGAAACCGGTTGATCTGGAAAAACGAATTGCTGCTCACGCGGAACTGGCTCTGGTAGTCCAGCGCGCCTTCCACCAGGCCCGGGATCCTGGCGCCGGCCCAATCGAAAAAGCGCCGGGCCACCGGCCGCTCGGTTTCGAGCACGTTCAACTGCACCTGTCCCTCGTCGGTGAAGATCTCAATCGCCCGCACAAAGCGCGGCCAACGGGAATCGCGGGCCATCTCGTGCAAAGCGCGAATCGCTTCCTCGATCTTTGGCGACCCCACAGGGCACCCGCCCGTCTCGCACAGGCGGTGCGACCGCCCCTCCAGGTAACCGATGCGCGTTTCCTCTACGTGCAATTGCACCCGGTTGCGGTAGCCGAACGGTTCGGCCGCCACCACGTGGATCTGTTCCGGGGCATCCAACTTCCCGAGCCTCCGCAACTCTTCCACCAGGATCGCGCGCTTGGCCGCAAGCTGATACTCGTACGGCGCGTGCTGATAGTGGCAGCCGCCGCAGCGCCCAAATGCCGGGCACGGCGCCGCCACTCGTTCGGGAGCCGCTTCCAGCACTTCCAGCATCCGGGCGCGCACCAGTCCCGTCTTTTGCCGCTCCGCCCGGGCCCGGATGCGCTCGCCCGGAAGCACGAAAGGCGCGAACACCACGCGGCCCTCCAGACGCGCCAGGCCATCGCCGCCGTAGACCAGCTTTTCCACCGTCACTTCAAAATTGCTTACGATAAGACTTGTTCCCGTACCTACCATGAAAACCGTACCTCTACCATGAAAACACGAGTGCCATGAAAACACGAGTCTTTTCCGGCATGCAGCCGTCCGGAAATCTTCACATCGGAAACTATCTGGGAGCCCTCAAGAACTGGGTCCGCATCCAGCAGGATTACGATTGCATCTTCTGCATCGTTGACCTGCACGCGGTAACAGTCTATCAGGACCCGGCCGAGCTTCGCGGAAAAATCGCCGAGATTGCCGGCCTCTATCTGGCGGCAGGCATCGACCCCGGGGTGTCTTCCATTATGGTCCAATCGGCGGTGCCGGCGCACGCCGAGCTTGCCTGGATGCTTACCTGCGTCACGCCCGTCGGCTGGCTGGAGCGCATGACGCAGTACAAGGCCAAGGCCGCGAAGCAGGAGTCGACGAGCGATGGTCTGCTGCAATACCCGGTCCTGATGGCCGCCGACATCATGCTCTACCAGGCCGGCATCGTGCCGGTGGGCGAAGACCAGGCCCAGCACCTGGAACTCACCCGCGACATTGCCCAGCGATTTAATTCACTCTACGGCGAAACCTTCGTGGTGCCGGGCACCAGTCTGCCGGCCGTGGGTGCGCGCGTGATGGGCCTCGACGACCCCACGCAAAAAATGAGCAAGTCGGCCACCGGCGCGGGTCATGCGGTCGCGCTGCTCGACCCGCCGGATAAAATTCGCAAGACGCTCATGCGCGCCACCACGGATTCCAATCCGGCCGTGGATTTTGCAACCGCCGGCCCCGGTGTGATGAACCTGCTTACCATCTACCAGGCCTTCTCAGGCACAACCGACGACCAGATGAAGCTCCAGTTTACCGGCCTGCGCTACGGCGATTTCAAGAAGCAAGTCGCCGAAATGGTGATCGCTCATCTGGAGCCGTTCCAGCAGCGGTACCGTCAGATTATCTCGGACCCCGGGTATCTTGCCGCCGTCCTGCGGGAAGGCGCCGAACGCGTCGCGCCCATCGCCAATGACACGGTGCGGCTGGTGAAGGAACGCATGGGGCTATATACGTAACGCCCCGTAAACCTAACGCCCGTGCGCCAGTACATCGCGCTCCTCCGCCACAACCGCAACTATCGCCTGCTCTGGATCGC
Organism: Candidatus Acidiferrales bacterium; assembly: GCA_035570275.1. Classification (GTDB taxonomy): domain Bacteria; phylum Acidobacteriota; class Terriglobia; order Bryobacterales; family Bryobacteraceae; genus DATMNI01. Next base: position 35,051 of record DATMNI010000385.1, on the reverse strand, counting down.
CCAGGTGGTCAGCGAACTGGGCGACTGGTTTTATGCGTTGGCCGTTTATCATCTCCTCCTCGATCTCACCGGCAACAAGGCACAGGCGGTCGGCCTGGCCGTAGTCCTGCAGGTGCTGCCCAGCACCCTGGCCGCGCCAACCGCGGGCGTGATCAACGACCGTATCAGCCGTAAGGCCATCATGATCGGCGCCGACGTCGCGCGCTTTTTCGTGGTGCTGGGAATGCTGGCAGTGCGCACGCCGGGCATGGTATGGCTGGTATTCCCGCTGCTGTTCGTCGAAACCGTGGGCGCGGCGTTTTTCGAGCCGGCTCACAGTTCGGCGATCCCCAACATCGTCCCGGAACACCAGGTGCTCGCCGCCAACGCGCTGGCTTCGATTACATGGTCGTTCTGTCTGGCCGCCGGCGCCTCGCTCGGCGGGCTGGTAGCGGTATGGCTCGGCCGCGACGCGGTATTCGTACTCAACGCCGTCTCCTTCCTGGCCTCGGCCTGGCTCATCGGCCGCATGGATTTTACCGAGCCGCATGCCGCCGGCCAGCCGCCGCTCAGCTTACGCGACCTGGCGGACTTCACTCCGGTGCTGGAGGGCATGCGCTACATCCGCTCCGAACCGCGCCTCTTCGCCACCGTTTTCGTCAAGCTCGGTATCGGCCTGCTGGGCGCCAACAACGTGCTGCTCCCCATCCTGGGCGAACGCGTTTTCCCGGCAAAACTAGCCGGCCTGGACCATGCCCGCGGCGCCATGCTCGGCATGAGCATGCTGATGGGTGCGCGCGGCGCCGGCGCGCTGCTCGGCCCGCTGGTGAGCGTGCGCTGGGCTGGGGAACGCCAATCCCGCTTGCGCACCGGGATTCTTTTTGGCTTCCTGCTGGCGGCCGCCGGTTACATCGGCCTTGGCACATCCACGTCTCTCCCCATTGCCATCCTGGCGGTGATCGCCGCCCACGCCGGGTCATCCACCAACTGGGTGTTCTCCAGCACGCTGCTCCAGATCTATACCGAGGATCGCTTTCGCGGCCGCGTCTTCTCCGCCGACTACGGCCTCTGCATGATGGGCATTTCCGCCAGCAGTTACCTCGCAGGCGTAGCCATCGATCTTGGCGTACCCGCCCGCACCTTCGCCGTCTTCGTTGGCTGCATCATGGTAGTACCTGCCGCGGCCTGGGCCGTGGCGCTGAAGGCGACTAACAGCAGCCGTTCCCATTAGCACTCTTCGGAGGGCGGTTATGTCGAGGGTTGTCTGCCGCCTGTCTGTGAGCGGCAAATGATCGCAAGCCCATATTCAATGCTGGTATCTGGTATGGTATACTCAATCGTCATGGAAACACAGACAGCGCGTAAGATCACCGTCGAAGTGCCACCGGAGCTTCTGGAAAAGGCACAACGAGCCAGCGGCGGCGGCATCACCCAGACCGTTCGTACCGGCCTGCAGCTAGTGGCGGCATCGCAGGCCTACGCGCGGCTGCGCCAACTCCGGGGCAAGGTTCGCTTCACGCGCACGTTAGCCGAGTTGAAGGCCGACCGTTGATCCGCAGTGGACAGTTGATCCGCAGTGGACAGTTGAACGCGGTCGACAGATGATCGCGGTCGACACCAGCACCTGGATCGCCTTCCTGCAAGGAGATGGCGGCGAGGACGCGGAACTGCTCGATAAGGCGCTGCAGGACCGGCAGGTGTTAATGGTGCCCGTTGTGCTCACCGAACTATTGAGTGCCCCGAAGCTTTCTTCAGAGGTTTCACAGACTCTCTCGGAACTGCCGCTCATAGAGATTGGGCCTGGCTATTGGCAACGGGCAGGCGAGTTGCGGGCGCGGGTGCTGGCAAAGCGCCGCAAGGCGCGCCTCGGCGATGCCCTGATCGCCCAAAGCTGTATTGATCACGGGATTCCTCTGCTTACGCGGGACCGGGATTTCCGGGCGTTCGCCGACGCTGCCGGCCTCGATCTCCTGATTGGGTCGGAAGCGGGCTGAACGGGTCTTGTTCCAGGTAGCCTGGGCTAGTACCCTATCTTTGGTTTGGCGTTCCGTGCGCTGGTGCCGGTGATATCGTAGAGACAAGGGAGGTCCGGCCCACGGGGACCGGAACCAATAGGAACCGCTAATGCCGCTCACCTCACGATCTCTCGTTTCGCTCTGCGCCGCCGCCGGTCTGGCGTTGGCTTTGTCCGCGCAGGATAGTCCGAAGAAGAAGGACCTTGGCGCACACCTTAGCGCTCGCGAGCTATTCTATGCCGCCGTGCAGGCTCCGGCCTCAGCGCCTAAGACTGACGCTTCGAAAGTAACGCCTAAAACGGTACCGCGGCGGCAAAAGACCACGCCTCAGCCCGTCGAAGTGGCCGGGGCGGACAACAGACCGCCCGCCGTCCCGCGCGCCGATCACACCAATCTGCCCGATGGCGGCCAGGTCACTAACGCCTCTTCGAATGCAGCCAGGACCAGTTCCGCCAATGGACTTGGAGCCGCACCCGGAGCCGCTCCCGAACCCGCCCTTGGCTTGCGCTATACCATTCTGAGAGTCGCCGGCAGCAGCACCGTGGAAGCGGCCCCCGATACCGTATTTCACGCCGGCGACCGCATCCAGTTGAAGGTGGAGGCTAACAATCCCGGCTATCTTTACATTATTAATCAGGGTTCCAGTGGCACGTGGAAGCCCATCTTCCCGTCATCCGAAGTCGAAAACGGCAACAACCGCGTGGAGAGCCTGCACGCCTACACACTGCCCTCCGAACAGCACCGGATGGTGTTCGACGAAACGGCCGGCGCCGAAAAGCTTTTCATCATTCTTTCGCGCCAGCCCGAGCCCGACCTGGAAAAAATGATTTATTCGCTCCAGGGCAAGCCCGCCGGAGATGCTGGCCAGCATCGCGTAGACGGTGTCAGGTCCGACGAATCGTCCAAGCAGTTGATCATGGCTTCCAACCAGAATATCGACAATGACACCGTGGGCCGCATGCGAAACGCCTATGCCCGCGATCTCATCATCGAGAAGGTGACGCCGGCGAGTCCCGGCGATAAGAAGGAAACCGCCGTCTATGTAGTCAACCCGACGGGCAGTTCCAGTTCGCGCGTGGTTGCCGATCTGAGCCTGGTGCATCAATGATTCCCGACGCCCCCTGCAGGTCCTGCATCACCTGGAGGTCGTGCACTACCTGGAGGCCGGCCCTTGCCGCAGTACTCTACACGGTAGTACTCTACACGGCAGCGCTCTCCGCGGCCGCCTTCGGCCAGTCCCGCACAATGACGGAAGGCCACCACCGCATGGAGATCCTGCTGGAGCGGCTGGATGCCGGCGGCACGTGGCAGACCATCGACCCTGGCCTGGTGCTGGCGCAGGGCGACCGTGTCCGCTTCCAATACCGCACCAACTTCGACGGCTACTTGTACGTGATGAACCAGAGCACGTCGGGTACGTACGAGCAACTCTTCCCGCGCGACGAAACCGGCATGGACAACCGTCTCCTGGCCGGCAAGCAATACCAGGTGCCATCCACTTCGACGGTGTTCCGCATCGCCGGCCCGGCCGGCCACGAGGTTGTGTACTGGCTGGTGACTCCGGCACGGCTCACCGGAGAGACGCCGCGATATCAGCCGCTGCCGTCGGAAAAGCTGCCTTCGGAAAAGAGCACCTCGCCTCCGACCTTGATTCCGCGGTGCGATGACGCCATTTTGCGCGCCCGCGGCGATTGCATCGATTCTTCGGCCGGCCCCAAGCTGGTGCCGCGCGATGCGGTGATTCCACAGAACCTCACTGCGGCCATGGCTCCAGCCCTGCACGCCGGCCAGGAAGGCCCCCCGCGCGATCTGCTCTTCATGCGCCAGAAGAACACGGCCGTCATCTCTTCCCAGGCGCCGCTCACGGGCCCGGTGATTTATGAGTTCCGCCTGGCCCACCGGTGATCGTCATGTTATCGAAACGCATCCCGTTAATTCTGTTTTCGGCCGCCCTGGCCTGCGCGCAAGCGCCGACACCCCAAGCCCAGCCGCCTCAGGAGAACCCGGCTCAGGAGAAAAAGACGCGCGATCTCAAGATCGAGAAGATCGGCCCCGCCAACACGCCCGAACCGCCTCCCGATGGCAGGTCGGTGCCCAAGCTGGTCCTTATCCCGCGTAGCTACGCCGTGATCGTCGGCGTTTCGCGCTATCAAAAACTGCCGGAAAACCTACAGCTTCAGTTTGCCGAGCGCGATGCGCAGTCCATTTTCACGGCGCTGATCAGCCCGGAAGGCGGCAACTTCAAGGTGGAGAATGTCCACCTCCTGACCAATGACAAGGCCACGCTGGCCGCCTTGAAGAGGGAGATCGACGGATGGTTGCCGTCAGTGGCCAAAGAGGGGGACCGCGTGCTCATCTACTTCGCGGGCCACGGCTTTCTGAAAGATGGCAAGGGCTATCTGGCGCCCCACGATTTCGACTTGAACCATGCTGACACTACCGGCTATCCCATGGACGAACTCGGCAGCGTCATCGGCAGCAAGATCAACGCCACATATAAGATTCTGCTGACTGACGCCTGTCATTCCGGCGCCATCACGCCGGATGAAGTGGAGAGCCTGAATAAGACGCTTGCCAATTTGAATAAGTCGCTGTTTTCACTTACCGCCAGCAGGGCTCGGGAGCGGTCTTTCGAGAGTCCCGACCTGATGGGCGGCCACGGCGTCTTCACCTACTTTGTGGTGCAGGGCATGGAAGGAGCGGCCGATACCACTGGGGATGGCGTGGTAAGCGCCGACGAATTGGCCGAGTATGTGCACACGGAGGTGCGCAAATACACCGGCGGCCAGCAGAACCCGACATCCGACAAGGCCAATTACGATCCCGAGATGCTGCTGGCCTATGTTCCGTCGAACGCCAAGCCCGCCGAATCGCCCGCGCCGAAAACCGGCACGCTGATTTTTGAGACGAACATGGACGATGTGGAAGTTTTCGTGGACGGGAACACCATCGGCGTCTTGTCCAAAGGAAAGGCCGTTTCGGTCCCCGGCCTGCTCCCCGGCGAGCATACCGTGAAGGGTGTCAGAATGGGCTATGAGCCCGACGGCCCGCGGCAGGAAATGGTCTACCCCGGTCAGGAGACCACGGTCAGCGTCAAGATCTCGATTGCCCGCCGCCGCAACAAAGCCGCGGAAGAGTGGTTGGATAACGGTCTGAAGTTTTATCAGAAAGGCTACCAGCAGAACTACCGGAAGGCCGTTGAGGCATTTCAGAAGGCTTTGCAGTTAGACCCAACTTACAGCCAGGCGGCCTATTACCTGGCGCGCACTTACAACGCTCTCTTCGACGAAGACAAGGCCCAAGAGTATTTCAAGACGGCTATTGAGATCGACCCCGATTACCTGGAGGCGCGCGCCAACTATGGCGGCATGCTCCTGGATGTAGGGGCCACCGACGAATCCATCCGGCAACTCAACACCGTGCTGCAGCGCCAGCCCAACCACGCGCAAGCCCTGACCATGCTGGCGCAGGCCTACCGGTCCAAGGAACTCTTCCCGCAAGCCATCGACGCGGCGCGTAAGGCCGTCAAACTGGCGCCGAAACGTGCCGAACCCCATCTCTGGCTTGCCGACAGCCTGCGGTTCACCAGTAAATACGTCGACGCCATCCCGGAATACGACCAATATCTGCAACTCAGCGATTTCAACAGCAAGCTGGCCGGCCAACTCAACTACTACGTGCTCGGTTCCCTGATCGGTCTGGGCAGGAAAAAACGCGCCGCCGAGCAGGATATCTGGAAAGAATTCCGCGACCTCGCCTATTTCGGCAAGTGCGAGTGCGAGCAAAAACTGGCCAGGCTGGATGCCGCCATCGCCGATTGCCAGACGGCATTGACCTACGATTCCAAGGACCCCTTTGCCCATTTCACCCTGGCGGTTGCCTTCATGACTCGGGCCAAGAAGCAGGGCAGCGTCGCGGAACTGTCGCCCGCGCTGAATCATTTTCAGCAAATGCTGGCCATTAACCCGGACCTGGACCAAGCCAGCATTGCCCGCAAAAACGTGACCGCCATCCAGGAATACTTTCGCCGGCCGTAACGGCGGGCCCGCCTGGTACCGGAACGGTCGTTCCGGTTTTCTTCCGCTTACACCTACTAACTCGTTTGTTTCTAGTATCACTCGCGGCACGGTCCTTCCCGATATTTGCTTCCTGCTAACTTAGTCTTTGGTCTCCTTTTCAAATATCTCCAAGCAGTACGGCAAGCAGTTGATCTTCGTCGACGCCGGGTTTCAGTTGAACCCCGGCGAGAAGGTCGGCCTGGTCGGCCCCAACGGTTCCGGCAAGACCACGCTCTTCCGCATGGTGGTGGGGGAGGAGGTCCCCGACGAGGGCGCGGTCTCCGTTCCGAAAAAGCTGACGATCGGCTATTTCCGCCAGGACGTGGAGGAGATGCAGGGCCGCTCCGTTCTTGACGAAGCCATCGCCGGCAGCGGGCGGGCCGGCGATCTGCACCACGAACTGGAGGCTCTGCACCGCGCCATGGAAGATTCCGGGCACGCCGGCGAGATGGACCAGATTCTGGCGCGGTTCGGCGAAGTGCAGGAGGAGTACGAACACCTTGGCGGCTATTCGCTGGAAGCGCAGGCTCGCGAAGTGCTGCACGGCCTCGGCCTTCAGGACGACCAGATTGACGGCGATGTCGGGGCGCTTTCGGGCGGCTGGAAGATGCGGGTCGCTTTGGCGCGCGTGTTGCTGGGCCGCCCGGACGTGCTGCTCATGGACGAACCGACCAACCACCTGGATATCGAATCGATCATCTGGCTGGAACAGTTTCTGAAGTCATATGCGGGCGCGTTGCTGATGACGTCGCACGACCGTGATTTCATGAACCGCATCGTGTCGAGGATCGCCGAGATCGATTCCGGCGAGATCATCGCCTACTCGGGCAACTACGATTTCTACGAACGGGAACGCGCCATTCGCGAGGCCAACCAGCAGGCCGCCTTTTCCCGGCAGCAGGCCATGTTCACCAAGGAACAGCGATTTATCGACCGCTTCAAGACGCACGCCGCCAAAGCCGGCCAGGTGCAGAGCCGCATCAAGGCGCTGGACAAGATCGAGAAGGTGGTGCTGCCCAAGCGGCGGCAGGTGGTAAAGTTCGAGTTCCGGGCGCCGCCGCGCTCCGGCGATCAGGTCGCCGTGATCGAGGATCTGTACAAGAGCTACGGCCGGCGCGTGATTTACGAGGGCTTCAATCTGACCATCCGGCGCGGCGAGCGCTGGGCCGTGATGGGAAGGAACGGCGCCGGCAAGACCACGCTGCTGAAAATGATCGCCGGCGCGGCTGCGCCCGATGCGGGCAGCGTGCGCCTGGGCGCCAGCCTGATCATGGGATACTTCGCGCAGCAGTCTCTGGACGTGCTCGATCCCGATCTGACCATCATCGAGCAACTGCAGAACGACTTCTCACAGGACGGCCTGGGCCCGCTGCGCACGCTGGCCGGCGCCTTCCAGTTCTCGGGAGACGATGTGGACAAGCGCATCCGGTCGCTCTCCGGCGGTGAGAAATCGCGGCTCGCGATGGCGCGCATGCTCTACAACCCGCCGAATTTCCTGGTGCTCGACGAGCCCACCAATCACCTGGATCTGGCCACCAAGGAGATGCTGGTGGAGGCCCTGCACGAGTTCGAAGGCACCATGATCTTCGTATCGCACGACCGCACGTTCCTGCGCGGCCTCGGCTCACGGGTCCTGGAACTGGGCGGCGAAAGCGGCACCAGCCGCAATCCCGTAGTGTATCCGGGCTCGTATGTCGAGTACGTGCAGAAGATGGGGCACGAAGCGCCGGGGATTTACGCCTGAGGCTGCCGGCAGCGTCTCGGCGGGATCCCTGGCGCGGCCGATATCGGCCACAGGCTGGCGCGGGGCGCGGGTGTTGGAAGCGCGCGGGGAAGCCGGCGGCGTTTATCGTTCCGACGATGCCGGCGCGAACTGGAAGCACCTCAACAGCGAACAGCGCCAATGGGACGCGAGCTTCAAACAATCCTCAGCGCGGAATCGTCCAATTGGAAAGCGCCGACATAAAGGTATTGAAAAGGCGCGTCTGTTCCTGGCTCATGCCGGCAGTCTTCTTCGGCGCCGGCAGTTCCCGCCCCATCGCCAGACGCGCAGCCAACTCGGCCGCATTCGTGTGAAGCTTCAAGCTGTTCATCAGGACCTTGATGGGAATCAAGGCCTGAGGATTTGGTCCCAACTGCGGGCCGGAGCCCGAGCCTGGAAATGCGATGAACGTTACCAGGCCAACGCCGCGTCCCAGCGCATTGTGAAGTTTCTCAGAACATTCCCCGACCTTGTTCGACGTGCCGCTATCGCCGTAGACGAATCCCGTGTTCGCTCCCGTGATGTTTTCGATCGCCAGGCCGAAGTCTCCCTGTTGAACCTTCTTACCGCCGATGTTCAGATTGTTCCACTGTTTCGCCCACACCGCGTAGGGAACAAGGGCTGAATTGAGATAGCGGTTCGAATCAAACTCAGAGAGAGATCCTTCACTAACCACACTTGTGCCGGAGATGTAATAACCGGTATCCGGCTGGACAACGGGAAAGTACCCACTCCCAACTGGTTTTAATTTAGGCTTGCCGTCTCTGGCATACGTCTCCAAACCAGCCTCCAGTTCAGGCCGGTCGTCAATCACCAGCTTTAGTGCAAGGTTGTGTTGTTTGGACACAGCCTTAAGGCCGGCCCAATAAAAATTACGGGTGCCATTGAGAAAGTTTTGCCATCCCTTCGAGCCATCGCCCGGATCGCCACAGGCATTGCCCAGCCCTACCTTCTCGGAGGTTGCATTGGAAACGCCCTTCGCGCCTTTGTGCCAGCTTTCGAGGGGGGCGAGATTCTTTTGCAGGGAGCCCTGCGCGGGGTTGTCGTAACCATAGGTGGTCGGAGCGCCGTCGAGATCCAGGTTGAGGCGGCACATGTAGACGAAGGCGGCGAAGCCCTTGCGTCCCCCCGACACCTGAAACACCGAGACCTTGCCGTAGCGATCTGCGAAGTGGCCCCCGGTCCGCTGGAAGGAAAGATTGTCGAACATCGAGTACGCAGCGGGTGAAGGTTGCATTTTGACTCCAGGTTACAAGTATAGACTTTTGATGCTCCCGGTACGGTTCCAATAGGCGCGTGTGGGGTGGTCGAAACTCGGGCATACAGACTGGCGCGAAAAACCCCGGTATCAGGGCACTCCACGCCTGGCCATATCGCACTCCCACCGTCCTTGTGCCACCATAAAACCATGGCACACGAGTTCACCACCTCCTACCTGAAAGATTCCCTGGACATCCTCCGCCAGTACAAGAGGATGGGCGAAGCTGCCATGGCGCAGGTCGGCGACGAACAGATGTTCGCTCTTTTAGACAGCGAGTCCAATTCCATCGCTCTGATCGTGAAACACATGGCCGGCAATATGCGGTCGCGCTGGACCGATTTTCTCAGCACCGACGGCGAGAAGCCGGACCGCAACCGCGACAGCGAATTCGTCGATCCGCCGTCAACGCGCGAGGCGCTGATGCAAATGTGGGAGCATGGCTGGGCGTGCGCCATCGGCGCGCTGGAGCCGCTGACCGATGCCGATCTGGGCCGCACCGTCTACATCCGCGGCCACGCGCACTCGGTGATGCAGGCCATCAACCGCCAGATGACGCACTACGCCGGCCACTGCGGGCAGATTGTGCTCCTTGCCAAGCACTACCGTAAGGACCAGTGGAAATCGCTCAGTATCCCGAAGAAGGCATCAGCGAAGTAGCGTTCAGCTATCAGCTATCAGCTCAAAACAGGGGCACGCGCCGCCGGCGGGTTTTAGTTGAAAGCCGATGGCTGAAAGCTAACGGCTATAGTCCGTAAAGCTTCTTCGCATTCTCGCGCAACACCATCCGTGCCAGTTCCACGGCGCGCGCGTGCGAAATCCCGCCATCGCGCAGCATGCCGGTGAGCGCGATGGCGAGCGCTTTCCGCCCGGTTCGCGCTGCCATCCAGCCCGATTCCTCCCATCCCATCTCGTTCGAGTAGGGATAGGCGTCGGTCCCGAACATCACTTTCTCCGGAACGATTTCCAGCCACTCGCGCATGGTTGCCGCCAGCGTGGGGGCGGGCAGCAGCAGCGATTGCGCCGAAAAATCCAGGTAGGCGTTCGGTTTGGTGAGGAGCGCCGTGATTTCCCGCGTGAAGGGCCATCCGCCGTGAACCATCACGAAGTTGGTTTTCCGCAGCGATGGGTCGTTGAGGACGGATTCCAGATGCAGCGGGTTGACGCCCGCCACATCGAAGTATCCGCCGGCTCCGGCCATGGTGTGAAGGTGGACGGCCATTCCCAGGCGGCCGCACTCAGCGGCGACGTATCGGAACAGGTAGTCCTGCAACAGCTTGTACTCACCATCGGGCGGGGCAGAATGCGCGTACTGCCGATACACGCGATCCGCGGCGGCGCGGTCCACGGCGTCAAACGCCAGCGTCCGCAGATAGGCGGCTTCGAATTTCTCCGCCACCGCGCCTCCCTGTTTCTGCCGTTCCAGCGTAGCGGTTACTACCTGCGCCAGATATTCGTCCAGGGTCGCGGGCGGCGTTTGCAGGCCGGCATCCGCCAGGTAGCGCCGCCGCAACACGTCTTCCAGCGCGAAGAAGGATTTGCGGTCCGAATTCTTCGCCGCCAGGCTCGAATTGTCGAGCGGGAACAACAGCGCGTCGGCATACGGCACCCAACGAAACCGCGGCGGCTGAATGGAGGTTCCCATGGCCACGCGATTCGCCAGCATTACCTCCACGCCCATTTGGTCCAGCACCCACGCCGTATACTGCTCGCCCTTTTCCTGCGTGCGCGCCTTGGTGGCTGAACCGTATAGCGCCTTGGCTGCCTCCAACAGCAGCGGCGCCCCGGGCCGCAGATTCACCGGGTCCGATTGCGGTTCCATGTTGTCGACAGGCAGGGCGTCGAACTCGCGGTCCGCCGGCTGGCCGTTGGGCACCAACCGCACCGGGTGAGCATGATTGTCGATAGCCTTGATGTTGGCGATTTCGGCGGCCAGATCGGGGTCGGCTACAGGCAACGGAGGCCGGCCGCAGGCCACCAGGCATAGCCCGGCCAGCACGGCGATTGTGGGGCAGGTTGGCAACCTGCGGCGGATTGGCAATCCGCCTGTCGCGCCCTGAGCGCCAGTACGGGCAAGGTATAGCCGGCGGCTCGCTGCCGCATCGCGCTGGCGGATTAACAATCCGCCGCAGGTTAACAACCTGCCCCACAAGGGTTTTGTGTTCGCGGAGGTTGGCCGAAGCTGGTATGATTTCGGGTACATGAGAGTCTTGCTCCTGCTCCTACTGATGGTACACTTGCCGGTCTTGGCGCCGATCTGGGCGCAGGACCGCACGCAAGCCCGATCCATGGTGATCTCCGACCGCGGCATCGTGGCTACCAGCCAGACGCTGGCCTCCCAAGCCGGTGCGCAAGTGCTGGCCCGGGGCGGTTCGGCAATCGACGCCGCCATCGCCGCCAATGCCGCGCTTAGTGTGGTGGAACCGGAGCGGGCCGGCCTGGGCGGCGACCTCTTCGCTATTTACTGGGACGCCAAGACCGGCAAACTGACCGGCATCAATGCCAGCGGCTGGGCGCCCAAAGGCCTCACCATCGACCTGCTGAAATCCCAAGGCCAAACCGGGATGCCGCTGGATGGCATCCACTCCGTGACCGTGCCGGGCTGCGTGGATGGTTGGGCGAAACTGCACCAGCGTTTCGGCAAGCTCCCCTGGAAGGATCTGTTCCAGCCGGCGATCTATTACGCGTCGAAGGGCTACCCCGTCACCGAGATCATTCACGAAACCTGGCATGGGGAAATCGAGAAGCTCGAAAAGGACCTGAACGGCCGCCGCGTCTATCTGAAAGATGGTCAGTCGCCTAAACTCGGCGAGATCTTTCGCAATCCGGAAATGGCCGCCGCCTACCAACTGATCGCCACCCAGGGAGCCGCGGCCTACTACCGCGGGCCGATTGGAAAGGCTATTGTGAAGACCAGCCAGCGGCTCGGCGGAACCATGTCGCTGGCCGACCTGAGCGAATTCGAAGCCGAATGGGTGCAGCCGGTCTCCACCGATTACCGCGGCTGGAAGGTCTACGAATTGCCGCCGAACGGGCAAGGCATCACCGCGCTCGAAACCCTGAACATGATGGCGCAGTTCCCTTTTTCCTCCTACCCGTCGCGGGGCGTCATGGAACTGCACACGCAAATCGAGGCGCAGAAACTGGCCTTTGCCGACCTGCAACACTACCTGGCCGACCCGCGCTTCAGCAAGGTGCCGGTGGACGGGTTGATCGCGCCACATTACGGCCGCGAGCGGGCCAGGCTGATAGACCCCGATAAGGCCCAGTGCGAGCCTGCGCCGGGCAATCCGAAAACCATCTCGTCCAATACCATTTACCTTTCGGTGGTGGACCGCGAGGGCAACATCGTATCGCTGATTCAGAGCGTCTACCAGCACTTCGGATCGGGCGTGATTGTGGACGATTACGGTTTCGCGCTGCAGAATCGCGGCGCCCTGTTCGAATTCGACCCCGACCATCCCAACGCGCTGGCACCGCGCAAACGGCCGTTCCACACCATCATTCCGGCCTTCATGGAGAAGGGCAGCGTGCACATCGGATTCGGGATCATGGGCGGCCTCAACCAGGGGCCGGCGCACACTCAGTTCGTCTCCAACGTGGTGGACCACGGGATGAGCATCCAACTGGCGCTCGAAGCGCCGCGGTACACCAAGTTGAAATTCGGCGGCTGCGAGGTCCTGATTGAAAACCGGGTGACCAAGGATGTGCGCGACGGCCTCACCGCCAAGGGCCACAAGCTGACGGTTGTGGGCGATTTCTCGAACCAGATGGGCGGCGGCCAGGCGGTAATCCACGATTCGGCCACGGGCGTAAACTACGGCGCCTCCGACCCGCGCAAGGACGGCGCCGCGGTGCCGGAGCCGCATCCGTATTGGAAGTAGATGCCGGTGGCCTGTGGCCAGTGGCCAGTGGCCAGTGAAAAGCAGCGGCCCCGGAGTCCTTTCACCGGCCACCGGCCACTAGCCACCGGCCACTGGCATCACGCACAATGGGATTCGTGAGAGTCTTGTTGGTGGAAGACGAATCGCGCGTCGCCGGATTCATCGCCCGAGGGCTGCGCGAGCAAACATACGCCGTCGATATCGCCATCGATGGCGAACAAGCCCTCTACCAGGCTTCGGTCAACGAGTACGACATCGTTATTCTCGATGTCCTGCTGCCCGTCAAAGACGGCTACGAAGTTTGCCGCGAACTGCGCGCCAGCGGCTTCCGCGCCCCCATCCTGATGCTCACCGCCCGCGATTCCGTGGATGACCGCGTGGCCGGCCTGGATTCGGGCGCGGACGATTACCTGGCCAAGCCCTTCGACTTCAAGGAACTGTTGGCCCGCCTGCGCGCCCTGCTGCGCCGCGCCGTGGGTCTAAGGCCGCGCGTGGTGCACGTGGCCGATCTCATCCTGGACACCGGCGGCCACAGCGTCACCCGCGCCGGCAACGACATTAGCCTGACGGCCAAAGAGTACGCGCTGCTCGAATACATGGTGCTCAACCAGGGCCGCGTGGTGGGCCGCGAACAGATCGCCCAACATGTCTGGGACGAATCGTTCGACCCCTTCTCAAACGTCATCGATGTCTACATCAAACGGCTGCGCGACAAGCTCGATACCGGCTACGCCCGCCGCCTGATCCACACCCGCCGCGGCGAAGGCTACATGCTCAGCGCGGCCCCGGGAGCGGCCGATGTTTAGAACCACGATGCGCAAAATGTCCGGAAGCCTGCGCCTCCGTCTCACCGCTCTCTACCTGGCCTGTGTTGCGTTGCTGTTCGTGGGCTTCAGCCTGTTCCTTTATGGCCTCCTCTCCAAGACACTGGTAGCCCGCCTGGATGAAACCCTGGCGGCGGAACTCAACACGCTGACCAGTCTCTTCCAGGATGAGTTGGACGAAATGAAGGGCGACGTGCCCGTGGCCGCGCATGAGGCCGTCACCAATATGCGGCTGCACGCCGGCCTGGTTGCCATCTTCTCCGGGGGCCGGACACTGGCATCCACTACACCGCTGACGCCCGCCGAATTCGATGCCGTGATGGCCGGCGATTCCGCCGATTTCCTGGGCGCCCTCCCGCGGGTAGGCCTCCACGGCACTCACGTCGCCGGCCACCGCCTGGCGGTGAACGGGCGGCCCTGCCTGCTGTTGGCCGCGGAGTCTTTGGATTCGGTTGCGGACGCGCTGGCCGTGGTCCGGCGAGCCCTCTTCATCTCGCTGCCGCTTATCCTGGCGCTGGCGGGGGTGGGCGGCTACGTGCTCTCCACCCGCAGTCTGGCTCCCCTCGCCTCCATGGCGGCGCAGGCGAAGACGATTACCGGCCACAACCTGGAAACGCGGCTTGATATTGGCGAACCGGCGGAGGAACTGGCGGCGCTGGTGGTGGCTTTCAACGAACTGCTGTCGCGCCTGGACCAGTCGTTCGAAAGCATGCGCCGGTTCGTGGCCGACGCTTCCCATGAGCTCCGGACGCCCATTTCCGTGATACGCGGCGAGGCCGATGTCGCGCTTTCCAAAGACCGAAGCCCCGCCGAATACAAGCAGTCGCTGGCCATCGTGCTCGACGAATCGCGCCGCCTCTCGCGCCTGGTGGACGACCTGCTCAATCTGGCCCGCGCCGATGCCGGCCACGTGAAATTGCAGGTGCGGGATTTTTATCTGAACGACCTGCTGGCCGATTGCTGCCGCACGGTGCAGGCGCTGGCCGGCGCCCGCAACCTCACCGTCGAGTGCCGTCCCGGGGCCGACCTGCAGTTTCGCGGCGACGAGGAACTGCTCCGCCGGCTCGTCATGAACCTGCTCGATAATGCCATCCGCTACACCCCGCCCGGCGGCAGCGTGGAGGCGGCGCTTGAATCCGACGGCGATCGGGTCCGCATCCGTGTTGCCGACACGGGGATCGGGATTCCGGATGAGGCTGCCCCGCATATTTTCGAGCGCTTCTACCGTGCCGACAAAGCCCGTTCCCGGCAGGACGGCGGCTTCGGCCTGGGCCTCGCGATCGTCAAGTGGATCGCGGAATCGCACGACGGCGCCGTGGAGTTGAGCAGCCGCAACGGCGCCGGCAGCGCATTTACGGTAACGCTGCCGCGGTAGGTGCGAGGTCTTCGACGTCTCACATTTGATACAGTGATACAGTGCGGCCGATTATCCTTCATCCGAAGGCACGGGATGCGATTCGCAAATTTCCGAAAGAAGCACGGTTTCGGCTGGGCAGGGGCCTTTTCCGGCTACAGATGGGGGAGACGATAGCAATGCCGAACTCCCGGCCGATGCCGGAAGTGGCTGCGGGGGTATCGGAACTCCGCGTAAGGGGCGAGGATGGCATCTTCAGGGTTTTCTACTGCACGGCGGCGCCGGAGGGCGTTCTCGTGTTTCACGCCTTCGTCAAAAAGACCAGGCAAACGCCACCTCTCGAAATTGAGTTAGCCAGGAAACGCTTGAAGGAACTTCTCAATGCATAGAATCAAACCGATCGTCGCCACTACGCCAGAAGAATTGGCCGGGGCTCTGGGGCTCCCCGCCGTCGCCGCCAAGGAGTGGCAAGTTCAGCACGTGCTGCTCAAACGCCTGAAAGCGATCGTGCGCCGGCAAGAGATCACGCACGCTGAGATTGCCAGGCGGGCGGGCACTTCGCGGACCCGAGTGACTGCAATCTTGAACGACGATCTCGAACACGTATCGAGCGACCTTCTGATCCGCATCCTTGCCTCGCTTGGTTATCGAGTGAGAGTGTCGGTAGTTCGATCCGACAGCGCGGCATAGGCACGCCTTGGGCTGGCCATCGTCAAGGCAGCCGAAACATCCGAGTTGTGGGGCAGATTGTCAATCTGCAACACTCGCCATCTCCACCGGCCCACTGCTCGATATGCTCGTCAAGCTGCCGTCATCCACGAAGGTTGAAGTACCCAACGCAGAAATCCGCCCGATGCGAGACGCGCAGGGTGGTTTTGAGGGTAGGCAAAAGCTGCTGGTCGATGTTGTCGAAAATCCGCGGCATGGTGGGAGCGATTCACGCGTCCCCTCCCGATCTAAACAAGTATGATTGTATCTGAAATCAAACCTGGCCGGCGTGTCTGCTCGCCATCGTCAAGTGGATCGCGGAATCGCACGACGGCGCCGTGGAGTTGAGCAGCCGCAACGGCGCCGGCAGCGCATTTACGGTAAAGCTGCCGCGGTAGGGTCGTTTCAGTTCGGCCGGCTAGCGCCTCCTTGGGAAGATCGGCTAGACTAGACTGGAAAAGGGGAGATATAACGCGGTTCAGAACGGCTGAGGAAACCTATGACGCTCGACGAACGGCTTGAAGCCCTGACCCACACCGTGGAACTGATGGCCGGCATGCAAACTCATGCGGCGGAGGAATCCGAAGAGCGCTTTCTGCGCCTCGACGAAAGACTCCTCGAATTCGCGGAACGGCACGACCGCGAGATCGCGGAGATCCGGCGGGAACTCGGAAGGGCCATCCGCCTGAGCATCCAGGAAACCCGCAACGAACGCAAGCGCCGGCAGGAAATGGCGGCGGATGCGGCCAAGCGCCATGAGGAGGCGGCCAAGCGCCATCAGGAGTTGGAGGACATGTTGAAGGCGTTTCTGGAACGCGGCGGGAACGGGAAACACTGAAGGGGGCACGGGACTTCGAGTCTGCTCGCCATCGTCAAGGGGATCGCGGAATCGCACGACGGCGCCGTGGAGTTGAGCAGCCGCAACGGCGCCGGCAGCGCATTTACGGTAACGCTGCCGCGGTAGAAGGAGTCCCAATCCAAATGGAATCCTTCCTGAGCGATCTCAAACACGGGCTGCGCATGCTGCGCCAAAGTCCCAGCTTCACCATTACTGCCGTGGCCGCGCTGGCGCTGGGCATTGGAGCCAACACGGCCATCTTTACGGTCATCGACACGGTGATCTTTCAGCCTCTGCCCTATCCGAATTCGGAGCGCATCGTGAATGTGGGCCGCCCCGGGGGTGGAAATGTTTCCGAACCGCTGTTCACCTACTGGATCCAAAACAGTCCTGGCTTGGAGGATCTGACGGCTTACCATGCGGGCGCCAGCATGAATCTGAACGGCGGTGACAGGCCGGAACTGGTAGAAACCACCACCGCCTCGCGAAACTATTTCCGGCTCTTCGGGGCGCGTCCGCTCCTGGGTCGAACTTTCACGGCGGCGGAGGATGTTCCGGGCGGCGTCCGGGTCATGGTGCTGAGTTACGGCCTGTGGCAGCGCCGGTTTGGCGCCGATCCGTCAATTCTGGGTAAGACCATCGCGCTCGGGGGCGCGCCTTTGGTCATCGTCGGCGTTCTCTCGCCAGGCTTTCGGCCTTACCCACCCGCTGACGTCTGGATACCGCTTCAAGCCGATTCGAACAGCACCAATCTGGCGAACATCCTGAGCGTTTCCGGGCGACTTCCCAACAGGACCACGCTCACGGAGGTCAATGCGCAGTTGGCTGCGATTGACAAGCGCTACGTGGAAACGCATTCGGAGCGGTTTCGAATCGAACCCAGGACTCGGGCCGTCTTCATGCTGCGTCAAATCACGGGCGACATCCGGCCGGCGCTGCTGATTCTGCTGGGCGCGGTCGGGCTGGTGCTGCTCATCGCCTGCGCCAACGTAGCCAATCTGTTGCTAGCCAGGGCTGCCGCGCGCCAGAAGGAGATTGCGATCCGCGCGGCCTTGGGCGCCGGGCGCGGACGCCTGGTGCGGCAACTGCTCACCGAGAGCTTGCTGTTGGCGCTGGCCGGCGGGGCGGCCGGCCTGGCGCTTGGATCATGGGCGGTGCGGGCGCTGCTGACTGTCACGCCTGGCGACCTGCCCCGCCTTCCGGAAATAGCGGCCATTCCGGCGCTCGATGCAAGAGTGGCCGGGTTTACGTTCCTGATGGCGCTGCTGACCGGAGCCCTGTTCGGCCTGGTTCCCGCTTTCCAGCTTGCGCGCACAGAGCTATCGGCAGCGCTCAATGAGTCGGGCGGCCGCACGGGCTCGGGCCGGAAACAGAACCGAGTTCGCGGCGTCCTGGTGGCCGCTGAAATGGCCATCGCAGTGGTCCTTTTGTGCGGCGCCCTGTTGTTGATCCGCAGCTTTGCCGCCATGCACAGCGTCAACCTGGGTTTCAACCCGCACAACCTTCTTACTATGGAAGTCTCGCTGGCTGGTCCCGGCTATTCCAAGTCAGATACCGTGGACCGCCTGGCCCGCCAATTCACCGGGCGTGCGGAGCGCCTACCCGGCGTGGAAGCCGCCGCCCTGGCCAGTGCCCTGCCACTCTGGGGCCGCATGGACATGATTTTCGACATTCCGGGGCGCGTACCACCGGCCGACGGCAGATTCACCGGCGATGTCCAGTGGCGCTTTGTATCGGCGCACTATTTTGACGTTTTGCAAATTCCCCTGCTTGCTGGCAGGTTCTTGCATGACCAGGAACCGGGCCGAACCGTGGTGGTCAGCCAGGCCATGGCCCGTAAGTTCTGGCCGGGCGCGAATGCCGTTGGCCAGACCATTTTCATCGGCCGCGGCCTGGGTCCGGCTTACCAGGTGGGAGTCACGGAGATTGTCGGCGTGGTGGGCGATGTCCGCGAGCGGCTGAATTTCGATTTTCAACCCGTCATGTACCAGGCGCCATCGCAAATTCCCGATGCCGACATGGCGCTCTTGAACGGGTACGAGCCCGGCGCCATCCTGATTCGCACGCGGCCGGGTGTCCCGCCTTTCAGCGTCAGCCTGCCAGTGCAGCAAGCGTTGATGGCCGCCAATCAACTGCCGGCGGCCAAGGTGCGAACCATGGAGCGGGCCAGCCTGGACTCGACAGCGCGGCAGAATTTCAATCTGCTGCTGCTGGGTTTGTTTGCGGCCATGGCGCTGCTGCTGGCGGCGGTGGGGATCTACGGCGTGATGTCGTACAGCGTGGAGCAGCGCACCCATGAGATCGGCATTCGCGCCGCCCTGGGCGCTAACCGCCGCGACACCCTGAGTCTGGTACTGCGGCAAGCCTTGCGCATGACAATGGCCGGGGTTGGCGCAGGCATCGCGGCGTCGTTCGGGCTGACGCGCCTGTTGAGTGCTGAGTTATTCCGTGTGAAATCGTGGGACCCGCTGACATTTGCCGCGGTGCCGCTGGTTCTGCTTGCCGTCGCGCTGGCGGCCGCGTGCATCCCGGCGCTGCGAGCCACCCGCATCGATCCGTTGACGGCGCTGCGCCACGAATAGCGGCGATTGTTGCCGCGCGGTGGCGGCAGCGGCCCGCGACCGCGATGGCGGCTGCAAGGGGAGCATCAGCGCACACGGCCGTGTTAAGGTCAAATCTTCGCGCAGGCGCCGACCGCCTTTTCGCCAAGTCTGCCAATGAAAGAGATTTTGAAACTCGCCTTTGCCGTTGCCGCCATCGGTTCTGTCATCAGGCAATGCCGCAAGCCAACTGGATGGGTTGGCAGGTTTTTCCTCTCGACGATGAACAAAAGCCACTCCGATCTAACCGCTTGGGGATTGGAACACGTCGAGATCGGCGAGCGCGATGCGATTTTGGACGTCGGTTGCGGCGGCGGACGGACAATCCAAAGACTTGCAATCATTGCGACCCATGGCAAGGTGCATGGCGTGGACTATGCGGAAACGTCCGTCGCCGCGTCGCGCGGGCTCAACAAGGATGCGGTCGAATCCGGCCGCGTTGAGATCCACCAGGCATCTGTCTCCAAATTGCCGTTCCAGGACGGTGCGTTCGATCTGGTCACGGCGGTGGAGACCCACTACTATTGGCCCGATAGGCCCGGGGCCATGCGGGAAGTGCTGCGCGTCCTGAAGCCGGGCGGAAGGCTGTTGATCATCGCCGAGGCCTATCGCGGACGGAGCTTCGACTTACCGTACCGAATGGCGATGAAGCTCATCGGCGGTGCTTACCTAAGCGTGGACGAGCACTGCGATCTGTTCGTAAAGGCTGGCTACGAAGAAGCCCAAGTATTTCTGGAACGCCCCAAGGGATGGATCTGCGCGACCGGCCGGAAACCGGTATGAGCCTAATCCAACAGCGAATCCTCACCCGTCTTTTTCAGCGCACCGGAAACACCGTGATCCGCAGTTTCGCCGCGCCGTACGGGATCAGCGTCACGGTCTCCAGCGGTTCGCCGCTCTTCACCGGACTCTCGGGCGGCGGGGCTGCGGAGCCGCCTTCCATCCCCCACTCGGGCAGCCGACGCGCTTTCGCGGCTACGGTCACCGGCGCTCCATCCGGCGTGAACGGCCACTGGCCCACCGGCCGCTCCGTGAACCGCAGCGATTGCGCCGGCCGCTTGTCATCCACCACCAGCGCGTAGTTCCACGGCGTGGCCGGACGCACTTCCCAATCCGCCGCCGGCGCCTTGTCGCGGAGCTTGCGCCACTCTTCGCCGATCTTCAGCGAATAGACCAGCGGCCCACGCTGGATGGTGACTCCGTTGTTGAAGCCGCGCACCGCCTCCACCGGCATCGGCAAGCGGATCTCCACGCGGTCGCCCGCCTGCCACGTCCGCTCAATACGATGGAACCCGCCGGCCTTCACCGATTTCTCCGCGACCCCGTTGACCATGATAGTTGCCCGCTGGGCCCATGCCGGCACTCGCAGCAGCAGCGGGAAGGTGGCGGCCTGGGCGGGGTTCACCACCATACGGATGGCGTCGCGGAACGGGTACTCGGTCTCCTCGACGACCGTCACGCGCACGCCGGCGCGGTTCGGGTCTGGCGGCGTCACGCCGGTTTGAACTAGGCCGGTGTGAACCGCGCCGGGTTGAACCACGCCGGAGTGAACCAGGGCGGAGTGAACCAGAGCCGTCACCTGGCTGGGCGCATACACCACCGCGGCCAAACCGTCGTCCGGCGTCGCCATCCACAGGCTCGCCGTCAGTTTCGGCCAGCCCTGGTGGAAATTCGAGGTGCAGCAACCGAAATTCGGCTCCAGTCCGTACAGGTTCGATTCCGGGCCGTTGGTGGTCCACGCCCGCCGCTCCAGGGTCGCCGTCACCTGGTTGGGCTGCTGGTCGTACTGGTGGGCCCACATGTCGCCCGAAAACGTGCCGGGCAGCGCGTTGTAAGCGATTTTCTCGATGCGGTCGCCCAGCGCCCCATCGCCCACCACGGCCATCAGGTTCTCCAGCGAGTACAGGCTCTCCACCACGGCGCACAGCTCCGTTCCTTGCACCGGGCTACGGCCCGCCAGATGTTCGTCGCCGGAGAAAATGCCGCTGGGCATGCCGTGATACTGGTCCAGGTTCCGCAGCGCCTGGAAGACCGACGCGCGCTCGGCCGGGTCGCCCGAGATCAGCGAGTAGACGCCCGCGGTCTTCAGCCCCATGGCAGTGTTCACCACGTGGGTCTTCAGGCTGGTTGCCCCTTTCACGGATTTCTGGCGGTACGGAAAGATATCGAAGGCGCTCTTCCAGTCGTAGCCCTGGTCCCGCAGCAGGCGGGCCAGTTCCAGGGCACGCGCGTCGCCGGTCCGGTTGTACAACCAGATCAGCGAGACCGCTTCGTCTTCCCAGCGATAGATGGCCCACTCTTTCAGCGGGATGGTCTTCATTTTTTCGAGCTGGTAGGCGGCATACTTCTGCATCAGCGGAACTACGCGCGCATCGCCGGTGGCTTCCTGGTACTGCGTGAGCACTTTGAGCATCACCATGTTCGGCCACCAATCCTGATTCTTCGCCGGACCGATGCCGCCGTCTTCGCGCTGGTTCTCCAGGGTCCACGCGACCCACTTGTGCGCCTTGGCGACCAGGCGCGGATCGTCCAGCAGGAAGGCCAGTGGCACCAGGCCATCCATGTAATATGGACCGCGCTCCCAGGATTCACCGGCGCCGCCCAACCAGCCGCTATCGGGGCCCACCGACGGCCAGAACTCGTCCAGGTTGCCGGAGAGCCCGGCGGCCTGAATCTCCAGTTGACGCCGCAGCCAGCCCTTCGGCTTCACGGAGGTCAGCGGCAGCGCATAGAACGAATTGGCCGCCAGCGGCGCGCGATTTTTGACGGCCGGCGCCTGTGCCAAGGCGCCTCCGGACGTTGCGGCCAACAGCGCCGCGCAGACGATTGCTCTGATGGATGACATGAATCTACCGGAACAATTCTAGCGAAGCTCTGTCTCAGTGCGAAAGTGTTCTTCACCACGATCGGTCTTATCGCCCCAGATTCGAGCAAGGCAAAAATCGACGCCCACGCCGTGCTCCACATTGCCGGCGGTTGTGCAAATAGCGAGAGACTCTTTATGCCCGCGCGCTTCCAGATGAGGTCGGTAACGTCGATAGTCGATTTACGGCCGGCGGAATAGCCCAGCGTCGTCAGACTGCCGCTCATCGCAAGCGTGCCAAGTGCCTCGCTCAATATATCGCCGCCCATGGCATCGATCACAAGATCCGAACCGTAGCCTCCCGTGATACGGCGCACGCCTTCGCCGAGTTTTTCTGTGGAGAGATCTATGACCTCATCGAAGCCCAAGATTCTGGCTTGTTCCGCCTTTGCGTGACTCGTAGTCGTTGACATAGCGTGCCTTGCGCCTAAGGCCCTTGCCAACTGTGTGACGGCGTTGCCTACCGAGCCTCCGATGGCAGGCGAAAGAACCGTCTTGCCAGCCTGAAATCCAGAAAGGGTGAGCGCCATATGGGCCGTCAGGTACGCCACAGGAATTCCCGCCGCTGAAACATGCTCGATGCTCCCGGGGATCAAACTGAGATTCTCCCTGCGCACGGCAAGATACTCGCTGTAGGCCCCGTCCCCGGAGACACCGTAGGGGCCCGTGAACATTACACGCGCACCGACTGAAAACTCCGAGCCATTCGCGTCCTCAACAACGGCCGCCCCTTCTGACCCGAGAACCAGAGGAGCTTTCGCTCGTGGATATCCTCCCGAAAGAATGGTGTGATCGAGTGGCGTGACTCCCGCCGCGGCGATCTTTACCAGTACTCGCCCCTCAGACACCCGCGGCTTTGGAATGTCCGCCAGCTTCAGATCCTGGTAACCCCTGAATCCTTCCGCTCTCATTGCGCGCATGATGTTCGATTCCTCCTATTCGAGCTTGTCGAAATCTTTTTGGTTGATCTGGCCTGGCGAGCCAAGGGCACTTCAAAGTTTGGGTAGATTCGAAACATTCCAGCCGCCGCCGAGAGCCTTGATCAGCAGCACAGTCGCATCCATGCGCCGCCGCTGGATGTCAGTCTCATTCCGTTCGTTTGCTAGGGCAGCAGTCTGTGAAGTGACGACTTGAAGATAAGTATCCACGCCGCCCTTATACCGGTTGGTGAAAAGCTGTAGCGACTCCTGCGCGGAGGCCACCGCCTGATGCTGCTGGCCGGCCTCCGCTTCGAGAATACGGAGTGCGGCCAGATTGTCTTCTACCTGCTGGAATGCAGCCAGGGCCGACTCGCGATAATCTGCGGCTGCTGCGTCGAAGCCCGCAATGGCCGCTTCAGAGGTTGCCCTTCGCCGGCCGGCATCAAATAGAGTTTGCACAGCGGATGGACCTACCGCCCAAAGACGACTCGGCCAGTTGAGCCAGTTCGTGATCGAGGTCCCTTCAAGTCCGAGGACTGCGCTCAGCATCACGGTCGGGAAGAATGCCGCGCGGGCGATGCCGATCTGTTCGGACGCGGCGGCCACACGGCGCTCCGCGGCTGCAATATCCGGTCGCCGCTCCAGCAAATCCGCAGGCATGCCCACCGGGATATCCGGAGGCCGCAGCGACGATGCCGCCGCTTGCAGACTGAACGCCGCCGGAGGTTTTCCGATCAAGATGGCAATGGCATGCTCGTATTGGGATCGTTGCACGCCGATATCGGTGTCCTGCACCTGCGCCGTTTCGAGCTGTGTCTCAGCCTGTGCCACATCGGATTTCGGCGCCGCGCCTCCCTGATACCGGTTCTGGGTGAGCCGCAGGGCAGCGGCGTAGCTTTCCACCGTGTTGTCCAGGATCTGCTTCTGCCCGTCGGCGCTTCTGAGCTCGAAATAGTCGAAAGCCAGTTCCGCTTGAAGACTGAGCTTTGCAGTCTCGAGGTCGGCAGCGCTCGCCTGGGCAAATTCACGCGCGGAGGCGACGGTTCGCCGCACACGTCCCCAAAAATCCAATTCGTAGGAGACATCGAACGGCAAGACGAAATCGCCCGTCGTATGAGCAGCCCCGGCCGGAAGATAAGGACGATTCGCCGAATCGCGAATCGAGGCAATCGAGGGAGCCGTAGAAATAGTGGGGAATTGTGACGCGCGGTTAAATCGTATGGCTGCGCGCGCCTCACGAAAACGGGCCTCCAGTCCCTTCAGATTTTGATTGCCGCCAGGCACCTGTTCTTCGAGTGCGTTGAGCTGGGCGTCTCCGAAGATCTCCCACCATGTTCCGCGCAGGACCTGATCGCTGGGGTGCGCTGCCTTCCAGCCATCTGCCTCCTTGTACGCCGGAGTGAGCGGGACATCGGGGACCTTGTACTTGGGTCCAACCGTACAACCGGCGAGCAGGCACACCAGAACCGCGGCGATTCCGACTCCACTGCGTGTCATTTGCCGGAACCTCCTGGAACTGTGGCGCTGTGGCTGCCGCTTCGCACCGGCGCGCCGCTCACTAGCGAGTCCGCCGGATCAAGGACCACGGCGTCGCTCGCCCGGAGACCCGAGATAACCTCGACCGTGCTGCCATAGTCCCGACCAATTTTGACCGGCGCCAGGTAAACGCGCCCATCCCGCACGAGCGCAACTCGGAGACCTTCTGACCGGAAGAGCAATGTGTTGGAAGGGACTACGACCGAGCGAACCGTCTGAGGCAGCTTGAAATGAACAAAGACGTATGAGCCAGGTAAAAGCTGGCCCTCGGGATTGGGAACGTCGACTTCGGTCAGGAGCGTGTGTGACACCTGGTCGATGGAATTCGAGGTCCGCGCCAGCGTGCCATGAAAGGAAAGGCCGGGAAATTCGTCGAGGGTCAGGGACGCAGTGCCGCCGGGCCGCGCGGCGCGGGAATATACTTCTGGAATTGCGACAAACACACGGAGACTGTCGATCGCCGCGAGATGGAACAGCTCCTTGCCTGCGGAGTTGGCCCCGGCGTCGATCAATGCCCCAACATCGGTGTTGCGGGCGGTAAGGACCCCATCGAATGGCGCGTAGACCTTCTGGAAGGACTGAAGATCCTCAAGCCTGTGGACATTGGAAGCATTGGAGTCCACAGTGGCCTTCCTGGCGCTTAGGTCAGCAATCTTTTCGTCGGTTTCCTGCCTGGATACCGAGTCGCTTTGCAAGAGGAACTGCCAGCGGGCTGCCGTCGTTTCGGCCAGATGGTGATTGGCCTGCGCGGTTTCGAGCTCGGCACGCGACTGCTGGAGCTGCTTGTCGATTTCAGGTGTTTCGATTTCAGCCAATAAGTCGCCCCGCTTCACATGAGCGCCAATATCGAAATACCAACGTTTCAGATAGCCGCTGGTTCGCGCAAAGATCGGCGTATCACTGAACGCCTGCGTATTTCCCGGCAATATCAGTTCCTCGAGTGGCGCCCCTTCCTTCGGATGGACCACATTGACGATCGGAATGGCTGCTTCTTCGGTGCTGCGGGCCAGGCTGGATTCCGCCGCCACGCGAGTCGTAATGCCCCCGTGAATTGAAAAGGCGAGCACCCCCGCGGCAGCCACGAAGGCCACGACAAAAATCCTGGCCGCGGGCCGCGGAATGCGATTCGCATCGTTGGCTGCCTCCTGCGGACGATCCTCAGTGCTTATGCTGTTCATAGTTGTCATTGCTTAGCTCCGTAAGTTCTTTCGATTGCGGCGGGTTCCCGTCGGCGTGCCCGCCGTGCAAAATGGCGAAGACGGCGGGAACAAAGAAAAGTGTTGCGACCGTCGCCGCTAACAGCCCGCCGATCACCGCGCGCCCCAGCGGGGCATTTTGCTCGCCGCCGTGACCCGTCCCGAGCGCCATCGGAATCATGCCGATGATCATCGCCAACGCGGTCATGAGAACCGGGCGAAACCGCGTGGAGCCTGCCTCGATGGCGGCTTCAACCGCCTCACCGTGGTGAACCAGGCGCTCTTTGGCGAACGCGACCACCAGGATGCTGTTGGCAGTGGCGACTCCCATACACATGATGGCTCCCGTGAGCGCCGGCACACTCAGCGTTGTATGCGTGAGAAACAGGAAAAGTGCAATGCCCGCCAGAGCCGCCGGCAGCGCGGTGATGATGATAAACGGATCCAGCCATGACTGGAAGTTGACTACTATCAACAAGTAGACGAGCACGATGGCAAAGCCGAGACCAGCCAGCAAACCCCGGTAAGAGGTCCGCATGGTTTCGAACTGGCCCTTAATTGTGACGAAAGTTCCACGCGGAAAGGATTTTCGATTCGCCTCTAAGATGCGGGCGACGTCCTTGCCAGTCGCCCCGAGATCACGGCCGTCAACCGATCCGTAAATGTCCACCACGCGGCGGATGTTGAAGTGCGATAGCACTGCCGGTTCGGTGGATCGTGTGAGCGATCCGACATCAGCCAGAATTTCCGGACGAGTCATCGTAGGCGAGCTGATAGGCATGCTTTGGACATCCTGCAGCGTTTGGATGGTGTACTGGGGCGTTTGAGCAACCAGGTTATACTCGACGCCGTTTTGCCGGTTCAGAAAGAAATTTGGCGCGGTTTGAAAGCTGCCGCTCAGCGAGACCAGCAAACTATTGGCGATGTCGCGCGGCGTGAATCCGCCTTGCGCTGCCTTCGTACGGTCGATCTCGACGTGAAATCTCGGGTAATCGAAATCCTGTTGAATGCGCGCATCGGCCAGGCCCGGCACATGACGAAGCTGACCCAGCAACTGGTCCGCAAGCTGGCGATTCCCGTCCAGGTTCGCGCCCTCGATTTGGATGTCAATTGGCGACGGCGCGCCGAAGTTCAGAATCTGCGAGACCATATCGGCGGGAAGAAAGGCAAAGGTGGTGCCCGGAAACTCCTCGGCTAATATGGGGCGCAAGGCGCGGACGTACTCAGCGACCGGCCGATGCTTCTCCTTCAGCGACACGAGGATGTCCGCGTCGCCGGCGCCGATCAGCCCGGACCGGTTGTAAATGAGGTTGATGGTGCTGTAAGGTACCCCGATGTTGTCGAGAACGTTCTCTACCTCAGCGTTCGGTATCTCCCGACGAATGGACGCCTCCACCAGATCGCAAAGTCTCGCGGTCTCCTCGATCCGTGTGCCCGCTTTGGTCCGCACATGGAGAAGCAATTGGCCGCTATCGATTGTGGGAAAGAAGTCTTGCCCGAGCCATGGAACCAGCAGGAATGCAGATACCGCAATCAGGAGAAACACTGGAATGAAGATGCGACGGTGATAGACGAACCTGGTAAGCAGAAGCTCGTATGCCAGGCGAAGCCTCTCGAACCCCTGTTCGAACCCCTGTTGCGCCAGTACAAGAGGATTTCGCGATCGAGCGGAAGCATGCTGTCCCGGCCGCAGAAGGTACATGGCCAGCGTGGGGACCAGCGTGCGCGAAAGGATGTACGAAGCCATCATCGCGAAGACCACCGCCTCGGCCAGCGGAACGAACAGGTAGCGCGCCACCCCGTTCAGGAAGAACATGGGAATAAAGACGATCGATATGCAGAGGGTCGAGACCAGGGCCGGTACCGCGATCTGCTGGGCGCCTTCCAGGATCGCCTCCCTGATTTCCTTCCCTTCCCCGAGAATTCGATTGACGTTCTCGATCTCGACAGTGGCGTCATCCACCAGGATGCCAACCGCGAGCGCCAGGCCGCCGAGGGTCATCACGTTGATCGTTTCATGCAATGCGCTGAGCACGATAATCGAAGTAAGGATGGAAAGCGGAATCGAGACTGCGATGATCACAGTGCTGCGCCAGCTTCCGAGGAATAGCAGGATCATCAACCCCGTAAGACAAGCGGCGATAATGGCTTCACGAATCACCGATCCGACCGCGGCTCGAACGAACAATGATTGGTCCGCCAAGGGTTGAATCTTTAACTCCGCCGGCAACGTTGCAGCGACTCGCGGCAGCAGGTTGCGAATTCCTTGAACTACATCTAGAGTGGACGCATTGCCCGACTTAAGCGCGGTCACCAGCGTCCCTCGATGTCCGTCCTGACGCACGATATTGGTCTGCGGCGCAAATCCATCGCGGACGTTCGCCACATCCCGCAAATAGACAGTCGAATTGCCGATCACTTTAACCGGGACATCATTTAACTCAGAAACTGTTTTGGGGCTCGCGTTAATATCGAAGTCATACTCGGTCGCGCCGATTTTGGCAGTCCCGGAAGGAAGCACCAGGTTCTGTTGGCTGAGCGCAGAGACCACATCGCCGGCCGCCAAGCCCTTTGATTGCAGCAAACCTGGCTTCAGGTCCACCATGATCTGTCGCTGCTTCCCCCCGTATGGGAACGGAATGACCGCCCCCGGAATCGTGACCAGTTGAGTTCGCAGGAAGTTGAGGCCGATATCGTTCAGTTGTTGCTCGGCCAGTCCCTGTCCAGAAAGGGCGAGTTGGAGGATGGGGACCGTTGAGGCGCTGTAGTTGACCATGAGCGGCGGTTGAGTCCCCGGAGGAAGAAACCGCAGGATCGTTTGAGATCCCGCAGTAATCTGCGCCGTTGCGCGGTCGACATTGGCGCCAGGCTGAAGAAATATCCGGACAATCGCCTGTCCATTGATCGTTGTCGATTCGATATGCTCCACGTCGTTTACAACCGTAGTGACGACACGTTCGAATACGGTCGTGAGGCGGCCTTCCATCTCTTCCGGGTTCAAGCCGGTGTACGAGAAAGCCACAGCGATCACCGGGATGTCGACGTTGGGAAAAATGTCCGTCGGCGTGCGCAAAATCACTATGGGGCTGAGAATGAGGATCAACAACGCGACGACGACGAAAGTATACGGGCGCCGGAGGGCGACTTTTACGATCCACATACCGGATCGGATGCGGGTTGGTTCTGGCGGGATTCCAAAATATCGAGTATGATAGAGACAGGTCTGTCTCATGACATCTTCGCACAAAACTGCCCGTGAACGAATTCTGGAAACTGCCGACGACCTCTTTTATCGTGAGGGCATCCACGCGGTCGGCATCGACACCATCATCGACAAATCCGGCGTTGCCAAGATGAGCTTGTACCGCAGTTTCGCTTCAAAGGACGATCTCGTCGCCGCGTACTTAGAGGCGAGGGGGCAGCGATATTGGCAGTGGTGGGACGGCGTCATGGCCCGAAATGCGAATGAGCCCCGGCGGCAGTTGGCCGATCTATTCGTGGCAATCGCAATTCGGGCGCGGCGGCCAGAGTTCCGCGGCTGCGCGCTTCTAAAGGCAGCCGCCGAGTTCCCGGAGGAGGGTTGCCGTGCCCGGGTGGTTGCTTTGGCTCACAAGAGAGAATTGAAAAAGAGATTGCTGAACCTTTGCCGCACTATCGGCGCGCGTCAGCCCGATGTGCTGAGCAACCAATTGCTCATGTTGATTGAGGGGGCGTATTCGACTGCCGGCATTCTTGGAAAGCGGGATGCCGTGAAGGCTACGGCAAAGGCGGCCGAAGCCCTGATCGATGCTGCGATTGCCTGATCGGTAGTTACGATCCCTAAAGTTTTAGCGAGGCGGATTGAATTGGGACCAGAGAGCGAAAGTCTTCTCCAGGTGCTCGATGAAGACGCGTACTTTGGCGGACACCGCTACTGGCAGGTCGAACGGCAAGGATCGGTACAATTCGTTCGAGCGGAGTCAGAAGACGGATGACAGTACCTTCTCTGAGTTCTGCCGCGAAGAGCCATGCTGCCGCCTGAGCAATCCCCAGATGTTCGAGAACACCAATCCGCATCTGCTCAATATCGCTGGTACGAAGGGTTCCTGTGGGGGATAATACGCTTCGCGTCTTGTCCGGAGCCAAAGGTCCACGGCTGTACAGAGCCCCGCCCGACAAAAACGACAGATCGAAAGCGTTTGAGATTATCCGGCGATTCCGGTGCGCCGTGTCGTGAAAGGTAGTGAGAAGTGGCGACTCATGGGTACTCGAAGTTCTCGATGCCAGGGTGCAGACAGACATCGGACATTGCGGTCATAGCTTCGAGAATGGGGCATGGAAGCGTGGGATAACCAAGGCTGGCCAGGCAGCGTCGACGGCCTGTTGCGCGGGCTGAAGCATGAAGCGCTCACGGAGCCGGTACTCTGCATCGCGCTGCTCCGGAGTCTCACCGGGGCGCATCGGGATGTTTTCCCGCTGCCGATATTGACAACGGAGACGCAGAGGTGCGCGATGGCAGGGCGCTTGTCGCGAGGCCCGACGAGCATGGGCAGCGTGCCCCCAGTAGATGGAGTCAGCAAGGATGAGATCGGCTTGGAGTCGTAAAAGGCCATCTTGAGGCTGGCGGACTGGGCGGCGATGTTGCGGGCAAGGAAGTGGACCAGATCGTAACCGGTCATCTCCATACTGGGCGACTTCTGCGCAGCGTGCACCCCGCCATCAGTCTTCGTCGATGGCGCGTGCAGTAGGTGCGATCAAGATGGCCACAAGGCCGAGAATAGTGACGGCAGCGATATAGTGTGCAGGAGCGAGCTGGTTCAGGTGGGAAATCCAGGAGACGAGTAGCGGAGTTACGCCGCCGAACACCGCGTAGGAAAGATTGTAAGAGAAGGAAACACCGGTGAAGCGGACCGCGGCCGGAAATGCACGGACCATGACAACAGGAGCCAGGACGGCGGCGCCGGCTCCGATGCCGGCGAGGACGTAGAGAGGCGTCAGGGCCGATGGCAGCCGCGTGGCTCCGATGTAGAGACCGTAAGTCGCAAGGATCAAGAACATCACTAATGGAATAGCGACGCGGCGGATGCCGAAACGGTCCGTGGCAGCACCTAGTGCCAGTGTGGAAAGGCACAGCGCTGCCGTACCGGCAAGGTTGCCGGATTGCACGGTGCCCGCCGTCAACCGGGACATTTGTTGCAGTAGGGCAGGCGTCATCAGGATCACGACCACTATCGCTGCTGTGAGCATCCACGTGGCAAGCACCGAGACGGCGATGGCGCGGCCATGCTCTCGTAAGACCGCACGCAAAGGAAGTTCACGGGAGACCGCTGCGCAGCTTCGCATCTTCTCAAAGACGGGAGTTTCTTCAAGCCACCGCCGTAGCAGCATCGCAACAAACCCGAATACGCCCCCAATCACAAACGGTAACCGCCAGAGGCCGCCGGCAATCTGCGTTTGGCTGAACGCCATATTGACGGCAGTCGCCACAAGCGAGCCGAGCAGTATCCCGCAGCTTAAGCCGCTGGTAAGCAAACCAACTGCGAATCCAACCCGCCCTCGCCAGGCGTGCTCGGCAACAAATACCCAGCCGCCGGGCGCTTCGCCGCCGATTGCGATTCCTTGCATTACTCGCATCACGAGCAGCAGCACCGGGGCGGCGGCGCCAATCGACTGATAGGTGGGCAGAAATCCAATCAGTAGTGTTGGGATCGCCATCAGAAGGACGCTTAGTGTAAACATACGCTTCCGGCCACGGGTATCGCCGAAATGCGCCATCACGATTCCACCAAGAGGCCGCGCCAGATACCCCGCCGCGAAGATGCCAAATGTCTGAAATTGACGCACCCAATCCGGCAGGCCCGCGGAAAAGAACAGTTTGCCGATCACGCCCGTGAAGAATACGAAAATGACGAAGTCGTAAAACTCGAGCGCGCCACCAAGCGATGCGAGCGAGAGCGTACGGAGTTCCGCGAGCGTCAATCGCCGGGAGGACTCGGCTGAGGTGATTTGCACCATGCTTTATTGATGACTCAATTTCACACTTGGTGGCAACATGTTCGGCCAGAGGTTTGACGGGTGACTCCGGAGATACTGCGTTCCCACGTCTCGGCGCACTCGCGTCAAAACCCAGATGGATCCCGAACTCGTTTCCCTGCACGGCCGCTCGTGAGGGATGCGCCATCTGCTGACGGGCATCCGACACAAGGCTGCCGCGAACGACGAATCAGGTCTTCCATGCGGATTGGATCGAAGCGGAACGCATGGGGATGGTGGTGAGCAGTTTCTCCAGGATTGGCGGAGCCGTGGGCCAACTATTGGAGCCGCAGCGATATCGGGAATTTCGGGCCAATGCGGCCGCCAGGGTCAACACGGCTGTCTATGAGATTCGGGCGATGCTGGAAGAGATACTGGTGAATCATGAGAAAGCAGCGCATCGCGTCTGGGCAGGCATGGAGCGCCTGTTGCAAGCTGTGCCGGCCGCCGCATTGCATCAGACCCAGTATATGCCGGGACTATAGCGGGCATGAAAATGAACTGCTTCTGAGGCTTCTACATATGGATCGCAAAGAACCGACCTGTGGCTGCGACCTGTGCCGGCAAGGCACGTCCCCAACCCAAACTGCGTCCGGTAAATCCGAATCGCGCCCTTCCGGCATACCGCGGTATCCGGCGCCAGTTGAACCGCCGGGACGCCTCATTCCGAGGCTGTAGCTCTCATTTGCGAACAACAAATTTCGTTCCATTTTGTATCCATTTTGTGACTGTCCGTTTGCGAAAGACTGATACTCTCCCTTCATGCAACGCTTCTACCTCGATACCAACCTTGAAGTTACCGCTCAGACCAAAGATACCGGTCGACACGCCAAAACCGTTGGTCTGGGATAGTACTCTCGATATGCGCTCGAGCTTTCCCCCACGCGATTTGAACGCCGTTGACTTGCGGGGCCCGGAACTGTACCTAAACCGCGAGTTGTCCCTCCTCGCCTTTCAGCAGCGCGTGCTGGGGGAGGCGGAGGACGAAAAGAACCCGCGGCTGGAGAGGCTGAAGTTCCTGGCGATTCTGGGGTCCAACCTCGACGAGTTTTTTATGGTTCGCGTCGCCGGGCTGTTGGCGCAGATGGACTCGGGCGCGGGGGATGCCGGACTCGATGGCATGAGCCCTCGGGCGCAGCTTGTGGCCATCCGCCGGGAGGTGATGCGCCTGATGAAAGAGGCGTACCATTGCCTGCAGGCGAGCGGCTGATGGCTGCGGCGCAATTGGACCGTCCGGAGTTGAAGGAGACTGCGTTCGTTCCGGCGCTGCCCACTGCGCTGGTGGAGAGCTCCGAGGATGACGACATATTCGCCCTGATCCGGCGGCAGAACATCGTGCTGCATCATCCTTTCGATTCCTTTCAGCCGGTGATCGAGTTCTTGCGGACAGCCGCGCGCGATCCCGGAACGCTGGCGATCAAAGCGTGCCTCTACCTCGTCGGCGGAATTCCAAGGTGGTGGAAGCGCTGCTGGATGCTATCGAAGAGGATAAGCAGGTCGCCGCCCTGGTGGAGTTGAAGGCCCGGTTCGACGAGGAGAGCAACATTGAGTGGGCGCGAGCGATGGAACGCTCCGGCGTGCACGTAGTGTACGGGCTGGTGGGGTTGAAGATTCACCGCAAGATCGCCCTGGTGGCGTCCAGATGCTTCTGGAAGAACTCTACCGTCATGTTGTGGATCTGCTCAATGCCGATCGAGAGAGGCTTGCTCGGATCCAGGAGCTCGAAGTCGTGATCCGCATTCCCGACTTTGACCAGCTTTGCATCGGCTCCTGCCCGAAGGCACGCATCCAACATGCGTTTGGACTGCTCGAATGGCACCAGAGTGTCCCCATCGCCGTGCACCATCAGAATCGGCGGTTGCCGCGATGAAATATAGGCAATTGGACTGGCCCGCCTGTAGGCGTCAGGGTTTTCCTGTGTGGTCGTACCAATGAGCTTGGCGATCGCTGCTCGCGCCCGAGTCCCGAAATCGGCGGTGACTGTTGTCAAATCCGTTGGGCCATAGTAGGACACAGTCGCGCGAACGCGGCTGGAGACGCCCGGCCACCCTCCCGAGCCTTCCAGTCCGGCCTTCTCGCCGGCCAAACCGAGCAACAGGGCCAGGTGTCCACCGGACGAAGCGCCGGCAACGCCAATTCGGTTCGGGTGCAGATCATATTTCCCGGCATTGGCACGAAGATACCGAACGGCGCACTTGCAATCTTCGATGTCCGCAGGGAACTTGGCCTCTCCACTCAATCGATAGTAGATGGAGGCAGTCACGAAACCGGCCTGCGCCAGAAAGCGCGCTCCGGAGTTCCCATTCTTATCGCCGCGTTCCCAACCGCCGCCGTGGAGCCACAGCACCGCCGGAGTAGGCCGCCGAATCCGCGCATGCGGAATGAAGACATCCATTAGCAACGGCTTACCGCCACCAGTACAGTACTGGATGTCGGCTGCCACGGAATAATCAGCAGTTGGTTGATTGTCGTCTTGAGCGTGGGAGTGCGCAACGACGATCGAGTAGATAACGATGACGCGCCAGGTTTTCATAGAGGCTCCCACTAACAGTATCCACTCGCGTCAGCGCAAGCGGAGGACCTGACGGCCAGTTACGAAAGAATAGTCGCAGCCGAGGGCTCAACCACTACTGCGCTGGCGAGGAAAGAGAAAGCCGATCGCGAGGTCCACGCCCACTGACGGCACCCACCGGATAGGCAAAGTGAGCGGCGTGTCATTGAGCGCGTTTGACGGCGTTGCGACCGGCATCCTAAGCCTTCAGGTATCCGGCCACAGCGTTCACATCAACCTCACCCACGCGCTGTTTTCGGCAATCCGCAACTCCGCTGTCGCTTTTCTGGGACGCCGAAGCCCGGACGGTGTAGCGAGTACCCTGTAGCGTAACCTGGTTGAGTAACATGGCAGTATTGCGGCGCCGCCTAATATGGAGCAGCGATGAACCGAACGGAAAGTTCGCCGCACTGGATCCGCTGACTCGGTGGACCGGGCGGACACAGCCGATCATCTGCGTCACGCGCCTGCGCCTGGATGCCCGCCTGTTCCGCCCCGCGCCCCCACGGAAGAAAGGTACCTAGGGGCGGTCGCGCTTAGTCGGGGCCCGTGTCCCCTCGCTGCAGCAAATCCTCGCCAACCCCAAAACCGTCTGGCAGCGGTTGCCGATTCTCCACTGGTATAGCGAGGGCCGGCGCCTGGTCGAGATCACCTCTGGCACGGCCGTTTGGTACCACGGCGGTAAGCCCCCTC
>DATMNI010000384.1:0-65973 GCA_035570275.1 Candidatus Acidiferrales bacterium | reverse complement strand
CACCCTCATTCCGTCCCTGAGCAATGGAACCGCCCGGGATGATCACGACATGGCCTTGCCCACCTTACGTGTCTCGAATCGGCCACTCGAAAAGAGCATCCGGTGACTCCCGGCCTGAACCGTGCGAATGGGTACGACCGGCACGGCCAGGCCGGCGAAGCCGCTCGCGCGCCGGGGAGCAGGCGCCTTAGCCGGGCTCCGCGGCAGAACTCTCACCGGATGTCCAAATCGCTGGGCGTCGGACGTCATTGTAGTGGCGGTCCAGGATGCCCGCCTACAATCCATTGGTGGAGGTTTGACATGCAATACATTCTGATGCTCTACGTGAACGAGGCCGGATGGCCCAAGTTGACACAAGCCGAGCAGGAACAGGGGATAGCGGCCTATACCGCGTACACAGAGGCACTGACGAAGGCGGGTGTCCTGAAGGGAGCGGGCCGTCTCCAGTCGAGTTCGACTGCGACGACGGTACGCATCGCGGATGGCAAACCACAGGTTCTGGATGGTCCTTTTGCGGACTCGAAAGAGCAGTTGGGCGGTTACTACATCCTTGACGTGGGCGATCTAGACGCCGCTCTCTCATGGGCCGCGCGCTGCCCGGCTGCAAGTCACGGGACTGTTGAGGTGCGTCCCCTGTTCGGCACATCTGGCAATGCCAGTGAAGCAGCCCGTGACTCTGACCGGAGGAAGTTGTGATGCCGACGACGCAGTCTTCGCGGCCTGAAGTGCAAACCCTGTTGGCCGGCCTCGCGATGGGTGAATCGCCGCGTTGGCACGAGGACCGTCTTTGGTTCTCGGACTGGGGCGCCCAACAGATCGTGGCTGTCGATCTCGATGGCAACAGCGAGTCAGTAGTTCGGGTTCCATTTGGTCTGCCATTTTGCATCGATTGGCTGCCCGATGGCCGTCTGCTCGTCGTGTCGGGGCGCGAGGGGCTTCTGCTCCGCAGGGAGCCCGACGGCTCGCTGGCGGCTCATGCCGATCTGACCGGCCTCTCCGGCAATGCCTGGAACGAAATTGTCGTGGACGGCAGTGGCAACGCTTACGTCAACACATCCGGGATCATAGCTCTGGTCACCCCAGAAGGCTCAGTCCGGCAGGTAGCAGATGGCGGCGCATTCCCCAACGGCATGGCAGTGACGCCCGACAACTCGACGCTAATCCTGGCCGAGTCATATGCCAAAAGACTCTCAGCGTTCGACATTAAGACCGACGGCAGCCTTTCGAACCGGCGGGTCTGGGCCGATCTCCAAGGAGGCGTCCCGGATGGCATTTGTCTCGACGCGGAAAACGCCGTCTGGTACGCCGATGTTCCGAACAAGCGTTGCGTGCGCGTTCGCGAAGGCGGTGAGGTGCTTCAGACAGTCGAGCTTGACCGCGGCTGCTTCGCTTGCATGCTTGGAGGCGTGGGCAACGGCACGTTGTTCGTGATCGCCGCAGAGTGGCGCGGAATGGACCACATCCTCGAAGTCGCGCGAGCCCGAACCGGACAGGTGATGACGATCGAGGCGCCTGCACCGGGCGTTGGGTGGCCATAGGGAACAGGGAACCTGCCAAGGCTCTTGCCCGAGCCACTTGCGGCTAGACTACAGGTTGGACACCATGCATGACCTTCGCGAAGGCGACGCCCAGGCGCGTCGCACGGCAGACGCCGTGGCGCGCCGCAGCTACGGCAAGCTCGTGGCTTTTGTCGCGGCACGCACGCACGATGTGGCTGCCGCAGAGGACGCGCTTTCGGAGGCATTCGCTTCGGCGCTGGCAGATTGGCCGCGGAATGGCTGCCCCTCGAATCCGGAAGCATGGCTGCTGACTGTCGCCCGGCGAAAAGCGATCGACGTCGCGCGGGGACAGCGCCGGCATGAGATTGCCGCCGAGCAGTTGCATGCTATGGCGGAGGGACTGAATGCGGCCGCGGCCAATTCGGAGGTTCCAGATCAGCGTTTTGCGCTGATGTTCGTCTGCGCCCATCCAGCGATCGACGCCGGCATTCGTACGCCATTGATTCTGCAGGTGGTGTTAGGGATGGATGCGGCAAGGATCGCCTCAGCATTCCTGACGTCCCCGGCGGCCATGGGTAAGAGGCTTGTTCGTGCCAAGGACAAGATCCGGCAGGCCGGCATCCCATTTCGCGTTCCGGAGCGCGAGGAACTTCCCAGCCGGCTCGACACGGTGCTGGACGCGATCTATGCCGCCTTCGCAGAAGGTTGGACCGACGCCAGCGGGACCGATGTCGCCCGCCGCGATCTCACCGAGGAGGCGATGTTTCTGGCCCGGCTCGCGACCGTACTGCTGCCGGAAGAGCCGGAGCCGCTGGGCCTGCTTGCCCTCATGCTGCACGCGGAAGCCCGGCGTCGAGCCCGGCGTCGGGCAGATGGCAAGTACGTGCCGCTTGCAGAGCAGGATCCGGCGTTGTGGGATTCGCAAATGATCGTTGAGGCCGAGGCGCTGCTCCGGCGTGCCAATGTTCCTGGCTCCATCGGCCGCTATCAGTTGGAGGCCGCCCTGCAATCGGCGCACGTGTATCGCAGCCGCACGGGTCAAGCAAACTGGGCAGAGGTGGTGCAACTTTACGACGCTCTATTCGCGCTCACCAGCTCACCGGTAGTCGCGATCAATCGTGTCCTGGCTCTCGCCGAGGTGCACGGCGCCGGTGCCGCGCTCGACGCCATGCCAGAGGCAGCCGCCGATGTGCGGCTCGTCGAATATCAACCCTACTGGGCTGTGCGCGCCGAGCTGTTGGCCAGGACTGGTGCAAACGCCGAAGCCCGCCACGCCTACGAAGTCGCTATCGGTCTAGAGCGCGACCCAGCGGTCCGCAGCTTCCTACAGCAGCGCCAGTCGGCGTTGCTAGCTTGATCGTCCTCGCTGGAAAGGATGGCCATCTGATAATCCCGGCGGGCTCGCCTCAGACGCCGGCTATGCGAAGTGTGTCGCTGGGCGCCTGGTATCCGGGGCCGCCGAGGACGTGGCGGGGGACAATCAGAGCCCCGAGTCCATCGGCGAGGTGACGCCGGGAAGTTTGGATTTGCGCGGTGTGGTCATATCAGAACTTCAAGCGTAGCGCCATTTGCACCTGGCGGTTGCCGTATCCGCTCAGGGTACTCGAGATGATGCCGAAGGTTGCCGAGGTCGCGCTTCCACTCGGATTCGAGAAGTGCGGGGTGTTGGTCAGGTTGTAAAACTCCCCGCGATATTCCAGGCGGAAGCGCTCGGTGATCCGGAACATACGGAAGATTGAGAAGTCATAGTTGGTGAGCCGGGGGCCGCGGATCGTGTTGCGCCCCGCGCTGCCGAAGCGATTCGGCCCGGGAGCCGCGAACGACGCCGTGCTGAACCACGGCTGCCCAGGTCCGATACCACCGAGGTACGTGACGGGCGCGATGGCATCGGCAAACTGGCTGTTGCCCGGGCAGTTGCAGGAGGTGGCGTCGGCCGACGCCGTGAAAGGTGTTCCGGTGGCGAAACGGAAGATTCCATTCAACTGCCAGCCCCCCAGGATCATGCCGGCGGCGCGATTCTGATTCAGCAACGGCTTGCCTTTGCCGAAGGGCAGTTCGTAAAGGTGTCCGGCCGTGATCATGTGGGTGCGGTCGAAGCCCGAGGGGCCGTACTGGCGCTTCAAATCGAGATTGTCGGTGAAGCCCGGCTGGTCGTTGCCGACATCGAGCGATTTGCTGTAAGCGTAAGCGAGCGTAAAGGTGAGGCCCTGAGAAAAGCGTTTCGCCAGGTTGGCTTGCAGCGAATTGTAATTGCTGTTGACTCCGTCAGCTCGAAGGCTGACATCCGAGGTGTGCCCGAACAGGACATTGAAGGGACGCCCCGCCGAACCAGTTCCCGGAGGCGCCGCGTTCAGAGCCCGATTGAAGGGAAGTTGCCGGCCGAGGTTGCCGACATAGCCCGCGTCGAACGTGATTCCGTGGCGTAATTCCCGTTGGTAGACAAGATTGTAGTTCTGCACATAGGGGAGCCGGTTGCGCGAGGGGATGACGAAGAAGCCCTGATCCGGCGCGGGTGTAATCCGGCCGTTCGAGGGGATGTTGACGAACTGGACCACGGGCAGACTGTTGAGCGTGCCGTCCACCATGAAATCGCCCGTGTTGCCTTGCTGCACGTTGTAGATGGTGGGAAATTGCGTCGAGAGTGTGCCGCCGGTGAAGCCGAAGCGACCCGTCCAGTAGCTGATGCCGTAGCCGCCGCGGATCACCTGCTTGTCGGTGAGCCGGTACGCAAAACCGACGCGCGGGGCTAAGTTGAACGACTGGGCATCCACGCCTGTTGCGAGATTCACGTCGCCATAACCGGCAATCAGCAGCGTGTTGCTGTAGGGGTCGTAGTTCGAAGCGCCGCCTTGGTAGCGCGGAGTGACCGGCGAATAATACTCGTATCGCAGTCCGATGTCGAGCGTGAGCTGGCGCGTTATCTGGTAGGTATCCTGGCCAAAAGCGGCGAACTGCGTCTGCCGGTTGGTCGGCGTGATGGGCATGTAGGTGCGGCCCGTCTGATCGGTTGCGCCAATCAGGAACGCCGTAAAGGAATTCACCACCGAGCCGTAGGGACCGAGCCCGGGTCCGCCATTCAGTTGCGTTGTGCCGGGGTTAAAGACGAACAGGCCGCGCGGGCCGAAGTTCAGGCCTTGCGGCTGGAACCGATCCATCCGGTTACGATGTATCTCGGCGCCCCACTTGAACACGTGCTTCCCTTTTAGTTTGCTCCACGTGTCGACGACTTCGAACAGGTTGTCGGTGTTGATGAGGGGATAAGTCACCGGAGTTCCGACTGGCGGCATGCCGTTGATATTGATGCGGCCCATACCGGCGCTCGAAATCGGGTCGGGATTCGGATTGGCGATCCCCAGCTTCGAGTTGGTCACCGTGGTCATGTCGGTGCCCTGTACGTTGGTACGATACCGGTTGTATCCCAAGCGCAGTTCGGTGAGGAGAGTGGCGTCGAAGCCGTGCGTCAGGTTCAAGGCTCCCGTAATGGTGTAGTCATTGGCCGTGGTGCCGTCGCCGACCGCGGGGCCAAGCACGGCGCCCTGCACTACCTGGTAGCGCGAGGTGTTCATCTTCGCGAAGATCTTAGTCTGCTCGGAAAAGTAGTGATCGACGCGCGCGTCGTAAGTGTTTCCATCGTAACTGAACGGGACGTTCAGGATGTAGTTGTTCAGGAATCCCGCTACATTCGGCGGCGGGAAGTACTGAAGCAACTGCTTGGAGATCGAGTTGATCCGGCTCACAGGGACGACGTTATTCGGAAACGGCTGGCGGCCCGTGCCGTTCGAATTGCCGGTGTTCGGGTCGAATAGTGCCAACTGGGGGACGCCGCTGAAATCGCCTGAGAACCACGCCGCGGACGCTGGAACCGTGTTGGTGGAAGTGCTCGACTGGCGCAGATAGCGGCCTTGATAAGCGCCGAAGAAAAACGTCTTGTCCTTGATGATGGGGCCTCCGGCCGCAGCGCCGAATTCGTTGCGCGTATATCCGGGCTTGGTCTGCGTGTCCTTGTTGAAGAAGTCGCGGGCGAGCAGGGCCTTGACACGATTAAACTCCCATAGGGAGCCGTGCAGCGCGTTGGTGCCGGACTTCGTGGTGGCGTTTACCACCGCGCCGCCCACGCGTCCGAATTCGGCGCTGTAGTTGCTGGTGCTGACGTGGACCTCTTCAACCACTTCGGGCGAGGGCAGGTAGATGCTCAATCCGAGTGTCGGATTGGTGTTGTCGACGCCATCGACGATGGTGTTATTGGACGAGTTGCCCTGGCCGTTGGCGTTGAAGAAGGTGGTACCCTGTGGATCTTCCGAGGTGGTGAAGTTCTGAACTGGGGGCGACACTCCGGCTACCAGGCCGGCCAGCGCCTGAAAGTTGCGGTTTGCCACCGGCAGTTCCGCGACGGCTTGCGCGGCGAAGTTCCTGGCCACCTCAGCGCGATCAGTTTGGAGCGCGGGGGCCTCGGCGGTTACGGTAACGGTCTCGCTAGCGCTGCCGGGCGTCAGAGTAGCGTCCACGCGGGAGGTGGTGGACACGTCCAGCCGCACGTTGTCTTGCGAGTATTTCTTGAATCCCTTGGCTTCGACCTCGACGAGATAGATACCCGGGCTCAGGTACGCGACGTTGTAGACACCATCCACCGAGGTGTTCGTGGAGCGCACTACGCCAGTGGACCGCTCCGTGACCTTCACGTTTGCGTTAGGGACCGAGCCGCCGGAAGAATCCGTGATACTGCCGGTAAGCGTTGCGGTGACGACTTGCGCGAAAGACGCGGGAATAAGCATCAAACCGGCCGTTAATAACACCACGATGGGAACGAAACGGTTGCGAAACATGTCCACCTCCCTAAAGAAGATACGAGAATCGTTCGGGTTACTGGCAGTGAGATATTTGGCCTGGATTGCCATCTGCGCTCACAGTTCGTAAGCATTCTACACCTGGCGGCCAACTCTTGATCTTCCGAAATTACACTTTCTTCCAATTGGGCGTCGTCTTTTGCCGCTGAATTAGGGTAATCCCCGATAGGGACTCGCAGACTGCGACGGGCTTCACCCCGGCTCCTGCAGATCCGCTGCGCGGCACCTTCATCCACCCGCCACTTCCGCCCGCGCGCCCCCAGCGACCACGCGCTCGAAGTGCACGAGCGGGCGCCGGCATGGCGAGAACAGCGAACGCCGCGCTGGCGCACCGAAACGCGTGAGCCGGACGCGCCCGCGCGCCGCTCCTCGATCCCGCGCGCGCGCCAGGCGAGCCCGAACTGGAGGAATCGCCGCGCGGCATTTTCGTCGAATGGCACAAGTGGGCAAGCGGCCTCTCTCATTCGTAGCGGATTCCCAGGTTGGCAAGTTCAATTGAGGATGAATCCAATTGACGCCTGGTCTTTTTCTTCCACAGGCGAGCACCCCCAACGAATGGGCTTCGGTTGTCGCCCAGCCGTGCGCCTGGAGGAAGCTTTTTGATGTTCTCCGACCCGCAGCCCCGATAGACCGGAACCGGACACGAACCGGGCTTCCGGGCGGAAAGGAAGCAATCAATGCGATTCGTGTAAAATGCTGTGAAGCTGGTAAGGTAATTGGAAATCCCGGCTGATATATACGGAGGGAAGCAAATATGAGACAGGTCGCGTTGCTGTCGATGATGTGTTTACACTTGTGCGCGGCCGACGCGCATATGACCGCGGAGGAACGGATGAAGGTCAAAAGCTGGCTGGAGGAATCGCGCGAAGAATTTCTGACCGCGATCGATGGCGTCACAGCGGAGCAGTGGAAATGGAAACCTGCGCCGGAGCGATGGTCGGTTGGCGAGACGGCGGAGCATATTGTTCTGGCGGAGGCGCTTCTGTTCGGCAACGTGGAGAAGGCGATCGGGTCTCCCAAGAATGCCGAGTGGGAGGAAAAGACCAAGGGCAAGACGGAGTTTATCGAGAGGGTGATGGCTCCGCGATTGGGGAAGGCGACAGCGCCTGAGCCTATTGTTCCATCGGGAAAGCTGACGCGGACGGAGGTCAGGGAGAAGTTTCTGGCCCAGCGAGTAAAGATTGAGACATTTGCCGCGAAAACAGATGTGGCTCTCAAAGAGCATACGGTGGAACATCCGTTTCCGGTGTTCAATACGCTCAACGCGTATCAGTGGTTGATCTATGTGCCGCTGCACACGATGCGTCACGATAAGCAGATCGCGGAAGTGAAGGCGACGACGGGGTACCCGATGTAGTCACAAGCCAGGACGAGACGGCCCTACAGCGTCAACCGGTCCTTCTTGGCATCGACTTTAGCCGCGTCCACGCCCGGCACCTTCTTCAGATCGTCAATCGACTTGAACGGCCCGTTCTTGGCGCGGTACTCAATGATGGCGGCGGCCTGCGAGCGCGGCAGCGTCAACCGGCTCTCGAAATCGATTGCCGAGGCCTTGTTGATGTTCAGCTTCGGCACTTCCTCGCCGGGATAGTTTTTCGCCAGGTAGTCGAGGACCGTGTTGTATTCCTGCTCGGTCATTTCCGCGCCCAGGGACACCATCTTGTCCATGGTTTGCTGCCAGGCATCGCGATCCTGGCGCGGCGAAAGCGATCGTTCCAACTCGTGGCAGTTCTTGCA
Source organism: Candidatus Acidiferrales bacterium (assembly GCA_035570275.1). Lineage (GTDB taxonomy): Bacteria > Acidobacteriota > Terriglobia > Bryobacterales > Bryobacteraceae > DATMNI01. Next base: position 57,893 of record DATMNI010000384.1, on the reverse strand, counting down.
AATCCGCGCCGTCTCCGCTTTTCCCGGCCCGTCTGGCAACTGCGCCCATCCGCCGGCCGCCGAAACAGCCATGGCGGCGGTCAACAAAGCAATCCGTGGTGACATCTTAGTGCTCGATCGGAAACCCGAATGCGTAAAGCGTACCATCGTGCGTGCCCAAGTACAATTGACCGCTGCCGCCGGATAGCCCGCCGCCGTGCACAAACGAACCGATGGTATTGCCGCTGTTCCAGAGTGGATTACCGGTGGCAGAATCCAGCGCGTACAGAACGGCGTGCGACGCGGGCTGGGCGCGGTCCGCACCGGCCTCACCGCTCGATGCCGCGAAGATCACTCCGTTAACAATCATCGGTGTCAGGGGCCAAACGATTTCGCGCGAGACCCAGCCTGGCTGCATCGACAGAGCGCCGTTCTGGTCCATTACCTTCCATGCGACCACCGCGCTGGCAGTTGGCGCAAGCACCCACCGGGTGCCGCCCGCATCTTGCCAACTGGCTAGCGTGCCCGCGGCATAGCCGGCCGCCTTGGAATCGGGCGCGGTCTTGAACAGCGGCGCCCGGTGCGACGTGCCGCCCAGAGATGCGCTGTCCAGCAGGTGAATGCTCCCATCCTTGGTGGCCGCGGCAATCAGAATCTTCCCTTTGTATTCGAAGCTCACCGGCGAAGAAGTGAAGTCGGCGCCTGGCGAATACCAATCCTTCTGTTTGAGCGTCTTCGGTTCGAGTGCCACCAGCGACGCCTCGCCGCCGGCCGTGGCAACGTACAAAGTCCCGTCCGGGCCAAACGCCGGACCGGCCGATCCCGCCGGTGAGCCGGCGCTGGATTTCCATGTCGTGGCCTCTTTGGATGCCAGGTCCAGCGCCCACACCCCGTTGGCAGCGCCTCCACAACCGTTCGACGTGGAGACGTAGGCCACGTTATCGGCTACGATCAGCCCCTGCGCATTGGCATTTGCTGGAAGGAACTTCATGGGCGCCTCCGAGTCCGCACCGTTGGATACATAGACCGATTGCAGCATTCCATCACTGGTCAGAGCATACGCCACGGCGGGCATGCGGCCGAAACCGCCGCCACCACCACGCGCCGCTCCACGGCCGGCATCTGCTGGCGCCCCGGGTGCACCGCGCCCCGCCGGCGCCGCATCCGGAAAGCCACCGCGCCCGCCGCGGCCCTGGCCTACTTCGGCCAACGTCACGGCGCCCAGTCCGGCTTCTCCCACCCCGCTCTTCGCTGGACCGCCACGTCCGCCACCGCCACCGCGTCCGCCCATCGCCGCCGGCAGCGCCGTGCCGGTGGGCCGCGTCAGCCCGGTGGTGATCCCGCCCGGGCAACCCGGCGAGCGATTTTGGGACACCCCGGGCTGCACCGCCGGCGCCGCGGAGTAATGATTCTGCCATTCGATCCGCCCCAAATCGGTGTCCACCGCGAACACGTTATCCGAGCTGCCGCCGATGAACGCCAGGGACCGGAAGCCCCGGTGCCCGATGTAGCGGTCCAGCAGCACCGCCGGCGTCAGCCCGTTCAACTGTCTGGCTTCGTTTTCAAACTTGATCTTCCATAACAACTGGAAGCCCGGTTTCTGCATGCTGTCGCTGGAGATCTTCGGATCGGACCGCAGCCAAGACGACCGTTGGGCATCGTTGCCGGCAGTGGTCCAGTCCGAACCTCCACGCCCCTGGGCGCCGGCCGCGCCGGCCCAAATGAAGACGCACCCGATGGACATGACGAACCGCGTGGTTAGTCTCCGCATGATGGAACTCCGCATGATGGAACTCCCTTCCGTTTCCAAGCGACTTCATCATATTACAACTCAGCCCCGTTCGCACCTTGAATCGTTTCACGTCACGGCCTGAATCGTTTCACGCTCTCCCGAGGCCGCAGCTTTGGGTGTATAGTATGAACGTCGAAACCCAAACCTGGAGAGGTCCACAAATGCGCAAGATCGCGATTGGCGGCACGTTGTTATTTGCAGGCATGACGCTCGGCGCCGCCTGGAGCGCCGACTGGCTGACCGATGGCGGCAACGCCCAGCGCACCGCGTGGCAGAAGGACGAGAAGATACTCTCCACCGCCACCGCCAAGGACATCAAGCTGCTCTGGAAACTCAAGCTGGACAACCAGCCGAAGGTCATGCACTCCCTGTTCCCGCCGCTGATCATGGGCCGCGTGAACACACCGGCCGGCCCCAAGCAGATTCTGATCGAAGCCGGCTCGTCGGACAACATCTACGCCATCGACGTCGACAAGGGCGAAGTCATCTGGAAGAAGCACTTCGAAAGCACGTTCACTCCACCGGCCAATGGCGGCCGCGGCGCCGGCATCCTCTGCCCCGGCGGACTCACGGCCACGCCGGTTATCGCGCCCACCGCCACCGCGGGCAAGTACACCATCTACGCCGCGTCCTGGGACGGCCGGCTGCACCAGTTGAACGCCGCCGACGGGGAAGACATCGCCCAGCCGCAACAGTGGATGCCGCCCAACGGCAAGCCCTACGCGTTGAACCTGTTCAACAACGTGCTCTACACCCACACCGCGCAAGGCTGCGGCGGCAATCCCAACGTCGTTTATTCGTTCGACCTGGCCACCAACAAAGCCGGCAGTTGGGGTCCGGCAGGCGGCGGCATGTGGGGCCGCACTGGACCCGCCATCAGTTCCACGGGAGTCATGTACACCGGCACCGGCGACGGCCGCTGGGACCCCGAAAACGGCATCTACGGCAACGGCATCATCGGCGTGAAGCAGGACCCGCAGACCAAAGCCCTGGTGCTGGACGACTACTATGGCCCCTCCAACGCCGAGTGGCTGGTGAAGCGCGATCTGGACATGCAGGTCACCCCCGCCATCTTCAATTACAAGGGCCGCGAACTGATGGTGGATGCCGGCAAGGAGTGCCGCGTCTACCTGCTGGACACCAAGTCCATCGGCGGCGACGACCATCGCACGCCTCTGTACCGCAGCCCGCTGCTCTGTAACGAAGATGTGAATTTCGCCTCGGCCGGCATCTGGGGCTCCATGGCCACTTGGGAAGACTCCAAAGGCACGCGCTGGATCCTCACGCCCATCTGGGGACCCAAGCATTCCCAGTTCAAAGCGCCGCTGGAATACGGCCCGGTGGACGATGGGGCCGTGGTGGCCTTCAAGCTGGAAGAGAAGAGCGGTAAACTGGTGCTCACGCCGGCCTGGATCTCGGAAAACATGAATCGGGCCGAGCCGCCGGTCATCGCCAACGGCGTCGTGTTCACCTTCGGCAACGGCGAGGACACCACCCAGGCTTACGCCGATGTCGGACTGGCCGACACCGCCGACCGCCGCATTCCCGGCTCCACCCACGCCGTGCTTTACGCCCTGGACGCCCAGACCGGAAAGGAGCTCTGGTCCAGCGGAAACCAGATCACCTCCTGGAATCATTGGAGCGGTATTTCCCTGGCCAACGGCCGCGTCTACATCGGCACCTTCGATAGCAACCTGTATTGCTACGGCATCAAGAAGTAAGATTGATCCAATGAAGCCCCTGCTTGTCTGCGGCATGGTCTGCGGTATCGTCTGCCGCATTACTTACACTTGGGCTGGCACAGCCACGGCGCAGACGCCGGACCCCGCCCAAGCGCCGGATTCGGCCAAGACTATACAGACCCTGCGCCGCGAACTGGCCGCCCAGAGACATCTGCTGGCCGATTGGGCCGGCCTCACCCGTTACGGCAGCGAGAACACCGAGGTCCGTCCACCGGCGGCCGGCGAGAACCGCGTGGTCTTCCTGGGCGACGATATTACCGAGCAGTGGGGCCAGGCTGGGAGACTAGCCGCAGGGAAGCCCAGCGCGCGCTTTTTCCCGGGCAAGCCGTATCTTAATCGCGGCATCAGCGGCCAGACCACAGCCCAAATGCTGGTCCGCTTCCGCCAGGATGTAATTCTGCTGAAGCCGAAAGTGGTGGTGATCCTGGCTGGCGCCAACGACCTCGCCGGCATGATGGGCCCAGCAACCGAGGGCACCATGGCGGAGAACTTCACCTCCATGGTGGAATTGGCCAAAGCCAACGGCATCCGGGTGGTTCTGGCTTCGGTGACACCGGTATGCGACTGCTTCACCAACCAGACCAGGCTGCGGCCCCAGGGCAAGATCATCAGCCTGAACGGATGGATCCGCGACTACGCAGCCAAGAGCGGTTCGGTTTACCTGAACTACTATGCGGCCCTCGCCGCCGGCCGCGATTTGAAGAAGGAGTTGACCAGCGACGGTCTGCTGCCGAATGACGCCGGCTACGGCGTGATGGCTCCGATGGCGGAACAGGCCATCGCCCAGGCTCTAGAATAGACTAGCGAGGTCTTCGACCTCAAACCCGGCGAGCTTTCTGCCGCCTTGTCACCTGGGATAATGGCCACCCCGTCCGTAATTCCGTTTATGGCGAGACGGAAAGCCGCTTGACCCTAGCCGTGGCCGGAGTCAGTTGGAGAACCAGCCGTTTGACGATTACAGCTCTTCAAAGATACTGTGAGACGAATCCCAGATGGATCTCGATTAGCCACTGCAACCTTGCCACCGAATAGTGCCAGTATCCGGTAGGCTACCGGAGGTCCCAGTCCCAGGTCTCCACCCGGTGTGGACACCTCGCTGATCGAGAAAAGATCGAAGAACCTGGAGATGTGATGCATTGGGATCGCCTTGCCATGGCTGTCGATCGTAACCACCATTGGATCGGAATCGGCTCGGCATGCAATCCGTACCGAGTGGCCTCGTTCCGAGAACTTGACGGCGGTCTCAATCAGCGCGTGTAATGCCTTGACAAGCAATTCCTCCTCACCCGCCACAATCCCCTCCCCACCAGAAACGAGATCCAGTCCCACCTGACGGCTCTGGGCCAGTTCCATTGTCAGGCCAGCCGCCCGATTCAGAGCCGAGCTCAATTTCACCGGACCGGCCCGAAACTTCTCGCGCTCCACGTCGATTTGAGTGAGGAGCATGGCATCATCGAGGATCGAGAGGATTCTTTGACGAGACTGCTCAAACATCTCGCGCAGCTCATCGGTGTCCGGGGAGGCGGCCAGTTCGTTCAGAACCAGCTCCCCAACGCCAAGAACCCCGTTAAGCGGCGTGCGGAACTCATGCGAAATAAGGCTTAGGAATTCATTCTTTGAGCGGTCTAGAATCCTCAACCGCTGGTTTGCCTCGGCCAGTTCCCCGGTCCGCGCCGCGACAGCCTGCTCCAGGTGTTCATTCTGAAACTGCAGCGCCCGCTGAAGGCTATAGAGCTTGAGATGGGTTTCCACCCTGGCCATCACCTCTTCGAGCTGGAAGGGCTTGGGTATGTAATCGACGCCGCCCGACCGCAGGGCTTTGACCTTGTCTTCCGTTTCGTTAAGGGCGCTCAGGAATATTACCGGGATTGGAGCCAGCTTGCCGTCGGACTTCAGCCGTGCGCAAACTTCGTAACCGTTCATTTCCGGCATGTTGATATCGAGCAAGATCAAATCCGGGGGGCTCTGCGCAGCCGCGACAAGCGCGTGCCGGCCCCGTGGAAACGAGCGGACGCCATAGCCCGCCTGCCCCAACATGTCCTCGAGTAGCTTTAGGTTGGCGGGATTATCGTCCACCACCATGATGCTGGTAGCGCTGCTGTGCTGCGTCATTGCGCCTCGCCTTGTTTACCCGGGCCTTGACGCCTGCCAGGACCAGTGCGTGATGTGATCCTGACGTGCACAACGGCTGCGACGCCCCGAACCTTGGCAAAGTTTCCCAGCCGCTCAATCCACGTTTCCGTAAGGACGGTTCCCTCCTTAAGGATTAGCAAGTTACCATTACTTAATACGTCCTTTTCCAGGACCATGCCAGCTCGAAGCTCACGAATCGGCACCAACCGAAGCTCGAATTCCGTCGACGCCGGAGAGTAGTTTGCCAGCGCGTCAAGCATGCGCCTGTCGAATCCGGTAGGCGACATTTTCAGATGCCCAAGCGCCGAACGAAAGGAAGCTCCTCGAGACACCCTTCGGTCCAATTCCAATGCCAAATGGAGCATGCGGGCCCCTGCCCTGACTGGCTCGGAAACCGGCGGATTTCCTTCAGGAGCCTGTTGATGGCGAATCATCTCGGCTACAGCTTCCAGTCGCGGGATATTCAAGAGCTGGCGAGCGGCAGTCTCGGGATGACCGCGGAACATCTGTTCCTCGTCAGACGAGGGATTCTCCCGTGCATAGCATCTTTCGAAAACATCGTCGGGAAGCGTGATACAACCAACCAGACACAGCGTCGCGGCTACTTCGTATTGCCAGGAATTGTCGAGACCCATTTCCCTGTTAACCCAGAGAACAATGTCACGGATCGCCCGGGATCGCTTGGCGAGCACCGGCGAAGTGATCTGGATCAATTCACAGAGACCGCTTACGACGCCATTCAGGGTCTTCTCCAGCAAATCGTGCTCGGCCTGTTGGGCACGCCGCAGCTTTAGGTGCGTTTCTACCCGGGCTTGCACTTCTTCAAATTGAAAGGGCTTGGAGACATAATCCACACCCCCGGAATGAAATGCTTTGACTTTGTCCTCGGCCGCGTCTAACGCGCTCAGGAAAATCACCGGAATCCCTGCAAGCCGCGGGTCGGACTTCAGCCGTTGGCAGACCTCGTAGCCGTTCATCTCCGGCATGTTGATGTCCAGCAGGATCAAATCCGGAGCCTGTTGGCCGGCTGCGGCCAGCGCCATTCTGCCGCGCGGAAAAGAACGCACTCCGTAGCCCTGCTTTTTGAGCATGCATTCCATGAGCTTCAGATTCGCCGGCTGATCGTCGACCACCATGATGCTGGCTTGCGCTTCCTGGTTCACCGCGGTTTCCTCCTCATGCCCCGGCTCCCTCAAGTAAATAAGTGAGCGCATCATACTCATACCTGTCGGCAAGGTTCTTCAAAGCCAGCGAGAGCGCACTATCCCGTTCCCCGACCTGTTCAATAAGCTGATCCAGACGGCCTTTGTCACCGTTTCCGATCGCGAGTCGCAGATCGCCGGCGAGCTCGGCCGGTAATTCCTGCACAGGCACTGATATGGGATCGGATCCAAGGGCCGCACCTGAATCATTCCGAGGCGCCTCCGTGCCGTCGTAGAGCGTGCCGTCGTAGAGGTAGCTGAGTTTCAGGTGGGCCTGCATCTTCTGCAGCAGTTCATCTTCCTGGCATGGTTTCGAGAGGAAGTCATTCACACCGCTCTGCATCACCACGCGCCGGTCATCGCTCATTGCGCTGGCGGTCAGAGCGATAATGACAGGTTCCGCTCCGCCCTCGTGCTGTCGAATTCTACGGGTGGCCTCCAGCCCATCCATGACTGGCATGCGCACGTCCATCAAGATCAGGTCCGGTTTCCATTCCTGCCAAACCCGGATTGCCTCTTCGCCATCTGCTGCTTCCCGCATAGAGAAACCAATGATCTTCAGCAGCCTCGTTAACCAGCCTCGGTTGTTAGGTTCATCATCGACAATCAAGATTCGCGGCGCTGGGTGTGCCGATTCCAGCCCCGTCACGCTCCGTGTCTCCATCTGCTTCGAAACGAATCCCCCATTGACGGCCAGCACCGGGACTTCAAAATAAAACGTCGATCCCGTCCCTGCCTCGCTGACTAACCGAATCTCGCCGCCCATCAGTCGAATGAACTGCTGGCTGATCGCCAGTCCCAAACCGGTTCCGCCCTGAAGGTTCCGGCCGCTCTGGCTCTGAACAAAGGGGCGAAACAGCCCGGTCTGTTCTTCGGCAGCAATGCCAAGCCCGGTATCCTCCACTTGCGCCGATAGCCAAAGCTGCCCATTCTCACGCTGCGTCATCGACATTCGCAGCCTGATCGAGCCTCGTTCGGTAAACTTGACGGCATTTCCCAGCAGGTTGACAAGCACCTGGCGTAACTTCCCCATGTCAGACTCGATGGATCGTTGGCAATCCGGGCAAATGTCCACCTCCAGCTTCACACCTTTAGTCTCGGCGCGCAGACGGAACATGACCTCCAAATCCTTCACCAGGTCCAACAAGTCGAAGGGCGCCGGGTTCAGCCCCACTTGACCGGCCTCGATCTTCGACATATCCAGAATGTCGTTGATCAGCGCCAGCAGATGCACTCCGCTGCGGTTGATAATATTCAGGTTCTCCTTCGCACCCGGTCCGAGATCCGGGTCTCGCAACATAAGTTGGGAATAGCCCATGATGGCATTCAGCGGAGTCCGAATCTCGTGCGACATATTCGCCAGGAATGCGCTCTTCGCCCGGTTGGCGGATTCGGCTGCTTCCTTGGCCGACAGCAACTCCCGTTCCGCCCGCTTCCGTTCGCGCAGGTCCTGGGCCATGCAGATGACTGTGTCGCTGTGGCCGCCCATCCGGGCGACCGAGGCCAGCACGGGGATTTTGAGGCCGTCCTGAGCCACATATTCAACCTCGATTCCGCTCGACGACACTTCCCCTCGCAGCCTGGCTGCATCCAGCAGCTCAATACCCGACGTGATCCGCTCGACGGGCTCACCAAACAGTTTGCCTTCGCTATAACCCAGTAGCGAATACGTGGCGGGATTTGCGGTCCGGATCTTCCCCTCCCGGTCCACTACGACCAGTGAATCGGCCATGGAGTGGAGAATGTCTTCGACATAGCTCTTGGAGCGCTTCAACTCCTGAATCATGCTCTGAAAGCTGCGCGCCAGAAGGCCTACCTCGTCTCCCGAGCCGACGTCGATCGGGGTGTCCCACTCGCCGCGTTGGACTCGCGATACGGCTTCCGCCAGCCGTGTTACCGGGTATGCGATCGACCGCGCCAGATAGGCCCCGCTGGCGAGAGTAACCAGAATGCTCAAGAGAGATGCAATGATCGTGATAGTCCAGAGCCGCTTGGCGTCGCGTTGGCTGCGCGCTTCGGAAATTCCCAGTTGAAGACAGCCCCATGTCTTGCCGCCGTCCACGATCGGTGTTGAGACCCTGAGAAGCCCACCGCCATCGACAAGCTGCTGGCCGGACTTGCCATCGCACCGGACCGGGGACGAGTTGCCAACCGAAGCCAGCGGCGCGCCCGTTTCGCCGGAAACTCTGGCGTAGGCGAAGTCCGGATTGGTGCGCAATAGTTCGAGAGCCTTCTTTATCTCTTCCGTGCTGTCGAACGCTATCAGCGGCACCATCACGAACGTGGTCTGATTGGCGATGTTGACGGCGCTCGACCGCAACTGCCGCTCCAACTGGCGGCGCTGTTCCGCGGCTAAGAAGAAACTGACCGACCCGGAAAGCAAAACAGCGGCTAGCCCGACCAACAGGAATTTGGTCCGAATGGAATGTAATGGAAGACGGTGTCTCATGAGTCAATCCGAATGGCTTTCACGGTGCCGTCGAGCGCGGATGATGGGATATATGCTATGCCGCCAGGTCTGGCAGCCACCCAGAGTTTGGCCGCCGCGGCGTCGCGAACTTGAGGCGGCGGGCTCACGCCGCGCGTGGCCCTTTGATCGATCCAATACTCGGCCAGTTGCTCCTCGGCCATTTGGAGCACCTGCTGTACAAACTCCCGGCGGATCGGTTCGTTCGCCGCCAGATCGACGGCTGCTACCTCCGCTCCCCAAGGCCACCGCGATACTTTGCGAAGAAAGAGATAGCTCGCTTTTGAGCGGCTAAGAGCATCAAACCGGTTAGACGGGTGAACAATCACCACAAACTTCTCGGGGGGGCTTCCGAGAGCGTGATGTGACGCGCAGAAAACGCCGGCCGCCAGACGAAGGTATTGGCGTCGGGTCATGGTATGTGGAAAAACCAGACAAGGCTGGTGGTAACGCCGTAGTAGGCCGCCACGCGCCCCCCCTGCGGTTCATACCGGTCTGCCTCGATCTTTAGGGATACCGCCGGAATTGGGCGGTACGTTAAGCCCGCCGATTGCCTGACGAGGCTGCTTTGATCTAGAAAGCGGCTGTCTCGATTCAGCCGGTCGTAGCGAACAACGGCAAACAGCTTGGGAGTAATCCGAAAGGAAGGTTGAATGTAATACCCCTGCCGAATATAGCCTCGGGCGCTATTGACAACATCCAGCGAAGCGTGGGCAAACTCCGCCAGGACTTCAAAACGGCTTTTTCTGAGTTGTAATTCAAGTCCGTAAAGCTCGTCGGGCTTGCCGTCCCGCCCAACTCGATGCAGGCGATGAACCGCCGCGTCGAACGTTCTGAAGAATTCGCGGCTCGGCACGTGAAGTGTAAGTTTGCCGCCGATTGCCCGCGCCCGGTCGACAACCTCAGACTGGATGGCTTCAACGAATTCGGTTTGCTGCTCGACGCCTCCGTAGGCTATGTAGCTTACCCCGCCATCTCCCCAATACTTGTCTCCGTGCAGCGCGCCCCCCTTCAGCGATGTTGGGAAGATGTTTTGGTCGGTTGAAGGCTCGTCCACCGTGAGCGTGGTCGACTGATAGCGGTGGGTGCGCCAGTACGTGGGGATGAAGAGAAAGCCGGCCTGAACCTGCAACCAGTCGCGTGCGTTGTAGTTGACGAACGCGTTGTCCAGCTTGACGCTTAGACTGGGACGAGGGCGGAACAGATGAATTCCATCGCTGTCGAACTCGGGCGCGGTGTCGGCATTGAATTCCGCGTGGAAGCGCCATCGGCCGACCGTCTTGCTGAGAAACAGACTGGCCGAGTATTCACGAAAGAGGTTATGCTCCTGCAAAGCATCGTCATTCAGATATCGAAAGTTGACGTATCCCGCCACTTCCAATGGGAAGGTCCGGCTCGCAGCCGCTTCCGGCGCCGGCGGTTCTTGAGCAGCCTGGTCCACAGTTTGCGCGGCTTCCTGAGCCCATCCAAGCATGGCTACGGCCATCGACAAACCGAGAACTTTGAGTTGAACGTATTTCACGACGAATCGGTCCTCGCATTCCCCCTTTCCGTAAGGGGAGACCCGGAATGCGCCAGAGAGCCGTCAAGCGGGTTCTACGTAGCTTATCGGCAGGAATTGCAGGATACTATACGATTCTGGAAATCGACCGGGCGGAACAGACGCAATTCCACAGAGACGATGAGTGCGTCAGCCCTCGAAACTTGCTGAAAAGCAACCACCGGGCGGCCTTCGTCAAGGGTCGCGCGGAGCATGGAGATTCGTGGGCTCGGTTGGCAGCCAAATCCGGATGAGGACGTTTACCAGGTGGTGGGCACCGCGCGGCGTAGGCGCATGGAGGCGTATGCAGATTCATGGCTCGACGGCGTTGGGCGTTGCGCCGTCGCCAGGCAACGTAGTGCTGAACACTCTGGCGGCTAACGTCGCGGCGCACCAGCAGGCATCGAGCATTGGATACTGCCTTCGACTGTGGTTGGCGCCGTGACCGGTAACGTTTTCCAGGGTCTCGCATGCTTACCGCGATTCCCCGTCACCCCGCCGCCAACCGATCCGTGGACTGCATGTAAAAGATATCCGCTAACGCAGGTCTGGTGGACACATGTTCGAGCCGGTCCCCAAGACCACGCATCCACCACCAACACCAGGCAAGAATGCCCGCGCTACGGTCGGCTACATCTTAAGTTCGCTATCCTTCAGGCTCTTCGGCGGCTTAGGCGGAACCGGCGCCATCGGGCCGTTCGGCGTCGGCGTCTCGGGCAACTCGCCGGGCTCGGCGCCCTCGCGCCGCACCGAAATCGATCCGCGATTGGACGTGATTTTGATAGTCGGCCCGTCGCCCACTTTGCCTTTCAGCGTGGCGGCGCGACCCTCGGACTCCTTGTGGATCTGCGGGCCGAAATCGTTGACGGCGTCGCCGCGCTCGGCCGTGCCCTCCAGCAGGAAGGCCGCCTTCCCCGGCAGAACCAGCTCAATCTTGCCCACTCCGGTGCGCGCTTCAATGGCGGCCAGCGGCAGGTGTCCCGGCGACAATTCGATATCCCCGCGCTCGGTTTCCAGTTCCAGCGCCTGGGTGAACTTCTCAACCTTGATATCGCGCGAGCGGGTCACCAGGCGCAGCGGTCCCACCACATCGTTGGCGGTGAACGCGCCCAGGTCCATGCTGATGCGGCCGGGCACTGCCTGGACGCTCAATTCGGTGTTGCGCAGACCCTCGAACTGCAGCGGCTTGGAGAGGTTCTTGAAATCCAGGGTGCCGCGGTAAGCGCCGTTAATGGTAACCTGCCCGGCGATATTTTCCATTTCGACGTCGGAGCCCTGGCCCTGCACATCAATCCGGCCCTTCACGTCTAGGGCGCGGACCAGATCGCTGCGGCCAATGTCGAGCCGGGCGTTGCCGCCCAAGCGGGAGATGCGCACGTCGCCATGGCTGGCCGAGATTTCCAAGTCGCCATCCAGGTCGGCGATTTCGTAATCGCCCTGGCCGCCGCGCGATTCCACCGTCATGGCGCGCGGAATGGTGACCTCGATATCGGCGGACATACGCTGGCTGTTGGGCACGCGGTCCTGGTTGGTGCGCACCATCAGGCGGTCGCCCTGGGGAACAATCTCCACGGCGGCGTTATCGTTGGTCCGGTCGGCATCCTGCCGGCTATAAGCGCGGATGAGTTTGTGGCCGGTGACCGTGACATCCTTAGTATCCGATCCGGTCACCTTAATGTTGCCGCGAGGATTTTCGAACACGATGCGTTTCATGCCGGCGGCGGAATTGGTTGCCGAAATGGGGTAATCGTACTGTTGGCCCCACCAATCGAGCCCGCGCGGACTAAAGCGGATGCCGTGCTCGTGCGCCTGCCAGATGCCCGAGCCGGCCACGCAGATCAGGATCACCAGGACAATCTCGCCGCCGCTGAAGCCGTACCGCACGCCATCGCGGCGCCAGATCATGGTCTCCAGCAGACGCAGCAGTCCCCAGGCGATCAGCACGAAAGGCCAATAGCGCGCCACCATGTCGAAGATGGGAGCTTCCGGGTGCAGGTTGGTCCAGAGGAACAGGCTGCCGACCAGCAGCAGCAACAGGGGTCCGGTAATCGAACGTCGTCTCATAAGGACTCTCCTGGCGTGACAGCGCTCCCCGATCCAGCGCTTCCCGTGCCAGCGCCCCCCGTTCCAGCACCCATGTCGCCCGGCCGCGCCGGTGCGCTGGTCCCGAAGCCGCCTTTAGCCGATCCGCCTGCAGCCGGCGGGAAGGGCTGCTGCGGCGGGGCGGTGTAGGAACTCCCGGCGTAACCACCGGAGCCTGGGGGAGGCGGTGGATAGCTGTAAGGCGGGGGCGTGGATTCCGGCGGCACCGGTTCCATGCCGCGCCGCAGCAGGCTCAACAATCCGAACACGATCAGCAGCACTGGCCACGTCTTATCGAAACCGTACTGGGTAAAGTTGTTCAGCGCAAACAGCACGCCGACGGTGATCAGCGTGACGGGCCCGCGAATGGCGCGGACCATGGACCGCCCATTACCGTTCATGGCCCATCTCCTTGGGCGAATCGTGGCCCGTGAACCGTCCGTACAGCAGGTAGGCGCCGGCCGCGATCAGCAGCACCGGCCAATAACGCACGACATATTCGAAATCCAGCAGTTCCAGCGTATGCAGCAGCAGCAGAATCCCGAGCACGATGAGCAGAATTCCGGCTACCGGTACATTGTGCCGCCCGCGCATGTCGATCAGGCTCGAGTATTCGTCCACCGGCTCGCCCATGCGCCGTTTGCGCGCGGTGTGATAAGCCTCGAAGGCCATGTAGGCCATCCAGGCGATCACGCCCATAACGAAGATCGGTTCCAGCCCGTTAGCGGCTCGCGAGTTGGCGATGCTCATGAGGACGCCCCACACCACCGCATGAACCATTCCCTTGGCGTATTGGCCGTTGTAGATGGCGCCGACACCAGGGATCAAGCCCAGGAACAGGGCGAGCCCCGGCGAGACGTCGGCATACGCGTAGCTCATCTGTGGAGCGCCCATGGGTGGGGCTCCTATAGGCTGCGTGCCCATCGGGTAGGGCGGCGCGCCGGGGCCGGGCGCGGGCGGCGTCTGGCCCGCGGGCGCCGGCGTATGCTCGGCGCAGTAGACGGTTCCAAATGCGTCGCGGCGGCATTCATCGCAGACCGGCTTGCCGCAGGCCCGGCAATAGGCCGTGGCCGGCACATCCATGTGATTCTGGCAGTTCATAAGTATCCCTCTTCCCGATCGGCTAACGCGATCCTTCCGTCGTTTGGCGCTGCATCTTTTTACTCTTACCCGCTTCGTTCTTACCGGTTTCGTATTCCTACCGGTTTCGTTATATTCCTACCGGTTTCGTTATATTCCTACCGGCCGCGGCCCGCCGGGGCCGGCGCTCCACCCGTTGCGTTACCCGGAGCGGAGTGGGTCAAGTCCGGCTCCGCCATCTGTTCGGGCGATGTTTTCACCGGGAGCTTGCGGTCGTCGGTTTTCCGAGTGTTATCCGTTTTCCGGTTGTTCTCCGGTGTTGCGGCCGGCCGCTGCTCTTCGTCCTGCTGCTGCCATTGGCGCAGCATGGTTTGAATCTGGTACACCACCTTCAGGTTTTCGTAATACTTTACCGTGCGCGCCCAGGTGCGATGGGTTTGATCGTCCAGCGCCGCCCAAACGGCGGATGGCTTCAGATCTTCCGGCTTCAACTGCCGCAGCCCCGGTGCCACAAAGGGCTTCAGCAGCGAAAACGAAAGGATGGTCATAGCCATTCCCATGGCGAATTTCGGCTGCACCAGCGGGCTCAGAACCTTCCGCAGCCAACTGCGCATTCCCTGGCGGACTACCCCGGCCTGGCTCCACGGCGAGTCATGCAGAATCCGGGTAATCAATTCCGGCGGCGGCACCACCTCGGCGGCGCTTTGCATGAAAGCCAGGGCGGCGGCGGAATCTCGCGCCAGTTCGGCGCAGTTGGGGCAATCGGCCAGGTGGCGCCCGACTTCCGCCCTGGCGGCGGCCTCCAGCGTACCGTCCACGTAATCGCAGATTAGACTTTCAAGTTCTGCGCAGTTCATACTGCCAACTTCCGCTTCTGCGTCATACTGCCCACTTCCGCGTCATATCGCCAACTTCTGCTTCCGCAGAAGGCGGGCCAATTCGGCCCGTCCCCGGTTAATTCGCGATTTCACCGTGCCCTCCGGAATTGCGAGCACTTCCGCGATTTCGCGGTACTCCATTTCCTGTAAATCGCGCAGGATTACGGCCTCGCGCAAATCCGGCGACAGCTTTTGCAGGGTGGCCTGCAGAATCTCGCTGGCCTCGCGCCCGGCCACCGCGTGGTCCGGACGGGCCGAAGCCGCCGCCCCCACCTCCTGCAGCATGGGGAGTTGTTCCTCAATCGAATCCGTGACGCGCTCCTGACGAGTTCGGCGATAGTGATCGATCAAAAGGTTACGCGTAACCCGCGCCAGCCATGTGCCGAAAGAGCCTTCCACCGAACGAAACGTCTTGATCGTCTTGAATACCCGCAGAAACACTTCCTGCGTCAGGTCCTGGGCTTCCGTTCCGCTGCCGGTGAACCGGTAGCAGAGGCCGTACACTTGCCGGGTATGAAGCCGAACCAGTTCTTCCCAGCCGGCTTCGTCGCCGTCCAAACATCTGGATATGAGGCTCTGGTCCTGGCCCAAACTACTTTCTATCAGATTGCGGCCTCCGCGAACACCCATCGCCTGGTCCGCGGATGCGCCGCCGGCGGTTGGAACGCCCCAGATTGAAACGCCCCAGATTGGAACGCCCAAGTCTGGAACGCCCAAGTGTGGAACGCCCAAATGCTCCCAAGCTAGCGTCGCGGATGCCATTGCCTCATTCTTCTCTCACCTGAAGAAACGAGGCTTTTCCATGATAGGTTCAATTTTTCCTGTATGCTAGCTCTTTCGGAACCATTCTCCGGGAGGATCGGCGATTCGGGGGCATACTTGGAAATGGGCGGCCGGCTGCCTGCTGGCGGCCGCGGCTGTTCTGTGGTTCATCGGAACCCGGGTGGCGGCGCAGTCTTTCGATTGGAGGTTGGCGGCCGCAGGTTTCGCCAGGCTGCGGTGGCAATGGCTGCTTCTATCTCTAAGCGCCGTGTTTGCAACCTACTACGGGCGCGCTTTGCGTTGGGCGGTGCTCCTTAAGCCGCTGAAACCGCATCCGTCCGTCCGCAACCTGTTGTCGGCTACCGTAATCGGGTTTACGGCTATCACGCTGTTTGGTCGTCCCGGCGAATTCGTCCGGCCCTATTTGATTGCCAGAAAAGAGGGGGTGCCGGTGACGTCGCAGTTTGCCGCCTGGATGCTGGAACGCCTCTTCGACCTCCTGATGGCCCTCCTGCTGTTCGGTTTCGCCCTGACACGGGTTCAAGAGGCCGGCCCGAAGCTGGAGTGGGTATTGGCGTTCGGCGGCAAGATCGCCTGGATCACCGGCGCAGCGGCTCTGCTGGTGCTGCTGTCGATGCGGCACTTCGCCGAGCCCGTGCGGCGCCGGTTGCTGGCAACGCTGCGCTACGTGCCACAAAATAGTTTTACAAAGATAGAAAAACTGGTGGATGCCTGTGTGCAAGGTGTCGAGGCGACGCGCAGCGACGCGGCGCTCCTGTTGGTTCTGGTATACTCCTCAGCCGAATGGGTGTTGATCTCCGCCGGTTACTGGTGCCTGGCCCAGGCGTTCACCGGCATGATTACTCTTAGCTTTGTCGATGTACTGGTTTTGATGGGGTTTGTTTCCTTTGGCTCGGTGTTCCAGATCCCCGGCGTGGGCGGCGGCATCCAGGTGGCTGCGGTGCTGGTGTTGACCGAACTATTCCACGTGCGGTTCGAGCTGGCTACCGATTTCGCCATGTTGTTATGGATTATTACATTTGTAGCAATAGTTCCGGTCGGCCTGTTGCTGGCCGTGAAGGAAGGCCTGGATTGGCATAGCCTGAGGCGGATCGGGCGGGAGGTTCACGAATGAAGTGCCCCTTTTGCAGTCACCTGCACGACAAGGTGGTGGATTCCCGGGAGAGCAAGGAAGGCGACGCCATAAGGCGGCGGCGCGAATGCCTGGAGTGCGAACGCCGGTTTACCACCTACGAGCGGATCGACGAGGTGCCGTACATGGTGATCAAGAAGGATGGCCGGCGTGAGAAATTCGACCGGCAAAAGGTGTTGGGAGGCCTGTTAAAGGCCTGCGAAAAGCGTCCCGTCAGCATGGCAAGGCTCTCGGAACTGGTGAACCAGGTGGAATCGAAAGTGAGCGACTCGCCGGACCGGGAGATATCTACTATAGATATAGGAGAATTTTTGATGGAAAACCTCCGCGACCTCGACAAGATCGCCTACGTAAGATTTGCGTCGGTATACCGCGATTTTCAGGACGAACAGGCGTTTTTCAACGAACTCAAGACGTTGATGCGGCAAAAGGGAGGCTAAGAGCCGTGGCCGGTGGCCGGTGAAGGACGCACGTCGCCTTTTTTCACCGGCCACTGGCCACTGGCCACCGGCCACCGGAATCGGTTCCCACCGATTCCATGTAACCTTCTCAGTTTTAACACATCTTTAAATTAGAGCTTAACTTTGCTGCCGATTGATGCTATGATCAGTCGAAAGTCAATCCCCGAATGCAGCCGATCTTCTCAACGCTTGGGGCCGGACCAGCAGAAACAGGCCATTGGTTTTTCAGGTAGAACCCCATTTCCCAGACATCCGATGTAATGGAGTCGCGTGCCCGTGGGGGAGGTGAGTCTTAGTGGATCAATTCGAAGACCAGTTTTTAGCGGAACATCCGGAAGCGTTAAACATCAATTTTGAGGAAGAAGCTAAGTTCTTCGACCCAGAAGCTGCTCAGGACCCCGATTTCCTTGCCCCTGCGCCCGTAGAAGAGTCCATCTATACGGACGATCCGGTACGTGTGTACCTTCGCGAGATGGGTGCGGTTCCGCTGCTCACTCGGGAGGGCGAAGTCGATCTGGCACGGCGCATGGAGCGCGGTAAACTACGGATGCAAAAGGCGATTAGCCGTTCCGCCCTGGTGCAGCGCGTGGTGGTGGATGTCGCCGAGCAGTTGAAGAAAGCGGCCATTGAGCTGGAGAGTGTCGTCGATCTCGGGGATGTGGAAGAGGGTTCGCCGGCGGACTTGAAAGTTCGTACTGAGGCCAGCAAGCAGTTCGGCGATGTCATCGCCCTGCACAAAAAGCTACAACAGCTTGAGGAGAGGGTTGAGGAAACCCCGATTTCCAGCAAGAAGCCCCGGAGGCGGCTTTGCGCGAAACTGAACCGGGCCAAGGTGGAAACCTCGATGGCAATCCGCCGGGTTCCCTTCAGGCTCATCAAATGGAAGGAGTTCGCCCGCGAAATCGAGCGCGCGGTGGACGAAATCAGCCACCTCGACAGTGAGATCAAGAAGCTGGAGTTGCGCAACAACGCTGCCCAGCAACTCCGTCTCCGGGAACTGAAACGCGACCTGCGCAAGCGCGAGCTGTCGGCGGGCGCCAACCTTCCCGAGTTGAAGCACAGCCTGACGGTGATCCGCCACGGGGAAGCCGAAGCGGAACGGGCCAAAAAGGATCTGGTGGAGGCCAACCTTCGCCTGGTGGTTTCGGTTGCCAAGAAATACGTAAACCGCGGACTTCATTTGCTCGACTTGATCCAGGAGGGCAATATCGGCCTGATGAGGGCGGCCGACAAGTTCGAATACCGCCGTGGATACAAGTTTTCTACCTACGCTACGTGGTGGATCCGCCAGGCTATCACGCGCGCCATTGCCGACCAGTCCCGGACCATCCGCATTCCCGTCCACATGAACGAAAGCATGAACAAGTTCCTGCGGGCGACGCGTGAGTTGGAAAAAGAACTCGGCCGTACTCCTACAAATGACGAAATTGGGCGCCGGATGGATATTCCGGTGGAGAAGGTTCAGAAGCTGAAGACCATCTCGCGCGACCCGGTTTCGCTCGAAACTCCGGTCGGCCGCGACGGCGAATCGGCGCTGGGCGACCTGATCGAAGACCGCTGGGTAGGTTCACCGGTGGATGCGGTCATCGAATCCAACGTTCGCGACGAAACCGCCGGTATTCTCAAGACCCTGTCCCCCAAAGAGGAGAAGGTCATCCGGATGCGCTTCGGCATCGGCTGTGAACGGGAGCACACCCTGGAAGAGATCGGCCAGGAGTTCGACGTCACGCGGGAACGCATCCGCCAGATCGAAGCCAAAGCGTTGCGCCAGTTGCGGGCACCCGAACGGGCACGGCGGCTGCGGGCCTTGATGGCGGCGCGGTAGGCGGCGGCGCAGCAACCACTCCCTTTACGGTCGTGGCTCGGTTGGGGGTCGCGGGTCGGTTCGCGAGATTACAGGTATTTGTGACTCTCGATCCACGCGTCCGTTCAATCCTTCGTTCAGCGTGATGTGGTTTCGTTCCAACGACTCACCCAGAGTCTGATCCAACGATACGCGCGCGCGGGCGTACGTGGCCATGGCGTTCACCTCGGAAATCTGCGCAGTCACCAGCGCCCGCTGATCGTTGATGATGTCATTAAAGGTCGCGATACCGGACGAGAACTTCTTCTGATCGGCCTCCAGCAGTTGCTCCTGCAGGGCGCGGGTATCCCGGGCGGTGGCATAGCGCGCGCGCGATTGCCGGAGGGCGCTCAAGCGCGCGGAGATATCCACAATGATCGTATTGGAGTCTTTCTGGCCGCTAAGCTGCTGCTGCACAAACTGCAACTGCGCGATTCCGTAATCGGCCTGGGCCTGCCGGTTCTTGATCGGGGCGTTAAAGCTCAGGTTCTCGATGGTATTGGGGAAGTTGCGCCGGAATACCTGGCTTAGGGCGCTGCCGTAACCCCCACTAAAATACTTATCGGCGCCGTTGCCGGCCACAGGAGTACCCGCCACACCGCGGTTGTAAGTCTGAACGGCGCCGGAAAAGCTGGGCAGCAGGGGATTGACGGTTCCGGGCAGATCCATCTCCGAAGTCTGGTCACGGAATTTCGAGACGGCCACGTCGGGCCGTTTCGCCATGGCGGTGACCACGAGTTGCCGCAACGGCGGGAGATCATCGGTGTCCGGGACCTGGATTTGATCCAACGCCACGATCTCTGCTGCGTCGAGCGCGGGATCTGGTGTGCGGCTCAGGCTTGCCTTCAGCGATATGGCTTGCAGGCTGAGGCTTTGCTCCGCGATAAGGACATCCTGGCGGCGCCTGGCCAACTCGGCTTCGGCACGGGGAAGTTCGACCCGGGGGATGGATCCGGCCGCAATCTCCTTCTGCGTGTCTTCGTAGAACTTTTGCGTGAACTGCAGCGCACGCCTTCTGGCCTGCACTTCATCGTTGGAGCTGACATAGCCCCAGTATTGGTTGAGGACGCTCGCGACCAGGTTGAGCATGCTGGCGCGGAAGACCTGGAGCGACGCCGTGGTATTGACCTGTGAGATTCGGATTCCCCGATCGTTCAGCTTGATGCCGTAGCCCTGGAGAAACGGCTGCCGGACCGTGATATCCATGTGCGGGGCCGCCACCGGGTTCAGGCTGTCGCTGGGCGAGTTCTCCCCCAGATGCTGTTGGAAATCCCGGAATTGCAGCGAGCCGCCGGTGAGCAGGCCCTGGTTCAGCACCGTGTTGTAGAGGCGCGTCGAATCGACCAGAGAACTGGTCTGGCTTTGCACGGTGTTGGCCTGCGGCTGGGTGAGGTGTCCGAAAGTCGTGGTGTTTTGCAGGAAGGGATCGAGTTGGGGCGTCACCGCGCCGATCTGTTGAATGGTTGCGGCGCCACCGCTTCCGCTGCCACCGCCGCCTCCGCTACCACCGCCCACGCCCGCGCTCTGCGCGCTGCCGTTCACACCCACACCGCTGTTGACACTGGACACCTGTGCACTGGCGCTGGGCACGCCGCGAATCGGACCTCCAGCTTCGGCGCGCTTCAGAGCGGACTGCGCCAGCATCGGGCCGTAGCGGTCGATTTCCAGACCCAGGTCGTTCTCGATAGCAAGCGCCAGTGCATCCTGGACGCTGAGGTAAAGGTGGCCCGCCCGGATCAGGCTATTCAGACGATTGGAATTCCCTAGCCGGATCTCCGGAATGGTCGGCGCCGTATAGGAACGGATTCCTAAGGGCAGTTGCGGCCTCTCAATCAGGATGGGCGGGTTTTGCGCGACGGCCGGGGTGATCAAGCAGGTGACCAGGCAGATCCACAGAGCCGTGGGCAACCGCTTGCTTACGCGCGCGGCTCTGAAAGCACTTCCTACGCGCGCGGCTCCGAAAGCTCTTCTTGAGCCGCGACTTGTCGCTCGACCGTGAGGGAGCGGTTGGGCTGCCGCATATTGCAGGTTATTCATGGCAGCAACTCCGGTTTGAGAAGCGGCGCCAGCGAGGATTTTGCGGAATCCGGTTTGGCGCCGGGAAGGGAATTCGGTAGAACAGACTCCCGCTGCACCTGCCCCGAGTTGGCTTCTTCCATGGAAATGTGGTTGACTTCGAGGGTTCGTCCCAGAGCGAAGTCGTAAGCGATCTTGGCGTGGGTATAGTTGGCCATGGCCTGCACCTCGGCGTCCTGATTCGTCGCCAGATCCTTCTGCGCCTGAATCACCAGCGCCACGGTAGAGACGCCGTACGTAAACCGGCTCTGCTCGTTCTTCAGGCTTTGTTCGGCCAGCGCGCGCGTATCGACGGCGGTCTGGTAGCGGGCGCGCGCCTGTTGCAGCCCGATGACGCTGGTTTTGACGTCGACGCGCACCTGATTGATGGATCGCTGCAGGGTGAGCTCCCGCTGGCGAAGCTGCAGCTCGTCGGTTACGTAATCGGCCTGCGCCGACCGGTTCCGGATGGGAATGGTGATAGCGATTCCGGCGGAGTAGTCCGGAAAATTGCGGCGGAAAAGTTGCGACAAAACCGTGCCGGCGCCGCCCACGAAATAAGGGTCTGCCTGACCTTGGAACAGCGGGTTTGCGGGCCCGGCCAGGCCGTGATTGGTTAGTTCGGCAAAGGCCGACAGGCTCGGCAACAGGGTGTTTTTGTCGCCTTTGGAAAGGAACTTGGCGCTCTCCACGTTGAGCTTGCTTTGGAGGATATCCTGACGGTTCACCAGCGCCTCCTGGATCAGGTCTTGAATTGGCCGAATCTCTTCTTCCTTTGGAATCTCGATCCGGTCCAGAGGAATGATGCGCACGTCATCCAGCCAGGTGTTCTCCATGCCGTTGCGGTTCAGCGCGTTCTTCAGAACGATTTCCTGCTGGGCCACGTTGGTCTGTGCGATCAGGAGGTCCTCTTTGCTGGCGGAGACTTCGGCAGCCGCGCGGGTCACTTCCACCGCCGGCAGCGCGCCGATGGAAACCTGTTTCTGATTGCCTTCGTGCAGCTTCTGCGCCGTCTCCAAAGCTTGTTCCTTGATGCGTACGGCATCGATGAAGCTCACCAGGTCCCAATACAGATTGAGCGCGGCGGAAACCGTGGTGGCGACCTGCAGTTTCATTTGCATGTCGGTAATCCGCATGTTGTTCCGCGCCACCTTGATATAACGGTCGTTAATGCCAGAGCCGAATCCTTGCAGCAAGGGCTGGTTGACCTGGAAGTCGAAGAAACCGCTGAGTGTGGGATTGAACAGGTACGAGGCACTGTTGTACAGGTTGCGGCCACTGTAGCCCACAAACTGAATAAAGGTGTTGGTAACGAACGATTGCGAGTAGCCAAACTGGAACTGGCGTTGGCTGTTGGTGAGCGCCGTGGTTCCCACCAGCACCGTATTGGTCTGAGGTGCGGTGAGGTGGGCGAATTGGGCGTTGGCGAAGATGACCGGATCGAGGTTGGGAGGGTTCTGGCCGATGCCGGTAACCACTCCCGCGCCCGAGGCCAGCCCACCACCCCCAAGGCCGTTTCCATTGGTGCTGACGCCCGCCGTGCTGACACTGGTGGGCCCGGCGGCCACCGGCGTGTCAACGGAACGCAACAGTCCGCCCCCTTCGGCACGGCGCAGCACCTCCCTCGCCAGGAACGGGCTGTAGCGCTGGATGGCGATATCCAGATTGTTTTCCAACGTCAGAGCGATCACATCCTGCGCGGAAAGATAGAGATTGCCGCTGCGAACCAGCGATTCCAGGCGCGGCGAGTTGGTCAACTTGGCCGGCGTCACAATCCGCTTCTCCAGATGGAACGGTCTCAGTATGGGCCCTACGTACCGCGGGGCTTTTGGGGTCTGGACGGCAACTTCAGCGGCTGGCACGGAAACAACCAGAACGGAAGCCATCCAGACCAGGGCGAAACAATTTCGGAAGTAGGTCATTTTGGTAGGGGCATTTCTCTCGGCCAATTTCGAATGAACGTTTTGAAGAAGCAACTGTGCAATTGCGAGTCCACTGGGATCTGAAAGAAAACACGGGCCTTGAAGGGCGGAATCGCGGCTATTCCGCGTGGCGTGTCCGTTTTTGAGACGGGCTGTTCGTTTTCATGAAAGGGTGTTGTTGTGTTCCGGCCAATTCCGATATCATCGAAGCAGGCACGGTGAGTCTGGAAGAAGCCATTATCGAGAAGGTCCGCCACCTTTCCCAAGCGAAGCAGGAGGAAGTGTTGCGCTTCGCCGATGGTCTTCGGCGTCCAGACCGCATCAAGAGCGTCCCGCGCCGCGACCGCACGACGGAAATGAAGTGGGTTGCCGAAAACCGCGGTGCTTTTGCCGGTCGATGGGTGGCCGTGGAGGGTGATAGGCTGGTGGCAGCAGACGAGGATGCTCAAAAGGTCTTCGATGTCGCGAAAGCCGAAGGCATTGAAAGCCCGTTTGTGGTCCACATCCTGCTCGAAGATCCACTCCCGTTCGTGTCGGGCTGGTAGAAATGCCGGTTTCGTTAGAGTTCGCCGCCTCGCATCGCTATGCTTCAACCGTGGATGGAATTGAAGTTCCCGTTACACTGCGCGCCAGCGGACAATCGATCGACCTGACCGCCAAGGTGGACACAGGCGCCGCTCACTGCATTTTCGAACGCAGGTACGCCGATTTGCTTGGCCTGACCGTGGAGTCAGGCCGGCTGCAACGCTTCCGGACGATGAGTGGTTCCTTTTCCGCGTACGAACACGAAATCACCCTGGAATCGCTTGGCATTGAGTTTTCCACGTTCGTCTTCTTCGCGGCGGATTCCGCATTCGAGCGGAACTTCTTGGGCAGAGCCGGTTGGTTGGATCACGTTCGCATTGCCATCATCGACTACGACGGTATCTTCTGGCTGAGCGCGTACGATTCGTGAGCAGCCATCAAATCAACTGGAAAGAACCTCAAACGGCGGGCGCGGCTGTCACCGCTGCACAGGCCCCATCACATAGACCGGAAGCCGTTCGTGGAAGCCGTACGTGCCGGCGGACTCGATCCGCACCGACCTGCCTCCGGCCTGAAACTCCATCACGTGACCGTCGAAACGCCCCGCACGCGGCGGGACTGGGCCTTCAAACGCCGTACGACGCAGGCCCAGCAGATACTTCCCCTCCCCCGGTATCCGTACCCAAACGCCGACGCCCGATCCGCCGAATTCGACGTCGCTTCGCAATTCTCCATCCACGTAGATGCTTGGATTCGACTTCCGAAAAGCCAGCACAATATGTCCGACCCACATATCGCCGATCCAGTTTATCGCGCTATCTTGCCACCGGGAAATCCCATCTCCGATGTTGCCCAGCGTCCCGCCCCCGCTCTGCGCAGCGCCGATCGCGAGCATACAAACCACCGCCGCCATCGCCGCCGCCCAACGCAGCGGCTTGACGAAGCTGAGCAGCTCCCGCCGGGGAAAGCTCCCCAGCACGCGCGCGCGCAATCCCCGCGATGGCGCTGGCGTCTTCCAGCGATTCAGCACTTGATCCAGTTCGTTATCAGTCATGCCAACCTCTCCGCGTACTCCGCCAACATTTCCCGCAGCGCGCCGCGCGCCCTTTGCAATCGCGACTTCACCGCGCCCACTTCGATCCCCACTATCGCGGCGATCTCCGCCAACGGCATCTGCTCGTAGTGCGCCAGAATCAAGACTTCGCGCTGCGTCGCCGGCAGCGCCAGCACCGCCCGCGCCACCGTGGTCTTCAATTCCCCGCGTAGTGCTTCACTCTCCGGAGACCGCAAATCGGGCGCCGTCTCCACCTCCGCCGTCGCGTCTTCACGATGCCGCAGCCGCTTCGACGCCTGGTGGCGCACTGCCCCGAACAGGTACGTGCGCAGCGACGCGCGCCGCTCGTCGAATCCGCAATTGGCACGCAAGAGGCCGACGAAGCACTCCTGCACGATGTCCTCCGCGTCGGCCGCCGACCCCGTGAGCCGGTACGCAAATCGGAACAACGCCAGATGGTGCTCGTCGAAGGCCCTTGTGAACCCGGCTCTTGTGTATTCCCCCGGGGATTCCATCCTCTGAACAGTATTACCTCCGGACGCCGAAAGGAATCGCAATCATAGTGAGAGTGTCCCTCGCATCCTGGAGATCGCCCTTCCCGCGCCCGGGTAGTTTCCGGTGGGATGGTTTCGGCGCCGGCACCTGCTCGACCCCAACCCGGTGCTCTTGGATATCGGCTGCGGCGAAAACTATTTCCCGGCCAGCAGCTATCTCCCTGCCAGCAGCCGCGCGGCCCGCAAGCCGCCGGCGCGCTGGATTCCAGGAACAAAGAACCGGTCCAGGTAGTCCTGGTCGCTGCCGCTGAAGCTGCCAAGATCGGCCTTCAACGGCACCGACTGCGGCGCTACGGCGGCGGCGAAAAGGCACCAGACGGCGGCTTTTCCAATCCCTACCAGGTCGGTGTTGGGTGTCTTGATCCAGGCCAGCGCCGTTAGAATGTCCTGCACGCGGTTGGCATCGTCGGTCTTGTTGAAGGTGGTAAAAAACTTTCCCGACCGGTCGCGCGGGGCCACGGCGGCGCCGGTCTGAAAGGCGTCGATCATGAGGACCGGCCTTCCGGCGGCCAGCAGTTGGGCCACTTCGGGGCTCGTGCGGGCCGCGGCCGCGCCATCGGGATCCACCACCAGCGCGGCGGGTCCTTTGCCCTGAATCCAGATGCCGGGCACGCGGTCGCCCTTGCCTAACCGCGAGAGCATGACTTTCACACCATCGGCTTCTTTACCTTCTATCGGGCCCCGTTCCGCGGCCCGGTTCAAGACTTCCGCCGGCCACTCGCACAGCAGGGAAAACGACAGCATCTCGCGCAACGTGTCGCGGTCAGATATAACGTTGACCTGGGACTTCGCCCGTTGCACCCATTCGGCCCACAGGCCGTCGAAGGTGAGGGCGCCGGCGGGCAGTGTGCGATTGTGCAGCGCCAGCATGTCCTGCAGCTTCTCGAGGCGTATCGGGCGTTCCTTGAAATGGGCGGCGTCGCCATCGCCCAGCACGTGCTTGCCGAAGAACCGGTACATGGCTTCACGATTCTGCTGGTTGTAGTTGTGGGGCGCGTCCAGGTGCAGGGTCTCGACGTTGGCGGCTTTGTCGTACAGAGCATAGATGGCGCGGATGGCCGGGAATTCCTCGGTGGGGGTGTTCTTTGTCCAATCGCCGGTGGCCGAAACCATCAGCATGGGCCGCGGAGCCATCATGGCGCCGATCTCCACGTTGAACGTGTCCACCCGCAGGTTGGGCGCGTTTTCGCACTCGGCGCCGCCCTGCATGATGGCGGAGATCATGTTGGCGGGGGCGGAGAATTGGATGCGGTCGTCCACGGCGGCGAGCAGAAAGGTCTGGGTGGCGCCGCCCGAAGCGCCGGTAGCGCCGACCATATTGCGGTTCACGCCCGGAAGCGACTCCACGAAATCCACCGCTCGAATGCCGTTCCAGAACTGCAGCGTGAGCGGGTTGAAGGCCCAGAGATCCTCCTTGAGCCCGCCGAAATCGTGCGGCGTCTGGATGGTGTCGTTGTAGCCCACCTGGTCGTAGGCGAAGACCACGTAACCCTGGCGCGCCAGGTTGATGGCACGCGCCGGTATGGAGGCGATGGTGGTATGTTCCAGACGGCCATAGTTCCAGTGGCCGTGCGCCGAAACTACCGCCGGGAAGCCGCCCGCGGGCGTCGGTTTCAGCGGCCGGTAGAGGTTGCCGCCCAGATAGTAGCCGGGCAGGGTTTCGATAAGCACCTTCTCGATGGAGTAGTCGCGGTTCTCAATACGGCCGAAGATCTGCGGGTGGAGATCGGTCTTGGCGGGCATCGGCAGCAGGCCCGCGGCGGAGAGGATCTGCTTGCGGAGGTAGGCGCGCCGGGCCTCCCATTCGGCCAGCGTCTTGTAGACGCGCGGCGTGAAATGGGTGTCGGTGTTGTTGATGATGGTATTGCGCGAATCCCGCACCGGCATTTGCGCCAGGAGCGGCAGGCAGAGGAGGAGGCCGAGGAGTGGTCGCATGACACTTAGTCGCATTACAGTATAGTATGACCTCCAGGCTTGTGAGTTGGGGCAGGGTGGTAACCTGCGGCGGATTGGCAATCCGCCTGTCGCACCTGCTGGCACCGCCGCCAACCCGAGCTGGCTCGCTGCCGCATCGCGCTGGCGGATTAACAATCCGCCGCCGATTAACAATCGGCCCCACAAGGGTTTTGTGCCCACTATCGGTTGTCGCACTGGCTGTCTCAATCGGCATGGCACTGGCCGCGGACTCCGTTCTCCTCACGCCGGACGACTTCCGCCATCACGTGGACTTCCTCAATCGCCACGATGCCGAAGACATCCACGGCGGCATTCCGGACGCCGCGGCCTGGGAATGGATGAAGGCCAATGTGCCGTTCTTTTCCTGCCCGGACAGCCAGGTCGAACTCACCTATTATTACCGCTGGTGGGCCTACCGGAAGCACATCGAAACCACGCCCCGCGGTTTCGTGATCACGGAATTTCTCAAGCCCGTCAAGCATGCCACCGAATACAACGCTATCAGTTGCGCGCTGGGCCTGCACATCAACGAAGGCCGCTGGCTGCGCGACCGTCGCTACCTGGACGGTTACGTCAAGTTCTGGCTACACGGGGGCGAAGGCGGCGGCCTCGAACCGCACTATCACCAGTTCAGCGGCTGGACGGCCGACGCACTTTACGACCGCTGGCTGGCCGATGGCGATACCGCCAGTCTGCTGGCCCAGTTTGACGCTTTGCAGACAGACTACCGCGCCTGGGAGCAGGAACGGCTGACCGCCAGCGGCCTGTTCTGGCAGCGGGACGTGTCCGACGGCATGGAGGAATCCATCAGCGGCGGCCGCAAGGAGAAGAACCTGCGGCCCACCATCAACAGCTACATGTACGGCAACGCCAAGGCCCTGGCGGCGATAGCGGCAATGGCGGGTGATGCCAGGCTGCGCGCCGGGTACCGGCAGAAAGCCGCAGGGCTGAAAAAGTTATTGGAAGACCGGTTGTGGAACCGCGAGGCGGAGTTCTTCGAGACCGTGAAGGAACGGGGCGGTTCCGCCAACGTGCGCGAGGAGATTGGTTTCACGCCCTGGTATTTCAACCTGCCCGAACCCGGCAAGGGTTACGAAGCGGCGTGGAAGCAACTCATGGATCCGCGGGGCTTCTATGCGCCTTACGGCCCCACCACTGCGGAGCGCCGCCATGCGGAGTTTCAGGTTTCGGACCAGGGCGACGATTGCCAATGGAACGGGCCGGGGTGGCCCTTCGCGACGTCCATTACGCTGCGGGCGCTGGCCAACGTGCTGAACGACTATTCGCAGTCGGCCATTTCGAACGGCGATTACTTTCAGACGTTCCTTTTATATTCCCGCAGCCAGCGGCTGAAACTGGCGGGTGGCGAAACCGTGCCGTGGATCGACGAGAACATCAATCCGCTCACCGGCGTGTGGTGGGCGCGGGCCTTGAAGATGCGCAAAAGCGACTTCTACGGCCGCGGCGACCATTACAACCATTCGTCGTTCGCCGACCTACTGATCACCGGAGTGGTGGGGTTGCGTCCGCGCGCGGACAACGTGGTAGACGTAAATCCGCTGCTGCCCGCCGGCACGTGGGACTGGTTCGCCCTCGACCGCGTCCCTTACCACGGGCACATGCTTTCGATCTTGTGGGACAAGGATGGCACGCACTTCCATCGCGGTCAGGGTCTGCGAGTGTTCGCCGATGCCCGGGAGATTGCGCGGTCGTCGACGCTGCGCAGGACAACGGGGCGGCTGTGAGCCGTCGGCCACACTTGAAAAGGGAAAACCCGATGGCAGATCATGCAACTCCGGAACCGCCGGTCAGCACCGAACGGGTTGAGCCGCGTATCGTGCATGCGCTGGTGCGGCTGACGGCGATGGCGTGGGCATTGACTTGTCTGGGGGCGGCGCAGGACCAGACCGCGGCTATCCTGGTCCGTGATGCCGACCGGGCAGTGGGCCAGGTTGCCGCGCTTCGCGCATCGGGGCGCATGACGGTCCAGATTACCGCCGAGGGGGCGTCCCGGACGACGGAACTCCCGTTTCGAGTGGCGCGGCGGCGCCCGCTGGAGGCGAGATTCGAATTTGAGGGCGACGAATTCCCGATGCTGACGCTCTGCTGGAATCGCCTGCTGCAGCGCTACTGGTTTCTGGATGGCGTGACTACGGGCAGCGGAGGAGTCACCGGGCAGACCTGCGTCCCCACGGAACTCTCGGGCCATCTTGGGGACGGGCTTGTCTCGGCGGCCTTCGCCGAAAACGAACCGGTGGAGTTCGAAGGCAAGGCCGTGGAGTGCCAGGTGGTACGCGCGATGTACGATCCGGCGCCCGGTTCGGTCAGCGTGGCGCCGGGTTCGTGGGCGATGCTCCGCAATGTCGTGAGGACGCTGTGGATCGAATCCAACCGCAAACTGGTGCTCCGCAGCCGTCTGGAAGCGCGGATTGCGAACCCCGGAGTGTATGCAATCCAAACCGGTGCGGACTTGCCTGCGTTGTTTATGACCACGGCGTATTCGAAAGTTGAGAATCTTCCAGATCTGTCGGCGGAGGAATTCTCGTACCAGCCGCGGCAAAACTTTGCGCTCATTGACCATCCACCGGCGCTGTTAGCCGCCTTGAGCCCCAGGAAGCCGGTGACGCCCATTGCGCCGGCGGACAACATGCTGCTCTACCGGCACGATCCGAAGTACACGCCAAAAGCGCTGGCGGACCGGATACAAGGAGTCGTGACGTTGAGCGCCACCATCGGGTTGGATGGCGTGCCGCGCGACATGCGGGTGATCAGTTCCCTCGATCCGGGGCTGGAGCAGAAAGCGATCGAGTGCGTGAGCGCGTGGAGGTTCTGGCCGGGAGGGACCACTGCCGCCCTTATTTGAGGTCCGATTCCGTTTGCCGCGGGAGTGAAGCGCGCCGAGTCGTCGCAGCGCGCCCTCCATCATCGGATTGTCGCTGCCGCCAACGCTGGGAAATTGACAGGCCACAAAAGGCGATGGCCTGTCCCACTGAGCCTCACTGAATTTCACACCAGGTTGTGCGAAACTCGCAGCCTGACGGCTGAGGCGCGCTGGGAATAAAAAGGCGCCGGCCGAGATTTCTCCCACCGGCGCCGGATGCTGACTTCTGTGACTTGCCCACCGCTCCCTAACCCTAACGGTTGCGGCTCTGATGGTGCCTGGTTGCCTTAGAACTGAATCCGAATCACGGTCTGTAGAATCCGCGGGTCGCGGGCGCCGTTCACCGTGCCGAATCCGTTGATGTTGTTCACCGAGCCGTCGGCCTTGAGATACAGGTTCGTGGGCGTGGGGTTGGTGATGGAAGCGAAGGTCAAGCCGCTGTTGATGCCGCTGAACTGAGTATGGTTGAACACGTTGAAGGCGTCGATGCGGAACTGGAGATGCGCCCGCTCCTTAATGGAGAAGCTCTTCTGCAGCGACAGGTCCCAGTTGTTGATGCCCGGGCCGGTCAGGAAGTTGACCCCCGATTCCAACCCGAGGCTGCCCACCTGAGGCGGCGCGAATGCCGCCGCGTTGATGCGGGTGTACGGGTTGTCGGAACCGGTATTGGGATTGACACCGGACACCACGCCGATCCTGGCGCCTTCCGTGTTGGATCCGGTCAGGTTGACGCCGCCCGCACCCGTGATGGTGTAGCCTGGGTTGTACGGCGAGCCGCTCAGGAACCGGGTCACTCCGGAAATCTGCCAGCCGCCAAGCAAGGCCTTGGCCGCGACATTCATTTTCTCCATCTTGGGCAGGTCATACACGTAGTTCAGAGCGAAGTTTTGCCGCCGGTCGTTGCCGGAAGGCCCATAGTACGCCGCTCGCGTGTACTGGTCGGGGCGGACAAAGTTGGTGTCGCCGCTGGCGGTAGTGAGGTCCTTGCTCCAGGTATAGGCCATACCGAGGAAGAGATGTCCCACGCGCCGGTCCAAACCGACTTGCAGCGAATTGTAGTTGCCCGTAGCGGCAGCCTCGTAGAGGTTGATGTTGCCGATGCCGCGGTACTGCCGCAGGAATTGCGAGAGCAGCGCGCTGTTGCCCAGCAGGGCCGTGGAACTCAGGGTCGGGTCCTGGTTCTGAGGCGCAAAGGCGGCTCCGAATGGTACGTAGTTCAGATTCCGGTTGTCCTGCAGGTGGCGGAACAAGGCTCCCACGTAGGCCGTGTCTAAAATCAGACCAAACGGCAGCTTGGATTGTACCCCGAACGTGAAGTTGTAGACCGTCGGAATTTTGCCGGGAGGATCGGCAGCATAGAAGTCCGGCGGAGACAGCAGCGCCGAGGTCGGGCTGATGGTATTCACCAACCCATAGTTCAAAACCGGCTGGATGCCGAGCGGCGGGTTGCGAACGAAGTCGAACACGCGGTTGCCCTGGTAGCGGTCGTAGTAGATTCCGCCGCCGGTGCGAACCACGATGTTCTGTTTTCCGGTCACATCCCAGGCGATGCCCATGCGCGGTCCCCACTGGGGCGCACGGTTGTCCTGGAGATACTTGGTGAAGCCGCCCACGCCGCCCTGCGCAATGCCGTTGGCGACGTTGCCGGTGCCGGGCACGATGTAGCCGATATCGGCTGCCGGAAGCACCTGGTTGGTAGCCGCGTCGACCGCCGACCGGACGCCATTGACCAACTGCGGCAGATAGAGCCGCGGCGCTTTGGAGGGATCCCACAGGCTCGGCACGAACGTGGAGGCCTGTAGTGACGCGTCGAACTGCGGCTGGTACCAGGCCGCGCGGATGCCGTAGTCCAGCGTCAGCCGGCTGGTCACCTTCCATGTGTCCTGCAGGTAGAACTCGATATTCCAATAGCGGTATTGGCCGTTGATGAAGTTCGCCGCCTGCGTGAACGAGTTGTAAACTCCCAGGGCGGCGTTGGCGTATCCGTAGCCCGTGTCGTACGGATTGGCGGAGTTGTCGCCGAAATTGTATTGTCCGTTGAACGCGCCAAATGACGTCTGGTCCTTGCGGCTGCGCTGCAGATAGGTGCCTGCCTTGATGGTATGGCGTCCCCAGACTTTAGCCACGCCATCGGTGATGTCGATGGTGGTGTTGTAGTTGATGAACGGCGAGTCGTTGGTGCCGAAGCCGGGGCTGTTCACCAGGCGCGTGCCGCCGAAGCCGACGTTGGGAATGTAGTCCCGCTGCACGGCATTCGGATAGAGCAGCGGCAGGTTGATGCCCGATGTCTTGCGAGTATAGGCGCCCGTAGTTTCGTCAATCAGGATGCTGTTGTGGCTGGTCCCGATGTTGAATTCGTTGGTGAGCGTGGGGCTGAAAATGTAGGTGGTGCCCACGGCCCAACTGATGCCGGGGTTGGCGTATTGAATGGGCGACAGCGGGGTGTTGGAGCCCAGCACGAACGAGCCGTATTGCGACTGGTAGGTGTTGTTGTTGTTGATGAAGTGGCCGAACACGCGCGCCTTCGACGTCATGTTGTAGTCCATGCGCACCAGGTCCTCGCGGCGCGGATACTGGTCGGAAATCTGCGACTGGTAGTCGTAACCCTTCACGCAACCGCCGGCTCCCGGCGAAGTAGCGCAAGCGTTCGGCACATTGGGCGCCGGTAACAGGTTCATCACGGCCAATCCAGGAGCGTACAGGCGGCTGGCTGGGATCACGTTGCCGGGGAAAACCCCTCCGGTGGTAAAGTCCTTGATGGTGAACGGATTCCCGTTGTTGTCCACGCTCTGGGAGAAATCGCCCTTACGTTCCAGCGCCGTAGGCACAGTAAGGTTGTGGGCGCCCTGCGGCCGCAGTTGCCGCTGGAATTCCTCGCTCCAGAAGAAGAACAGCTTTTCCTTGTTCTTCATCACCTTCGGAATGTAAACCGGGCCCCCGAACGTGGCGCCGATATCGTTAAACCGGAACAGGTTGCGCGGCAGGCCGTTGCGGTTGTTCAGCCAGTTGTTGGCATTCAGCCCGTCGTGACGGTGAAACCAGTAGCCGCTGCCATGGAATTCGGAGGTGCCGCTCTTGGTCAGCACGGAAATCTGCGCGCCCATGGAGCGCCCGTATTCGGCCTGGTAGACGCCCGTGAGGATTTTGAATTCCTGGATGGAGTCCAGACTCATGGTGACGTTGGCACCGCCGTTCGAACCCGTGTCGACGTTGCTGATGCCGTTCACCGTCAACTGATTCGAGTTGGTGCGTGTGCCATTGGCGGAAATAGAGCCCAAGCCCCCCGGTCCGGCAGTCGCCAGGCTCACCGTGCTCACCACGCCGGGCACCAGCTTTACCAGGTCCAGGTAGCTGCGGCCGTTGACCGCGATGTTCTGCATCTGCGTAGCAACCAGGGCCTCGGAGCGTTCCGCGCTCTCGGTCTTCAGCGTCACGGCGGAGGCGCTGACTTCGATGGTTTCGGAAACCGTTCCCACTTCCAGGGCGACGTCGCCCAACGCGAGTTTGTCGTTGGCGCTCAGCGTGATCCCTTTGCGGTCGTATTTCTTGAAACCGGGCGCTTCCACGGTAAGCGTGTAGGTGCCGGGCGGCACCTGGGCGAATACGAAGCGGCCCGCCTCATCGCTTTTCGCCGAGAATTGAACCTTCTGTTCCTGCTCCAAAGCCGTGACGGCCGCATTGGGCACGGCGGAGTGTTGCGAGTCCACGACGCTGCCCGCGATCGAACCGCTGGTGGTTTGCCCGAAAGCCGGCCCGAAAGCCGACATCGCCAATGCGAGAGTAATACCCGGAATGATCTTCGTTCCTGTCATTTACCAAACCTTTCCCCGTAGGTGTATTTTGACGTTGACGTTGATGTTTGGATGTGCGGAGTTTTCATCGCCTGACCCGCATGGTTTGCAATGGGCGGAGATCTCCCCCGTACATGATGGGGTCGGTGCGGCGACTAGCCTGTGTATACAGCCCCGCTGTATACAACCCCACGGCCGGCGTTCCCGAGGAAACGCGGACCATGAGCGGCAGTTGAGCGAAACTCATCGACACGGACAGTTTGCCGACTAACCCTTTAGAATGGGACTTCGGACTATACCCGAAGTTTCAAACCATGACCCACATGGTCGTAACCTTATATATAGATATAGGCCTATTCTGAAACAAAAGCAAGCAAAGCGTCCGATACCTTGTGCAAATTGTTTATTAGTTGCCCGGTAGCGCCAATGTTAGCGCTCTACACAACAGGTCAAATCGGGCCGGGCCCATCCGCGCCGGCCCATCCGCACCGGGCCTTTGATAAACTCTCCGAGGGGGACGGCAAGTATGGATGCGCTTACACTGAGAAACTGGCTCCGGAGTACGCCCCTGCGCTGCTGGCTGCCGAGACCGCCATGGGAGCACGAAGGCGAACTCACCTCCCGGCAGGTGATGGAGCGCATCCGGAAAAACGCAGGTGTGACGTGGCGCAGCCAGACCGTGGACACCTTCAAGGCCGGGAACCCGGACACGCCGGTGATGTGAAAAGGCGCTCATCGTTCTGGGGCACATGCCATTTCGGACGAAAATGGAATGGGCGAATGCGCCCGGTGGCTGAAGAAGTTTGTCACCGAAGTGCCGGTGGAATTCGTGCCGGCCCGAGAGCCGTTCTGGGCCGGCGTAGCGCCAGGCATTCCTGCCTCGGTGTTTTTGCCGTTGACTCGGAGTAACGTTTTGTCAACTGGAAGCCGTCTTATGACCATGGGATTGCGGCTCGGTAGCCTGATGCTGGGTGTGTGCGCGGGAGGGTTGTGCGTAGGGGACTTGCTCCTGGCGGCGGACGCCCCAACCTTCGAAACCACCGTTACGCCCGTGCTGACCAAGACCTGCTCGCCCTGCCACAACCAAGGCTTGGCTTCGGGCGGAATGATGATTGACGCCTTCACCAAGCCTGCATCCCTTACGGCCAACCGCGACGGCTGGGAGATCATCCTCCAGAAACTCCGTTCCGGCGAAATGCCGCCCAAGGGCGTTCCACGGCCGGCCCAAATGGACGCCGT
Organism: Candidatus Acidiferrales bacterium; assembly: GCA_035570275.1. GTDB lineage: Bacteria > Acidobacteriota > Terriglobia > Bryobacterales > Bryobacteraceae > DATMNI01. The sequence continues at coordinate 22,802 of DATMNI010000384.1, read as the reverse complement.
CATTCAGTTTGTCCAGGGCGAATTCGAAAACGCCGACAAAAACATCAAGCCCGACCCCGGCCGCGTCACCGCCCGCCGCCTGAACCGCGCCGAGTATACCAACACCATCCGCGATCTTCTGGACGTGGAATTCCGCGCCGAAAAGAGCTTTCCCACCGATGACCTGGGTAACGGGTTCGACAACATAGGTGAGGTGCTGACCATTTCGCCCATGCTCATGGAGAAATACCTGGCGGCCGCCGGGCGCATCGCCTCCCGCGCTATCGGCGCCGACCCGCTGCCTAAGCCGCTGCAAACCCAGTATGCCGCCAAGGACAAGAAAATCCGCCGGGTGGATTTCAGCACCATCGAAGCCGCGGGCCGCATTGAGTTCGATGGCGAATACATCGTACGCTTCGGCCTGCCGGGCGAGCGCGCGGCCGACGCCAAACCCGTGACGCTGGGCTTCTGGATGGATGGCAAGCTGCTGCAGACCATGCCGGTGGAAACCAAGCCATCGGGCCTGGTGTACTTCAATCCGTATTCCGAGGAGCAGATGCGGCTGGTTTTGCCCGAGGGCGATCACGTGTTCCGCGCCGCGTTCATTGACGACGATTTCGTCAAAGGCTTGTCGGGGGTCGAGGCATACAGCAACAAGAAGAACAAGTTTCTGGATTCCATCACGTTGATAGGCCCGTACCAGCCCAAGGATGAAAAGCCCAGCCGCAAGAAGATTCTGATTTGCGATCCGAATTCGGGGCCAGCCTGCGTGGACAAGATCCTCACCAACCTGGCGCATCACGCCTACCGCCGGCCGGTAACCCGCGCGGAGGTGGCGTCGCTGGTCAGGTTCGTCGCCATGGCGAAGGCCAACGGCCAGAACACGGAGCAAGGAATCCAACTGGCCTTGCAAGCCATGCTGGTTTCGCCCAACTTCCTCTTCCGCATCGAGCATGATGCCAGCCCCACCGACCCTACCAAGGTGCACTCCGTAACGGACGTCGAACTGGCGTCGCGGTTGAGCTACTTCCTGTGGAGCGGGATGCCGGACGACGAACTTCTGGGTCTGGCCGAAGCCGGCAAACTGCGCACTCCCGGCGTTCTGGATGCACAGGTAAAGCGTATGCTGGCCGACCCGAAATCGTCGGCCCTGGCCGATAACTTTGCCGGCCAATGGCTGGAGTTGCGCAACCTGGACGTGGTCAAACCCGATCCGCAGAAGTTCCCGGAATGGGGACCGGAATTGCGCGACGCCATGAAGATGGAGACGCGCCTGTTCTTCGATTATGCGTTGCGCGAGAACCGGCCGCTGGCCGACTTTCTGGATGCACGGTACACGTTTCTGAACGATCGCCTGGCCAAATTCTACGGCATTCCCGATATTAAAGGACCGGATTTCCGCAAGGTGGACCTGGCCACGGAGCAGCGCGGCGGCATTCTGAGCCAGGCCAGCGTGCTGACGGTTTCGAGCTACCCTACCCGCACCTCGGTGGTGATCCGCGGCAAGTACATTTTGAACAACATTCTGGGCAGCCCGCCGCCCCCGCCGCCCGATCCGCTGCCACCGCCGATCGACGAAGGCGCCGTGGGCACGTCCGCCTCGCTGCGCCAGCAGATGGAAGCACACCGGGCCGACGCGGCCTGCGCCGGGTGCCATTCCAAGATGGACCCGCTGGGATTCGCGCTGGAAAACTACGACGGAATCGGCAAGTGGCGCACCATGGATGGCAAGTTCCCGGTGGATTCGAGCGGCGTCCTGCCCAACGGAAAGTCCTTCTCCACGCCCGCAGGGATGCGCACCGTGCTGAGGGACCAACTCCCCGAGTTTGCCCGTTGCATCGTGGAAAAGATGTTGACATACTCGTTAGGGCGAGGGTTGGGCCCCTATGATCGAAGGACCGTGGAGCAGATCAGCCGGAATCTTTCGGCCTCGGAGTATCCGTTCCAGACGATCGTTTTTGAAATTGTTCGCAGCCTCCCGTTCCAATCCCGCCGCGGGGAACTGGCCGCGACGCAGAGCGTATTGAACTCGAAAGACATTGCCGGACCGAAAGAGATTGCCAGACCGAGAGAGATTGCCAAACCATGATCACCCGTAAGGCACTTGCCAGGCGAACGTTTCTGCGAGGAGTGGGAACGGCGGTTGCCCTGCCGTTTCTGGATTCGATGATACCGGCCTTCGCGGCCAAGGCTGCCGGCAAGCCCCCGGTCCGGCTGGCGTTTGTCTACGTGCCCAACGGCATCATGATGAACGGCTGGAACCCGGACTACGAAGGCAAGCTGACCGAGTTGCCCCGCGTCCTGAAGCCGCTGGAGCCGTACAAAGAGGATATTACGCTGTTGGGCAACCTGACCCACAACACCGGCCGCGCGCTGCTGGATGGCCCCGGCGATCACGGGCGCTGTTGCGGATCGTACCTCACCGGTATTCAGGTGAAGAAGACGCTCACCGATATCAAGGCGGGCGTTTCGATGGACCAGATTATCGCCAGCCAGATCGGCAGCCAGACGCGATTCCCGTCGCTGGAACTGGGCCTCGAAGATGCGCGACAATCGGGCGATTGCGATTCCGGTTATTCCTGCGCCTATACCAACAACCTGGCATGGCGCAGCGAAACCCAGCCGCTGCCGCCCGTCCTGGACCCGCGCTCGTTGTTCGAACGCCTGTTCGGCGACGGCGTGGCGCTGAGCCCCGAAGCCCGGCTGCGGCAGGCCAAGTACCGGCGCAGCATTCTGGACTTCGTGACGGCAGACACCAAAAAACTGGAGTCGGGCCTGGGCCCCACCGATCGGCGAAAGCTGGACGAATACCTGTCTTCCATCCGTGAGGTGGAGCGCCAGTTGGAGAAGGCGGAGAAGGACAACGCGCAGATCGACCCGCACATGGAGAAGCCCTACGGCGTGCCGGCCGATTTCGCGGAACACTACAAGCTGATGACCGACATGATGACCATCGCGTTCCAGGCCGACCTGACGCGCGTCATGACGTTCCTGGTGACTCACGAAGGCACGTCGCGGGCCTACCGCGAGATCGGCATCTCCGACGGCCACCATCCGCTGACCCACCACCAGAACAAGCCCGACCTCATCGAGAAGGTGTCGCAGATCAACGTTTACCACATGAAGCAGTTCGCCGGCTGGATCGAGAAACTGAAATCGATCAAGGAAGGCGATGGCAGGCTGCTGGACAATCTGATGATCGTCTACGGCGCCGGCCTTTCCGACGGCAACCGCCACACCCACGAAGATCTGCCCACACTGATAGCCGGCCGCGGCGGAAACGTCATCAAGAGCGGCCGCCGCATTGTCTACCGCCGCGAGACGCCCATGTGCAACCTGTTCCTCACCATGATGGACAGGATGGGGGTGCGGATGGAACACTTCGGCGACTCCACCGGGAAACTTGACGGCGTGGACTTGGGGTAGCACACAGCCATTCGTGCTGGGTTGGGGGCGTTACCATGTACGCATGACACGCTTCCTGGCTCTGTTCGCCTTCCTGGCCGTCGCGGCGCCTGCACAGCCGCCCGATTCGTCCGACGCCAAACCGCTGCGCGTGGCCATCGCCGGCCTGGCTCACGGCCACGCCTCCGGATTTTTCCGTGGCGCGCGCAACCGAAAAGATATCCAGATTACCGGCGTCTTCGACTCCGACGCCACGCTGGGTGCGCGCTATGCGAAGGAAAACGGCTTCGCTGCGGACATCATGTTTACCGACCTGGGCGCCATGCTGGACCGCACCAAACCCGAGGCCGTGGCCACCTTCACCAACACCTACGACCACGCCATGGTAGTGGAGGCCTGCGCCCTCCGGCACATCCCCGTGATGATGGAGAAGCCGCTGGCGGCGAACCTGGCGCAGGCCCGCGCCATCCAGAAAGCCGCCCAGCGCGGCGGCATTCCGGTGATCGTGAACTACGAGACCACCTGGTACAAAAGCCACGGCGAGATCTGGAAAATTATCAAGGAGCAGAAGGCGGTGGGCGAGATTCGAAAGATGGTGGCCATGGACGGCCATCAGGGGCCGAAGGAAATCAACGTCCAGCCCGAGTTCTTTGCCTGGCTAAGCGACCCGGTGAAAAACGGCGCCGGCGCGCTATTCGATTTCGGCTGCTACGGCGCCAATCTGATGACGTGGCTGATGGACAACCAGCGGCCCATAGCGGTGACCGCGCTGGCGCACACCAACAAGCCGGAGATCTACGCGCACGTGGACGACGAAGCCACCATCCTGGTGCAGTATCCCAGAGCGCAGGGCATTATTCAGGCTTCGTGGAATTGGCCCTACAGCCGCAAGGATTTCGAAGTCTACGGCGCCCAAGGCTACACCATCGCTACGGGCGGCGATGGTTTACGCGTGCGCTTGCCCGGCGGCAAGGCTGAGGAAGTCCGCACTCCGGGCCCGTTGCCGCCGGCGGAGCGGGATTCGATTTCGTATCTGTCCGGGGTAGCGCGCGGCCGCTTCAAACCGGCCGGGCTGAACTCGCTGGAGAACAATGTGATCGTGGTGGAGATTCTGGACGCGGCCCGGGAGTCCGTGCGGACGGGAAAAACGATTGCGCTGAAGTAGGGGGACGCGGCCACCCGAACGAGGTAGCATTCAGAGCCGTGACCGTCTTTCAGAGCCGTGACCGTTAGGGAGCGTGGAGTAGGTAGGGCTACGCTTTGATCTTGGGGTTTGGGCCGCCGCCCCAGTCTTCCAGCCACTGCGCGGGCTTTTCTACGCGGAACCGGGCGGTCAGATCGATGCAATCGCGCGCGGCCTTACTGGTATCCGGGTCCAAGACAATGACTTCGATGCCACGGCTGCGCATGAAGAGGATTGTCTCATCACTTGAAGCATTGATGACATCGCCAATGACCACGCGCGGAATGCCGAACTGAGTAATTGCTCCGGTGCACATAAAGCAGGGCTGCAGCGTCGTGTACATGGACGTGTTGTGGCGGTTCATCATGCGGCCGGCATCGCGTAGAGCCGCCATTTCGCCGTGAACGATCGGATTGCCTTCCTGCAGGAGAGCATTGTGCCCCTCACCCAAGACCTCGCCGCTGTCATTGTCAACTAATACACCGCCGATTGGGCACCCGCCTTCGGAGTGGCTCTTGGCGGCAAGCTCGAACGCGCGCGCCATATAGTACTCGTGAGACTTGTAAGCCATCTTGAGCATTCCTAAGACCTGGAACTGCGCCCGTCAAGAAAATAGCGCGACAGGCGGATTGCCAATTCGCCGCAGGTTGCCAACCGGTTGCCAACCTGCCCCACACTACTCGCTCCTTAACGCCCGTAGCGGATCTCCCGTCGCGGCTCGCCAGGCCGGGCCGGCGCTGGCCGTCGCTCCTATCCCCAAGACCAACACGCACGCACTACAATACGTCACGGCGTCGCTGCTGCCGACTTCGTAAAGCAGGCTCGCCAGCAGCTTGGACAGAAACAGCGCCGCCACCACGCCGGTCGAAAGCCCGGCGGCCAAGGGGACCATCGCGCCCCTCAGGATTACGGCAACCACCTGTCGCGGCGTCGCCCCCAGCGCCACCCGGATGCCCACTTCGTGCGCCTGCAAAGTCGAGGTGTAGGCCACAACGCCGTAGACGCCGCCGGACGTCAACAGCACAGCCAGGCTGCCCAGCACCGTGAAAATCCACGCCGAAAAGCGCGGCCGCCAGATGGAATCGGTAATCACGTCGTTCATCGTCTCCACCTTGACCACGGGTTGATTCGGGTCTACGGCCCACACCTCCTTTTGCAGCGCTGCCGCCGGCGCCAGCGGATCGCCGGCTGTCCGCACCACAATCGTCGACATGAACGCCGCGAAAATGAACTGCCGGATGGGGACATAGAGTTCACCCTTCGCCGGTTGGTCATAGCTCAACTGCGATGTGTTCTTCACGACACCCACGACAGTTGACCCCGGCCCATTGGATTCGCCACTGGGCAGCGCCTCGCCCACGGGACTTCTGTCCGGGAACAGTTGGCGCGCCAGGTACTCGTTGATGATGGCCACCCCGGGAGCGCCCGCCTGGTCGGCATCGGTGAACACCCGGCCGGCAATCAACGGAATGCCCATGACCGCGAAATAACGGGGGCTGATGGTACGGGTGGAGTTCAAAACTGGCCGACCGTCCAGGGCCTTTAGAGCGATGGAACTGCTGACTCCCGACAGCGGCAGATTGTTGACTATGGCCGCCTGAATTCCCGGGATTCGCTCGATGCGCTCAAGGATTTCGCGATAATAGGCAATCTGGCGCGGCCTGGTATTGTACTTGCCTGCAGGCCCCAATTGCGTGCGCATGCCAACCGGCACCCGCATGGTGAGGACATGATCGGGACGAAATCCGTGGTCCTCCTGCTGGAGACGGACCAGGCTACGAATCATTAGCCCTGATCCCACCAGCAGCAGAAAAGCGAAGGCAGCTTCGGACGCGATCAGGACGGCGAAAATCCGCGCCGGGCCTTTCGAGCCACCCTTGGACCGCCAGCCAGCGCGGCCGCCGCGCAGCACGCCCTGAATGTCCGTTCGCCCAGCCAGCAGGACCGGCGCCAGGCTGCATAGAACGGCCAGCAGCAGGCACAGCGCCGTGTTAAACAGCAGCACGCGGCCATTCAGCGCCACGCGTTGCAAATGGGGAAGCACCACTGGCAGCGCGGCCAATCGGTTCGCGAGCAACCGAAGAGCGTAATGTGCCACGGTAATTCCCGCCGCGCTTCCCAACACCGCCAATACGAAACTTTCGGCCAGAAGTTGGCGCACCACCCGCCAGAAGCCCGCGCCCAGCGATGCGCGGATGGCGATCTCCCTCTGCCGTTCCACCGCGCGGCTCAGCAAGAGACTGCCCACATCGGCGCAGGCGATCAGCAGGACCAGCCCCACCGCCACCAGAACAAAGACTAGTGTCAACTGGTATTTCCGATCGGCGGTTTCGCTCCACGGCGTCACGTCGATCCGCAGGCCAGCTTTCTCTTTCGGGTCCTCCTGTTCCATCTGGCGGGCCACTACTTCGAGCGCGCTCCCCGCCTGGCCGGGCGTGATGCCGGACTTCAATCTGGCCAACACCTGGAGCCACATGGTGATGGCGGGAGTCACGCGGAGAGGTGTCCACAGTTCGACATCGGAAGCGGGGAACTCGAATTCCGGCCCCATCACGCCGGCAATGGTGAAGACTTCTTCGGAGACTGTGATCGGGCGGCCGACGGCGGCCGGGTCGCCGTGGAAGCGCCGCCGCCAGAGCCGGTCGCTGATCACGGCGACCTTCGCGGAGCCCGGTTCGTCGTCGCTATCCACCAGCGCCCGGCCGATGCGCGGGCGCATTCCCAACAACGGAAACAGTCCGCCTGCGGTTCGCAGCGCGATCACCTGATCGGGATCGCCCGCGCCCGTTATGGTGACGATGTCCCTCAGGAACGGCACAGTCTTCTCGAAAAGGTCGCTGCGATCGCGCCAGCGCATGTAGTCCTGGGCCGGGACGCCGGATATCAGCCGTTTGGCGGCCGTTTCGTCAACCCGCACCAGAAGGCCGGAAGACTGGTACGGAAGCGGCCGCAACAGCACCGCATCCACAATACTGAAGACCGCTGTATTGGCGCCGATCCCCAACCCCAGAATCCCTGTGGCGGCCGCCGTGAAGAGCGGGTTCTTGCGCAGCCATCGCAAGGCCCAAAGCAGATCTTGGATCATACTAACGAATTAGTATACCCAGATTTCGGGCGGCCATGGTTGTCGAATCCGGCAGTGGCGTACGATCCGGCGGAGTTCCCATTCCGGAGTGCAACTCGTGTAGTGACAAAAGATGTACGCTCGAAATGTGGGCCGAGACGCCCAGGATCTCCAGTTCGATTGGGATGACGCCCACATCCTGCATCTGAAGCGGCATCGGATTGAGCCCTCCGAGGTGGAGGAGTGCTTCCGGAACCGATCCAGCCATTCGATGCCACGATGTGGTGGATGGCGAAGATCGATCGTCGCCGAGCACCGGGGGACCGCCGCGGGAGCAACCCTCGCGTTGCGGGTTCTCACGTTGGTCTTCACTGTTCGCGACGATAGAATCCGCCCAATCACAGGATGGGATGCGGATCGACGAACCAAGAAGCAGTACTTTTCGGATGGAGGAAGTTAGCCGTCATGCCCCGGAACAAACTGATGATCCCGACGTTCAAAACGGAAAGAGCAGAAGCGGCCTGGTGGGACAAACACCGGTCCGAAGTCGAAGCGGACCTCCGTGTCGCGATGCGCGACGCCAAGACAATACCTCTGGGTGACGTCCTGAGCCAAGCCAGGCGAAAGAAGGACCTTCTACGGGTGACGATCCGCCTGGCAAGCGAAGACATTGCCACGGCCCGGCAACTGGCGGACGACAAGGGCATCGGTTACCAAACCTATATCAAGCTTCTCCTGCACCAGGCGTTACAAAAGGAGGTGGGCCGCCAGAACCGGGGGCTTAGAAAATGAATCGGGCAGAGCGGCCACCCCGGCCTCAGGTATCATAGATAAACTCCTATGGACCGACGAACCTGGCTTCAATTGCTTAGCATCCTCGCCGCCGCGCGCGCAGGATACTCCCAAGAACGCCCCGCCGGCGGTGGCCGCGGACAGCAACTGACAACACCCCTTGCCGTCACCAAGGAACAGGTGGCCGCCGCGCTCACACTCATCGGCCTTGCATTCCAGGATGCCGAAATCGAAACCATGTTGCGCGGCGTCAACCAGGCCATGGGCCAATACGCCAACCTGCGCAAACTCGATATCCCCCTGGATACCGAGCCGGCCTTCTGCTTCCACCCCGGCCTCCCCGACCGGCAGCCCATCAAAGGGCCGCAGCGTTTCGAAACCACCATCCCGAAATCCGGCTCCGTCAAGGCCCCGCCCAACCTGGAAGAGGTGGCGTTCTGGCCCGTCACCGAACTGGCGCCGCTGTTGCGCTCGCGCGCCGTCTCCTCCAGCGATCTCGCCAAGATGTACATCGAGCGCATGAACAAGTACTCGCCCAGGCTTCTCTGCCTGATCACGCCTACCACGGAACTGGCCATGGAGCAGGCTGCCGCCGCCGACAAGGAAATCAAAGCCGGCCACTACCGCGGGCCGCTGCACGGCATTCCCTTCGGCGTCAAGGACCTCTTCGATACCAAAGGCATCCTCACCACCTGGGGCGCCGAGCCTTACCAGAATCGCGTACCGGACAAGGACGCCACGGTGGTCGAACGCCTGCGCAACGCTGGCGCCGTGCTGATGGGCAAGCTTTCCATGGGCGCGCTGGCCCAGGGCGGTCTCTGGTTCAAGGGGATGACCAAGACCCCGTGGAATATCGAGCAGACATCGAGTGGCTCCTCCGCCGGTTCCGCTTCCAGTACCGCGGCGGGTCTGGTCGGCTTCTCGCTGGGCACAGAGACGCTCGGTTCCATCGTGTCGCCCAGCCAGGCCTGCGGCACGGTTGGCCTGCGCCCCACCTACGGCCGCATCAGCCGCTACGGCGCCATGGGACTGAGTTGGACCATGGACAAAATCGGGCCCATCTGCCGCGGCGTGGAAGATTGCGCCATCGTGCTCAACGCCGTCTATGGACCCGACGGGCGCGACCGCACCGTGGGCGCCGACCCGTTCCACTGGGAGCCGCGGAAGCCGCTCCAGAGCATGAAGGTCGGCATCCTCCAAAAGGATTTCGACCGCGCCCAGGGCGATCAGAAAAAGGTCTACGACCAGGCTATCGAAGACCTGAAGAGGGCCGGCGTCACCATGGCGCCGTGTGAGTTCCAGGAGGACATCAACATGATCCGCTTCCTGTTGAGCGCCGAAGCCGCCACCGCTTTTGACGACATTACACGCGATGGCCGGGTGCACGAACTGCGCGGCCAGTCGCCCGGCGATTGGCCCAACTCCTTCAGGACTTCGCGCTTGATTCCCGCCGTGGAGTACATCCGCGCCCAGCGCGCGCGCACGCTGCTGGTCGAAAAGTTCGAAAAGTTCATGGCCGATTGGGACGCCATCGTGATGCCGCCGAATTCGCTGCTCACCACCACCAATCTCACCGGCAATCCGCAAGTAGTGATGAAGTGCGGCTTTGTGAACAACCTGCCGCGCTCCATCAGCTTCCTCGGCAAGATTTACGACGAAGGCTCTCCACTGCGGGTGGCTCTGGCCTACGAACAGGTCACCGAGTGGCACAAGAAAAACCCCACATTGGTTTCCTGAATCATTTAGCAAGCGATCGTGCAGCAAACCATCGTGCCTCAAACATCAACTGAAATTTCCGAAGCCGCCTACCGCCAGCGCATCGCCAGGCTGCAGGAAGCCATGAAGGAATTCGGCTTGCAGGCCGTGGTGATGGAAGCGGGACCGGCCATGACTTACCTCACGGGCGTCCGCTGGGGCCGCAGTGAGCGAACCTTCGCCCTAGTTCTGACCCAGAAGGGCGACCCGGCCTGGGTGCTGCCGGGCTTCGAGGACATGCGCGCCCGTGAATTGATCCACGCCGGTCAGGAGATCCGCGTCTGGCAGGAGGACGAAAGCCCTTACCAAAGGGTCGCGGAAATCCTCAAGGACCGCGGTGTGGCCGCCGGTCGCGTGGGCATGGAGGAATCGCTGCGCTTCTTCGTGTTCGATGGCGTCCGCAATCAGGCTCCCAAGCTGGACTACACCAGTGCCCAGCCTGCTTTGAAGGCCGCCGGAGTAGATTTAGCACCGCCCACGGGCCGCGGCGGACGCAAACAACAGGCGGGCGGACGCAAGCAGTAGGCGAATGCCGCCGGCCTTGCAGGAGCGACCCCGTAGAGCGATGATCCCGCGCTGGAACGGACGAAATCTGTGCCGCGCACCCGGCCATACTACGACGTGCCGAAGACCCATCCCCGGGAATCCTTTCCGAGTGGCCGAAACCGAATCTGTCGCTGCCCTCTCACTACTGAATTTTCGTGACAATACGGTGGCTTCTGGCGTCTAATCTTGAAAATGATTGGCTTAGCAAGCGCCTGCCTGCGGGCCCCTGGAGTTACTCGCCACGGAGTAACGAATGGCTCCCATGAGGCTTTCAGATGTATAAGTCCCTGTTGTGTATGAATTCCGGTGTAAAGCGGCCAATACCGCAGTCATGGTTTTGGCCTGCTAGGGCCTCGGCTCAGTCTGTGACGTTCTAAGGAGGAATATGCGAGCATTCGCATGCGTAAGCTCACTCGCCCTGCTCTCTAGTGCGGCATTCAGCCAGTCCACCGAAACCCCGCCGGCATTTGAGTTCTCGGATGTCCACGCGGTCGCCCCGGGAGCCAATCAGTTCATGCGCGGCGGTCTCATGCGAGGCGGCCGGTATGAGTTGCGGACCGCAACCATGGTGGACCTGATTAAGACCGCCTACGGCGTTGACGACGACAACGTGATCGGCGGGCCGAATTGGCTGGAATTCGATCGGTTCGACCTGATCGCCAAGGCCGCGCCCTCGTCGTCGCCGGAAAGAATCCAGTTGATGCTCCAGGCCCTGCTGGCGGACCGCTTCCATTTGGTTGTACACAATGACACGAAGTCCCTGCCGGAATATGTGCTGACGCTGGGGAAAGGACGCCAGAAACTGAAGGAATCGGACGGCACGGGTGAGAAGGGATGCCAGGGACAGCCCCAACCGCAGAATCTCCCGCCCGGGGTCCCGCGGTATATTACGGTTTCCTGTCATAACCTGACCTCGGCGGCAATTGCCGATGAACTGCACCAGATGGCGGGCGGCTATCTGGACACGCCGGTGGTGGACTCCACCGGGCTCAAGGGCTCCTGGGATTTCGACATCAAGTGGTCCGGACGCGGCCAACTCGCGGCCGCCGGCGCCGACGGCATCTCCATCTTCGACGCAGTCGATAAACAACTCGGTCTTAAGCTGGAACTTCAAAAGCTCCCGATGCCCGTCATCGTGATTGATCGTGTGAACCAGAAGCCGACGGAAAATCTGCCCGGCGTGACTAAAGCCCTTCCGGTTACTCCGACCGAGTTTGAAGTGGCGGTTGTCAAGCCGAGCGCGCCGGACTCCAGGCAAACGCGAAGCCCATTTCAACCCGGCGGGAAGCTCGAGCTGCAAGGCTTCACGCTGAAGACCCTGATCAGGATTGCCTGGGACATCAATGGCGACGAAATGCTCGTCGGAGCGCCGAAATGGCTGGATTCGGACAAGTTCGATATCATTGCGAAGGCCTCCACCGCCACCTTATTACACGCGCCGTCAAACGCACCGCCCGTGGACATCGATGCGCTTCGCCTCATGCTGCGCGCGCTGCTGGTGGATCGCTTCAAGCTGGCGGTTCATAATGAAGACCGGCCCGTTTCCGCATATACACTGGTGGCGGTAAAGCCGAAACTCAACAAAGCAGACCCTGCAAATCGTACGAGATTTAAGGAGGGTCCGGCGCTCGCCTCAAAGGACCCAAGAGACAAGAATCCATTGCTGGGGAGGCTGGTTACATGCCAGAACATGACCCTGGCGCAATTTGCGGAACAGCTTCAAAACATTGCGCCGGGCTATATTCACAGCCCGGTTCTGGATGCCACCGGGATCGACGGCGGCTGGGACTTTACGCTCAGTTTCAGTCCGGCCGGCCAATTCCAGGGTGGTGGAGGCCGGGGCGGAGACCGGGGCGGAGACCGCGGCGGAGAAACCACGGGCCCGCCGTCGGCTGCCATGCCGGCGGCATCGGATCCGAGTGGCGCTCTCACACTTTTCGAAGCCATTGACAAACAACTCGGGCTTAAACTGGAACTGAAAAAGCGCCCTGTGTCCGTTCTCGTCATCGATAGCGTAGAGCAGAAGCCGACAGACAACTGACGGGTCTTTCCGTTTCCGTACCGGTACTAGGCAGGAGTCTTGCCAAAGTGCCCACCGCATTAGCCTCGAAAACTGATGCGACTTAGCGTCGAAATCGGCATCGCCGGCCACAACTTCGCCATACTCCTTCAGCCTGGAAGCACAGCCAGCGGCATTGTAATCACGGCGTCAATATTGTGGCGGGCCAGCTTGCAGGCATCGTCCCACAGGCCCCAATGCAGGCGTAGCGCGCCGCACCAGCCTTGGCCCGCGGAACCACCACCTCGCAGCCATTCTTCTACGTTATTCTCTAGAGAAGGAGCGCGGATCATGAGTCTTGATTGGTCGCAATGCCCCGCCTGTAGAGAGCGTCCCAGGCAAAGTCAGCGGTGCGTGGGTGCTACGGGGAAGCCGGACGCCGGTGAAGGTTCTGTTTGAAAACCTCGAAGCCGGTATGAGCATCGATGAAGTGATCGAACAGTTTCCGGTGACCCGTGAGCAGCTAGACATCGTCACGGCGTTTGTGGCGCGTTCTCTGGAAAAGGCTCCGACCCACAGCTAGATCGTGGCCGGGATGTTATTTCGGTAGCGGCACACCACGGGGTCTTGCCCGTCCCTCCCCTTACCGACTTTGTTCCCTATACCCCGGCGACGTACTATGAAAAAGGAGCGAAGATTATGGCGAATCTTGATTGGTCACAGTGCCCCGCCGTCGAGAGTATCCCCGGCAAAGTCAGCGGCGCGTGGGTCTTCCGGGGAACGCGGATGCCGGTTCAGACAGTGTTCGAGAATCTTGAGGCCGGTATGTCGGCCAAAGAGATTACGGAAGTTTTCGACGTGACCCTGGAGGAAGTGAAAGCCGTCTTGCACTTTGCCAGCAAGAGTCTTACAAAAGCGCCCACCTTCGTCTGATGAAAATCCTGTTCGATAACGGCACCCCGAAGCCGATAGCTCGTTGTCTAACGGGCCACGAGATCACTTATGCGCGGCAGATTGGCTGGCATAAGATGGAAAACGGGGAGTTGATTCAAAAGGCCGAGGAAGCCGGGTACGAAGTGCTTCTCAGCACCGACAAGAATATCCGATAGCAGCAGAACCTCTCAGGACGGAAACTTGCCCTGGTCGTACTCGGCAATCAGCAATGGCCGGCTGTGCGGTTGCATCTCGACAGAATCGCCGCCGTGGTGAACGCGGCCACGCCGGGCAGCTATACAGAAGTGGACATCCCCTTCGAGTAACCCACCGGGCCGTGTTTTCTCCGCGGGGGGAAGCGCAGCCAGCGTTCATGAGGAACGCCGACACGGGCGCAACGGGTTCTGCCCGAGTCACAGGTTGATATCCAGGCCGGTGTCTCTATCGCGCTGAAAAATCGATGTTGAGACCCCGCAACGGCGCAAACAGCTCAACCATGTCCTCGCCTCTGCCGGTTCGCTGAGCCTGACTGGTGAGGTTGGAAGATGGACCGCTTCTTCGAGCAGACTGGCGGCATACGCCCCGATTCCCAAGCCGTGCTCGGCAGCCTGCCGCGTAAGCTCGGCCTCAATCTCCGGTCTGATGTCAAGCGTGATGGTCATTAGCGGCCTCCTTCAATCGCGGCATTCTTCAATCTCAATTTTTTCTCCCCACTGATAGACGCGCCAGCCATCATCGAACTTCTTCAAAGCCACCGAGCCGCTTCTTACGGGAAGCTCCTTCAAACAGGTCTTACAATCTGCGACGACAGACGAGAAATTCCAGTTCCATGTGAATCGAACTTCCTTGCCCAACACAAGTGGTACGTCACTGATCCCGGTGATTTCGTGGACAACTCGATGAACCGAGGGTTTGCCATTTAACATAGGCCTGATTTGCGCAACGGCCCACATACATTATGCCGGCGTATGCTACGAATGTCTTGCCCTTTTCGGTAATCACTGGGTTTGGCTTTGGCTTATAGTCTGACCATATCGCAGTCGTTCGCAGACAATCATAAACTCCGACGGGCAAGACATTACCTCGTGATAGGGGTCAGCGTCTTGGGTTTGTTGTTCCATGACACCACTGGCGAAGTAATTGTTCAAGATGGCCTCCGCTCTGCCGCGGGTTAATTCATTGGAACTGCATCCACAACTGACAACCGACAGGGGTGATGAGGACTGCGATGCGCATTCGTGGCGGCTCCTGTCCGCTGGATGTGTGAAATTATACCATTGTGGCGTACTGATGGGTTCAACTAAATACGGCAATCTTGAGGCAGACCGGATCGTCGGCGCCGCCCGTTACGCGTTCTTATAAGCCAGATCCAGTATCTCCACCACGTGCATCACGCGCTGCTTCGACCCGTGCAGCCGCACTCCCGCCTGAAGCTGCAACAGGCAGCCGGGGTTGGCCGTGGCGATAATATGGGCGCCGGTGGAATTTACCGACTGCATCTTCCCGGCCAGGATCTGCATCGACATCTCATTCTGCACCACGTTGTAGATGCCGGCGCTGCCGCAACAGAGGTCCGAGCCCGGCATTTCGCGAAACGTCAGGCCCGGGACGGCCGCCAGCAACTGGCGCGGCGGTTTGCGCACACGCTGTCCGTGCGCCAGGTGGCAGGAATCCTGATACGTCACGGTGGCATCCACACGCCCCATTTTCGGATTCAGTTCGACGCCACCGAGGAATTCGGTGACGTCCCTCATCAGGCCCGAAAACTGGTGCGCCTTGGCCGCGAAATCGGCGTCGCCGGCCAGCAGTTCGCCGTACTCCTTCAGCGTGGAACCGCAGCCCGCGGCATTGGTGATCACGGCGTCGAAGCCTCCAGCCAGAACGGCGTCGATATTGCGGCGCGCCAGCTTGCAGGCATCGTCCCGCAGGCCCGAATGCAGATGCAGCGCGCCGCAGCAGCCCTGGCCCGCGGGCACCACCACCTCGCAGCCATTCTTCTGCAGCACCCGCACGGTGGCTTCATTCAGGCGCGCGAACGACACGTTGGCGATGCACCCGGCCATCAGCGCCACGCGGTGCCGGCGCGGCCCTTCCGGAGGAAACGTCCGGCCGAACTGGCTGAAGAAGAACGGCGGCTCGGCCGAGGGCGCCAGTTGCACCAGGTCGCCCAACCCGCCCAAAAGCCGCATGGATCCCATGGCCCGCAGCACCGCCTTCATGCCGCTGGCTTCGAACAGATAAAGCAGCGTTCCGGCCGCGGCCAGCGTGCGCCGCGAAACCAGCAGCCGTTCAAATACAAAACGGCGCACGCGCCCGGCCAGCCAGCCGCGGTGGGTATGCGATTCCAGTTCGGCACGCGCCGCCTCCACCATCCGGCCATAGGGCACGCCAGAAGGGCAAGCCGATTCGCATCCGCGGCAGGCCAGGCAGAGATCGATGTGTTCCCGGTAGGAATCCGTGATCGGGGCGCCGTTGGCCACCTGGACCATCTGGTACACGCGGCCGCGCGGCGAATCCATCTCCAGCCCCAATTCGCGGTAGGTGGGGCAGGCGTTCAGACACAGGCCGCAATGGACGCAGCGGTCCAGATCGAACTGGGTGGGCCCAGGGTTTCGTTCGGAAAGCCCGGTTGGTTCAGATACGGCCATAGAGTCGGCCACGGTTCAAAAGGTTCGATGGATCAAACAAATTCTTGACCCGCTGCATGATACCAAAATCCTTGCCTGGCGCGGGCCACAGATCGAGAGTTCGCCGCTGCCGATCCGGAGCATATTCGATAACCGCCTTCCAGCCGCGCCGCACCGCTTGGGGCAGCCATGCCGCGGCGGCATCGGTTTGTTCGAAGTATCCGTAGCAGACGCCCGAGCCCGCGCGCGCCACCGCCGGGCCATCGAACGACGCCATAATGCTTTCCACATCCTTTAGCGTACACGACGCGCGCACCACGGCGCCCCCGGGGTGGATGGCCAGAAACTCCGGAGTGAAGTTTTCCACGAAGGCCCACAGCGTGTCCTGCCGGGCGTTGTCGTAAGCCACGCCATCGCCCAGTTCCGTGAATTCGCGTTCGTATCGCTCCACGGCAGCGGCGTTTCCCGCGGCGCGGAGGGCCAACAGCCAGGCGCGATTGCCGAGGGTCGCGCCGGCGGCCGGATTCAGCACATCGATGGCCGCCGGCTGGAGCTGACTCTGCAGTATCCGGTTGCGCGCGGCCATCGCCGGCGCCGCCCCGTCGAAGCACAGCAGAAAACTGCGCTCCACTTCCGGCACAGGCATCAGTTTGAGGTTGACCACGGCGATGGCGGCCAGCGTGCCGAACGATCCGATCATGAGCTTGGCCATGTCCAGGCCGGCCACGTTTTTCACCACCATGCCGCCCGACTGCACCAGCTTGCCCTCCAGGGTGGCGAATTGCATGCCGATCACCAGGTCGCGCGCCGTGCCGTATAGCCGGCGCCGCGGGCCGTTTGTATTCGCTGCGATCACGCCGCCCACCGTGGCGCGGTCGCTGAACGGCGGGTCCAAGGGCACCATCTGCCGCTGGGCCGCCAGAAGCAGTTTCAGCTCGCGCCAGGGCAGCCCGGCATCCACGCTGATGGTGAGGTCGCGCGGTTCGTACTCGATCACACGCCGCAGCGAAAGCGTGGAGACTCCGACGTCGGCCGGTTCGATCGGTCCCGCCATCCGGTGCTTGGTTGAGTTGCCTGACAGGGTGATCGTCCGGCGGTTCGACGCGGCGTCGCGGAGGGCTTCCGCCAATTCCCCGGGATTGGATGGCGATTGCATGGCGCTGTCACGGTCTAGTACGACGACCACCATCCGCCCGGCGTCGCAAAGACCACGTGGCGCAGAATGGAACTGACGACGGTCAGCACGATGGAGCCGATCACGGCTGCCCAGAATCCGAGGACCTCGAAGCCCGGCGTGAACAGCGCCGCCAACTTCAGCAGCATGGCGTTCACCACGAACAGGAACAATCCCAGAGTCAGGAAGATCAGAGGAAACGTAAGGAATTTAAGGACGGGACCGACAATGGCATTGACCACGGCGATCACGGCGGCGGCGATCAGCGCCGAGCCGAAATCGCGCACCCGGATGCCCGGGATGATCTGCGCCACAATCCACAGCGCAAGCGCGCTGACCAACCAAACCACAATCAGGTGTAGCATGAAGACCTCCAGCCAGAGATAATGATAAGCCATGGCGACGCTTTACGCCGGAACCTCCGGCTTCGCATACCCGGCTTGGAAGCCGGGCTTCTACCCGGCCAAACTGCCGGCCAAACAATTTCTGAACCACTATGCCGAACGGCTCAATTGCGTGGAGATCAACTACACGTTTCGCCGGCTCCCTTCGGCCAGTACCTTGGAAAACTGGGTAAGAGCGACACGGCCCGGCTTCGTCTTCGCACTGAAAGCGAATATGCGGATCACGCATATTCTGCGCCTGAAGAACGCCGGCGAGGCCACCGAGCTATTCCTCAGGATGATTGACCCGCTGCGCACCGCCCGCCGGCTGGGCCCGGTCCTTTTCCAGTTGCCGCCCGCCGTGAAATGCGACGTGGACCTCTTGCGAACCTATCTGGACCTGCTGCCCGCCGGCATGCGTTACGCCTTCGAGTTCCGCCACAAGAGCTGGCTGGTGGACGAGGTGTATGCCCTGCTGCGCGAGCGCAACGTCTCTCTGTGCGTAGCCGAATCGGAGAAGCTGGAGGTGCCCGAAGTGATCACGGCCGATTTTGTCTACTACCGCCTGCGCAAGCCCGAATACACCGAGGCTGACGTAGATAACTTCGCCGCGCGCTCCAAGGAACTGGTCGCCGCGGGGAAAGACTTATACCTGATGTTCAAGCACGAAGAGAGCCCCGAGGGGGCGTTGCATGCGGAGCTGGTGTTGAAGAAGGCGGAGTGATGCGGGCGCCAACCATCTCCGCCGCTAACCCTAAAACTTCGGCATAACGAAGCTGTATGCCGTGTAGCGCATTTCGCTCCACGCCAACTCCGGTAGTGGAAAACCGGGATAGAGCGGCGTGTCGACGGGGGTGAACTTCACTCGAATGCGGATGGCGGAACGGCCGGCGGTGAGCGCGCGCGGGACCAGGAATTCGTCATCGCGGAAGCGGCGGTTACTGGTCTGCACCACGTGTTCGGTGGCGCCAAGTTCGGCCCGGGGACTGGAGAAGACGCAAGTGTTCGAGCCTGCCAGATACCAAATGCCGGCCGCTTTCCAGACGGGCTTGGGCCCTTGAGCATCGGCGATGTAAACTTCGGCGCGTTGGTTTGGAAACTGGTAGTCCAGCTTGCGGCGCAGCATCACACCCAGGTTCTTCGGGTCGATCTTGAGCGTGAACTCCGACGCGGTCTTGGTGGTGCGGCCGCGGTCGGTGGAGGGTGGATACGTTTCCTTGCCCTGGAACGTATCGGGGCCCCATTCGTACCGCGAAGTAATCTGGTAGGGCGGCGAAGCTTCGGGCGAAGCGTAGCGGTGCTGGCGCTCGCTGGCATCGTCGCCGATCCGGAGTTCATCGGATTGGACCATCGAAGCCGCGGGCAGTCCGTACCAATAGGTGACCGTCTGGTAGTGCTCGGCAGATTCATTGATGCCGCCGTGTTCCAGGCGGATGACGGCGTTCCTGCCGAACGGCATCAAGTCGGCCAGCAGGAAGCGATAGGCCGATTCGATCTTGTCCTCCGGGCTTACCGCATCCTTCGCGCTCTTGGCGCCGACCGGGTGGCCGGCGAATGGCAGCGTCATATTGAGGCCGCCCCAGTAGTCGCCACCGCCGCCCCATTCCTCGGTGCCGGTGCCCTGGGCTTGCGGGGTCTGGCTGTCGTCGAAGAAAAACCGCGGGTCGCCTTCCAACGTGTTCAGCACAGCTTCGTGCGAAAAAATAAACGACGTGCCAACAAAGCTGCCGGACCAGTTGCCGCCGCCTTCGGTCTGCCGCGTGTCGAGCAACACCAGGTCCTTGCCGGGCTCGGGGCTGGGATGGTCGCGGTAAGTGGCATGGAAGTAGGCGGCCTGGTTCGGCCGGTCGTGGAACGGCACGGTACGGACGCTCCACTGGACGTCCGCGATCGGCGCCTCACCCGTTCCCGCCAGCTCAATGCGGGCGGAACGGAAGAAGGGCATCGGGAAATAGCAGCTCAGGCGGACGCGATCCTGCTCATAGCGGATCACCATGGGAAAGCTCTTGACGAGGTAGTCGCGATGGTCGCGGTTGTAGAGGATGCCGGCGCCGAAAAAGAGCGCAATAGGCGCGTCGATGGACGGTTCCGGGCGGCCATCCCAAGTGACGCGCAAGCGGGCACGCGAGAAAGCCAGAGCCTGGTTGAGCGGCACCGAGAACTCGAGCCCGCGGATGGTGGAGGGGGCTGATAAAGGACGTTGCGGCGAAGACCACACCGGCACGGTGGCGGCGGCGGGCAAGTCGAATTTGCCGGAGTGAGCGGTGGCCGTGGGGGGCGCCAGATCGTCCCCGGCGCGATTGATCAGGCGCAGGACGTCGTCATCGGGCGGTGTCTTGCCATCCCAAGGGGCGATGGGCCGCGAGAGTTTCGTGCCCTGTACGAACTGATGGTAGATGTAATAGCCAGTGCCGTAGAAGGTGCGCGAGTAGGCCATTCGGAACGATTTTTGGAAGCCGACGGGCACCCACATCAGGTCTGCGCCCTTGGTCTGCGCCCAGGTGAAAGTGAGCGGCGTGGGGAAGGGCGCAGCCGGGAGGAAGACGGAGTTGGCGGCGGGATGCTCGGGGTCGGCCGTGCTGGTTTCGCGCACCATATGGTCGGCGCCATCCACTTCGTAATGCCAGGGGCTGCCGTGCCAGTGGTTGTAGCGGGCGAAGTAGAGCATGCCGGGGCCCTGAACATCGAGCGCGACGTTGAAATCATCGGCCACTTGATAGAGGAAATGCGAAGCGTCGGCGCGCTCGTTGCCGCCGGCGCGGTCGTAGGTGCTGCGCATGTAGGCGCGCACGCCGATGCGCTGATAGGGCCAGCGATCCCACAGGCGGTAGGCATCGAGGCCGACGGGAACGACAGGCGCCTGGGCGGCAGCGATGGCGGCGGCGATCAGCAATAGACCACTACTTCGCGCGCACATACACCTTCACCCCCGAAGCCGCGCCGGCGCCGCGATAGACGTGCTGCGTGGCTTTGACGAAGTCCGTGGTTTTGGCGTTGTAGATATCGACGAACTTTTGCGGGTTTCGGTCCACCAGCGGGAACCAGGAACTCTGCACCTGCACCATGATGCGATGGCCCTTGCGGAAGCAGTTATCGATGTCGGGCATCAGCCACTCTACCTTCTCCATTTTGCCCGACGCGAATGGTTCAGGCTTGGAATAGCTGTTGCGAAATCGGCCGCGCATGGCCTCGCCGCGCACCAATTGCTGGTAGCCGCCCATGTGGATGCCAGTGGGGTTGGGATCGGGATCGGGATAATCTTCGGGATAGACGTCGATCAGTTTCACCACCCAATCGGAATCGGTGCCGGTAGTGGAGACGAAGAGCGAGGCTGTCACGGGGCCGGCTAGCGTGACATCGCGGGCGAGTTCATCGCTCACGTACGTAAGCACGTCGGTGCGGGTGGCAGCGAAGCGCTGGTCCTCCACCATGTGCTCGCGCGTCATGCCGGGCGACTGGCCGTTGATATAGGGCACGGGCTTGTTGGGGTCGCTGATGTATTCGTCGAAGGGCGCGCCGGGCTCGGTGGGCGCATTCCAGGCGAGCTTGCCGTTGGCCTGCAAGTACAGGGTGCGCGGCTGGGCATCTTTGGGCGGCCAGGCATCTTCCTTGCGCCACTGATTGGTGCCGGTTTCGAAGACGAAGGCCTCGGGCAGTTTGGGGTCGTCCTTGCCCTTCAGCCAGTGGTTGAAGAACGGGAATTCGATTTCCTCGCGGAAGAAGACGGCGGTCTTGGAACCGAACCGGACATTGCCCAGGACGTCGCCATCGGAGCGCGACCAGCCGCCGTGATACCAGGGACCCATGACCAGAATATTGTTGGCGCCGGGGCTGTTCCGCTCGATGGTTTTGTAAGTATTGAGGGCGCCGAAGAGGTCTTCGGCGTCGAACCAGCCGCCCACGGTCATCACGGCGGGCTTGATGTTTTTCAGGTGGCGCCGCAGGTCGCGGGCCTGCCAGAACTCGTCGTAGTCGGGGTGCTGCGTCATCTCGGTCCAGAACGCAACGTCGTTCTTGAAGAACTTTTCGTTGACGTTGGCCAGCGGGCCCAGCGAGAGGAAGAAGCTGTAGGCATCCTGCGTGCCTGCGGGGTTCTGCGCGGGCGCAGTGGGGGGCAGCGTTGGGACGGGGCGCGGGTGGCCGAAGCCGGCGAAGAAGCGAAACATGTGCGGCAGGTAGAGCGTACCGTTGTGATGGAAATCGTCGCCGATAAACCAATCGGCTATTGGCGCCTGGGGCGAGGCGGCCTTCAGTGCCGGATGGGCGTCAATGATGCCGGCAGAAGTGTAGAAGCCCGGATAGGAGATGCCCCACATGCCCACGCTGCCGTTGTTGTTGGGGACGTTCTTGATGAGCCAGTCGATGGTGTCGTAGGTGTCGGAGCTTTCGTCGACATCCTGAGGGCCGCGTTTCACGGCGCGGTGGGGCGTCATGTTCTGGAATTCGCCTTCGGACATGTAGCGGCCGCGCACGTCCTGGTAGACGAAGATGAAGCCCTCTTTGGCGAATTTCTCCGACGGGCCAAGGCTGGTTTTAAAGTTGTCCACGCCGTAGGGGCCGACGTTGTAAGGGGTGCGGGAAAGCATGATGGGATACTGCAGGGCGGTGTCCTTGGGGGCGTAGACGGAGGTGAAGAGACGCTTGCCGTCGCGCATGGCGATCTGGAATTCGTACTTGGTGTAGTGGGCTTTGAGGTAGTCCAGGCCTTGCGCGGAGCAGGCGGCAGAGAGGAGAGCGAGAAACAGCGGGAGGCGGCGCGGGTGCATAGTTCATATAGGGTACATCAAGAACCGGGGCCGGGAGCCGAGGGCCGGGGGGCCAGGCAGGAACTTCGCATACCAAGCTTGTCCGCTGGCCCGAAGGGCGCAAAAGTTGGTGAACCGGGCCGATAGAGGCGGCGGGCAGATTCGCGGGGCAGGTATTTCGTTGGAAATGGGGCCAACCGCGAGGTCCGCGGATCTT
>DATMNI010000383.1:0-15931 GCA_035570275.1 Candidatus Acidiferrales bacterium | reverse complement strand
TCCGCGTTGGGTGGGTTCCCAGCCGCTCGCCGAAGTGCGGGCAGCGACGAGCGATCTCCTCACCATGTTGTCGAACGGAGCACTTACGCCGCCAGCGATTGGGCGGTTTTCATTTAAGGACTTCCAAGAGGCAGTACGCCTGGCCGATGGTGAGGCAGGACAGCAAAAGGTCTTGCTGGACTTCTCCGAAAGGGCACCATAACCGGCGGAGCCTCATGGCGCTCGTCACGAACCAGGCCGTAGCGTTTGACAAATCCATGTGGACGGCTTGTCGCCAATCCTTGTGCTTCGTCGGGGACCGATCAGATTGAACGGGTCTATAGCAGCGCAACATCGATCCGCACGATCTGCCCCGTTTGCACGAAATCGACGGCGGTGGCGATTTGGGCCGCGATTTGGCGGAGAGTCGGCCAGTGATTCGAGGACAGGATGACGACTGCCAGTTTGCGGTTCGTAAAATTCTGCTGATACGGAACATTCTGATCGCAGGTGAGCAGCAGATCGAACCCTTCTTGCTCGGCTGCATCAAGCAACGCGCCGTTCTCCAGACCCTGCCATCCCAGTTGATCCGCGCGCACCACCTGATGTCCTCGCAAAGACCGGGCAAGTGGGGCCGGGGTGTTGGCGTCGAACAGGATCCTCATGCCACTGCCGTGGGCTGGTCTAAGGAACGCTTGGCGAAGGCAAGAACATCATGCACCTGCTCTCGACTGACAGATGGGAACCACTCCAAAAACTCGTCTATCGTCGCGCCTTGGTCCAGGTGTTCGAAAAGTGTGGCAACTGGCAGGCGCGTACCTCGGAAGCACCATGTCCCCCCCATCTTTCCGGGGTTCCGGTCGACAGCGCTGCAAAAGCTCCAATCCATACTGTCAGTTTATCGTCAACCGGCAAGTGCCGATGATGGGCCGAAGCGCGTTGCGTATGCGTTTATTCGGTGAAGTTCGGGCCATATCCGGATCGTTTCTATGCCGGGATCCGGTCGAGGCCACGCCGATTGCGTGGTATGGTGTTTGGTATGGCGGCCCGCAAGATCACCATCACCCTTCATGACGATCAGGTCAAGGAGATTCGCGCTTTGGTAGAGGCCGGACAGGCGGCGAGCGTTTCCGCCTTCGTCCAGCATGCCGTGGGAGTTGCTCTTTCGGATGCGGCAGGATGGAGGGAGATGTTGAAGGACGCTTTGCAGCAAACAGGCGGCGCCTTAACTAAGAAGGAGCGCGCCTGGGCCGACGCGGTACTCTCCTCTGCGCAGCGGAAGAGAAGCGGCAAGAAAGGGAAGGCGGCATGAGCGGGATCACTTTTGATGCTGGTGGTCTGATCGCGTTGGACCGGAACGATCGCCGGGTGCTCGCACTGGTAGCGCGCGCGATGGAGCTCGGGATGCGGATCACCATACCAGCGACCGCTCTGGCGCAGGCCATTCGCAACCCTGCAAGGCAGGCGCGACTCTCGCGGCTGATCCGGCAGGCTGGTACGGACCTCATTGCACTCAACGGACCGGACGCGACGGCGGTCGGTTTGTTACTGGCCCGAACCTCGACGGCCGATGTGGTCGACGCCCACGTCGTCGTGTGCGCCCAGAGGGCCTCGCAGGCCGTTGTCACGAGCGATCCGAACGATCTCAGGCAGATCGCTCCGGAGCTGCCGCTGGTGGTCGTATGACGGCCCCGCATCGTTACCCGCGTTCGCCACCTCCAGCATCCGTATGCCTTCTTTGCGGAGTCAAAGTGATCGCTCCAGGCGTCTCCACGCGGATTGAACAATGCCGCCCAGTGTTTGTGTCGGGATCGATGCTCGTGAGGTTCGGCCCCTTGTAGGCGTTGCAGCGGTCGCAGGCAAGCGCGGGGCCGCTCGGATCGTCGGTGCCGCCGTGCTGCCTCGATACGATGTGTTCCACATGGAAACGCATAAGAGGCATCGCCTCCTGCGGCGTGCGGCAGTACTCACACGCGTTGCCAGCACGCCTTCGGACAAACTCACGTAAACCTGGGTCCATGCTAAGCGGATTGTTTGGCGAGGAAACGGCGCGCCTTTGCCTGCATGATGGAAATCAGATCGACATCCGAAGCCCTCCGAATCATAGGGCCGACTCGCCTCACCCATTGCCACATAGGTGGCAACATCCCGGTTATGTGGCGTTATCGGAAAGTGACCCGCCGGGGGTCCCAAGTCCACGGCCTTACAATTGGCGGGATTCCTCCCGGTAAACGCCGCTCACGTCATTTTGGAACAATCAGGACGCCACTTGGACCAAAAGCCGGCGATTTTCGTCGAGATGGTCCTCCCGCACGGTCCCGGCCGCGGCTCGGAGAGCATACCCCATAGCTGTTCGAGCCTCATCGCTTTTCCCGCGGGATGAAAGCCCCAGTCCTTCGAACCTAGCCCTTCGCACTTCTGGCGGGCTCCTGAATCGCCGCGCTCTTGCTCGCGATCACGCCCATCAGCTCGTTCCACGATTGGACGAACGACTTCGCGCCCTCATCCTGAAGCTGAGCGGCCAGGGCATCGATATCGATCCCCGCTTTGGCAAACTTCCCGAGCACCTGTTCGCAATCGCCGCCATCGGCCGGCAGAATCGTCCCAAGATCGGTGTGTCCGGCGAGTGCCTTGAGCGTAGCCTCCGGCATGGTGTTGACCGTGAACGGCGCGGCCAGAGCCTTGACATACAGAATGTCCGAGGCTTTGGGGTCCTTGGTGCCGGTGCTGGCCCAAAGCAGCCTCTGCGGCCTGGCGCCGGCGTTGAAAGCGCGCTGCCACCGGGGCGAACTTAGTAACTGGCGATATGCCTGGTAAGTGCGTCCGGCGACGGCGATGCCAAGCTGGTTGCGCAGAGCCTCGGGTACTTTGCCGGCGACCGCGGTGTCCCAGCGGCTCACGAAAACCGAAGCCACCGAGCCGACATTGGGATTGAGCCCCGCATCCATGCGCCGCTCCACACCTCGCAGGAAAGCCTCGGCGGTCGCAACGTATTGCTCTCGCGAAAACAAAAGCGTCACGTTCACCGGAATCCCGGCGAAGATCGCCTCTTCGACGGCCGGCAGGCCTTCCTTGGTGCCGGGTATTTTGATGAACAAGTTCGGCCGCGCCGCACGGGCGTACAGGTCTTTGGCTTCGCGGAGCGTGCTGGCCGTGTCGTGGGCCAGCAGCGGCGATACTTCCAGCGATACCCATCCATCCACTCCGTTGGTGCGGTCGTAGGTCGGCCGGAACTCTCCGGCGGCTCGAGTAATGTCGCTCAGGGCCAACTCGAAAAAGAGCTCCTCGCCCGTCCTGCCTTTTCGCAGATTCTCGCCGATCGCCGTGTCATACGCGGAACTGTTCTTAATGGCGTGATCGAAGATAGTCGGATTCGAAGTAAGTCCCGTCACCGACAGATCGTCGATGTAGCGCTTCAACGTGCCGCTGTCCAGCAGGTCGCGCGTGATATTGTCGAGCCAGATGCTCTGGCCCAGGTTGTGGAGCAATTGCGTCGCTTTCATCGTGTCACCTCTGTTTCCTGGAGTTCGTGTGTTTCTTGGAGTTCGGGCGATTCCGCAGCCGCTGAATCGGTCGCCGAGCGGTTTGATTTTTCAGTTAACTCTCCCAGCCAGGCGAAAGCCGCCGGGGATAGCATATCGTCAGTCACACGCCATCGCCAGTTGCCGCCGGCCTGGCCAGGCACATTCATGCGGGCGTCGCCTCCCAGATTGAGCAGATCCTGCAAAGGAGCGATAGCCAGGGCGGCGGGCGACCGCCATGCCAATCGCATTAGCTCGGGAGCAGCCTCCCGGCTTCGGCCGGGCTCTCGCCGAAGGTACGCCCACAGCGTTTGCTTTTGCTGTTCCGGCAACGCTTCAAACCAGCCGCGGGTCGTGTTGTTGTCATGCGTGCCGGTGTATGCCACGGCGTTGTGAACGTAATTTTGCGGCAAATGCGGATTCTCGGGATTACCGTCAAACCCAAACTGAAGAACGCGCGTGCCCGGCAGATTCTGAGAGTCGCGTAGTTCAATCACGTCGGGCGTGATCAGCCCAAGGTCTTCGGCGATGAACGGCAAGTTGCCCAATTCCATCTTTGCCTTCAGAAAGAAATCGGACCCCGGACCGGGAACCCACTGCCCGTGCCGCGCGCTGGACGCCCCCATTGGCACGTGCCAGGCTGCCGCGAAGCCACGGAAATGATCCAGCCGAACTACGTCGACATGAGAAAGCAGTGCCCGCAGGCGGTCGATGCACCAGCGATAATCAGAGCGGCGAAGCGCCTCCCAGTCATAAACGGGATTGCCCCATAGCTGTCCGTCGGCGCTGAAGTAATCGGGCGGCACACCGGCAACGAATCGCGGCCGGCGCGTTTCCGCCAACAGGAATATTTCGGGGTTCGCCCAGATATCGCTCGAATCGGGCGACACGAAGAACGGCAGATCGCCGATCAGCCGCACACCGTTGGCGTGGGCGTACGCTTTCAGCCGTTCCCCCTGCCGGAATATGAGGAACTGGGCGAAGCATGCCTGGTCGAAAGCATCCGATAGCTCCTCGCGCGCCTCCGCAAGCTTGGCGGGCACTCGCTCCACCAGTTCACGCGGCCAGCGCAGAAAGTAGGCGCCGTTATATTTGGCTTTCAAGGCCCGGAAAAGCGCATAGTCATCCAGCCAGTGTGCCTGATCGTTGCGAAACTGCTCATAATCCGTGCGAAGACTGGAGTGCGCCGCATCGGAAAAATTGGCCCAGGCTGTCTGGATCAGGCGCCGCTTGCAGGCGATCACGGCGTCGTAGTCGATCTCCAGGCGCGAGAAATGACCGCCATCGCACTCGTCTTCCTGCAACAGTCCGTCCTCCACCAGCCAATCCGGGCTGACCAGAAGTTCGTTGCCCGCGAAGGAAGACATGGGCTGATAAGGCGAGTTCCCATACCCAGTGGGACCCAGCGGCAGCGCTTGCCACCAGCTTTGGCCAGCCTCCCGGAGCCGATCGATCCAGGCCAGGGCCGCCGGCCCCACGTCGCCTATGCCGTATTTCGAAGGAAGAGACGTCACATGCAGGAGCAAACCCGAAGCGCGGTAGTCCAGCGAAAACGGCGCGGGGCCGGGATTGCTGGCGCTCATCCTCGTTGCTCCGGCGCATTGAGGGCGCGGTCGACGATTTCCTGAGCCTCGCTTACGATCGAGTCGAGGTGCCCTTCGCCCTGGAAACTCTCGGCATAAATCTTGTAGATGTTCTCCGTGCCGGAGGGCCGGGCCGCGAACCATCCGCTGGCAGTCACCACCTTCAATCCGCCGATGGGCGCGTTGTTCCCTGGCGCGCGAGTCAATTTCGCGGTGATCTTCTCACCGGCAAGGTGCGAGTCCTTCACGCTATCGGGTGACAGTTTCTGCAGCCTTGCCTTCTGCTCGGGAGTTGCCGGTGCGTCGAGCCGCGTATAAAGTGGCGTTCCAAACTCGGCGGTCATCCGGCGGTAATGTTCGCCGGGGTCCCTGCCGGTGCGCGCCGTAATCTCCGCGGCGAGCAGGTCCATGATCGGCCCGTCTTTATCGGTGGTCCAAACGGTGCCGTCGAAGCGGAGGAAGCTGGCGCCGGCGCTCTCCTCGCCGCCGAAACAGCACGATCCGTCAAAGAGGCCGTCCACAAACCACTTGAATCCGACGGGGACCTCGTTCAGCCGGCGGCCGGCCTTTCGCACGACGTTGTCGATCATGCCGCTGCTGACCACGGTCTTGCCTACCGCCGCATCCGTCCGCCACAGCGGCCGGTTCCTGAGCAGGTACCGGATCGCTACCGCCAGGTAGTGGTTCGGGTTCATCAAACCGGCGGACGGCGTGACAATGCCGTGGCGGTCCGAGTCCGGGTCATTGGCGAAGGCGACCTGATACTGATCCTTTAGTCCGACCAGCCGGGCCATCGCATACGGGCTGGAACAGTCCATGCGGATCTCGCCGTCATGATCCAGCGTCATGAATGAGAACGTCGGGTCGATCACCGGATTCACAACTTTGACGTCCAGTTTGTAAATGGAGTTGATCGGCTCCCAGTAAGGCCTGGCGGCGCCACCTAACGGATCGACGCCAAGCTTCAGGCCGGCATCGCGGATTGCCTCCATGTCCACCACATTCCGAAGGTCCTCCACGTACGGAATGACGAACTCTTCCTGGTGAGTGGTCCCGGCCTTCATCGCGGACGTGTACGGCATCCGTTTCACCGCGGCGTTACCACCGCGGAGCAGTTCGTTCGCCCGGTCCTCGATCCATCGCGTAGCGTCTGTGTCGGCCGGGCCGCCGTTCGGCGGATTGTACTTGAAGCCTCCATCCCGCGGAGGATTGTGGGATGGCGTGATCACGATGCCATCGGCGAAGTGCGCGTTGCGGCCGCGGTTGTAGACCAGGATGGCGCGCGAGATCACCGGCGTTGGGGTAACGCCGTCGTCGCGCTGGATGATCGTCTCCACTCCGTTGGCCGCCAGGACTTCGAGCGCCGTTCTTTGCGCCGCCGGGGAAATGGCGTGCGTGTCCATCCCCGTGTAGAGCGGACCATCCGTGCCATGAGCGGCGCGGTAGTCGCAGATCGCCTGCGTGATCGCCAGAATGTGAGCTTCGGTGAAGCTGCCCCGCAACGGGGAACCCCGGTGCCCGCTGGTTCCAAACTTCACCATCTGCTCGGCATCGCTCAAATCCGGACGGCGTTCGAAGTACTCGCGCTCAAGCCGCGCCGGGTCGATCAGCATCTCGCGTGGCGCCGGGCGGCCGGCTAAGGGCGAGACATTCGCGCCGGCATGTGTCTTCACTGGACTGGGCACGGCTTCACCCCCCAGATGCCGGATGCGTATTCGGCGATGGTACGGTCGCTGGAAAATTTCCCCGATCCCGCCACGTTCAGGATGGCCTTGCGCGCCCAGGCCTTCGGATTGGCGTAGAGTTCACCCAATCGCCCCTGCGCTTCCATATAAGAGGTCAGGTCAGCCAGGTGCATATAGTAGTCGCCGTGCGTCAACAGCGTGTCGCGCAGCGGCTCAAAGATACCGGGCTCATTGCTGCTGAAGTGGTCGGAGAAGATCAGATCGAGCGCGGCCCGCGTTTCCGGCTCGTTTTCGTAGTGCCAGTGGGGGTTGTACCAGCCGCGGCTGCTTGCCACCTGTTCCGCGGTCAGGCCGAAGAGGAAGAAGTTTTCTTCGCCGGCCTCTTCCGCCATTTCAATAGTGGCGCCGTCCCGTGTTCCCACTGTCAGCGCGCCATTCATCATGAATTTCATATTGCTGGTCCCGCTGGCTTCATAGCCCGCCGTCGAGATCTGGTTGGATACATCGCTTGCCGGGATCAGCCGCTCCGCGAGCGTGACATCGTATTCGGGCAGGAACAGGACCTTGATCCGGTCCCGAACCGCCGGGTCGCCATCGATGGTGCCGGCCAGATTGTTGATGAACTTGATGATCAACTTTGCCAGGTGGTAGGCCGGCGCGGCCTTGCCTGCGAAGAAGAACGTCCGCGGATGCATATCGAGCCGGGGATTCTCCCGCAGCCGGTTGTACAACACGACCACGCGCAGAGCGTTCAGCAGTTGCCGTTTGTATTCGTGGATGCGCTTGATCTGGCAATCGAAAATGCTGTCCGGATCGACGGTTACTCCGGCGTCCTGTCGCAGCCAATCGGCAAACTCGGACTTGGCCTGCCGCTTGGCCGCTCGAAACGAATCCGAGAAGCCCGCGTCCCCGGCGAACGGCTCCAGGTTGCGCAACTGGCTGAGGTCTTTGATCCAGTCCTCCCCGATGGCTTCGGTAATCGTGCGGGAGAGTGGGGGGTTCGACAAATGCAGCCAGCGGCGCGGCGTCACCCCGTTGGTCTTGTTGTTAAACCGTTCGGGGAACACCTCGGCGAGGTCTTTGACGGTCATGGTGCGGAGCAAACCCGAATGAATGGCGGCCACTCCGTTGGTGCTGTGCGAGCCCACAATCGCCAGGTTCGCCATCCGGATTTTGCGCTGGGGCGTCTCCTCCACCAGGCTGACGCGCTGAGCGCGGCCCTCGTCGCCCGGAAAATTGTCGCGAACCGAAATCAGCAGGCGCCGGTTAATCTCCAAAATGATTTCGAGATGCCGCGGCAGCATCGTCTGGAACCACTCGAGGGGCCATTTTTCGAGCGCTTCCGGAAGCAGCGTGTGGTTCGTGTACGCCAACGTCTTCTGCGTCAGATCCCAAGCCTGGGCCCATCCCAGGTGCGCTTCGTCCAACAGGATGCGCATCAACTCGGGAACCGCCATCGTTGGGTGGGTATCGTTGAGTTGGATCGCCACCTGCTCTGGAAACGTGTTCCAATCGGCGTTGCTCCGCCGAAAACGGCGTACGATGTCGGCCAGCGAGCAGGCCACCAGAAAGTATTCCTGCACGAACCGCAGGCCTTGGCCCCTGCTCGTGGAGTCGTCCGGATACAGTACGCGGGTAAGCGACTCGGCGCCAAGAGTCTCCGCCACGGCGCTAAAGAATTCGCCGTGACTGAAGGCTTGAAAGTCGAAGTAGTCCGGCGCCGCCGCCTCCCAGAGGCGAAGGGTATTGATCGTATTGCCCCCGTAGCCCACCACGGGCCGATCGTACGGGATGCCAATCAGGCTGGACGGCCGGCCCGTGATGACTCGCAGATCACCCTCTCGCGGTTCGAACGAGCAGTTGAGCTTGACTTCGACCTTCTCGTGCGGACGGGCAACCTCCCAAGGATCGGAGCGGCGCAGCCAGTTATCCGGTTGCTCCCGCTGCCAGCCATCCTGGAAGGCTTGCTTGAACATTCCGTATTCGTATCGCAGACCGTAGCCCATGGCGGGCAGTTGCATGGTGGCCATCGAGTCCAGGAAGCAGGCCGCCAGGCGGCCGAGCCCGCCATTCCCCAGCGCCGCGTCCGGTTCCTCGTCCAGCAGTTCGGGCCAATCGATGCCCTGATTCTTCACGGCTTCTTGAATCACTGGATCGAGAAAGAGATTGGTTACATTGTTGGCCAGCGAACGGCCGATGAGAAACTCCATCGAGAGGTAGTAGACCCGCTTGGGGTTCTGGCGTCGATAGGTGCTGTCGGTCGCCACCCAGCGTTGCGAAAGGATATCCCTCACTGCGCGAGCAAAGGCTTCAAAGCGATCGCGGGAGTCGGCGCAGGCCCGCTCAATCACGTTGTCGAATAAAAGATGGCGCTCATACAGGCCGTTGTGCGAACCGAAGAGTTGTACCGGACCGGAACCGTTTTGATCCGGAGATTTCGGGTTCTCGTTCGCGATCATAGTTTCCACGATGCTGTTTGTGCTCACTTGGATTCCTCCATGCATTGCGCGCTTATATGACGAGTGTCATTCCACATACCGATCGCCGGCTCCGATGAATTGTGCTCATAGGTCAGCGTGCTCAGGCTCGCCGTCCCCAATAGGAAGTAGCGGCCGCCCTCCGGCTTAAGGCCAAGCCAGCGCGCGGCCAGGATTCGCAGGAAGTGCCCGCTGGAGAAGAGCAGTACGGCGCCATCGACCGATCGGACCCTCTCGACCATGCGGTCCGCTCGCGTTCCAACCTGGTCGAATGATTCGCCTCCGGGGAATCCATCGCGGAATGGCTCCCAGCCCGGGCGCTTCACGTGAATGTCCGCCGTCCGGAGACCCTCATATTCGCCGTAATGCCATTCTGTCAGGTCCCGGTCGACTTCCGCCCTTGGCCCGAAACCGGCCAACTCGCAAGTCCGCGACGCGCGTTGCAGCGGGCTGGTAAACACCTTGGCGAATTCCAGGCCCGCAAGCCGTTCTCCCAGGCGGCGAGCGTTACATTCGCCGCGCGGTGTCAGTGGCAGATCGGTGAGCCCGGTGTGTTGTCCGCTGAGCGACCACGCGGTCTCGCCATGCCGGGCCAGGTAGATGATTTGAGGTTCCTTCAACGATTTCTCCCCAGATGAACACCGGCTCAGCATTGAGGAGCATCGCCGGCGCCGATTTGTTGGCCAGCGGAAGCCGGCTGGCCGGCGTCTCACTGCTGCGATTTCACGAATTCGAGGTCGAACTCGATCGCGATGTCGTCACCCACGAGAACTCCACCCGTTTCCAGCACCGAGTTCCAGTTCAGGCCGAAGTCCTTGCGCCGGATGACCGTGCTCGCCGATGCCCCGAGGCGGAAGTTCCCCCATGGGTCCTTCGTCTCCGGCGAAACGTTATCGACATGGAGGGTGACGTTGCGCGTGACCCCGTGAATCGTCAGATCGCCATCCACACGGAGGGCTTCACCCAGCAATTCGTGGATCTTGGCCGAACGGAAGGTAATTACCGGATACCGCTCGGCATCGAGGAAATCCGCGCCGACGCTGGCTTGGGTGATGTCCTCGATAGTCAGCTTAAGCGCGCCGCGAACCACCCGGAATTCACCTCGAACATAAGAGATCATCATGTGACGGACCTTGAAGTCGACCGACGAGTGTGCGGGGTCACTGGACCACGTGGAGGTTGCGGTGAGTGGACTCACAGTTGTGGGCATGGCGGTTCTTGTAGCTGGCAATCTCCGGCCCTCCTCACAGTGGAGATCGTGAGGATCGCGCTTTTGTTTGACGAGTTTTTGTGGGGCAGGATGGTATCCTGCGGCGGGTTGGCAACCCGCCTGCCGGGGTTATGTGTGCTGCCGGCAGGCGGATTGCCAATCCGCCGCAGGTTAACAACCTGCCCCACAGCCGAGTACGGGATAATGACTTCATTGTCATGAGGGGAGCTTTCTGGTTCGCCGGCCTGCTGGCTGCCGGGCAGTGCGCGTTCGCATTGAATCCGGCGCTCGAGGTCAGCCAGTACGCGCACAAGTCGTGGCCGATCGGCGAGGGCTTCCTAAAAGGCCGGGTCAGGTCCATCGCCCAGACCGCCGACGGTTATATCTGGCTCGGCACCGAGTTCGGCTTGCTTCGATTCGACGGCGTGCGCACCACTGGATGGGAGCCGCCGCCGAACCAGCATCTTCCCAGCGACCTCATTACGTGTCTGCTGGCCGGGCGCGATGGTACGCTTTGGATCGGCACGAGGAAGGGGCTGGCCAGTTGGAAGGACGGTAAGCTTTCCACGTACGCGGAGCTTGCCGGCGTGATTATTGAGCCAGCCGGCCTGTTTGAGGATCGGGAAGGCTCGATATGGGCGGGCGGGTACGCCCAGCCCAACGGCAAGCTCTGTGCCATCCGGAAGGGCAGCGTCCACTGCGATGAGGCGGGCGGCCGGTTTGGCGCCTGGGTGAATGGTTTCTATGAAGACAAGACGGGCAATCTCTGGGCAGGATCGGAGCGCGGGTTGTGGCGATGGAAACCGGGGCCTCCGCAACTCTATCCGATTCCCGAGCCGAACGGAGTCATGGCTGTTGGCGGAGCCGATGACGCCGAACCCTTGATCGGCACGTACCGGCGCCTCCGGCGCCTGGTTGGCGGAAAGGCCGAGGAGTACTCGCTCCCAGGCCAATCCCAGCCCTCCTATGTCACAAGCCTGCTCCGCGATCGCGATGGCGGCCTGTGGATAGCAGCGGCGAATCGAGGCTTGACGCATGTAGGCCTGGGCAGAACGGACAGATTTGCGGAGTCCGAAGGCCTGTCCGCCGATTCCGTGATCGCTATCTTCGAAGATCGGGAGGGCAATGTTTGGGTATCGACGGCTAAAGGCCTCGATCGTTTTCGCGACTTCGCCGTTCCCATGATTTCCGGCAATCAAATGTCAACCACTGCCGGTGTCAGCGTCGCCCTACCGGCCAGGGATGGCAGCGTTTGGATCGGCACTGCGGAGGGGCTGAAGCGCTGGAATCATGGGGAAGTCTGGGCCTACCGGGAGCGCCGCGCGCCGCAACCAGCGGATCGGCGCGTGGTCAAGGAGGTGGTTGGCAGTGGATTGGCGGATCGAACGGTCACGGCTCTCTTTCAGGACCATCGCGGACGAATCTGGGTCGCCACGCCGGGCGGCGTGGGCTATCTGGAGAATGACCGGCTTGTTCCCCTACGCGCCATCCCCACCGGAAATGTGCAGTCCATCGTGGAAGACACTGCCGGAAATCTGTGGTTCGCCCACGTGAATCTCCTGATTGGTTTGGCGCCGGATGGCGGTGTGCAACAAATCCCGTGGACCACCCTGGGAAGCAGCAGTTTTGCCGAGGCGGTTGCAGCCGATCCCGTGGGGGGAGGCTTATGGCTCGGGTTTTTTCAAAGCGGCATCGCTTACTGGAAGGACGGCCGGGTCCGCGCCAGCTACGCCGCCTCCAATGGGCTGGCTGGTGGCTATGTCAACGACCTTTGGTACGATCGCGAGGGCGCACTCTGGATCTCTACCGAGGGCGGGCTCAGCCGCTTGAAAGACGGCCGCCTCGCCACGTTGACGCGTGAGAACGGTTTGCCCTGCGCTGCAGTGCATTGGGCCATGGAAGACGATGGCCACTCGTTCTGGCTGTACACGTCCTGCGGCCTGTTGCGGGTTGCGCGGTCTGAGTTGGAGGCTTTGGCGTCCGGGGCCGGCCGCGCACTCCACACCGTCCTCTTCGACCCTTTCGACGGCGTCAGGGTTGTTGCCATTAATTCCTTCCTCGCCCCCCGTGTCGCCAAGTCTCCGGATGGAAAAATATGGTTTCAGCGTACCGATGGCGTCGGCGTGATCGATCCCAGCCACCTTACCGTCAACAACCTGGCCCCGCCGGTTCACATCGAACAGATCGTCGCGGACCGCAAGCCCTATGATGCGAACAGCGGCTTGCGCTTGCCTCCGCTGATCCGCGACCTGCAGATCGACTACACCGCGCTCAGCTTCGCCGCGCCGGAAAAGGTGCAGTTTCGCTTCACGCTGGAAGGCCGCGATACCGATTGGCAAGACGCCGGCACGCGCCGCCAGGCGTTTTATAGCGATCTGCCGCCGCGCAACTACCGCTTCCGCGTGATCGCCTGCAATAACAGCGGCGTGTGGAACGAGGCCGGCGCATCGCTGGATTTTTCCGTCGCGCCGGCCTACTACCAGTCTGCCTGGTTCCAGGCGTCGTGCGTGGCCGCATTTGCCGGATTGCTCGCGGGGCTGTACCAGCTTCGGCTGCGACACGTCGCGCGACAGTTCAACATGCGGATGGAAGAGCGCGTTGCCGAGCGGACCCGGATCGCGCGCGACCTGCACGATACCATGCTGCAGAGCTTTCAAGCGGTGTTGCTGAAGCTTTCCGTGGTGGCGTACCGAATCAAGGATCCACCGGAAGCCCGGGAACAATTGGAGACGATCGTCGAGCAGGCGCGGGAGGCGGTCACCGAGGGCCGCGACGCGGTGCAGGGATTGCGCTCTTCCACCGTGACCACCAACGAACTGGCGCAGGCGATCCGGACGCTTGGAGAAGAGCTCGCCGCCGATCCCAAGAGCCCGCACGGTCCCGAGTTCCAGGTGTACGTGGAGGGCGCGACCAGGGATCTCGCGCCGATCGTCCGGGACGAGGTCTACCGCATAGCCAGCGAAGCGGTGCGCAATGCCTTTCGACACGGACAGGCCACCCGGATCGAAGTGGAAATCGAGTATGGCCCACGCCAGTTCCGGCTGTGTGTGCGGGACAACGGCAAGGGCATCGACTTGCAGATCCTGGATGCCGGCGGCCGTTCCGGGCATCACGGAATGCCCGGCATGCGGGAACGCGCCACGCTGGCGGGAGGCAAGCTGGCCGTTTTCAGCAGGCCCGGTTCCGGTACGGAAGTGGAGCTGACCATTCCCGCCGCTTTTGCATATTTGAAGCCGAACGCATCGCGACAGTCGCAGTCTTCCGATGGCTAGTTAGTTTCCGGCGCGAAAGTCGGTTACCGCACGTAACACCACTCCCTAACGGTCGCGGCTCCGATGCGAAGTCTCGTGTTGTCAACGAGTCCATCGGAGCCACGACCGTTAGGGTCGCCTGTCCGCCTCCCAACAAACACGCTCGCATACGGCTCATCACATGGGGGAACCATTATGCGACTGCTACTTTTTGGAATCAGTTTGACTTTAGCAATGGCTGCCATGGCAGCCGAAACCGTAACGCTCAAAGACGGCCGCGTGATCGCTGGCAATTATGTGGGAGGCTCGCCAACCGAGATGAAGTTCGTGGTCGGCGATCAGGTCCAGACCGTGGATGTCGAGGACATCGTGCGGATCGACTTTCACACCCGCCGGGAATCGGCCGCCGGAGACCGGGCCCGGCTCCCCGCCACAGACCGGCTCCGGCTCCCCGCCGGCACGAACCTGGTCATTCGCATGATCGACGGGGTGGATTCGGAACGGAACTCCGTCGGCCAGACATTCGCCGCCAGCCTGGATGAACCAGTCGTAATCGATGGCCGTACGATGATTCCACGCGGGGCCGACGTGGTGGTGAAGCTGGTGGATGCGAAAGAATCCGGCAAACTGGCGGGACGAACGACTCTCACCCTTGACCTGATGTCCCTGAAGGTGGATGGCCGGATGGTGGACGTCAACACGGAAACGGTCACGGAGGAAAGCTCCTCGCGCGGTTCGCGGACGGCCAAAGTAGCCGGCGGCACGGCGGTGCTCGGCACGATTATCGGGGCCATCGCGGGCGGCGGCAAAGGGGCTGCTATCGGCCTGGGATCGGGGGCCGCGGTGGGAGCCGGGGCGGAAATCCTGACCAAGGGCCAACGCGTGAAAATCCCATCCGAAACCCGGTTGACCTTCGTCCTTGAGAACGCCGTCCGCCTGTGAAGGCGCCAACAAATGGAAGGGTCCGGAACTCCTAATCTATGTAGCGCGGGCCTCCAGTCCTAGTGACCCTCCGGGGCCTGCGCGCGCCGGGGAAAAGGCAGGCCTGGAGGCTGGGCGCTACTCCCCACAGGAGGATGAATGAACAAGACAACGATTGTGACAGCAGTGCTGGTGGGGGTTTCGTGGATGGGCGGCAACCGGGTGCTCGCGCAGGAGCCCGTGTCGCTGCCGTCAAAGGGTGCAACACCCGATGCGGCGGTCTCCGACGAAGATATTAAGTTGTTCCGGAAAGACGTCAGATCCATCAGGAAGCAGTTCATCGCTGCCAATATGGACCTGACCGACGCCGAGGCGCAGCAGTTCTGGCCGATCTTCGAGCGGTACACCGCGGAACTAGCCGCGATTTACGATAAGAAGTTCGCGTTGCTCAAAGACTACGCGCGGAATTTCGACGCGCTTACGGATGAGCAGGCGGAGAGTTACATCCACGGGCGGGGAGAGGTCGAACAGTCCATCGCGCAACTTCGGCTGAAATACTTTCCGATTTTCCGCAAGGTCATGTCCGGCAAAGCCACGGCGTTCTTCTTTCAACTGGATTGGCGTCTGGCGCTGGTCGTAGATTTGCAGTTGGCCTCGGAAACGCCGATTATCGAGCCCTAACGGTTTACCGCGAAGCTACCAGAGCCATGGGCTTTCTCCACCAGACCGGCGCCGCGGCCATTCTGATCACGCTGACCCTGGCAGTCCAGAGCGCTGGAATGGCGGTGCTCATCAATTGTGGGATCAATCATTTGCGCGAAACGTACAGGCTCGGCCTGGTGCGTTCCGCCGTGCACATGGTGCGGCTTACCAGCCTGATGATCGGCTTGCATATCGTGCAGATCCTGCTGTGGGCCGGCTTTTACCGCTGGAATTGTTTTCCCTCGTGGGAGTCTGCATTCTACTTCTCAACTACCAGTTACTCGACGGTGGGCTACGGAGATCTGGTTCTGCCGCGGATGTGGCGGGACCTGGGCCCAGTGGAAAGTGTCACCGGCGTGCTGATGTGCGGACTCTCCGCGAGCTTTTTGTTTGCGGTCGTGACCCGCCTGGTGGACCGGGAGATCAAGTTCATAACCAAGTAGCGCAGACCTCCAGAAAACCAGGATTTCACGCCAAGCCGGTAGAGTAGGAGAGAGGGCGACAACTTGCGGTGCGACCCACTCTCCCCTCGTCGAACCGGACAAGCGGATTTCCCGACATCCGGCTCTCCTGAAAACGTATTGCCGCAGGCATTCACAGGC
>DATMNI010000382.1:0-5037 GCA_035570275.1 Candidatus Acidiferrales bacterium | reverse complement strand
ATCCACGGAACCAACGTTCCCTCATCCATTGGCCACAACGCGTCGCATGGCTGCATTCGCATGCGCAACCGCGACGTTGAAGAGTTGTTCCCGATGGTCGGCGTCGGCGATCGGGTGGAACTGTACGCCGAACGGAATTCGGAACTGGACCGGATCTTCGGAAGGGTCCTGGTAGCGGGAGCCGCCGCACCAGTCGCCGCACAAGTTGCCGCCCAGGCAGCCACCGAAGTCGCATCGGCGGGCGCGGTTGCTGTGGCAGTGGCTGCTCAATAGTGGGTGTCACCAACGGAGAATCCCTATGAACTTCATCGGGTGTGTTCTGATGGCCGCAGTCACGTTTCCGCTCTCTTACTACCTGGCGTGGGGCTGCCTGCGAGGCCTGCTGCGCCTGTTCCGTATGGGGGCGGCGGCGGAGTTGCCGCACCGCAATGTGCTATGATCGCAGCCGTGAAGGGGTGGCACGCGGGATGGGCCGCGCTCCTGTTCTGCCTCCAGCCCGGCGCCAGTGCGGCTGACGATCTGGCCGGCGCGGCGCGTGAACTGGCCCGCCGGACGGTGGTTTTCACCGGCAGGGGAGAGCCGGTTTCGGTAGCGTGGCGCAATGTTTCCTCGCTCGGCTCCGCGGTGTTCAGCCAGGCCCGCGGCGCCTTCGAGACGGCGGTGCGCGACGCCGGGGACCGGGTCACGGAAGTGGCGCCGGTGGCCGAATTGCACCTCACGCTGTCGGAGAACCAGACGCAGTTCCTGATGGTGGAGGAGGCGCGGAAGGGTGACGAGCGGCAGGTTTGGGTCGCTACCTGGAAACGCGCCCCATCCACCGCGGCCGTGGGCAGCACGCAGGGCGTCACGCTGGAGAAGAAGCTGGTCTTCGAGCAAGCCGAGCCGATCCTGGACGCGGTGTTTGCCGACAGCAATCTGCTGGTGTTGTCGCCGGCCGGAGTGGCGCTCTATACCCGGCAGAACGGGCAGTGGGACCTTCGGCAGTCCGTGCCCTTGACCGTGCCCTTGTTGACACAGCCGAAGCCCTGGCCGCGCGACCTTCGAGGCCACTTGCGGCTGCACGGAAACAGCTTTCAGGTGTACCTTCCCGGGACGGCTTGTGCCGGCACAATGGAACCTGCACCGGCTGCAGCACCGGCTGTTGCACCGGTGGTAGCACCGGCTTTGGCGCCGGCTATTGCCCTCACCATGGATTGTCGGCCGAGCGATGAGCCTTGGGTGCTGGAATCCGGCAGCCGCGCTATGCTGCTGGCGGCGTTGGCGCCGGCGCGGAACTTTTTTGACGGGCGCGTGACTACACAGACCGGCGTGCCGAAGGCCGTGGCGCCATTTTTCTCCGCGGCCGCGGTGGAAGATCAGGGCCGGCAGTTGTGGCTGCTGGCGATGCTGGACGGTCACACGCAAATTGTGGATGCCAGCTTCGAACCTTTGGGCGGCACTGGCGTGTGGGGCAGAGACGCCGCGTGGGGCAGCGACATGGCCGGCACGGAGGCGCACTGCGGGGGCGGATCGCAGGTGCTGGTCACCAGGGCTGGGGATGGGCGCGAGGCCGACACCCTTCGGGCCTACAGCGTTCGAAACCGAGTGCCGGAGCCGCTGACGGAGCCGTTGGACTTTTCCGGACCCGTGACGGCGCTGTGGTCTTCGGTGACGGCGGCGGGGACCGGAGCCGTGCTGGCGGTGGCGCGGGATACCGAAACGGGCCGCTTCGGAGCGTATCTGATTACGGTGAACTGTGGGATGTAGGACCATTGTGGGGCAGATTGTTAATCTGCGGCGGATTGTTAATCCGCCTCCGCGATGCGAAGCGAGCCGGTCCGGGGTAGCCTCGCCACATTTGGCAGGCTTTCCCGCAGCGTCCAGCAGGCGGATTGCCAATCCGCCGCAGGTTAACAACCTGCCCCACATATTGGTCTGGCTGCTTGCGGTCGGCCTTGTGCATGGCGCCACGCGGCCGCGGTATGGGGGGACGCTGCGGGTGGAAATGCGCGCGGCCATCGAAACCCCCGATCCGCCGGTGACCGGGCACGGCATGCCCGACCTGGCGGCAGCCTTCCATATCGCCCGATGGGAAGCCGGCAGGCGCGCGGTTTACGAAGCCAACGAAAACGCTGCAGGGGGGCGGCCGTATCTCGAGTCCATCGATATCCAGATTGGGAAGCCGCTGCATGACCAATCCATCGATCTGGAACTGGGGAGGGCCGACATCGTGGAGCTTGGTCCAAGTGAACTGCTTCGCCAGTCCGCCGGGCGAAGGGTCTGGTCGTCTTCGCCGGTGCGGGTAATGGTTCTGTTGTTCAACCCCCGCATTGCAGACTCGCTGATTCGCGGAGCGCTGGCGATGGCGGTGGACCGGTCGGCTATCCA
This sequence comes from Candidatus Acidiferrales bacterium, assembly GCA_035570275.1. Taxonomy (GTDB): domain Bacteria; phylum Acidobacteriota; class Terriglobia; order Bryobacterales; family Bryobacteraceae; genus DATMNI01. The sequence goes on along the minus strand of DATMNI010000382.1, from coordinate 2,670 downwards.
CAGCGTACTGATGCAGCGGCAGGGCGAGGTTTCGGGCGCACTGCTGCCGCAGTGGATCTCAGGCTACGCCTTCGTGTTCCCCACGGCTGCCGATGCGGCCCGCGCCCGCACGCTGCTGGCGGGTGTGCCGCCGGGGCAGCGCACGCTCTCGCTAGGCGTGGAGGATGCCGCGGCCCGTCCCATCGCCGAACGCATCGCGCTCAATGCCCGGTATGTGGGGCTGGCTGTTTCCGTGGTTCCGCAAACGGCCAATGCCGATGTGCGGCTGGTGGAGGTGCGGGTAAGCTCTGCCGACGGGGCGCGGGCGCTGGTGTCGCTGGCCGCCGCGCTTGGCCTGCCCGAGCCGCCGCGCGCAGATTCGGCAGAGGCCCTGCAAGCGGCTGAGCGCGCGCTGCTGGAAGGCTTTCGCGTGGTGCCTCTGCTCCACCTGCCGGATGTCTACGGTGTGAGCTCGCGGGTGAAAGGCGGCCCCGGCATCACGCCGCTGGGAGAGTGGCGTTTTGAAAACCTGTGGGTGGCGGAGCCCCGTTCCGGGGAGGGCGGCCGGCCATGACCTTCCGGACCCGTTTGATGCTGGTGTTCACGGTCGCATTGGTGGCGGCCGTTGGGGTGGTGGAATTGCTGGTCGCCAGCCGGACGCGCGAGGCCTTTGAGCGCGTGGAAACGCAGCGCGTGCGGGCGCTGGTGGCGCAGGTGCAGACCGAGTACGCGCGCCGCAAGCAGGAGATTGTGCGAACGGTGGACGGCATCGCGCGTTCGGAGACGGCCGTGAGCATTGCCATCGCGCCCGACTACGGCCGGTTTGTGGACGAGGCCGCCGCCCAGGCCGCCGCCCATGGCCTGGATCTGCTGGAACTGGTGGCGGGCGATGGCACCATCGTCTCTTCGGCGCAGTGGCCGGCACGCTTCGGGTTCCAGGAAGACTGGCTGGCGGAGGATGGGGATTGGAAGGCGCGCGGAGCGTTTCTAAAGCGCGAAGAACTGTCGACGGGCTTCACCCTGGCATTGGTGGCGGTGAGCCGGACCCAGGCAGGCGACCGGACGCTGTATGTCGCAGGGGGCCAGAAACTGGACCGCGAGTTTCTTGCCACGCTGGTGATGCCCGCCGGGATGCGGGTGCTGCTTTACCGGAATCTGGACGCGCAGTTCTTGCCGGCGGAGATGATCGATGCTGGGGGTCAGGTGGCGCATGCCGCAGCGCTGCGGCCGCTGATCGACCAGGTGCGGAACACGCGCCGCGAGGCCGATAGGACGGTGGGCAGCGGCGCCGAAGCCGAGACCTTGCATGCGCTGCCGCTGTTGGGATACGAAAACAATCTGCTGGGCGTGCTGCTGTTTGCCAGCTCGCGCCGCGAACTGGTCGCGCTGGAAGCGTCGCTGCTGCAGACCGGTATTGTAGTGGCCGCGGCCGGCATCGTGGTGGGAATCGGGCTGAGTTGGTGGGCCACTGCTCGCGTGACCCGCCCGGTGCGCCAACTGGCGGAAAGCGCGGGCCGCGTGGCGGCGGGCAATTGGGGCGTCACGGTGGAAGTCTCATCCACCGATGAGATCGGCCAGTTGGCCCGCGCCTTCAACCGCATGACGCACGAACTGGTAGCGCAGCGCGAACGGCTGGTGCAGGCAGAGCGCGTGGCCGCGTGGCGGGAACTGGCGCGGCGGCTGGCGCACGAACTGAAGAACCCGCTGTTCCCACTGCAGCTCACCGTGGAAAACATGCAGCGGGCGCGCGAACGCTATCCCGACCAGTTCGACGAGGTGTTCCGCGAAAGCACGGCTACGCTGCTGGCCGAACTGGGCAAGCTCAAACAGATCATCGGGCGGTTCAGCGATTTCGCCAAAATGCCCGCGCCCGAAATGCAGCCGGTGGACTTCAACAAGCTGGTGAGCGAGACCTTGAAGCTGTTTGAGCCGCAACTGGCGCAGGCGCGGATCGCGGCCAGGGCCGAACTGGATCCACGGCTTCGCCCCGTGCAGGCCGACCAGGAACAGATGACGCGGGTGTTGCGCAACCTGATTCTGAACGCCATTGACGCCATGCCCCAGGGCGGCGGCCTGACCGTGCGCACCACGGCGTTGCACACCGCGGCGATGCCGGCCGGCGTTCGCCTGGCTGTCTCCGACACGGGCCTGGGATTGACGCCCGAGGAATGCGCGCGCCTGTTCACGCCCTACTACACCACCAAGACGCACGGGACGGGATTGGGGCTGGCGATTGTGCAATCGGTGGTGAGCGACCACCACGGGCGTATCTCAGTGGAGAGCGAACCGGGAAAGGGCGCGACGTTTTGGATTGAGCTGGGGTCGGATTGAGTCAGGCTCGGATTGAATCGGGCTCGGATTGAGTCAGGGCAGGAGAAACCTATTGGCACACTTGTTGATTGTGGATGACGACGCCAACACACTGGCTTCGCTGGCGCGCGCGTTCCGCCTGGCCGGCCACGAAGCCACGGTTTGCGACAACGCCGGCCGCGCGCTGGAGTTGGTGAAGTCGCACGCCTTCGACATGATGCTGTCCGACGTGGTGATGCCGGGCAAGGACGGCCTCACGCTGCTGGAAGAACTGCGCAACCTGGGGGTGGCGCTGCCGGTGGTGATGATCTCCGGCCAGGCCAATATCGAAATGGCGGTGCGCGCCACGCGGCTGGGCGCCGCCGATTTCCTGGAGAAGCC
>DATMNI010000381.1:0-26294 GCA_035570275.1 Candidatus Acidiferrales bacterium | reverse complement strand
AGAACAAATCGCCATAGAAATGTTCTATATAGGGTAATACAAAAATGAATTGAGGGTAGGCAGGCTATCAGGTTGATACGAAACGCACTTGCAGGAACTGGACCGTCGACTAATTGAGTGTTCTCAGTAAACTCCCGCTAGAATCTCCCGGGACCATTTTGGTTGGTATAAAGCGGGATCTTCCGCAAGTTTAAGCAGCAGATCGCAAAGCGAAATCGGTACCAGCGTGCAGGTGTCCAGGAGCGCCGCAAACTCATTGACCAGAGAAATCATCGGGCACCACGTCGTACACGCCAGCCTCAATCTCAGACTGAACCATTTGATTGAGCACCGCTCGACGCCTCTGGTCCCGCCTGCACTTGAATGCCATCAAATCGTTAATGTAGACTCGACGGTGCGTTCCGACCATGTGGTGCGGAATCTCTCCCTTATCCATCAGGTTCACTAGAAATTGTCGCGATACGCCGAGTAAACGGCTTGCCTGTACGGTCGTGAGCCCCTGGCGCTCTTGCAGGATGGCAACCGAGGATCCTTCGCTTAAGTCCTTTAAAATCTGGACCAACAGGTTGTATACTGGTCTGGGGATATTCATCCCCTTGCCGGTGGGACTGATCAGGTGAGCTTGGCTGCCGGTGAGCAGAGCATTGCGATACAGTTCGACGATTTCGCGCTGTTCATTTTCGGGGATGTCGACGGGGCTTACGACGGCCTCAAGACTATTTGGCAAAGCAGCCATGACACAAACTCTCCTTTCACTCGTACAGACGCTACAAACACTATAACAGCTACAAACACCACACTGCAACCATAGTACGATGTTCTACGATGTTCTAGACCGTTTTCAGCCTGCCCGTCACTACTGACCCGTTCAATGGCTCTTCCCTTCGAGTTCCACGATACCCGAGTCCACCATCTGGCCGGTACGGGAGACGGCCTGGAAGTAGAGCGTATCTCCGGCTATTTCCACCAGCGCGAAGGTCAGGTCGGTGTCGAAGCCCTTGGCGGTATCGGGCGATGGCTTCAGGTCGTGAAACCGTAATTGACCGGAGCTTCCCAGAACGAAGTACGCGATTCCATTTTGCGGCTTGATCCGTTCGTAGTCGTGATCGTGGCCCGACCAGACCACGTTCACGCCATGTGCCTGAAAGATCGGTTCCAGCCGTTTCCGCAAGTCGGCGTCGGGGCCGTGAGCCTTGGCATGCGAATACAGCGGATGATGGAAATAGCAGATCTTCCAGGCCGAGCTTGAATCCTGCAGCGCTTTGTCGAGCCAGTCCAGTTGTTGGGGATCCATGTAATTGCTGTCCAGCGCAAAGAACTCGGCATTGGCTCGCTTAAACGAGTAGTACCGCTTGCCGTCCATGTTGAATGGTTTGTAAAGGCGCGCGTTAGTCTCGTCGTGGTTTCCCAGCGAGGCATAGAATTTCACGCCGGCATCCAGCAGCGGCCGGTAAGGCTCTTCGAATTTGCTTTTGAAATCGGCTGGACTATGGCCGCCGTAGATGTTGTCGCCAAGCATGATGACGAAATCGAAAGGGAACTGGGCGCGGTACGTGGCCATCTCGGCAGCCGTTTCGTACTGCGCCGATTCACCGGTTCCGCTGTCCCCGATCACGGCGAAACGAATCGAATTCGGCTTCACCGGCAACTTCAGCTCGGGTGGCGAAGCCGGCATCAGTGCCGTCAGAAAAAGGAGGATGGGGAAGATACGCCGCATAATAAAGAGACGCCGCATACTAACGTCAAGGAATCGCGTTGGGAATGAAATCGGCAATCAGGTTAGCCTCGATGTCGCGGAGTATCAAGGCCTGTCCTACCAGCCGATACTCCAGTTCGGGCGGCAGCGCAGGCAGGTTCAACAGGATCGACGGAGGCGTGGACTGCAGGGGGACTCCGGCCGGGTAGGTCTGGTTGACGCGAATTGCCTTCAGGTACACCGGCGCGGCGCGCTGCAGGCTCTTACGAATCCGGTCCGCTTCCGGCCCTTGCATGGTAGTCGCGATCAATCGCCGGATCTCCGCTGCGATCTCGGCAGTAAAGACATCGCCTTGAACAGCTCCACGCCTTGACTCGCGAATGCCGTTGGCGAGCCGATGCTCGTGATGCTCGATCTCTTCCGCTGAGGTGGTGGGTTTCAAACCATGCACTTCCGACCGGGCGATTTTGTGGAGTTTCACGTAATCCGCCACGCGCTTTTCGAAATCTTTGAGCACCGCGGAATCCTGGTTCACGCTCTCCTGCGCCGGCGCACACAACAGCACGGCGCAGAGCCCCATCATCACCAGAACAGCCGCTGTCATCGCTTTCAGCGCCTTCATTGCGCCCGCCCATCCTGTTCGACGACCTCTTCCACTACGCCCCTGACCGCTTCCTTCACGGCGTTCTTGATGGCGTCCTTCACGATCTCCTGAACTTCCTCGGCGCTCAGGTCCACGGTGGCGGCCGCGCCCACCACTTCCTTCACAGCGCCGTTCAGGACGGGCGCCACGGCAGGCAAGTCCCTGGTCACGGCTTTGGCGACTTTCTTGGCCACCTTGGCGGCGGGCGCGTTTTCCGCCTTGACTTGCGCCCCGGCTGGATCGGCCAGCGCCCAATCGTTCTGAAATGTCCGTACCACACCGCTGATCGCCGCCGCATCGCGGAAGATGATGCCGACTTCCCGCCGCGCGTCCAGTTCGATCTCGCGCAGGCTCTGGCTCCCGATAAACGCCAACGTACCATCGCGGACCATGGTACGAGTGTGCAACCGCAACTGCGGCAGCTTGCGCACGGTCAGGCCCGGGATCCGGCGGGGCATGCGCCCGATGATATTGATCTCGACGCCCGCTTGGGATCGTTCTTCGAGGAGGTGAATCATAGCCGCGTCGCTGACCGTTGGGTCATAGATCAGCAGCTCTTTTTTGGCCCCCTTAATGAAGCTGGAGAGCTGTTTGCGCGCGTTCGATGGGCTGACCACAAAGCTCGCCAGACCGGCTTCGTAGGGACGGCGCTGGGTATCGGCATCGAACAGCTTGAGCGCTTCCCGCACTACGCTGGGGCTGCGGGTGATGACGCCGAAACTGCGGCTGTGATCGATGTCCGCATAGGTGGGATTGAACGCCAGCAGATACAACTCGCGGCGGTCAATCACTATCAGCTTGCCGTGGTAGCGAATCAGGTCGTCAGCCGTGCGTGCCACCACTACCCCAGCGCCAAGCAGCCGCATTTCGAGCCTTCGGAGATTCTCCTCGCCGGCCCGATTGGTATGAGCGATCAACGCGCGGACGGCCACCCCGCGGTTGACGGCGTTGGCTAGCGCCCGCTCGATTTCCCTCTGGTCAAAACGGAAGATGACGATGTCAACGCTCTTCCTGGCAGCGCCGATGCCCTTGATCAACGACATAACTCCGTCCCCTGGCTGGATTAGTAGTTTCACGAATACTCACCCCCCCGGTCCATCAAAGCGTGGCTCGGTTGCCTGGCGCACGCTGGCATCACTCATGCACTTGCAGTTGATGCGCCGTTTCGGAGCAAAGGAGCAGTCCTATGAGTGTGACGAAAAATCCATTCGCCATCTTGCTGTTGGCATTGGTTCTAAGTGGTCCCATGGCAGGGGCCGCGAAAAAAAGGGATGGGGCGCCGGAAAAAAGTGCCGGGTCAAATGCCGGGTCAAGTGACGCGTCAAGTACCGCCACTGGGCCCGCGGTGCTCTGGCGTGACCCCGCAGACATTAGCTCCAGGGATCTGTTCTACGGACCTGGCGGCGAAAAACATGCGCCGCACGGTGCGTTTACCTTTGTCAAGGAAGACCTGGACGGCACCAATCCCAAATTTGTCGTGGTTGACCAGGATGGAGTCAAGTGGAAGGTCAAGATGGGGCTGGAGGCCCGTCCGGAAACCGTGGCTTCACGCATTGCCTGGGCCGTAGGCTATTACGCCAACGAAGACTTTTTTGTCAGGGACCTGGATGTGCATGGAATGCCGCGTCGCTTGCAGCGCGGTCAAAAATTGCTCGACGCCGATGGCTCGGTCCACAATGTGCGACTGAAGAGAGAAGAGAAGAGCGAAAAGAAGATCGGGAACTGGCAATGGCGCCACGATGCGTTCACCGGCACGCGTGAGTTGAACGGGTTGAAGGTCGTGATGGCGCTGATCAACAATTGGGACCTGAAGGACGAGAACAACGCCATCTATCAGGAAGGTTCCCAGCGCATCTACATGATCAGCGACCTTGGCGCCAGTTTTGGATCCGCGGGGCGTACCTGGCCGCGCGAGAAAGCCAAAGACAATCTCGATTCCTACAGCCACTCCAAGTTCATCCGCAACCTTACGGCGGATACAGTGGACTTTCAGGTGCCAGCGCGCCCTAGATGGGTCTATCTGGTGAATCCGAAGGAATACCTCAGCCGGGTTCACTTAGAGCGGATTGGCCGCGTTCCCCGGGGCGACGCCAGGTGGATGGGACAACTTTTGGCCCGTCTCTCTAGCCGGCAGATCCGCGATGCCTTCCGGGCGTCGGGCTACTCACCCGCGGAGGTGGAAGGATTCGCCAGTGTTCTGGAGCAGCGGATTGCCGTGCTTACGGACTTGTGAGTTCCTCGTCTCTTCGGAACTGCAGCTCATACAGTTCCGAATACAGCCCGCCGGATCTCAGCAGCGTTTCGTGGTCGCCGCGCTCGACAATGGTTCCATCGCGAACCACAAAGATGACGTCGGCGCGGCGGATGGTGGAGAGACGGTGGGCAATCACAATGGAAGTCTTGCCCTCCATCATGCGGTCCAAAGCCTCGAAGACCAACTTCTCCGAAGCTGAGTCCAGCCCGGAACTTGGTTCGTCCATTATGAGGATCGGGCTGTTGCGGATCACCGCGCGGGCGATGGCGATGCGCTGGCGCTGGCCGCCGGAAAGGGTCACGCCTCGCTCACCCACCACGGTGTTGTAACCCTGGGGCATCTTTTCGATGAACTCATGGGCGTTGGCCAACCTGGCGGCACGCAGTATCTCCGCGCGGCTGGCTTCCGGCTTGCCGTACGCGATGTTGTACCAGACCGGACCGTGGAACAGGATGGTTTCCTGCAACACGAAGCTGATTTGCTGGCGCAGCGACTTTTGAGTGAACCTACGGATGTCCTGGCCGTCGATTCGGATTCCCCCGGAGTTCAGATCGTAAAAGCGCGGAATCAGGCTCACGATCGTTGTCTTACCGGCGCCCGTTGGGCCGACCAGCGCGGCCGTCTGTCCCGGTTCGATACGCAGGCTCACCTCGCGGAGAATCGGGGAGCTCGGATCGTAGCCGAAGCTCACACTCTCAAACTCGATTTGACCTTTGAGAGGCGGCGCCGGCCGCGCGCCCGGCAGGTCCCGGATCGCGTGGTTGGTGTCCAGAATCTCGCGAATACGCTCGTATCCGACCGCCGCTTTGGCATAGGCGTCGGTCATTTTCGAAAGATCTTGCATGGGCTTGTACATTTTGCCGAGGTAGAAAATGAACACAATTAGCGAGCCCGACGAAAGCCGGCCATTCAAGACCATACGGGCGCCAAACCAGAGCACCATACTGGTGCCGATGGCTACGATAATCTCCACCAAAGGCGAGAGCTTGGCCTTCAGGCCGCGTGCGCGCAGGGCGATCTCCACGCTTTCCAGGCTTTCTTCCTCCAGACGGCGCTGTTCGTAATCCTCGCGCGCGAAGGCCTTTACCACCCGAATGGAAGTCAGAACTTCCTGAATCACCGAAACAATCTCGCCTTCTTTCTTCCTCACCTCGCGGGAAGCCTTCTTGATGCGTCGCGTAAAGGTGTAGACCACGGCGAACAGAACCGGCGCCACCGAAAGCGCTACCAGCGTGAAGCGCCAGTTGATCCAGAACATGACTCCCACCATGCCGGCCAGCGTCAGGCTATCCACCAGACCGCCCAACAACCCGGACGCGACAAAGCTCTGAATCGCGTCGATGTCGCTGGTCACACGGCTGATCAGGTCTCCGGTCTGTTTGTGATCGTGGTAGGAGAGCGACAGGCGCTGGACGTGAGCATAAAGCGTGCGCCGGAGGTCGTGCATAACCCACTGGCCGACGCTGGTGGTGAGATACTTTTCCGCGAACGAGCAGAGCGCTCCGGCCACGGCTATGGCGAGCGCGGCGATGGCGGCAAATTTAAGGATGACCAATCGGTCCGTGCCAAGCAGCGAAACCAGATGGTGGTTGAACCATCCGTGCCGGTGGGACGATTGGGTATTCAAAACGTTGTCGAAGACGATCTTCAACGGCCAGGGCTGCAGCAGATCGGCGATGCCCTCGCCGAATACCGCCAATAACCCCGCCGCCAGGGTCTTGGAGTGCGGCCGGAGCAGATCGCCGATCTTCAGCCGTTTCAAACCAGTTGCCTTCAAGCCAGGTGCTTTCAAACCAGGTGCTTTCAAACCAGGCGTCACTTGTGGGGCCAGAATTCCCGGGCGACATCCAAGCCTGTCGCCACACCTATCGACGTTCCGAAGTTTACGGCGGCGCTGCCCAAGCTGTTGGTGCTGCGCGGCTGCCACAGCCGGGAAATGACTGCGGCGCCGGCGAAGGCAAGCATCCGCGAGAACGAAAACCGGCGCGAGCCATCGTCCCCGCGGGCCAGGAAAGTGCTGCTCACGGCGTATCCAACGCGGGATCCGACGCCGGTCTGCCCGGACCGGACATAACGATTGTCTTCATGCAGGGCGCTCGCAGCGCCGTACATCACCGTGTCGCGTACAATGTGCTCGGCGTACGAACTGCCATACCGCAGGCCGTAACCTTCGCCGCCCTGTTTCCACTGCCTTGGGCTGTCCCTCCACTGGCCCAGGCCGGCAGAGGCGGCGCTACTCACCAGTGAGAGCGGGTTGAACATGTCTTTGAGATACTCCCGCGCCCTGTCGCCTTCGGTGAGCGCCTCATAGGTGGATTGGTTGACAGGGGCATTCGCTGTCGCGTTCGAAGTATCCAGCCGGTCGGCGCTATTCCGCGTTTGTGCCGGGCATAACAAGCACACCAGTAACAGGCACACCAGGATTAGAGGTGCTTGCCTCATGCCGCTTAGTGAGCAACACGCCTGCCACTTCTGGAATCTCTCCGCGAAAAATCGGGTTCGTGATCGTCAACAGGGTTGCAACTAACACTCGCGACCGGCGGTATGTCGCGTGCCCGGCATTCCGCACGAGAGGGCTTATGACGCTTCGGTTGGCTTTACTGTTTCTGTCTTTTGGAGCGCTGGCGTTTGGTCAGACACCCGAAGTGGATGGCAAAGCTAACGATCAACAGCCGGCGGCCCAAACCAAGCCGGCTGACGACGCACAGCAGCCCCAGGCTGAGGCCCAACGTTCCACACTCCAGGTTCAACCCGGGCCTCCAGCCATCAAACCGAAAGACATCTGGAACGAAACCGGAATTTTCCACCCGTTCGTGCGGCTGCCCAAGTATATGCTTCAGGACCAGAAGGCCATCTGGACCAGTCCCATTCACACCGTCAAGCGTGACGTCAAATACTGGGCCATCTTCGGGGCCGCTACCGCCGCTTTCATCGCCACCGATCGGTGGACGGTGCAACAACTCCCCAATTCGTCAAGCCAGGTGTCCGTAAGCACATGGGCATCGCGCATCGGTTCTGCTTACACGTTGATTCCGATCACGGCGGGGTTCTACTTCGTCGGCAGCGGCACCCACGAGGAGCGGTTCCGCGAAACCGGCCTGATCGGCTTTGAGACCTTGATCGACACCAGCCTGGTAGTGGAAGCAGTCAAGCTGGCTTCCGACCGCGCCCGCCCCCTCGAAAGCGATGGTAAAGGCCACTTCCTGGACAGTCCCAATGGCCGGTGGAGTTCCGGGTTTCCGTCGGGACATGCCATCAGTGTGTGGGCATTAGCTTCGGTGGTGGCTCACCAGTATCCGCACCCGCGGATCGTTCCCATTCTCGCCTATAGCCTCGCTTCCACCGTGGTGCTGGCGCGCGTAGGTGCGCGGCAACATTTTCCCGGCGATGTGGTGGCTGGTTCGGCCATGGGATGGTTCATCGGTGACTACGTTTATGGCAGACGGCACAACCGCGACCTGGACGGGAAACGCAGCGTCGCCCAGAGATTTCTCGACCAGGTGCACCTCGGCGCCGAATTCCGGTGATGGGTTGTAAGCTCCCGCGGTTTCGATCTATGTGAAATGAAGCAACAGTAATAGCCGTAATAGCCGCAACTTTTTTCCCTAACCTGTCTTCTGACTATGTATTTACACCCTGGAGCGTTCCAGTAAGGCGCGTTTGCAGTATACTGGCAGAATTCCTAGGGACGAATGGCCCAGGAATAATGGGATGCGCTGCCCGGGGGGCCGTGCGGGTTGCTGGTGGAGCTTTGGGGTTCATCGGTAGCGTCGTTGCGTGGCGCTGTAAGGGGATTGGCCCGCAGTACTTGCGGGGCGACGATTCACGCCAGCAGGTGTTTGGGGACATGGCGAAGGTCTGCCGGAAACGGGCGGCGGCCTGCAAGTGAGGCGTTAGCCACGCTGGTTCTCGTAAAAGGAATACCTTTAGTACCGTATTCGGGTGGAGCCGTATTCGGACAGCGCCCGAACCCCATGGTCATCGACGGCATCGCCGATGCCGGCGCAATGTCTGACGACGCATGGACGTCGCTCCAGAATCGGAGAGGGTGATGGTCCAGTAACACCAGCGAAATTGGGACAAGGTTTGTGGAAATGCCTGGCCCAGCCGTGTTCAAGTGTTCGCGGAGTACTCAGGTTGCAGGAGGATTCAGTGGCCTCGAGTCATAGGAAGACATTGTATCGGGAGTTGTTCGCCACGCGAAGGAATGGGCGCATGGCCCCGTTTCTCAAAGGGTTGATAGTGGCGGTTACAATTTTTAGCGCCGCGGTACTTGTCGCATTCCTGGTGGTGGCGGTTTTGGGCGGCGGGATTTCGAAATGGACGCACTGATTACCTGTCGCAAACACACCTGCAGGGGCCTGTGTTGCTCCACCCGATGACATGGCTTACGCCGTGTTTGGTATCCTGAAACTGCCGCCTGGGTTTTCTATGATCACACGTGATGAGGCTCTCGACCTGTTTCGTTCGGATGACTTGATCGGCATCGGGATGGAGGCCGACGCGGTGCGGCGCCAATGGCACCCCGAAGGGGTGGTCTCCTATATCATCGACCGCAACATCAACTACACAAATTTCTGCACGGAGTATTGCAGCTTCTGCGCCTTCTACCGGCCCATGGGCCACGCCGAAGGTTACGTGCTTCCCAAGCAAACCATCTTCGACAAAATCCAGGAAACGCTCGATCTTGGCGGCACCGGCGTGCTCATGCAGGGCGGCCTGCATCCCGATCTGAAAATCGAATGGTACGAAGACCTGTTCCGCAGCATCAAGGCGCGCTACCCCATTCACCTGCACTGCCTTTCGGCGCCCGAGGTCACTAACATTGCCGAGGTCAGCGGCCTGAGCCTGCGCGAAACCATCCGGCGTCTGCGGGATTCGGGCCTCGATTCCATCCCCGGCGGCGGCGCGGAGATTCTCGACGACGGCGTGCGCCATCGCATCAGCCGGCTGAAATGCGGCACCCAGGATTGGATGGATGTCCACCGCACCGCCCACCAACTCGGCATGCGCACCACGGCCACCATGATGTTCGGATGCGGCGAGACGCTGGAGCAGCGCATGAATCACCTGGAACTGGTGCGCAACCTGCAGGAGGAAACCGGCGGCTTCACGGCGTTCATCCCGTGGACTTTCCAGCGCGAGAACACCTCGCTCGGCCGCTTCGTCAACGAGGAGGCCACGGCCGTGGAGTACCTCCAGACGCTGGCGATCTCGCGCATTTATCTCGACAATTTCGAGAACGTGCAGAGTTCCTGGGTGACGCAGGGGCTGAAAACCTGCCAGCTTGGCCTGCGTTTCGGTGGCAACGACGTGGGCAGCATCATGATCGAAGAGAACGTGGTCTCCGCCGCCGGCGCCCATCACCGCGCCAGCGAGGAAGAGCTGCGCCGCCTCATTCGCGATGCCGGGTTCGTGCCCAAGCAGCGCGACACCCTCTATCGCACTTACTTTCTGAATTAGGGCTTCCTGAATTATGGCCGGGCACCCACGCCCCCACATGCCGCCGCGGAGGTCCTGCCGGCAGCGCGTTCATTTGACCCCTCGAAACAGGAATACCAACTCGATCACCAGGATGATCACCACCATCAACTCCAGCACGAATGCGCGGCCCTGGTAGAACCGGTCCATCATGAAGCCGTACAATTCGCCGGCACTCTGCAGTTTCTGGTCGACCAGCGTCCGGTAGTCGGGCACGCCGATTTTCGTGGCGGCCATGTGGTATAGGCGGGCCGCGAACATGTCGCTGAGGAACTTGATCGAGTTGTCCACGCGCTCGGTCAACTCGCGGATGTCCAGCCGGATCGTGTTCAAACGTTCGGCCTCGCGCGCCAGCCGCCAACGCGCCAGCAGGCCGCCGCGCTCCAGCGAGCGGTACAACTCCGATAGCAGCGCGGTCAGGACCGCGTCGTAGTGGCGAAACTGCAGCAACTGCGTGTTGGCATACTCCAGCAGTTGGATGGTGGGGTCGGCGCCTTCGGGAGTGTCATAGACCAACGCCGCCGACCAGCCCACCACCAGCACGTCGTTTTCGTAATAGGACATGCGCGATTCCAGGATTTCCGCCCGCTCCGTGGCCGCGAATATCGCCACCTCGCCGCGCACGATCTGCGCAATGTAGTCCGCGCACTGCGCAATCAGTTCGCTGGCGCTCATGAGCCTTCCGTCGTCATCCTGCACGCGGCGCAAGTGCATGATGCAATAGTCTTCGCTGAGCCGTTCCCGATACCCGTTGACGATCGCCCCACCCGCCTTCGCCACATGCTCGCGAACCACCGCCGCCGCTTTGGCCTCCAGTTCCGGAGCGTTCATCCAACGCGCCGCCAGAGCCACAATCTCTTCCCAGTAGCCCTCGAAAGGTACCTCGAACTGAATCGTCACGATGCCGGATTCGTAATAGGCGACACGCCCGCCAATCCTGGCGCCGCTGTCATCGGAGTACTGTGAACCGGTAAGCAGGGAAATGGCGCTCCCCGGCCGCCTCAAACTTAAAGCCTGAACCGCTACCGGCGGCAGCGGCTCAATCACGGGCGGCTTTTCAAACCGGACATATTCGGGCGCGGGCTGGCGGAATGGCGGCTCGCGCTTCGGGGGCGGCGCGCCCAGAGTCTCTCGCAAACCGTCCAGGCGGATGGCGTCGGCTACATCGTAAAGGAAAAGGATCAGCAGAGAGCCTGTAGCCGCGCCCCGATTCATTGATCTTATGATTATATCGAAGCCCTTCGATATCGATGCCGCGCCTGCCCCCTGCCCCCTGCCCCCGGCCCCTTGCCCGCGGCCCCCTGCCCGGGGCCCCCGGCTTCCGGCCCCCGCTCCCCTGCCCCCCTCACATTTCCATTTTTCGCTATAGCGAAATCTGATATAGTGTCTCCATGGCCTCGAAGAAGAGCGAGCCGGAAGTTCCCGACGGTTTCCTGCCCCTCCAGAAGGACACCTTTCACATCCTGGTCGCCCTGGCCGATCGCGACCGCCACGGCTACTCCATCATGCAAGACATCGCCCTGCGCACCGATGGAAAAATTCGCCTCAGCCCCAGCACTCTGTACGGCGCCATCCGGCGCTTGCTCGAAACCGGCCTGATCGAAGAACTGGACGAGCGGCCCGACCCCGAACACGACGACGAACGCCGCCGGTACTACCGCCTCAGCCCGTTCGGCCGCCAGGTGGCCATTGCCGAAGCGCGCCGCCTGGACCGCCTGCTGGCCGATGCGCGGGCCACGGGCCTGGTGCCCAAGCGGTTCTAATTACCATGCGGTTTGAGGCGCAGGCCGTACGCATTTTCCGCGCTCTGCTGTTCCTCTATCCGGCCGAATTCCGTGAGCACTTCGGCCGCGAACTGTGCCTCGCCCTGGCCGGTCAACTGCGCCAGCGGGGCACTCCGGCCGCCACGGTGGCCACGTACCTCACAGCCGCCGCCAATGTTTTTATTGACGCCCCCATGGAGCATTACTATATGATTCGCCAAGACCTCACTTACGCCTGGCGCACCATGCGCCGCGAAAAACTCACCACCCTGGTCGCCGTTCTGGTGCTGGCCCTCGGCATCGGCCCCACCACCGCCATCTTCACGTTGGTCGATGGCCTGCTTCTCCGTCCTCTGCCCTTTCCGGATCAGGACCGCCTGGTGGAGGTGGAGGAATCGTTGGGCGCCGTCGCCTTCCCCAACTATCTCGACTTCCAAAGCCGCAACCGTTCGCTGGAGTCCTTCGCGCTCTACAACACCGGCCTGGGGACGCTGCAAGCCGAGGGCCAGGAGGCCGAACGCATTCCGGTGACGATCGCATCCGAACATCCGAACATCCGAACCGCTGTTCCGTGTGCTCGGTGTGCCGCCGCTGCTGGGCCGGACCTTCACCGCCGCCGAAGGCCAGCCGGACGGTCCCAAGGTAGTCCTGCTCAGCCAGGCGTTCTGGAGCCGCCGCTATGGGGCCGACCCCGCCATCCTGGGGAAAACCATCAGCCTCGGCGGTGTGCCCACCCGCGTCATCGGCGTGATGCCCCCGGCATTTCACTTCCCCGATACTGCCGAGCTTTGGACCCCGCTGCAACTGGAAGCCACCCGCCCGGGCGGCCGCCGCACCGACCACTACCTGAATGGCATTGCCCGTCTGCGCGCCGGCGCCACGCCGCAGCAGGCGCAATCCGACCTGCGGGGCATCATGCAACAGATCTCTCGTGAGAATCCTACCGAGACCTACGGCCAGACGGTGAATGTCGAGTCATTTCGAGTCTCCGCCACCAGGCGCGTGCGTCCCGTGCTGCTGACGCTCCTGGGCGCCGTGGGCTGCGTGCTGCTGATCGCTTGCGCCAACATTACCAACCTGCTTCTGGTACGCGCCACCGCGCGCCATCGCGAAGTGGCCGTGCGCGCCGCTTTGGGCGCTTCGCGGACCCGCCTGGTGCGCCAGTTCGTCATCGAAAGTCTGCTCCTTGGCCTGGCGGGCGCGGCCGGTGGAGTGCTGCTGGCATGGGCCGCGGTCCCGGCGTTGTTGCGTCTGGCGCCTGACAGAATCCCCCACTGGGTGAGTTTCTCACCGGATATCCGCGTGATGGCCTTCGTGGTGCTGCTGACTATGGGAACCGGCATTCTGGCGGGCATCGTTCCGGCGCTCTCCTCGTCGCGCCTCAACGTGGTGGAGGCGCTGAAAGAAAGCGGCCGCTCGGCAACCTCGGGACGCGCCAGCGCCCGTCTGCGGGCCGGCCTGGTGGTGGCGGAAGTGGCCCTCTCCATGTTGCTGCTGATTGGCGCGGGGCTCATGATCCGCACGTTTTTGAATTTGCAGCGGCAGAGCGCCGGCTTCCGGATCGACAACCTCACTACCTTGCAAACGGCCGCTCCCGCCGACCGGTATCCGGAGGGGCCGGCAGCCGCGCAACTGGTTCGGCGCACCCTGCAGGAGTTCGCCGCCCTGCCCGGCGTGGTTGGGGTGGCCGGCGCCTCCGGTGTCCCTCTCCAGGACGCTTGGGGCCGCAGCCTCACGGCGGAGGGCAGCCCGGAATTGAGCCTTAAGGACGCGCCCATGATCAACCACACCATCGTGACGCCGGGTTATTTCCAGACTCTCGGAATTCCGATTGTGGAAGGCCGCGACTTCAATGAGCAGGACGGCAAGAGTCCGATGGTGACCATCATCGACGCCGGTCTGGCGCGGCGTTATTGGCCCAACGCCAGCGCCCTCGGCAAACGCGTGCGCTACGGTCCCCCCAAAAACCACGAAGCCTGGCACATCGTGGTCGGCGTGGTGGGTGAGGCGCGCAACCAGAGCTTGCGCGAACTGCGCCACCACAGCGTGTATCTGCCCTATGGGGAGTTCCAGTGGGCCAGCCTGGCTTATCTGGTCCATACCAGCGTGGCCCGGAGCACGGACAGGCTGGCGAACCTGAGCCGGCGTTGCGTGCCCGCATGCGCACCATCGACCCTGCCGTGGCCATCAGCCGCGTTCTCACCATGCGCGGCATCGTCAATCGCACCATTTGGCAGGAGCGGTTTTTCGCCACGCTGTTCGCGGTCTTCGGCGTTCTGGCGCTCGCCCTGGCCCTGGTGGGCCTGTACGGCGTAATGGCCTGTGCCGTCTCCAGGCGCCGCCACGAAATGGGAATTCGCATGGCCATGGGCGCTGGGGCGGGCACAATCCAAAGGATGATTCTCTGGCAGAGCGGCCAACTGGTGGCAGGCGGCCTGTTGGCCGGCACGATGGCCGCCGTGGCGCTGACGCGCATTCTCTCCGGACAACTCTACGAGGTCAAAGCCACCGATCCCGAGACCTACTTTGCAGTGGCCGTTGTTTTGTCCCTGACAGCACTGGCGGCGGGGTACGTGCCAGCTCGAAAAGCCACCAGGGTGGATCCCATGCTAGCCCTGCGGGAAGAATGATGGAGGTGGGGCAGGTTGCCAACCGGTTGGCCAACCTGCGGCGGATTTTTAATCCGCCAGACCGCCTGCCTCGCCTGCCGCTCCCTTTGACGCGCAACCGCCCACGGGCTAAACTGGCTGGCATAACAATGCCGGAACGAACCAGCCCCACAATTTATCAACTGAACGTCTCCCTGCAAGGGAGTAGCCCTCTGATCTGGCGCCGCATCGAAGTCCCGTCACAAATGACCCTGCCGCAGCTCCATCTCGCTTTGCAAATCGTCATGGGATGGGAGAACTACCACCTGCATGAATTCAGCATTGCAGGGAAGGCCTTTGGGGAGCCAGACCCGGAAGATGGTCATTTTGGCCGCGACGTCCTCGACGAACGCCGGACAAGAGTGGGTAAGCTTCTGGCGGCGGGGTCGGCTTTCGAATATATCTACGATTTCGGTGACAACTGGCGGCATGACATCTTGGTCGAGTCCATTTTGCCGGTGACACCTCGCAAACGATATCCGGCTTGTCTGGCGGGTGCGCGCAGCGCGCCTCCGGAAGATGTGGGAGGGATCGGCGGCTACCGGAGTTATCTCGAAGCTCTCTCCGATCGTCATCATAAGGATCACCGGGCCATGCTTCAGTGGCGGGGGCGATTCGACCCCGAATACTTTCCGATCACCAGCGTGAATAAGAGTCTGCGAGAGGCGTTTTCCGTTCGATCCCGGCAGGCCCGTAAGGCATCCGTCATAGCATTTCCGCCAAAGAGTTCCGCTCCTGCGACCTTTCGAAGATGATTTCAATTTGATCCTGCGCACGGTAATCGGGCATGGCCGGCTGCCCCCACAGAAACTGATCCATTAGAGATATGGAGTTGACCGTGCAGATACCCGACGACGTCGGCCAGCGCCCCAGCGCGGTTGGCGGGGACCTGTCGCGCCGGGCCCTGAAGGCCTTGGTGGCAGAGGAATACAAGCAGGGCCGTCTCACCAAACCCGATCTCCGGCGATTGCTCGGTTTTGAAACCAGTGACCAAATCGACAGCTTTCTCAAGGCGCACGACGTCTGGATCGACTGCACAATGGAAGATTTGGAGCGCGAGCGCGCGCCCCGGAATCGCTACCCGCCCAAGGCACACGACTCCGCGGCCCCGCCTTCGCTCCTAAGTAACAGAATCCACGCTGAAAAAAGAAGCCCGCCCCGCGCCCTCACGGATTGGCCGCTAAACGGTCACATGATTTTTTAAAATGTTTTCGTCGCTGGCTCAATCACTTGCGGTTATTCAGACCTTGGAACCCCAATTCCCGCCTGCTACTCTGAAATCGAAAAAAGGTTGCTCGCTCGCCGGAAGCAACTCGCTTCGGGGCAGGCGTGCGGAACTGCTTCAAACGCCCGTCAACAGGGCTTCGGCGGCTTGTCAAGAGCGTCGAACGCTCCGGACTCAAGTATTCATTCGATCTGGTATGGAGATGAAAGCCCTCTGGTTTTGGTTGACAGTGCCGGTGGCCGTTTGGTGCCAGACAGCGCCGCCTTGTCCGCCATCAGATCCTGGAACCCCGGCCCGTAGTCAGTT
Organism: Candidatus Acidiferrales bacterium; assembly: GCA_035570275.1. Taxonomy (GTDB): domain Bacteria; phylum Acidobacteriota; class Terriglobia; order Bryobacterales; family Bryobacteraceae; genus DATMNI01. Next base: position 10,278 of record DATMNI010000381.1, on the reverse strand, counting down.
TTGCGCGTTTATTACCATCGTTAACGGGCAGTTTGCGATCCTGCCAGGCAGCACGTTCACAATGGTTCCCGCATTTGCGGCAGGCCTTGCGCCAGGAATCACAGTCGCGGACGCGCAGGAAACGATTCGCCAGAGTGTAGCCGCTCAGATGGCTGCGCTGCCGAAGATTTACCTCTCCGGCCTGGCTGGGGAAGATGATGCGAGCCTCGCGGATGGGGCCGCCGCGACCCTTGGTACATTTACTGGAACGTGGATCGACTATCAAACTCCTTACTCGGCCTGGCAGGCGCTTGCCTCCGGCCGCCAGGAGCCGGGATCTGTCTTCGGACTGGCGCTGAACGGGCTCATGCAACCGCAGGACGGTTCGATTCTGAACGATCAAACCGACCCATCTACCGCGTACATCAGCTTCTCCATCCTCAATCCATTTGCGTCGCAGCGTGTGACCATCGATCTGCCAGGAATGGCGGACGCCCGGAAAAAGAAGAAAGTAGCGGAGATTCAGGAACATCTGCGCGGCCTGGATGGGAAACCCTGGTCGGTTCCGGCGATTCGGCAAGCGTTGGCGCCAGTATACGGCAACCTGGGGCTAACGCCGGAAATCCAGGTGTTCGTTCGGAGTGAAACGATTTCCATCGCCCCAGGCCCGCGGTTTTCGTCGATCGTACTTACGCCCGAAGTGCCGGATGGCGACATCGACAGCATCCTGTGGAACCTTCTCACCACAGCGGAATTCCGCCAGGCCATCGGCGGCCGCGCCAGGTGGATCGGCGGCAAGTGGATCGGCGGCAGGTGGATCGGCGGCAGAGAACTTTTGTATTCGAGTCTCGGGCACGCCCAAGGCGACGAGCCTTATATCGTCCAAAACGACGTGCAGATCAAGCAGCTTCTGCTTTCGCAACAGGGCTATGCGATGACGCTGCAGCCGAGCCAGGAGCAGGGCGCCAATCAATACTTCGATGTGCGCATCCAAAAGGCCGGCGCTCCCACCGGGGCCACTAAGAAACCGCCGGCGGATGCCGAAGGCGTCGATAGCCAGGGGCTGGCACAGAAGGACCGGGAGACGCCGGGGCCGGAGACGATTGGCCAGGGAGTCACGGATTCGGACAAGAGTTCGGGCAAGGACCAACCGCGGCGCATCGGCGTGCAAGTGACCTACAAGCCGGGCCAGGGGATCGGCACGGGAGGGCTGTTTCAGATATCGCGTATCCCTTGGCCTTTTCCCAACGGCACGGCGAGTTTGAACGGCGGGGGACCTTCGGGCAATCTGTTTTCGGGAAGCTATTTCGCGGATTTTCTTGGCTTCTCGAAGATCCATCGGCGAATCGCGGTGCGGCTGAACGGGTCGCAGACGGTGACGCAACACCGGTTTCTGGCGGGCCGGAAGGTCGATGAGACGGACACGGCTGGGCTGGGCCATGTGGAATGGGAGCCGTTTCGCGACTGGAACGGCGGAGACCTCCGATTCTCGATGGATGGCAGCCGGGCCACCGTGAACCTGGCCAGCAACACGAGGAGTATTTCGACCCAAAACCTGACGGCCGCCGAATTTGGCGCCGCGTACTATCTGCACAGCGTAGAGGGCGGGTATCCCGAGCAAACGGCAATCCTGCCAAAGGTAAAAATCGGACTGGGGGCGTCGGCGACGGAGCGGCCTTTCGCGCACACAACCGTGGTCGTCACGCATCACCGGAGTTTCGATTTCTGGGAGTGCAATTTCGCCGGCCGATTGGAAAGTGCGACGCGAAGCACGCCGCTGTTTGAACAGCCAAGCTTCGGCGGAGCGGACGTGGTGCGGGGATTCCGGGCGGATGACGGGATCGGGTTGCGGCTCTGGAGCCTGCAGAGCGAACTGCTGCACCCGGTGCCAGGCCTGAACGCCGGCAAGCTGAAGAATGCGCAGATACAGCAACTGGTTAGCGGGTTGCGGCTGGCCTGGTTTTACGACGCCGGCGGCGTGTACCAGACAACGGCGTCCGCCGCGGGCGAAAGATCGGGCCTGGGAATGGGTTTGCACATCGACATGAAGCTCGCGGTCCTGAAGTTTGACTGGGCCTACGGGTTCGGCCAGGCGGCCACGGGCGGCGCGCGAGGAAAGTTTTATCTTGGCATTCAGTTAAGTATTCCGCAATAGATTCTACCGGACCACGCGGTTCATCTGTGGCAGGAGGCAGCACGATGACACCGTTTACGCTCACCAGCGGAGCCGTTACATTCGATTTCGATCCGGCAGGCGGAGTCTTTTCCGCGGGCGTCGCGGTGGGGGCGTGGACCACCAACGCGACGAACCAGATCGTGGTAACTAAAAAAGATGGCACGACCGTAACGTTTGTCGTCGACTGGTTTTTTAACGCCAGGAATCAGCTCACGATTCAAAAGGCCGGAGCGGAGGTCTTCAACTTTGCGACCGCACCGGGGTTGCGGAACTCGTTTACAACCGACGCTTGCGTTCTCCTGGTGAAGCCCGCCATATTCGGCCCCTTTGTCTTCCGGCTCCGGGGGGCTTGGGATCTGAACGCGGATCACGATCTGACGTTCACCTTGAACACCAAGGTTTCCACACTGAATGGCTTCGTAAGCGATCCGTTGGGCCGGTTTATCTATCATTTCGCCAACCTGGACAGTCCGCTGCAAACCAGCGTCCTTGGGTTCGCCGGCGCGTGGCAGAGCAAGACTGCCGCCGACGGGACGCCGCTGCTGGAATTCCACTACAAGAAGGAACCGAAAGCCGACGGTTCGAGCGGCGGCGAAGGGGTCTTCGACCTGCCGGCGGCGGTAGCGATTTCACGGAATACGAACCAACTGACCTACACCTACAGCAAGGACAACAAAACTCTGAGTATCAACTTCCAGGGCACCTTGATGATCGGGCCGGACTTTCAATTGACCTACGTGGTGCAGAGGCAGGTGTCGAGCTCGGGCGCGGAGCTGGTAGGTTCCACGACGTTGGGCTTCGATGCAACGATCGCGAAGCCGAACCTGCAAGGCGACCTGGAACTTATGATCGTGAAACCCGACGGTACGGGTACGGCTGGCTCGACGACGCTTACGATTGGCGGAAGCTTTGCCGGTGTGCTTGGTAAGACCGGTTTGCAGGTCGGGTTTGCCTATACGCAGACTTTCGGGCCGGACAATCAGATTAGCCGGACCGCTGCGTTTTCCGGAGATTTGGAGTTCCCGGAAGGGAAAGTGCGGTGGACGTTCAGCGCGGCCGGGTCGACGACCAATCTGGCTGTGGGAGTGGATATCAAGTTCGGTTCATTCACCGGGGACGCCCGGTTGGACGCGACCATTGCGAACGGCGAGGTTTCGGGGATTACCTTTTTCCTGGGACTTAGTTTCTAAGCCGTTTCAGAAGTTCGCCAACGTATCGGAAAACCGCTTGCTAACGCGCGCGGCTCCGATCAGAGGTGGATGTAGCGAACGGTCAGGTCGTGGCAGGCTGCTGCCGTGCAAGACGTCGATTCCCGATCCCGGCGTCATGAGGGCCGTCTGTTTACCTAACCCGCGGCTTCTCTTCCAGCATCGTCCTTAAGCGGGCGATTTCGCCCTTCAGCTTGCGCTCGCGCGAGACCATCATCAGGACGTAAATCACCATGATGATCCAGGCTGCCATAAGGCCGTAGCTCAGGAATTCGTAATTGTGTTGCAGGCGGCCGATCTCCCGCGTGACGGCTTCGGCGTCGGGCCCGGCCTGTGCCAGCAGCAGCGTATGTGTGAGGAAGTGCATAGGATCTCCGTTATAGAGCGTGCGCCATGCGGCGCAAAGAATCGATCTCGCGCTGGGAGTCTTCCTGGCGCAGCCGAACGGCGGTCAGCACCGTTCCAAGCAGTATCATCGCGAGCAAGTTCCAACCGGCCAGGGCCGCCCAGGCACCGGGGATACTGCCGCCGCCCCAAAAGACGGGCGCCGGATGCTGGGTGCGCCACCACTTGATCGAGAAGATCACGATGGGCACGTCGATGAACGCAAAGATCGAGAAGACCGCCGCGAAGGTGGCCCGTTGGGTGGGCTCTTCGATGGCGTTGCGCAGCGCCAGATACCCGGCATAGAGCAGCCAACAGACCAGCGCCGAAGTCAGCCGGGCGTCCCAGGCCCACCAGATGCCCCAGATCACGCGGCCCCAGATGGAACCGGTGACCAGGTTGGCGGCCAGGAAGGCAAGCCCGACTTCGGTCACGGCAACCGCCAGCGCGTCATATTTGAAATTCTTGGTGAGCAGGAACATCACCGAGCCGATCAGGGCCACGGAGGAGCAGAGCATCGCGGTCAGGGCCATCGGCACATGGAAGAAGATGATCTTGAAGATGGCGCCCTGCGCCGCTTCCGGGGGCAAGCTCACGATCACGTTAATGTCTCGCGCTATCAGCAGCGCGGCAGCGGCGCCTAGTCCGTAGAGAATGTAGTCACGCATCGAAGTCCTCCACTAACCAGCAGGGCGACCCTGGAGGGTCACCCCACCAACACTGTCTCCACCAGCAGCACGGAGGCCGCGGTGTACATCACATCAAAACCTATCAACATCTTCAGCCACATCACGGTATCCGGGCCGATCGGTTTGCCGAGCACCAGGCCCATGGTCAGTTGCATCGCCGCCATCAGCGCGGGCACCAGGATCGGATACGTCAGCATGGGCAGCATCACTTCCCGCAGCCGGATGTTCACCGTAAGCGCGCTGAAGACGGTTCCCACCACGGTCATGGCCCAAGTTCCCAACACCAGCACCAGCATCAGTTGCCAGAACTGCTGGGTCCAGTGCACGTTGCTGAAGATGCCGAAGACCGGCAACGAGATCAATTCCACAGCCAGCACCAGCACGAAATTTCCCAGCGCCTTGCCCAGAAACAGCGCCGCTCCGGATAGCGGCGCGGAAATCAGCGCATCCAGGCAATCGTTCGGCAGCTCGCGCGCGAAACTGCGGTTGAGAATCAGGGTTCCCGAAAAAGCGAACACAATCCACAGCAGCCCGCCGGACATTTCCTTGGCGGTGTCTTCAAAAGCATCGAACGCAAAACTGAACAACAGCAAAATCACCACGGCAAAGGCCAGCGATGAATTCACCGCTTCCTTGGTTCGTATCTCGGCCCGCAGATCCTTGGCGGTGATCACCAGCACTTGCCGCAAGAACTGCATCAACCCTCGCCGTACCGCGCGTATACGAAGCCCGGATCGGCCACCATTTCCGCCGTGCAGGTTCCATGAAAGGCCACCTGGCCGCGGTTCAGCAGCGCGACGTGCGAGGCCAGATCCAGGGCTTCCCGCAATTGGTGGGTCGATATCACAATGGTCTTTCCATCGGCCAGCGCCTGCCGCAAAAGCGTTTGCAGCACGGCAATAGCGCGGTCGTCGAGCGCGGTAAAGGGCTCGTCCAGCAGCAGCACCGAAGGCTCGTGCAGAAAGGCGCGCGCCACCGCCAGACGCTGCCGCATGCCGCGGGAGAACTCGCGCACCAGGCCGTCGCGGACGCGCTCCAGGCCGGTTCGTTCCAGCCATGCCAGCGCCGACTTCCGCGGGTCGGCCAAGCCGTACAGGCGGCCGTACAGCATCAGATTCTCCAACGCCGTAAGCTCGTCGTAGACGGAAATTCCGTGACCGATGAAGCCCATGTGCCGCCGCGTATCGGTTTCCCGCGGGGGCTTGCCATAGATCAGGATCTTGCCGCGGCCGGGCCGGGAAAAACCGGCGATCGTGCGCAGCAGCGTGGTTTTGCCGGCGCCGTTGCGGCCGATCAAAGCCAGGCACGAACCGGGCGGTGCGGCCAATTGGATTTCGCGCAGCGCGGGGAAGTCGCCATAGAACTTCCACACACCCTCAACGGCGACCGCGTCCATCGCTCCCTTTCGCTGCCATGGGGGCGGGGCCCTGCGCACGGTAGAGCAACACAAAGCCTAGCGCCAGTATGCCCAGCGCCAGCCCGACGATCAGCTTGGCCTGGCCGAAAACGCGCGGCATGATCTGCTCGATCTTGGGCCCGGCATCGGAATCGGCCGACGGGTCGCTGCCCGGATCGGCCGCCGCTACCGAACCGGTCAACTGCACCTTGTAGGTGTTCCCGCTCAGCCCGAAGACGTGCGCCTTGCTGTTCGGCACCATTCCGAGATCGTTCAGGTTCTCACCGGTTAGGGTGACGCCATCGGGCACGATGAGATAGGTGTTTTCGTCCTTGGTAACCACTCTGCCCGCGTAGGGAGCGCCCTCCGTATAAGGCAGCGAATAGGCAAGGTCGAACCGGGTCTCGCCGGGCTTTACGGCGAAATCGGCGGCGAAAATGTTTTCGTTTCTGGAAACTCGAATCACCGGCGTGCCCATCGGCATGCCGCCCGGCGCGGTGGCATTCACCTGCACCTTGCCGCCCGTGCCTTCCGGCAGGAAGAAGCGCAGGGTGCCGCCATCCGGGTCGTTCCAGGCAGTCTTGCCCAGGTTCGTGAAAAGGTAGGTCTCGCTGACGTTCAAATGGCCGGCGCCGGGCTCAAAGAGGATCATGTGCTTCCCCACCTTAGCGGCTCCCGGCTGCTTGGACGCGTTGTAGACGTCGAGCGACAGCCCGGTAGTCGGCTGGCCCGGAGGCAGCATGTGGTTGTAGGTGACCCCATCGAAGGCCGTTCGGATCAGGTGCGGGCCGCGCACTTCCTGATTGATGCTGAAATGACCCTGCGCGTCCGACTTGGCCTGGTCGATCAGTTCGAGCCCGTTCTGCGTACCTAACTTATATAAGGCAACGGTAGCCCCGGCCTGGGGTTTGCCGGTGGTTTGATTCCGTACGTCTCCCGTGATGGCGGCAAACATGGGGGCGCCGCAAAGCCACAAAGAGACACAGGCAAGAATGCCTGTGCTACCCAAAACGCCCTTATTACCACCGGGCCTCATGCTTTCACCGCCTTCATGGGCTTTCCGCACTCGCCGCAGAACTTCAATTCCTTCTCGAATATTGCACTGCAACTTGGACAAACAAAGGCGCTTCCTTTGGCCTGAGGCTTTGGTTTTGGCATAGGCGGCGGCACCGCGCCATTCATCCCCAACTGGACTTTCAGCCGGTCCACTTCGCCCATCACGGCCGCCAATTCCTTTTGCAGGTCTTTCTTGGTGTTCTGGTAGTCGGGGTCGGACAGCTTCCCCACCCGGTACTCAAACTGCAAATCGCGCAGATTCTCGTAGATAGCGGCCTTTCGTTGATCCAGATGTTGAAATGGCGATTCCGGTACGGGCGCCGGCAGGTCCCGCTCGCGAACACCGAGTACGAACGCGATAACGGCGATCGCAATCACGCATGTAATGACAATAATCATCGTGCTTCTAGTCCAGTTTGGCCAGGTCTCGCTCGATCTGTTCCTTGTACTTGGCCAGTTCCGGATCGTCAATCTCAGCCGTCCCAGGCTCGACAGGCCCAAGATCCGTCATCGGCTTGGGCTTCCGGTATTTCGATTTCAGGTACAGCAGGATCATTACCAGTCCGACGCCCGCCAGCGAATACGGCACGGCCCACCCGAAGGCATTGGGCGGTGACAGGTAGATGCCCGGCCCGTAATCCCGGACGAAGGCCTGCACAATCTGTTCGTCGGACATGCTCGCCGACTGCATCTGGGCGATCCGCTCTTTGCCCGGCTTCCCGAATCCGCACTCCAGCATGATGCAGGTAGCCACCGAATCCGGACACCCGCACTGGCATTTGAGCCGCGCCCCGACGCGCCGCACATCCACGCTGGGCTTTTGGGACGCCGTTTGGCCCAGCGCCGCCACGGCCAGAACGACCACCAGGGCGCTACTTCTTAACCGTCGCATGTTGGGTCGCATAGCCTACCACTTCCGTGCGGGCGTATTGCATTTTGACCTTGCTCGGCACCAGGCAGACGAAAGTGCCGCCGATCAGCACCAGCCCGCCGATCCAGATCCATGACACCAGCGGGAACACATAGGCTTGAATCACCGCCCGCAGGTTGTCGTCGGACATGCCGCCGAAGTTCAGGTACAAGTCTTCGTTGGGACGCTGGCGGATGCCCACTTCCGAGGTGCCTTGCCGGCTGGCCTTGTAGAAGCGCTTTTCCGGCTCCAGGGTGCCCAGCACCTGGCCATTCTTGGTGACTTCCATATTGGCCCGGTGCCAGGCGTAGTTTTCGTTTTCGCCCTGCAGGAGGTCGGTCATGCGCAGGGTGTACACCCCCACCTTCATGGTGTCGCCTTTGTTCAACTCTTTCACTTCGGCTTGGTTAAACGCATGGCCGGTAAAGCCGATAAACATCAGCACGATCCCCATGTGGACCAGATACCCGCCATAACGCCTGGTGTTGCGGTGCGTCAGTTCCACGGTGGCGTGCAGCAGGTTGAAGTCGGTCTTAGCCGCGATCGCCTTGGCGCCCTTATAGAATTCCGAGATCACCGTGAGCGCGACGAACAGGCAGAAGCCGAAGGAGATCAACGCGTAGGGGTGACGCATGCCGGCCGCTATCAAGGCCCCGACCAGCACCAGCGAGGCGATGCCCGGTAACTGGAAGTTGCGGCGTAGGCTCTCCACCGACGTCCGCCGCCAGGCAAACAGCGGTCCCACGCCGGTCAACAACAGCAGGAACAATCCGATCGGCACCATCAGCCGGTTGTACCAGTCACCGTCGAGCGAAATCTTGTTGCCCGTGGCGGCTTCGGAAATCACCGGGAAGAGCGTGCCCCAAAGCACCGCGAAGCAGCTTGCCAGCAGGATGAGGTTGTTGAAGAGGAAGCTGGATTCGCGGGAAATCACGCTCTCCAGTTCCGATTCGCTCTTCAGGTACTCCAGACGATCCAGAATCAGGTAAATGGTGGCGGCAATGCCCAGCGCCAGGAAGGTCACGAAATACTTGCCGATTTCCGACCGCGCAAAGGCATGTACCGACTGCACCACGCCCGACCGCGTCAGGAAAGTCCCCAGAATGCACAGGAAGAAGGTGGTGGAAACCAGCACGATGTTCCAAACCTTCATCATGCCCTTCTTTTCCTGCATCATGACCGAGTGCAGAAAGGCCGTGCCGCTGATCCACGGCAGCAGAGAAGCGTTCTCCACCGGGTCCCATCCCCAGTAGCCGCCCCAACCGAGCACGTGATACGCCCAAGCCGCGCCCAGCATGACGCCGGTGCTTTGGAACAGCCACGTCACCAGCGTCCAGCGCCGGGTAGTGTGAATCCAGCCATCGCCCGGCTGTTTGGTGATCAACGAACCAATGGCGAAGGCGAACGGTACCGCGAAACCGACATAACCCAGATAAAGCATGGGCGGGTGAATCGCCATCGCCGGGTATTGCAGCAGCGGGCTCAACCCGTTGCCGTCCGGAACGGCGACGATCAACTTGTCGGTCGCCAGCATCTGGAACGGGTTGGCGACGAAGTTGTTGAGCACCAGGAAAAAGGTTTGGATTGTGGTAAGCACGGCCACCACCCAGGGCATCATGTCGCGATGCTTGCGCCGGTTGGTGAACACCACCACCGAAGCGTACGTCGCCAGCAGGAAGCTCCAGAACAGCAGCGACCCTTCCTGCCCGCCCCACCATGCGGCGTACTTGTAGAGCGTCGGCATGCTCCGGTTGGAATGCTCGGCCACATAGGCAAAGCGGAAATCGCCGGTCATTAGCGAGTAGACCAGGATGCCCGACGCCAGCGTCACCAGCACCCACACCGCGTAAACCGCGCGCTCCCCGCTAACTAACAGAAAAGGCTTGGCTTTGAGCCGGCCGATGACGCAGGCTAATGTGGCGTAGGCCGCCACACAGAAGGCCAGCAGGATGGCCAACGCACCCAGATTCTCCATATCACCCCTCTTCTAGATCGACTTGCAGCTAGATCGATTTGCCGCTATTGATATTGGGAGCGGCTTGGCCGGGCTTCATCAGGTCGCCCGGTTTGGCCTCGTATTTCGAAGCGCACTTGGCCTGGATCGTCTTGGCGCGGAAGATGCCGTCGCGGTCCAGTTTGCCATCGGCCAGCGCCTGGGCGCCGTCCTTAAAGGTATCGGGCAGCGGATCGGTGCCGGTGTAGGCAACTCTGAGCTTGGTGGTGTCCTGCACGAGCACGAACTGAACTTCTGTCCCAACTCGTTGAATCGACCCGGCTTCCACATCGCCGCCTACGCGGATGTGCCTGCCATAAGCGTCGCCACCCATCTTCTGCAGTTCGGGGACGGTCTTGTAGTACGATTGGCTTTCCGTCGCCCCCGATGTTGCCAGCCAGAGCACGGTACCGATAACAATCGCGACCAGCGCGGCGAACTTTCCGTATTTCTTCATTTGACAGTCCCTCGAAACTATAGTATACCC
>DATMNI010000380.1:0-17720 GCA_035570275.1 Candidatus Acidiferrales bacterium | reverse complement strand
CCGACGGGTCGGACAAGAAGCAACTCACCAAAGCCACCGGCTACGACGGCGGCGCCACGTTCTCGCGCGACGGCAAGAGACTGGTGTGGCGCTCCAACTATCCCAAGGATGCCGAGGCCATGGCGAAGTACAAGGCCCTGCTGGCGGACAACGTGACGGCGCCGATGAAGATGGAGTTGATGGTGGCGGACGGCGATGTCAAGAACGCCCGCACCATCACCAATTTCGGCTGCGCCAGTTTCGCGCCCACGTTCACGCCGGATGGAAAGAAAATTCTTTTCGCTTCCAACAAGCACGCCTGCGACACCCGAAAGTTTGAACTCTACATGGTGAACGTGGACGGAACGGCCCTGGAGCAGGTAACCGACTTCGGCGGATTCACCTCGTTCCCGGAATTCTCGCCCGATGGCAAGACGCTGGTGTTCTGCTCCGACCGCGACGCCAAGGAGCGCTACGAGTTCAACATCTTCACGGCGAAGTGGGGTAAGTAGCGGGCGAGCGATCGGCGTGGCTGGGGACTGGCGGCATAGGTGTTAATTAAAGTAAGGACGTTGCCCCAAAAGGACCCGGGGCGCGCGATCCGGTCGCGGGCCCTGTGTGGTTCCAGTTTCCCAGAACCGGGCATCTGGCCCGCGCTCCTCCCGTTTCCAGTCGGCAGGCAAAAGACTCCTTGGCACCGGAGTAACGTCGATCAGCACTTTCGGAGCGGTCACTATGGCGATGTGTTACCTGAATGCCGCTGTCGTGGCCATAAGGTGCGACCCGTTCTGTTAGCCACGCTACTCCTCAGTAAAGTAGTCCGGGTCGGCTTTCAGGAGGTCATAAGAACGGACGGATGAAACACCTACCAAGTTATCAACCAGGAGCTGAGCCAGCGTTGGACCATCAATGAGAATGATCTTGCTGTCGATTCTGCCCACATACTCCTCGGCTTCCTTGGTGAAATTGGAGGTGGTGATGAAGACACCCTTCCGTGCGCGGTGTCCTTGCAGTGCGCCTGCAAACTTCTGTATTTCGGGTCGGCCGACCCCCGATTCCCACCGCTTCGCTTGAATGTAGATGACATCCAAGCCCAGACGATCCTCCTTGATTATTCCGTCGATTCCGCCGTCACCGCTTCGTCCGACGGCCTGACCCGCATCCCGAAAACTGCCACCGTACCCCATCTTGACGAGTAGATTGACGACGAGGCGTTCGAAGAAGGCTGGCGATGCCGTCTTTACCCGCTGTAGCACTTCGGACTCGACGCTGACGCGCAACCTTTGATAGGCCTCCTCAAGGGCTTCTTCGGGAGTAGCTTCCACGGCATTTGATGCAGGAGCAGCGATTTCCTCTCGAGGTAACGTCCGAAACTCGACGAATTCCGGAAACTGATCAAGGACCTTGTTGTCAATTCGCGCGGGATTCCGCTTCAGCACGTCCAGGCCACGCTCGGTAGCACGAATGAATCCACGCCTCGTGGAGTCTATCAAGCCGGCCTTTTTCATGTAGGTTCTGGCCCACCCAACCCGGCTTCCGATGACGGTGCTTGTTCCACTCGGGAGAAGTTGCTGGCGTTCCTCCGGTTTCAGATGAAACTCGCCCGAGATCGCTTCGACCGCCTCGCCTAAAGACCGTTCCCGGCCGTCGCCTAGAAACCGAAGAAGTGGAAGCATAAGCGTCTGGTAGTCAGGAATTGTTGCCATATTGTACCTTGATCCTAACAGGGTCGGTGAATCCACTTATGGCCCCGACCAACAGGGCTTTCTTTCGTTCCGATACCATACTGGTCCTACGGTACCGCTGATTGGCCCGGAACGGCGTTCTTGGAAGTCTCGCCCCGCGCTTCCGGCGGATTGTCGATTACGCGGAGACGGGGACTAGCCCGTGGTTATGCGAGCGTTGATCCGCATTGTCACAGAATCGCGCTTCATTTGCCGCAGCTCACGGGTCAGCTATTATTTGAGCATGAAGACGCGACGGGAGCCCAACGCTAAGCGCGATGAGTTCTCAGCGGAGGTAAAGCGCATACTCGCGACTCGCGTTGGCTGGCGATGCTCGAATCCGAGGTGCCGAGCACTAACGGTCGGCCCAGCGGAAGATCCGGTTCGGGCTGTGAGCCTCGGTGTTGCGGCACATATCACGGCAGCATCTGCTGGTGGACCGCGCTACGCCCCGGAGTTGATCGAGGAACAGCGCAAGTCCCTGGTGAACGCTATCTGGCTGTGCCAAACCTGCGCTCGGTTGATCGATACTGACCCGAACCGATTTTCGGTGGGAATACTCCGATGCTGGAAGGCTGATTCCGAGAGTTTGACATCCGAGGAGATTGGCGAGTGCGACGTAACTGCCCAGAGGTCCGCCACCGATGTACACCCGCTCCGGTTTTCAGCAATTGGCGTAGCGGACCAGTGTCTCTGGTTGCGGCATCGCAGCTTCCGTGTCATCCCATGTGCCAAAGGGCTGATCCAAGAGTTCGGTTTCCATGAGATCCCCGAACGAAGGTGGCCTCAGGTGGGTAAAACCTCGGAAACCCATGTCATCAATCCCATTGTCGATGTGACGCTCATCAACGACAGCTCATCTCTCGGTACCGTTACTGCTGTGGGCGTCGAATTGATCAATACGTGGACTGCGTTGAAAGGAATTCCCGTCGCACAGAAGGTTCTGCCATCCGACGTGTACGTACTCGAACTGAAACCAATGATTCCGTTCGAGCCTCAGTTTACAATGCTGAAGGACCCGGTTGCCATTTCGCCAGGTGGGCTGTTTCGATATCAACTCTGGTTGGGAGACTTCGGAGCAGCCGTGCAAAATGAATCCTTGATTCGTTTGGTCGTGGAGTTCGAAGGAAACTTGCAGAGGTCTGGCATCGTCTACCTCGGACGGTACTGACCATCACGTATCACCTCGAAGGGAGGCCAAGCAGAGACTATGTGCCTTTCCAGAAGTGTCGCCGCGCCGGTTCTGGTCGTTCACTCGCGAAATGGTCCCGAAACGGCGATCTGGGAGGCAGAAACCAAACGATGCCGGGGGCGGGTGGGCCGACTCCAGCCTCGCGGCTCAATCCAGCCACGCCTCGCTCCGCTGCAGCGGCACCGGCGGCACGGCTGGAATCTCGGGCACCGCACCGAAGCGGCGTTCGCGGCCCCGGAAATCGCGCACCGCGGCGGCCAGATCCGCCGGGCCGAAATCGGGCCACATCGTGCGCGAAAAAACCAGTTCGGCATAGGCCGATTCCCAAAGAAGAAAGTCGCTGAGCCGCCGCTCGCCGCCGGTGCGGATCAGCAGGTCCACGGGCGGCCCCATGGCCCCTTCCAGGGCTTCCCGCGAAAGCTCGCGCAATCCCCGGGCAGCGGTCAGAATCGCGTCGCGGCCGGAGTAGTCCACCGCAATCCGCAACCAGAGACGCTCGCCACCGGCGGTGGCAGCCTCCGCTTGGGCGATGCCGGAGCAAAGGTTGGCGTCCAGCCGGTCGCGACGGCCGATTACGTTCACGCGAACGCCATTGGCCACCGAGCGCGGCGTCTCCTGTTCCAGGTAAGCGCCCATCAGTTGCATCAACGCATCCACCTCCGGCTCCGGCCGGGTCCAGTTATCCGAGGAGAAAGCGAAGAGCGTGAGCACGCCCACACCGGCCGCGGGCGCCGCTTCCACCACGCGGTTGGCAGCCGCGACCCCGGCGGGATGGCCCATCACGCGGGGCAGCCCGCGCGATAATGCCCAGCGGCCGTTGCCATCCATGATGATGCCGATATGCAGAGTACTTTGAAGCGTAAAGTCAAAAGCCATTAAAAAAAGCCCTCATTTTTCGCGGGTGGCCTGGATCAGCGCTTCCATGTGATCGAGATAGCGATCCAGGGCGCGCCGCCCGGCCGGCGTCAGCTTGTAATCCGTCCGCGGCAGGCGTCCGGCAAAAGATTTGGTGCACGACACGTAGCCGGCCTCTTCCAGCTTGCGCGCGTGGACGCTCATGTTGCCGTCGGTGGTGTTGAGCAGTTTCTTGAGGTCGTTGAAAGTCAGCGATTCGTTGACCGCCAGCGCACTCAGCATGCCCAACCGCAGGCGTTCGTGCACCAGCCGGTCAAGCTTGTGCGCATCGTTCACCGCTTCCAGAGGCAGCAGCTTCTTTTCGCGCTCCTTGCCGAGAGGCAGAGCCCGGCGGGCTGTGTTTTGTCTACCCGCCATATTTCACCGCGATCACCGTGCCGAAGACAATATGCAGGCCTCCAAAACCGGCGGCCAGGAACAGACCGTTCCAGCCGTGCAGGAACAATGCGGCGGAACCAACCAGCATGAAACACACACCCATCAGAGGCACAACGCGAACCGAAGAGTAGCCTCCGGAAAGAATCGCCGCGCCATAGAGCAGCAGCCAGATGCCCGGCAGAAAGCCGACGATTCCCGCCCGGAACAGCACTACCGTCAGGACCGCCCCGGCCAGCATCGCCGGCGCAAAACCGGCTATAAACTTACGCCCCGGCCCGGACCAAAGAGCCAGATTGAATCGCCGGGACTTCAATGCCGCGCCCACGATGCCGACGACCAACGCCACCCCTGCCGCCAGGGTCCAAACAATGAGCCAACTGGCGGGGCTAATATGCTGCGCGGACATCCACGCCGCCATTAGCGCGGTGCAGCCTATCAGCACCCCGCCCACTCCCGGCACCGCGGTAAAGGAACCGGCGCGCTCGAGGGTTTGGCGGATGTACCGCAAATTGTCCATCGCACGCGCGTGAAGCTCCAGTGGCTGGGGGCGGGGAGTCGCCATATGCACATCATACGCCATGCCGCAGCCACTTTCAAGTACTTTTTCCCGTAAAGCAGCGCGGGCGATTGGGAGCGAACAATTTGGGGCACCCTGTCATAAAGACTGGGAGCGCTGTTAAAATGTTCGCGTGGCCCCGAAGGAGGAATACTCTCGTGAGGACGTCCGCCGCCAGTTCGGGCTGTCCGAACGCCAACTGAAGAGTTGGGAGCGGCAGGAGTTGATTGCCACCGCCCGGTCGTATTCTTTCTCCGATTTGATTGCCTTCAAGACTCTGATCAAGCTCACGGAAAACCACATTTCCCCGCGCCGCATCGGGCAGGCGCTGAAATCGTTGCGCCAGAAGCTGGATTGGGTGGAGCGGCCGCTTTCGGAACTGCGCATCGTCTCCGATGGCAAGCGAATCAACGTCCACGTGGCCGGCCAGAAAATGGAAGCCATCAGCGGCCAGATTCTTTTCGATTTCGACGCCGCCGAACTGGGCGGGGTGGCGAGTTTTCCGGCGCGCAAACCCGCCGTGAACCGGACCCGCGAATCCGAAGTCTGGTTCCAGAAGGGCCTGGAACTGGAAGAAACCGGCGCCCCCGTCGAACTGGCAATGGACGCCTACCAAAAGGTGCTCGAATTGAACCCGGGCGCTGCCGGCGCGCTGGTGAACCTGGGCACCATCTACTACCGCCTCCGCAAGTTCGCCGAGGCCGAAAAGTACTACGCCCAGGCCATCGAAGCCGACTCCAGCTACCCGCTGGCACTATTCAACCTGGGCAACCTGTACGACGAGCAGGGACGGCTCCCGGAGGCCTTCGATCACTACCGGCGGGCATTGGCCCTGAATCCGCAATACGCCGACGCCCATTTCAACCTGGCGCTGCTTTGCGAACGCACCGGCGATCCGTTAAAGGCCGTACACCATTGGAAGGCGTATCTGAAACTGGACAATACCGGCCAGTGGGCCGAGATCGCCCGCCGGCAGTTGGAACGGCTAAGGCAGGCGGTGATCCGGTAGCTGAGGGGCCAGATCCCGGATGCCGGATGCTGGATGCCGGGGGTCAGGGGCTGGCGGGGCAAGCAGAGTTTACAAGTTTGCCATGGTCGGGAGCCGGCTGCCTGTGCCTCAATCGGAGAAGGAGGACTGCCGATGACTATCGTCAGAACTGTTCTCGCGACGATCGCGCTCTGCGGCTCGGGGTTTGCGCAAGGGAGCCCCGACCTTTCTATTGCCTGGGTGGGACAGTCGTGCTTTGTGATTGGCACCGATGGCGGACCGGTTGTGGTGACGGACCCTCCGGTTGCCTCGGTCGGTTACACGCTGCCCGCGGTCGCCGCCGACGCCGTCACCATTACGCACAATCATACGGACCACAACAACTCGGCCGGCGTGGGGGGTAAGTTCACGCTGATCGATGGACGGCCCGTCACCGCGCGCCAGCAACTCACCGCCGGGAACTTGACCTTTACCCTCATTCCCGGTTTTCACGATAATCAAAACGGCGCGGTGCGAGGGCCCAACACGATGATTACGTGGAACCAGGCCGGCCTCAAGATCGCTCACCTGGGCGATCTGGGGCAGGATCAACTCACGGCCGCCCAACTGGCCGACTTGCAGAACGTCGACATTCTCTTCCTCCCAGCCGGGGGATTCTTCACCATCACGCCGGAACGGGCGGCCGGTTATGTGAACGAACTGAAGCCGAAGGTCGCCATCCTGATGCACTATCGCACGGCGCTCGGAGGGCCGGCGCAGCTAGCCACGGTGCCCGCCGCCAGCGCGCCGTTTTCGCCGGTTGTCTACAAACCGGCGGCGGTTACCGTAAATCGAGCCACCTTGCCTGCGGCGACCGAAGTCTGGGTGATGCAGCCATTGTCTGACGCCGTGGCGGTCAACTCCGCGGGCTTTTCGCCCGGAGTGCCGGTGGCGCCCGGCTCCATCGCGTCCGTCTTCGGGAAAATCACCGGCTCACAAACCACAGCCGCCGGCGCATACCCGCTGCCACCCAAACTGGGTGACACGGAAGTGCTGGTGGATGGAAAAGCCGCGCCCCTTTACTATGCTTCGCCCGGGCAGATCAATCTGCAGATATCGGCGGCGCAAGCGGCGGGCCCGGCGCTGGCGGAGGTGCGGGTAGCAGGACAAACGATTGCCCGCGCGCCCCTGACGGTGCTTCCCAATGCACCGGGTCTATACGCCGTCGCCAACCAGGATGGGCGTTTGAACGCAGCCACGGCGCCGGCCCGCCGCGGCGAGGTGCTGCACATTTACGGAACCGGCGTGGGCGCGGTTACGCCCGCGGTGGATGACGGGGCCGCGGCCCCGGCGAAGCCGCTTTCGTCGGGCGCCGTGCTGCCGAACGTTTTTCTGGGGCCTCGACAACTGGTGGTCCAGTTCAGCGGCCTCGCTCCCGGAACGGCGGGCGGCTGGCAAATCGACGTCCTGCTTCCAAGCGATGCACCCACGGGCCCCAATCTTTCGCTGGTGGTGGTGAGCGGCCTTACCAGCAACCCGATGGCGGTTTCGGTGGAGTGAGCCTGAAAAACGGTGGCTGGTGGCCGGTGGCCGGGCGCCGGTGGCCGGGTAGTCACGTTATAGCCGATTGAACTTCGCGCAGGCGGCGTTCGAGAAATCGGCGCTCGCTGTCATTGCCGGCCAACGCGAGCGCCCGCTCGTAGGCTTGCGCCGCTTCCGCCGGGGATCCGAGGCGGCGCAGCAGATCGGCACGCGCGGAATGCAGCAGGTGGTAGCTGTCGAGATCGCCGTCTGCGGCAAGTGCATCGATGAGCGCGAGGGCCGGCCGAGGACCGCGGACCATGGCGACCGCGACCGCGCGGTTTAGCGACACGATGCCCGAGGGCTGGAGGCGCTCCAGCAGGTCGTACAGCCGGAGGATCTGCGGCCAGTCCGTATCGCCCGCCCGCGCCGCCTGACAGTGCAGGGCCGCTATCGCCGCCTGCACCGCGAACGGACCGGGCCCGGCGCGAAACGCCTCCTCGACCAGCGGCAGCGCCTCGTCGATCTGTCGCCGATTCCAGCAGCCGCGGTCCTGCAAATCGAGAACGACGATGTCGCCGGCCTCGTCAAGACGGGCATCGCGCCGCGAATCGTGAAGCAGCATCAGGGCTAACAGACCGGTGGCTTCGGCCGGCGGCTGGGGCGCCATCAACGTCCTCACCAGACGACCCAGACGGATGGCTTCGGCGCAGAGATCGGTCCTGACGAGCGGCCCGCCGCGAGTGGCCGCATAACCCTCGTTGAAGACAAGATAGATCACGGTCAGCACGGCGTCGAGCCGCTCAGGCATATCGCTGGTGGCGGGCACCGCATAGGGAATCCGCGCGTCGCGGATTTTGCGCTTCGCCCGCACCAGGCGCTGCGCCATGGTTGGCGCCGGCACCAGAAATGCGCGTGCGATCTCGTCCGTCTCCAGGCCGCCCAGCGTGTGAAGCGTCAGCGCCACCTGCGCATCGGGCGCCAGCGCCGGGTGGCAGCAGGTGAAGATCAGGCGAAGACAATCGTCGGCGATTTCGGTGGCGTCGTAGTCCGGCTCCTCAATGGTTGGGCTCAAATCGGAGGCGGCGTATAGGTTGACTTTTTCGTTGAACCGCGTCCGGCGCCGGATCACGTCGATGGCTTTGTGCTGTGCCGTCCGGATGATCCACGCGCGCGGGGAGTCGGGGATTCCGGTGCTCCGCCATTGGTTCACGCCGGCGGTAAACGCTTCCTGCGCCGCCTCTTCGGCCAGGTCGAAGTCACCGACGAGGCGAATCAGGGCCGCGACGATCCGGCCCCAATCGGTGTGGTACAGTGCATCGATGGCGTCATCGGCATCATGGTGCGTTCCGGCATCCTGGGGCATTCATCGATGGTAAATAAATTCAAGGCGAGGTGTCGATTCGGAGGCCCACCGTTCGACTTACAGAGGGAGGAACATCATGCGATACATGCTGCTGGTTTACCGTAACGAGCAGGAATTGGACGAGACCGAGCGTGAGAAGTGTTACGCGGAGGGTATCCAACTCGTTCAAGAGCTCAACGCAAGGGGACAGTATTTGGCCGCCGCTCCCCTGCACCTCACGTCGACGGCAACCAGTGTTCGGGTGCGCGAGGGCAAACGGCTGGTGACCGACGGTCCGTTTGCGGAAACACGCGAGCAACTCGGCGGCTACTTCCTGATCGATGCGCGGGATCTCGACGAGGCTATGGGTATAGCCGCGCGGATTCCAGCGGCACGCCGGGGAACCATCGAAATCCGGCCGGTCATCGAGCTGGCGGGGCTGCCCGAAGAGCCCGTAGCCAGGCCAGGAGCAGCCCGGCTGGCGGTATCGGAAAACTGAATAACGGAGGAACCATTGATGGCTGAAACGTTGAACGGAGTACGGGTGCTGGTGGGCACGCGCAAGGGCGCGTTCGTCCTGACGGCGGACGGCAAGCGCGAAAAGTGGGACGTGAGCGGTCCTCATTTTGCGGGATGGGAGATCTACCATGTGAAGGCCTCGCCGGCCGACCCGAACCGGCTGTATGCGTCGCAGTCCAGCGGCTGGTTTGGGCAATTGATCCAGCGCTCGGACGATGGCGGCAAGACCTGGCAGCCGGTGGGTAACAAGTTTGTGTACGACGGCGTTCCCGGTACTCATCAGTGGTACGACGGCACAGCCCACCCGTGGGAGTTCAAGCGAGTCTGGCATTTGGAGCCGTCGCTTACCGATCCGGACACGGTTTATGCCGGGGTGGAAGACGCCGCCTTGTTCCGCTCCACCGACGGCGGGCAGACCTGGCAGGAACTCAGCGGGCTGCGCGGGCACGGCACAGGGCCCCGCTGGCAGCCTGGCGCGGGCGGGATGTGCCTGCACACGATTCTTCTGGATCCGCAGAACCCCGACCGGATCTTCATCGCCATCTCGGCTGCGGGAGCTTTCCGTACCGATGACGGCGGCAAGACGTGGCGGCCGATCAACCGGGGGCTCAATTCCCCATTCCTCCCCGAGCCGACGGCCGAGGTGGGCCACTGCGTTCACCGCATCGCCATGCACCGGTCGCGCCCCAATGTGCTGTTCATGCAGAAGCATTGGGACGTGATGCGCAGCGCCGACGCCGGCGACTCGTGGCAGGAGGTTAGCGGGAACCTGCCGACCGACTTCGGCTTCGCGATTGACGTTCACGCGCACGAGCCGGAGACTATCTACGTGGTACCGATCACGAGCGATTCGCTGCACTTTCCACCGGATGGGAAGCTGCGCGTGTACCGTAGCCGGACGGGCGGAAACGAATGGGAGGCCCTGACCAGGGGGCTGCCGCAAAGCGACTGCTACGTCAACGTTTTGCGCGATGCCATGGCGGTGGATTCGCTGGACCGGTGCGGCGTGTATTTCGGAACCACCGGTGGCCAGGTGTACGGGTCGGCCGACGCCGGGGATAGTTGGGCCCCCATCGTGCGCGATCTTCCGGCGGTGCTTTCCGTCGAGGTTCAAACGCTGCCATGATCCGAGTCCTGCTGCCGGCACATCTGCGGATTCTGGCGCGCGTGGACGGCGAGATCCAGTTGGCGGTCGCGGGCCAGGTGACGCAACGCTCGGTCCTGGATGCACTCGAAGCCTGCTATCCGGCGCTCGGCGGCACGCTGCGGGATCACGTCACCAAGCAGCGCCGGCCCTTCGTGCGGTTCTTCGCCTGTCAGGAGGATCTGTCCCACGAGGCACCGGACGCCCCGCTGCCGGACGCGGTGGCGGCGGGGGTGGAGCCTTTTTTGGTGGTGGGGGCCATTGCGGGCGGCTAAAACGGTGCGATTCAGTTCTATGAGCGGTGTCTGGGCGGCAAGATCGTAGCCATACGAACATCTTCCCGGCGCCTTTCGAGGATACCAGGCTACTACCTTACGCTGAAAACGTCGTAGCGATTCACCTCGGCGCAGCCGATGGCGAACGGAAGGTAGCCGAAACGGTTCGAATAGAAGCCGGCCGAGAGGCGCCGGTTCAGAACGAAGACACCGCAACGGTCGTCCTGCTTGACGTTGACCAACTCCAGCCGCAAAGGAAGCTGGTCCAGCTTGCCGTAGTAATCCAGGCGGCTGATCACGACGAAGTCGCCAGGCTTGGGCAGCGGGGCTGTGTTGGCTAGCGGCTGGGCGCCGGCCGATTGCGCGTAGCCCAGGAAAGCCCACTGGCCGCCGGCCCAGACGGTTTTACCTTGGCGGAGGCGCGGGGTGACGAACTGGTCCACAGCGGCGCGCTGGGAGCCGGCCAGGGCGGCATCGCCCACGATGATGAGCAGGCCGGCCATGCCGCCCGCGGCAATCAGCAGGGCGGTGATGAAGCGAAAACGTCGCGGTTCGAGGCGGGCACCGTGCAGCACCACCAGCATCGCGACTGCCGGCACGCCTGGCAGCAGGTACTTCGCGGCCATGTGTACGTAGGGCGCGGCCAGCAGGCCGGAACCGGCCCAGAGCGCCAGCGGGGCGCCGTGGCGCAGTTCGCCAAACAAACCCAAAAAGGCGGCTGCGAAGCAAATTCCCAGCGCCGCCGGAACGGCATACTGCC
Source organism: Candidatus Acidiferrales bacterium (assembly GCA_035570275.1). Classification (GTDB taxonomy): domain Bacteria; phylum Acidobacteriota; class Terriglobia; order Bryobacterales; family Bryobacteraceae; genus DATMNI01. The sequence goes on along the minus strand of DATMNI010000380.1, from coordinate 6,445 downwards.
GCAAATTGGCGGAACCCGTAAGCGCGGCGATCCGGGCCAGCGCGCAGCCCAGCGCCACCAGCGCCGCGGCAGCCGCCAGGAACCTTCGTCCGCCGACTAATAGCCAGTAGGCCAGCAGCGGCCCAGTCAACGCCTGGAAGCACAGGAAGGCCACCGTGTTGCGGGGCACATTGCGAATTGCAGTGAGTTGCTGGAAAGAGCCCGCCACTCCAGCCTTGTTGTGCACTTCGGGGGGTGCAGCGCCGGAATTGAGGCTGAGGACGGCCACCACCAGCAGCACGGTCAGCAGCAGCGGCCAGTAGCAGGCGGCGGCGCGTTTCAGGCTGGACGGAAACAGCAGCCACGCCGCCACCACGAACAGCATGGCGGTGGTGCCGCGGCAGGTGATGGCCAGCGCCAGCAGCGTGCCGGCGGCGACTCCGGTGCGGATGCGCAGGTTCTCGCGAAAGGCCAGCACGCGGCCGATTCCCAGCGTGCCGAAGGCGGCGGCCATGATGTCCGGCATGCACGTGGCGCTCATGGCCAGCGTCACCGGGTTGGCGGCGATCAGCAGGCCCACCGCACCGGCCTGCATGCGGTCGCAGCCCAGGCGCCCGGCGACCTCCACGCCGGCCCAGAGAAACAGACACAGCAGCGGCAACTGGTACAGGTGCGCGATCCATTCGCGGTTGCCGAGCGCCGCCACGGGCGCCAGCACATAGGCGGGCAGCGTTCCGCCGAGCCAGTACTCGGAGAGCTTTTGACGGTCGCCCGTGTTCCAGACCTGTTCGAAATCGGCGGGATGCAGCGGGTCGGCCAGAACGTGCCGGGCCGCGTTCAGAAAGAGCGGGTCGTCAATCGTGAACGGTTTGTTGAGAAAGGGAAGCAGCAGGATAACAGCCAACACCATGGCCGGGGCCGCGTTGCGCAGGTTCCCATATTGGTTCACGCGGGGCGCCGGGTGGCGGTGCGCGGCCGGGCGAGGAAGACGAACTGATAGCCCATCAGGCCGGGCAGCAGCCAGGCGAGCGCGGCCTGGATGGTGTGGAGGGTGCGAATGAAAACGTTGGCCGGCGGCAGGCCCACTACCAATTCGGCCGGCGTGACGGTGGCGCGGGCTTCCAGGATCTCATAGCCGGCGTCTTCCAGCAGACGGCGCGCCGTCCTGCGCGTGAAGAAGCGCAGGTGCGTGCGGTCCAGTATCCCGCGTTCGGCGTAGTTGAATTGGCCGAAAAGCAGCGCCAGGCGCACGGCGAAATGCGCCACGTTGGGCAGCGAAACCACCAGGCATCCGTTGGGGTTTAGAGCACCCTTGGCCTCGGACAAGAGCTGCTCGGGCTGCACCAAATGCTCCAGAACATCAAGCAGCAGGACGCGGTCAAACCGGCGGCCGTTCAACTGGCGGAACACGCCGCGGGCGTCGTTAAGGTCGGCGCTGAAGTACTGCTCCAGAGCGTGGCTTTCGGAAGCCGCGGGCAGGGCATCCACGCCCACCACCCGGTTGCCGCCTTTCTTCAATTCGGCCGCGAAGAAGCCTTCGCCGCAGCCGATATCGAGCACTTCCCGATTGTTGCCCACCATGCGGCGGGCGTAGCCGTGGCTTGAATAGCGCGTCTGCTTGATAGGGTAGTGGACGAAGTACTCGGCGAACTCGGGCGCGCGCGCCACGGACCGGCAAGTCTGCTGGTACCGCCACACCGAGCGCAGAACGTTGCGTGCGTACTTCAGGCCATCCACATTGCAGAGTTCGGATCCGTAGTAGGTGGGGATGGGGACTTCGCGAATCCGGAAGCGCTGGTGGTGCAGCTTGATGATGATTTCGGTATCGAAATGGAAGTCCGGCGTCATGCGCGATAAATCCAGTTGGGCCAGCGCGTGCAGGTCATAGGCGCGGTAGCCGCTGTGGAACTCGGTGAGGCTCATCCCCAGGGCGCGGTTCTCCAGCCCTGTGAGGATGCGGTTGCCGGCTAATTTATAAAGCGGCATGCCGCCCCGCAGCGGACCGCCGTAGGTTTTCATCATGCGCGAGCCGAAGACGGCGTCGGCCTCGCCGGCCACGATGGGGTGGTAAAGCCGAGCCAGGATTTCGGGAGCGTACTGGCCGTCGCCATGGAGCAGGATGACCACGTCGAAGCCCTTTTCGAGAAAGTACCGGTAGCCGGCCTTTTGATTGCCCCCGTAGCCGAGGTTTTTTGAATGTCTCAGCACCTGGAGTTTGGGGAGATCGCAGACGGTCTTCAGGCCCATGGCCAGTTCAAAGGTGGAATCCTGGCTGGCGTCGTCGAATACAACTACCTCCTCCACGTTGTTCCAAACCGACGGGGGAATGCGCTTGAGCACGGGAACGATGGTGGCGAGGGCGTTATAAGCGACCACGAGGATGCCAATGCGCTTGCCCCGGCAATCGGCAATGGCGGCGTCCTCCGGTTGGACGTAACCCGGCCGCGGCTCGTAAGGCAAACCGGTGGGGTGCAGGGTTCCGGTGGGGTACTCATTCCGAGGTTCCAGGGTCAAACCGCATTATAAGCCAGCCCATGCCAGCGGTGAGGATGGGCCGGGCTTTGCGAAGGTGATGGGAATGAGTCAGGTTTCTCTTGATCGCGGAGACGCCTTTTTCCCGGCGATTTCTCCGCGGCTCCGCGTGCGGTGAAAAGCACTTTCGGTGTGTTACAGAGTCCCGCTAGCCGCTATAGGTCTCCCGGACTGCCGGCCTGGAGCTGCGAAGACGCTCCCAGAGCACGACCGCACAGGCGCCGAGTATCCCAAGAATCGACATCCCAGCGCCAAACCGGGCAGACATCGGCCGATAGTGAAATTCCACGCGATGCCGGCCCTGCTCCAGCACGACTCCTCGAAGAGCGGCATAAGGCTGGTAGATTTGAGCGGGTGCGCCATCCACCTGCGCCACCCAACCGGGGTACCAGACATCCGAAAGGATCAACATACCTTGGCAGTTCAGCCGGGCATCGAGGACAACCGAATTCGCCGCCCGCTGAGAGATCTGGGCTAGCTCATCCCCGGTGCAAGATTGAACGGAGGGGCCGGACTCCAGCAGAAGACCGGTACCGCGCGCGTCGAATGCAGGGTCGTCCAGGCGAGTCCGAAGATCTTCGGGCGAGGAAGCCTGCATGATCCGATGAACGATCCACGTTCGCGGAAAGGCATCTGCATTCTTCAAAACGTTGACGCCGCTAGCGCCGCGGAATACCGCTTGCTGGTCGGCGCGCTGGGCCTGTGTGGTGGTAAGTGTGTAGCCCACGCCGAGCAGATTCTGAGTGCGCGCCGAGGGCCAGTTGAGCGCAAGAAAGTTCGAAGTCACGCCGGCGCCGAAGCCGCTCAACGTGTCGATGCCTTCCCAATCTCCAAAATTGAAGGCCCCCATGGCATCCGCGTTGACTCGAACCGGCCCGGGCTGGCGGCGAAGAAAGTCGGCTATATCGCGGTATTCGGTCAGTTTGGGCAACAATGTCTCACGGTGATAGGCAACACGGTCCCGGTAGATCGCGGCGCCGAAATTCCCCAACTCAATGAAGACGAGGGCTGCTGCAGCCAGACGTACGTGCAAGCCCGAAATCGCCGCGTGGAACCGCGCCAGGACCAGACACCCGAACAGGATCGCAATGAAGCCGGCCAGGAACAGAGTATCGCTCGGCCCGGGCTTTTGAAATGCCGGGGCGGCCAATCCCATGGCGGCGATCCCAGCCCCTAGCGCAATGAGAGCCCGGTAGGCGAGCCGCATTACCGGAGAATTGCCATGCTTCCCTAACGAATCGAGGCCGGCCGCCGCCAACGGGGCGATCCCGAGGTCAAAAATCGAAAGGAACCGGCTCGGTATTCGGGCCTTACCGAACAACGGCAGCGTGGCATACAGTATCCCGTGGATGAGGTTCCAGCCGCCCAATGACAGGAGTAAACCGCCGAGCGCGAGACAGGTAAACAGCCGGACGAAGCGGTCGCTCCACCTGGTGAATATGGCGATGACCGCCAAGCACAGAACCACGATGCCGACAAACGCTTCGACATTATGGCCGCCCCAGGGTACGATGAGGGCGGTCAAGGACGAAGGCACAAATGAGTTTTCGGCGTCTATCCGGTAGGGAATGGCATCCTTCCACCCGACAGGATGGTCGAGTCCGACCCAGCGGACCGCAAGCTTGGAGTACTCGTAACCTGGAACTGTCTGCAGTCCGCTCACCAGAACCGTGAATAGAACCGCGGTACCCGCCACCCCGAGAGAGCGGCGCCAATCCACCTGGTGTGAGGCGAGCTGGTGTGAGGCGAGCTGGTGCGAGGCGAGCAGGTCCGCCGCCAGCCGATAGAGGCAGATTGCGCCTACAACAAGAGTCAAATAAATCGGGACCTCGTGATGACCACTCAACCAGGCGAGCCCGAGAAACATTCCAGACATGGCCGCGCTGCCAAACGGCCGGTGTCCTCGAAACGCCCGGAGCACAAACAGGAGCACCAGGGGTGCCAGCAGCAAGCTACCCAAAACCTCCGGCCAGAGCGTCAGGCCAATCATCCCGGCAAACGAATAGACAAATCCGCCGAGCAGCGATGCCAGCAGCGGTAAGCCGAGATCGAGACAGAGCCAGTAGGCGAAAAGTGCGCCCAGGAAATGCAGAAAGACGAAGTACCAGTTCAACGCGCTCAAGGAAAGTTGACCGTTTCCGGACGGGTGATACAGAAAGAGCAGCCAGTTAATGGGATACGCAGCGCCCACGATCTCCCCTAGGAACGGTTGGCCGCACCACAAGTGCGGGTCCCAGAGAGGGAACTCATGATTGCGCCACGCCACTCGCTGGAACTGCAGACGCGGCACATCCATCTGAACTATATCCGGATTATCGATCCAGGTGTATTCGTTGGAGAGTGTCAACTTCCAGCAAAACCCACAGCAGATGACAAAAAGCAGGGCGGGACCGGCACAGGGCTGCCACAATCGGCCAAGTCGTCTGTCAGAGCCGCGGAATCTCTCGGAAGCGGGAAGAGCGATCATCGAAGAGCGATCGTCAATCTAAGAACGGCAGTAAAAGGATTGGCCGCGACAACGTTACCGCAGACGGCGCCGGCGTGTGGCACTGTTGCGGGGCCATCCCGGCCGCAGTTCAACAGCACAACGACAGGCATCGAAGCCACGGTTCCAAAGTGCCTCATACGTCTGACGTTCCTACACGGTATCACAGAACCTGCCTCCACGAACCGCGGAATTCACAAGATGCGGGTGCCGGTCCTTATCGAAATGGAAGTCCGCCGTGATGCGCGAGAAATCCAGTCAGGCCAGCGTGTGCAGGTCATAGGCGAAACCGCTGTGGAACTCCGCGAGGTTCATCCCCAAGGTATGGGCGACCACAGGATGCCGATGCGCTTGCCCCGGGCAATCGGCCATGGCGGCGTCCTCCGGCTGGGCGTAAACCCGGCCGCGGCTGGTAAGGCAAGCGGGAGCCCGTGTTCGATGGCACCGAAGGGCACTCATTGACTGCATTATTATGGTGTAGCACGGCCCTTGTTTTGGCTGTGTTGCCCGCAGGGGGACATGCATGTCTTCGTCATTTGCTCATAAGTCTTTTAGTTTCAGTGGCTATCTTCCCGCTTGAGACATGCCGTGTCTCGGTTTTGGCGAAAACTCAGGGGAGCCCCGCCGGTGCCGAAAGCCGGTGCCGATAGGGGAACAGGGGATTTCCGCCGGCGTGACGGTCAATTCCATTGCTCAACCAGCGTGACGATTGGGGGCGGATAATAGGGGTACATTCCGGACTGATATTTGAATGAGGACCATGCCATGACCCTCCGCAACCTGGAGCCGGAAGTGAGTTCCATGGCCTTCGGGCGGGCGAGACTCCGCTGCGCACGATTATTATCGGCATCCCGGCGATGAAATCCATGCCATCAACCTTTCTACAGTATGCCGCCGTTGAGCGGGACATTTTGAGTCAAGCGCACAAGAAAAAGGCAGGATTTCACGCCAAGCCGCGAAGCCGCAAAGAAGCCGCAAAGTAAGAGGGATAATCCAAGGAAACGTGACCGGGAATCCACTGGCGAAACAGATTGTGGATGCAGCCTATCGTGTCCATACCACTCTGGAGCCGGGGCTGCTGGAGCCGGTCTATGAATCTGCCCTGGCATACGATTTGGAAACACCGCGGGCTGCTCACGATGCGTCAGCAAACGATTCCCCTGGTGTATCACGGCTGGTGTATCACGGCGTCCACATTGAGGCGGGATTTCGGACAGACCTGATGGTTGAGGAGCTGGTGATCGTGGAGATCAAGGACGGCATCACGCGTCGCTAACGGACTCTCCGATTAGTCTTCTTGGCGACTTTGCGGCTTGGGTACACCAGGCTAAGCCTGGCTTGATCTTGTGAACTGAAAGGAGTTCACCATGTAAATTGCTCGTTCGTGCATGTAGCTGAACCGGAGCGAGTCGGAGCAATCCTGCTGGTGGAAACCGGGGAAGCAAACCT
>DATMNI010000379.1:0-8378 GCA_035570275.1 Candidatus Acidiferrales bacterium | reverse complement strand
TGCCGCTACCCATCCAAGGTAAGAGCCGTATGCGCTAACCGCGCCCGTACGGATCCGCGCGGGGGGTGCGAGGCAACTCGCATCCCTACCGCGACGGCGCCCGCCTTTTCCGCGGCTGCCTGCCCTTCGTAAGGGTTGGTTGCAACCGGGGCAGCCTGGGCGGCGCGTTGCAGGGGCCTGTCGCGGCCGGCGGACACGCCCGACGCAGTGAGCAATGCCGCGACAGCCAATAGTCTTCTCAGCATTCTGCTGCTCCTTATTGACGATGAAACATCTTAGCCACGCCACGCCCGAACTGGGCCACCTCGTACGACACGCCGACACGAAGCAGAAACGGAATGCTCGAGTGCGTAATCCCGAATCCCGGTGAAATTTGAAGAGTCGGGCCGCCGGGCAACTGCCAGGCAATGGTTGGCGCGATATAGTGCGAAGTGCCTCCAACCAGGCCGAAGTCTTCGTGCGTTCCCAGCGCGCCGTACAGTTCCAGGCCGGCGATGAAGTTCTCCGGGCACAACGTGCACCGGTCGGGCCGGGCCGCGAGGGCCAGAGGCCGGCTTACACCCACCGCGTAGCCAAACTCGAAGGGCTCGTGGCGGATGTTCTTTTCGGCCACGAAGTTCTCGGAAATGTTCCAGCCTTTGAAATTGCTGCCCAGAATCAGCTTGGCCTCAATCTCGCGGTGCTTCTCACGGCGCGCGTCGCTATTGGGTTGCAGGAGATCGGATTGGCTGTCGAAGCCGACGACTTCCTTGAGAGTGCGGTCGGCGGCATTGATGTTCTCAAACTCCACGTACAACACCGGATTGATCCAGTGCTCGCGCGGGAGCAGCCGGAAACGGTTCTCTCAGCGGTATCCGGTGAACACCGTGCTGTTCCGGGCGGTGGTCTGGCCGTGCAGGTATAGCTCGGACGTCCACCAGCCCGTCCAACCGTACTCCAGTTCGGTCAGGGTATTCATAAAACGATGGCCGGCTTCGGGCCTGCCAACCACCGTGGAGAACGAGACTTCGAGGCTTCCCGGTTCTTCCATCTGGTGGCTATAGGTAACGAAGTAAGGGCCGTCGGCCGCGCGCAATCCGGCCGCCGCGGCCAATAAAATGAGCAGGACGCGCCGGTATCCAGTGAGCGCCGGCGTCAATTGGTAGATCTGAAATTGGTTGCCAGTCATGCTTTCCTTGCTCCTTGAAAGTGAGACCCGGCGAACCTACAATTAGGATAGGATCGCCGGCCCACGCGGGTTGACGGTTTCGTGGGGTTGCGCGGCACGCTTCGCCAAAAGTCAGCCGCGCAACCCTGCTCTTTTTCCGCGGGCGGCCTGCATCCGCCTTCAAGCACCGCCCTCAAGCATCCGCCCTCAAACAATCCGCCCTCAAGCAATCCGCCCTCAAGAACGATTTAAACTCACTTGCAACTCAGTGTCAACTGGAAAATCGTCCGAACCAGCTAACAAGTTCTGAAATGCGCCCTTGGGCGGCGGAAACCCTTACTGGCGGCACCGGCAGGCATAGGTAGTGTTCCGTACCGGGGCTTAGCCCAAGATTTCACTTGGCAATCCCAGTGCAATTGATTTACAATTTCAGTCACTATGCAAGGAAATCCAAAAGTAATTGCCGAACTGAATGCGGCCCTGAAAGAAGAGCTGACAGCCATCAACCAGTACTTCCTGCACGCCGAGATGTGCGAGAACTGGAAGTACAACAAGCTGGGAGATTTCATCAAGAAACAGTCCATCGACGAAATGAAGCATGCCGAGGTGCTGATCGAGCGCCTTCTGTTCCTCGACGCCACGCCAACCATGACGGAGGCGATGCAGTTGAACGTCGGCCAGAACGTGCGGGATCAGCTTCAGGCCGACCTGAAGCTGGAGATCGGCGCGGTGGCGCAGTATAACAACGCCGTCAAAATCGCGCAGGCCGAAGGCGACAATGCATCGCGCGAGTTGTTCGAAAGGCTGCTCAAGGATGAAGAAAAACACGTGGATTGGCTGGAAGCCCAGATTCATCAGATCAAAGAGATCGGCTACGAGCGTTACCTGAGCCAGCAGATTCGCGAGGAAAAATAAGCGACGACAAGTAGCGACGACAAGCCGCACGGGCATTCTTGCCTGTGTTGCCGCTCACGCCTCCACGCGCCCCGCCGCCCGGTTCCATTTCACCCTTCGCCCCTGCTTGAGAGACAAGTTCGCCATCTGCACCACCAGCGCCGCCGGGAACGCCAGCCTCACGGGCGCCGTCGGCGTCTTGCGGGTGCGCACGCACTCCAGGAAATTCTGCACGTGTAAATCCGTAGCCCATCCAAAGCCCTTTTCGGATTTCCTGGCGATCGCCGGTTCGTCCTCGGCGCCCTTCCGGTACACCTTCAACTCCTCGCGCCCAATGTCCATCCGCGCCTGGTCGCCATCCAACTGGTTGAGCTGATCGTTGCGGCTCTGGTATTGCATGGCGGCATAGTTCACCGAGAACACGCCGATGAAGTCCTCGGGATATTCGGCGATGGCCACCACGGATTCCGGCTGATCCACACCCGCCTTGTGCGGCTTGCCCGCCGACGCGTTCACGGCCACGGGGTAACTGGCCCCCATCAACATGTGGATGCCGTCGAAGACGTGCGCGCCCTGGTCGGCCAGGATGCCGCCGCCGTAGTCGGCATAGAAGCGCCACTGGCGGAAGCGGTTGGCGTCGAACGGGCGGTGCTCGGCCGGACCCTGCCACTGCTCCCAATCGAGCGGCCCGGCGAGTTTGGTGGCGGGTGCGCCTTCCAGATAATTGTTGAGCCACCAGGAGCGCACCATCCGCACCTTTCCCAGCGTGCCATCGGCCACAATTCCGCGGCCTTCCTGGTACAGGTCGTAGCTGCGGCGCTGCATGCCCACCTGAATGACGCTCTTGGTTTTGGTCTCGGCTTCCACCAGCTTCACACCCTGCTCGGGCGTCTGGCAGAGCGGCTTTTCCACGTAAACGTCCTTGCCCGCGGCCAACGCGTCCAGCACCATCTGATAATGCCAATGCTCCGGCGTCGCGATCAGCACGGCCTGCACATCTTTGCCGGCCAGCAGTTCCTTGTAATTGCGATACGCCTTGGGATGGGTACCGGCCACCTTCGACGCCACCGAGAGGGCGTTCTCCAGGTTGGGCTCATAGACGTCGCAGATGGCCGCCACGCGCAGTGCGGGGTCTTTCTGAAACACGCCCATGACGAAGGTGCCGCGCCCGCCGCTGCCGACTACCCCCAGCGTGATCTGGGCTGCCGGCGGAGTCGCGTGAACGGCCATGGCCCCGGCCCCAGCCATCAGAAAGGTTCGGCGTTTGAGGTCCATATTGGATTACCTAAGTACACTCTCTCGCAAATACGGTCTCGTATTTCGAGGCAACCGCTCCGTGACCGTCGCGGCTCTGAGCGGAGCCGCGCGCATAAATCGGAGCCGCAAGCATAAATCGGAGCCGCGCGCATAAGCAAGCAGTTTCCCGATACGTTGGCGAACTTCTGAAACGGCGCACTAAGCTGTGCTACCTATGGTATATGAATTCGGATCGAATTCTCCTCTCCCGGCGCACCGTGCTGGCCGCCGGCGCGGCGCTGATGAGCCGTCCGCTGCCGGGCAAAGAGAAGCTGAGGGTCGCGATTTTTTCCAAGCACCTCCAGTTCCTGACGGGCGATGCGTTGGCCAAGGCCGTCGCCGAACTGGGCTTCGACGGCGTCGATATCACCGTCCGCAAAGGCGGCCACGTAGAGCCGGCGCGGGTGGCGCAAGACCTTCCGGCACTGGCGGCAATCTTTAAACAGCACGGCCTGGAAGTCCCCATGATCACCACCGACATTGTGGACGCGGAGACGCCCTTCACCGAGGACATCCTCAAGACCATGGCCGGGCTGGGGATCCGCAACTACCGGTTCGGGGCCTTCAAGTGGACGGCGGATCAACCGTACGACGCGCAGCTTGACGCCATGAAGCCCCGTGTGGCCAAACTGGCGGCGCTCAACGCCAGGTACCAGGCATGCGCCATGTACCACACACATTCGGGCGCGGGCCTGGTGGGCGCGTCCATCTGGGACCTGCACATCCTGATGAAGGACCTGGACCCCAAAGCCATGGGAGTGAACTACGACGTGGGCCACGCGACTATCGAAGGCGGGCTCGGCGGCTGGATCGCCAGCTTCAAGATCACGGGCCCACATTTACGGGGCATCGCCGTCAAAGACTTTCTCTGGGTGCAGGACGCCAAAGGCAACTGGCGCGAGCAGTGGAAGCCGATCGGCGAAGGCATGGTGCGCTTTCCGCAGTTCTTCGGGATGGTTGCCGAGGCCGGTTTCTCGGGGCCTCTGCAGATTCATTACGAGTACGAACTGGGCGGGGCCAATGGCGGCGCTAGAAAAATCAGCATTCCGCAGGAGGAAGTCTTCCGGGCGATGAAGAAGGATCTGGTGAAGGTGCGAGGGTACGTCGGGCAAGCCGGAGTGTGACAGCATTTATCGTGAAATGCCGCTGCATGTGATTCAGTCGCCCGGTTTCGAAACGGGCACCTGGTACGCGACACCAAGCTCCTTAGCCACTGCGGAGAAACTTAAGTCGGCCGTCCACAATTGCAATCGCCCCACGACAGCGGATGCCAGAAGGTGAACGTCGATCCAGCCCAGGCCGAGGCCATGCAAGCCGCGAGCGCGAACGAACGCGACTACGTCACTGTGAGGGACCGTACCCGCCTGGTGCATCCGCTCGTAGGCGGCGCACAGCTTGCTCCTGCCTCCCCGGTCGCCGATGAGAAGTTCTCCGTAGACCAAGTCGTGTCCAGCCACCTCATCGCGTCCCAGGAGTCTATCCAACTCGGCCATGTAGGGCGACCGTCCGGCAAGCGACCGAATCCATACAGAGGTGTCCACCAGAACCATCAGGCCACTCGGCGTTTGGCGGACCAGGGCTAAACCGGGGATCACGGCTTCTCTCGCCGCCGGGGCACGTCTTGCGCGTGAGGCTCCGAGCCGAGAAGACGCCGCAGGCGCTCGTAAGCGGCGTGGCGTACCAGGGCCTCAAGGCCCAAACGTACGGTCTCCGTGTCCGTTCTTGCACCGCAAGCCGCCTTCGCCTCCGTGAACAGCTTGTCATCGATGTTGAAGGTCTTCTTCATACATTCAATTCTGCCATAATCGTACGGCTATTGAGACCATACCTGCGGCGGTAATGCGGACGGCAGCCACCACCAGGCGGGAATCGGGCGCTCTGAGACAGGAGCACAGCAACGGCGGCGAAACGCAAGTCCAGAGCCGGTGGTACACTGGCACCGAACAGGGCGTAGCGCAGGCATTCCTGCCTGTGTTCTTTTTATGACGTTACCCCGACGGGAATTCTTAGCCATGTCGACTGTACTGGGGCCGGCAGTATTGGCGGCCGCGCCGTCCACCGATGCACGCATCGACGAATTGCGCATCGCCTTCGAGGACTACCGCTACCGCGCGCCTTACAAGTTCGGCGGCAATTCAGTGGACCGCGTCACGCTGCTCAACGTGCATTGCCGTCTGAGCACGAAGGCAGGCAAATCGGCCGAGGGCGCAGCGTCCATGTCCATGGGCAACGTCTGGTCCTTCCCTGCCCCGAAGATTCCGTACGAGACCACACTGGCGGCCATGAAAACCCTGGCGGCGAAGATCGCGAACATCACCCGCGGCTTTACCGAATACGCGCATCCGCTGGACGTCAACCACGCCCTGTTGCCCGAGTATCTGAAGGCCGCCGCCGAAACCTCGCGTGAAATGCAGCTTGCCCAGCCGATCCCCAAGCTGTGTACGCTGGTTACCGGGAGCCCCGTGGACGCCGCCATCCACGATGCTTTCGGAAAACTGCACGGGCGCAACAGCTTCAGCGTCTGCGGCAAGGATTTCGTGCGGTTCGACCTCTCGCACTACCTGAACCAGGAATTTCGCGGCGAGTACCTGGACCCGTACATCCTGCGCGATCCCGCGCCGCGCGTCCGCATGTACCACTCCGTGGGCGCATCGGACCCGCTGACCGCGGTTGCAGTGAAAAAGCCGATCCACGATGGCCTGCCGGAGACGCTGGAAGAATGGATTCCCTACAACGGCGTCACCGCCATCAAGATCAAGCTCAACGGCGCCGACCTCGCCTGGGACGTGGATCGCGTGGCCTCCATCGACCGCGTGACCACCGCCGCGCAGGCCAAACGCGGCTTTGCAGACTGGGTGTACTCGCTGGATTTCAATGAGCGCTGCCCGAACGTGCAGTACCTGCTGGATTTCGAGCGCAAGCTGAAGGAGCAAGCGCCGAAGGCCTTCACGCTGGTGCAGTACATCGAACAACCCACCGCCCGCGACCTGGCGGCCGACCGGCAGAATACCATGTTCGAGGCCGCCAAGCTGCGGCCGGTGGTGATTGACGAGTCGTTGACCGGGCTGGACGCGCTGCTGCTGGCACGCGAGATGGGCTACACGGGCGTCGCGCTGAAAGCATGCAAGGGCCAATCGGAAACGCTGCTGCTGGCGGCGGCGGCGCAAAAGTACAAAATGTTCCGCTGCGTGCAGGACCTCACCTGCCCCGGAGCCGCGTTGGTCCATTCGGTGGGAATCGCCGCGCACGTCCCGGGAACTGCCGCGGTTGAGGCCAACGCGCGGGAGTACGTGCCCGCCGCCAACCAGGGATGGGAAAAGCGATTCCCGGGAATCTTCGTGGTCAAGGACGGTTACATGAACACCCGGGGCCTGGATGGACCGGGCCTGTGCACGAGTTGACGCGACAACCGCTGGCTTACGCGCGCGGCTCCGTTAGTGGTCGCGACCCGCAGGGTCGAGTTGGTATGGTGACGCAATGAACAGACGAACCTTTGCAGTAACAGCAATCTCGGCTCTAAGCGCCGCGCGCGTTTCGGGCGCCAATGACCGCATCCGCATCGGCCTGATCGGCAGCGGCGGCCGTGGCCGTGAAGACTGGGGCACCTTTCTCAAGCAGCCGGAAGTGGAACCCGTGGCCGTCTGCGACGTCTACGATCCCTTCCGCGAAAAGGGTATCGGCATGACCGAGGGCCGCGCCAAGGGCTTCAAGGATTTCCGGAAGCTTCTGGACCAGAAAGACATCGATTCGGTGATCGTGGCCACGCCCGACCACTGGCACGCCATCATCACCATCGCCGCCTGCGAGGCCGGTAAGGATGTCTACTGCGAGAAGCCGCTATCCCTGGCTGCGGCCGAGGGGCGCAAGATGGTCGAGGCTGCCCGCCAACACCAACGCGTGGTGCAGACCGGCAGCCAGCAGCGCTCCGGATCGCACTACGCGCAGGCGGTGAAGCTGATTCAGGATGGCGGCATCGGCCAGGTCCACCGCATTGACGCCGGCATGCAGCGCAACATTGTTCCGGGCCTGAAGCCCACGGAGATGGCGACGGGATTGAGCCCGGCGCTGGATTGGGACATGTGGCTCGGCCCCGCCCCCAAGCGGCCTTTCGACCCCTTCCGTTGCATCTACAATTTCCGCTGGTTCTGGGACTACTCGGGCGGCCAGATGACCAACTGGGGCGCGCACCATCTGGATATCGCGCGCTGGATCTGTGGCGCCGAAGCCCCGACCGAAATTGCGGGCTTCGGCGGACGCTATGCGCTCACCGATGGCGGCGAAACTCCGGACGTGCAGCAGGTCACCTACCAGTTCGGCAAGGTGGTGGTCAACTGGACATCGAGCGAGATCAACGCCGCCAGACCCTTCACGCTGGATATTCACGGCACCAAGGGGACGCTCACGCTACTGCGCGGCGGGTTCCAGGTGTCGCCGGAAATGCTCGGCTCGGGCAAAGAGAAGACCGCCGCCATGGAGGCGCTACAGATTAAGGGCAACGACCTCAATATCGCCCATGCCCGCAACTTCCTGGATTGCGTGAAGAGCCGCCAGCGGCCCAATGCCGATGTGGAGGAAGGCCACCGTTCGGCCGTGATGTGCCATCTGGGCAACATCTCGACGCGCCTGGGCCGTTCCATCCGATGGGACGCCGCCAAGGAGCAAGTGGTTGGCGATACCGAGGCAAACCAGATGCTGGTGCGGCCTTATCGCGGACAGTGGAAGATCTGACCTGGGCAAGTACACCGTTCCAATAATACGGTCTCGTATTTCGAGGCAGCCGCTCCGTGACCGTCGCGGCTCTGATCGGAGCCGCGGGCGTTAATCGGAGCCGCGGGCGTTAATCGGAGCCGCGCGCGTTAGCAAGCGTTGGCGAACTTCTGAAACGGCATAGTACGCTACCCTAGCGGGAGTTTACTGAGAACACTCAATTAGTCGACGGTCCAGTTCCTGCAAGTGCGTTTCGTATCAACCTGATAGCCTGCCTACCCTCAATTCATTTTTGTATTACCCTATATAGAACATTTCTATGGCGATTTGTTCT
>DATMNI010000378.1:0-11390 GCA_035570275.1 Candidatus Acidiferrales bacterium | reverse complement strand
AACCCTCCTAAGGAACTCGCTGCAAGTTATTGATAATACGAGAGTCCAAAAATGGCTTTGCTGAATAATTTCGCCGACAGAGACCCGGCCAAGTTCCTCTCCGGTATGGACCCGCGCCACGCGGGCGCTTTGCTTGTGGGGAAGATTGCCAGTATGCGGCGGAATGTTAATCCGCCGGCGCGACGCCCGGCGGCCAGCCGCTCAACCACCCCAACTTACTGGCGGGCCATCGCCGCCAGGTTTTCTACATTCCATGAACTTGAGCCTTAGCTGGCGCTCTCATTCTTGCCGGTAACTCCAGAGCGCAGGCTCGCGCCAATGGACAGAGCCAGAGCGACAATGGCGACGTTCTTGATGATGTACTGCCCCTCCATGGTGGGCACCAGAGCGGCCTGCCAGACCACGGCGGGCAAGAGGACCAGAGGCATAGCGGTGGTGCAGATGTGGAGCAGCAACAGCCCGATCGCCGGGCGCTCCATCTTGGGGATGAGAAACAGGATGCCGATGAGCATCTCGTAGCAGGAAAACAGAACCATAAAGGTGGGCAGCGGGATGAACGGTACGGTCTTTGCCCACATCGCTGTAACCAGAGGCCCCGCCGCGCTGACCCCGAGCGCTTTCAGGATCCCGAACCAAAAATAGACGACGAATATCGCTACTCTGGCGAACGGCACATTCAGCAGCCGCAAGGACGCGAAGCGATCCTCATCTCCTTTGAAACGAATAAAAACGCGGGTAAAGGTACCCCGGTCAGTTTTCGGCGTGATCTGGTCGCTAATGGGCATCTTCCGGTCGGTAATTGTGGTCTTCCGGTCGGTAATCGTCGTCTTCATGGCTTTTTCCCCCCTGGGCTAAGTTGGTGTCCCCTATGAGACTGAACCAATCGTACATTGCTTGCCTATGGTTTGTGATCGCGGGAACGCGGTAACTGCCTACCCATAAATTACGCAGTACATTTCGCCCACTTATCCTTATTAAGCGGGCATCGGTCACGCCCTGGCGTCAACGGACGTGCGTGAACCGAGATCGGGAACGCCCCTAGGGAAACAAGATTCGGCGGGATGCTTCCGGTACGGAACCCGGCTGCGATACGGCGCGGCGATGGTGCGCTTATGGGCATTGTGCAGGCTGGGAAGGGGATGCGCCCATGGCGCAGCGGGCGAGTGCGCCGGTGAGGATCGCCTATGTCCGGGCTCCGTTTTCAGGTTGCGCCGGATCCCGTGACGCGCATCCCGAGGGCAGCGGTGGGTGGTGTGAGTGGTTGCAAGGTTTGAGCCGCGACCCCGGACATGCGAAACTAATTCTATGTCGCGCGGGTTGTTGCTCCTGCTCTCCCTTTCCGCAGGCCACGCCCTCAGCGGGACCGTCCAGCAACTCCCCGCACTGCCGGCCGCATCCGCCGTCAGCGCAATGCAGCTCGACGCTTCCGGAAACATCTACGTCGCCGGTGACTTCTTTCCTAGCCCTCAGGACCCCAGCAATCCCGTCGGGCATGTCTTCGCCGGAGAGCTTTCGCCCGATGGTTCGCGGATCATCTGGTGGCGCATCCTCGCCGGATCGAAGAATGATCGCGCCTTATCCATGGTCCTCGGCCCAGACGATTCGGTCTACGTCACAGGCACCACCCTTTCGCCCGATTTCCCCACCACAACCGGCTCACTGCAGCCCGCCCCGGCGTCCACAGTGACCCAGCCCACATTGACGCAGGGGTTCGCGGCCAAGCTGAGCCCGGCGGGAGCCGTAGTTTACTCCACATACCTTGCGGGGGCGGCCATCGGGGGCAATTCCATCGCGACAGACTCCTCCGGACACGCTTTCATCACCGGCTACCTTTTGCTGGGCGCCCGATTTCCCATTACCCCGGGCGCGGTCACCGGAGGGCCGCCCTTTCCCGGCAGTGGCAACACATTTGTTCTGGAGCTCGACGCAACGGGAAGCAGCGCCCTTCTGGCGATCACGGGATTCGGCGGCTACGCGATTACACTCGATCACCAGGGCAATATTTACGCGGTCGGAGTCTACGCCGGTTCCAATGCGGCAAACACGCCCGGCGCCTTTCATTCGATTTCGCCGAACCTCCTATGCAGTTCCTTCGTGGGCTCCTTCCCGTGCACCCAGGTAGCAGCGAAGATCAATCCCACGGGCACTCAATTGATCTACGCAACTTACATCAGCGGGACATATGGCGCACTTCCCGCGGCGATCGCGGTGGATGCGGCCGGGAACCTCATCCTCGCCGGCAACACCAACTCGCCGGACTATCCCACCACGCCCCAGGGATACCAGCCCGCCATCGAATTCATACCAGTGTTTACGAAGTTCTCACAAATCCCGGAGGCCGTGGGGTATTTGACCAAGCTGAATGCGACCGGAACCGCTCTGGTGTGGTCGACATTTTTCGGCGGTGCGGGTATGCCGGCTCAAATCAATGCACTGGCCGTTGATACGGCCGGAAATACTGTGTTCACCGGCACCGGTTATTCGAGCGATCTGCCCGGGCTTTGGGCCACACCGGTGGCCTCCCGCCCCACTTCGACGAATCCCCTGGCCTTCGTGGCCAGCCTGAGCCCGGATGGCACGGTTCTCACTTCCACTCAGTTGTTGCCGCCCTTTCACTTCGGGGGCCCAGTCGCGGTTTCGGGCGATGACACGGTACTTGTCGCCTCATACAATGGGAGCGGTTCAACGCTGCAGGCCGTGAGCCTGTCCACCCCGGCCACCCGCGTCACCGCCATCTCGGATTCCGCGGACGACGCGAGGCTCTCAAGCGTTGCTCCCGGCCAGTTGATCACGCTATACGGCAACAATCTGGCCCCTGCCGCGGGCGGCGCCATCGACCCGACGCAGCCGCTCACAGGGCTTTCCCTCAGATTCAATGGCATCGCCGCGCCTCTTCTGTACGCCTCCGCCACGCAGATAAATCTTCAGGTGCCCTTCGAAATCGCGGGCCAGAGCCAGGTAACCATGGAGGTTTCCAGCCAGCTCGCCTCGCCACCGGTGTCGGAGTCTTACATTCTCGCCGTGCTCGACCGCCAGCCCAGCGTCTTTCTCTTGCCTGAGGATTTCACGGGCACCGTCTTCGACGCCGCCGCCTGCAACGGCCAGAGTGTTTCCGGCCTACGGCCTCTGGCGCTCAACGCCGATGGCACGCTCAATAGCTGTGCCAATCCGGCCCCGTCCGGTTCGGCTGTCACCCTCTTTATGAATGGTATCGGCGTGACCACCCCGCCGCAGACTACCGGAACGCTCAGTAACTCGCTCACCGCTCTCAGCCCGGGTCCGGCGCTGCTTACCAGCCCTGGGCAGGCCAGCGCCACCGTTCTTTCCACCAGCACCATCCCCGGTTCGATTGCCGGCCTGGCCCAGGTGCGGATTCAGTTGTCCTCCCCCTCAGGGTCTCTCACCATTCCCATATACGTGCCGTTCCCGTCGGGCAATGCCGAATCTTTCGTTCGCGGGCCGGGCCTGCTGATCTGGGTCGCGCCCGCGAACTGAGCTGAGTTGATCGAACCCCCAGCCGTTTCCATGATCGCCTGACTGCGTGCTGTTACAATTCTGGACGGTGCTCCCATCCTCGCCGCAAAGCCGTGTTGACGCAACCGCCACCAGACCGTCGGCGCGAATCATTTCGATTCAGCGTTGGTCCGTCGTCCTCCTGGTTGCCGGGGGCGCGCTGAATTATGTCGATCGAGCTACGTTGTCCGTGGCCAACAAACTCATTCAGGACGACCTTGGAATCCCGATAGCCAGGATGGGCTTGCTGCTTTCCGCTTTTCTGTGGGCGTACGCTCTGGCTCAGCTACCGGTAGGCGGCCTCATCGACCGGTTCGGCCCGCGCAGGAGCCTCGCGCTAGGACTCTTCAGTTGGTCGGTAGCGCAAGCGGCCGGCTCTCTGGTCACAAGCTTCGGAGTCTTCATCGCTGCGCGTTTCGCGTTGGGCGTCGGCGAAGCACCGCTGTTTCCCGGCGGAGCGCGAGTGGTGCGTGACTGGTTCGGCATTCGCCAGCGGGGGTTCGCCACCGGTCTCTTGCAGTCTGCCTCATCTCTTGGCAACTTCATCGCAGTCCCGTTACTTACGTTCCTCATGCTGACGTTGAACTGGCGCTGGATGTTCTTGATCGTCGGTGGGGCCGGGGTGTTGCTCGCGGTGGTGTGGTGGAGCATTCACCGCGATCCGTCAGAGGTTCGCCTTACTCCAGACGAGCTTCGCTACCTGACGGAGGGCGACGAGAATACCACATCGAGGCCGCCGTCCTTCGCCGAATGGAGGCAGCTCTTCGCTCACAGAACCACTTGGGGCATGATCGCCGGCTTCTTTGGAACGATCTACACGCTTTGGCTGTATACCGGTTGGTTGCCATATTACCTGGAGCACGAACGCCACATGACCGTCGCGCGGGTGGGGGTTGTTGCCGCAATTCCTTACTTCTTCGGCTGTGTTGGAGCCGTGGTGGGCGGCTGGCTCTGCGACTTTCTCACCAGGCGTGGATGGAAACCGATCGCTGGCCGGAAACTGCTGATCTCATCCGCCTTGTGCGGCATTTCGCTGTGTACCGTCGGAACCGTATTGGCGGAATCGAACGCAACCGCCCTGGCGCTGATCTCGGTATCGCTTTTCCTCATCTATATCGCCAGCAGCGCTGCCTGGGCTACCGTACCGATAGCCGCTCCCAGCCAATACACCGCGTCCCTGGGCTCCATTCAGAATTTCGGGGGCTATCTGGGCGGTGCGCTGGCCCCGACAGTGACGGGGTTGATCGTGCAACGCACCGGCAGCTTCTCGCAGGCTCTGCTATTGAGTGCCGGACTGAGCGTCCTTTCAGCGGCAGCGTACCTGCTGCTGGTCCGGCAGCCGATCCAGCCTGATTCTTCTGAATAACGAGCGCGCTTGCCGCCGGAGGGCCTGCTGTTCTATCACCCGGCGGTTTGGTGGGTCTCCGGCCTGATCCGGGCGGAGCGTTAGAATTGTTGTGACGACGTGGTAGTGGCGCTGATGGGCGATGCGCACGGCTACGCCGCCACGCTGACCGCGCTGGAAGAAATCCGATGGTCCGCGCGCGAACCCGCGCTGGCCGCAAGGAGGAAATCTAATGAGACGAGTCCGCCGTTTGCTCCATCAACCTGAAGGGCCGCGCCCGAGCGTGGCGCCGGTTTTTTCAACCGCCATCCTGCTGGTGGCCGTGGCTGCGCTGCTTGGCGCCTGGCAGCCCGCGCCCCCGCCGCAGCCGCAAGCCACTCCGAAGGAATTGACGGAGAAGGAGAAGCAGAAGCGCGAGGAGAAACTTCGCCGGGAAGCGGAGACGCCTTACCAAAAATGGCTGACCGAGGATGTCGCGTATATCATTACCGATGCGGAACGCGCGGCGTACCAGCGCCTCCAGACTAATGAGGAGCGCGAGAAGTTCATCGAGCAATTCTGGCTGCGCCGCGACCCCACGCCCAGCACGATCGAAAACGAATTCAAGGAAGAGCACTACCGCCGCATCGGATACGCCAACGAGCAGTTCGCGTCGGATATTTCGGGGTCAGGAGTTGCTGGCTGGAACACCGACCGCGGTCACATTTACATCACCTACGGGCCGCCGGACGAAAAGGAGACGCATCCAAGAGAAGGGTTTGAGGAGTGGCTCTACCATTACATTGACGGCCTTGGTAAGAACGTCATTGTGCGGTTCGTGAAAAGTCCCGTGGACGGCTATTACCGCATGACCATCGACCCGAAAGCCCCTGTGCTTCGATAGATCGGTATAAAATGAACCCACCAGAGGACACCCGATGCGATCTCTCGTTGCCTTTCTGATTTTCGCTGCAACTCTTCTCGCCCAGGGCGGCGGCTCCGTCCAGTTCCGGGATTGGAATCCGACGCCCTCCACCGCTAAACCGGTCACCGCCTGCGGCCAGTTGCTAAGCCTGACCGATTTCGAGCTCTCCGTCATCACCGCGGCCCTGGTTCCTCCCACGGCCAGCGCGCCCGAGCATTGCCACGTGTTTCTCATGGCGCAGCCCGAGATCAACATCGAAGTCAATCTCCCAACCAACTGGAACAGCCGCTTCTATATGTTCGGCAACGGTGGCTGGGCGGGCGAGTCATTCGACGCTCCCGGCAGAATCGCCAACCACGCGCGAGCGCTGCGCGCCGGATTCGCCACCGCTTCCACCGACACAGGCCACTCCGCTGCTCTCGAATCCGGCGCCAGCTTCGCGCTCAATCGTCAGAAGCTCCTCGATTTCGGATTCCGTTCCTTGCATGTTACTGCCGTGGCAGCCAAGCTTCTCGTCCACAGCTACTACGGCGCCGATCCATCCAGGTCCTACTATGACGGCTGTTCGCAAGGAGGCCGCCAGGGCCTCACCATCGCGCAACGTTTCCCCACGGACTTCGATGGCATCATTGCCGGCTCTCCCGCGCTCTATAACTCCGGCAATATGGTGGCGCGCGCCTACTGGATGCAGGGTATGGGAGCCAATCCATTCCCGGCCGCCAAGCTCGGCCTGCTGGCAGACCGCGTTTACGAAAAATGCGACGCCAAAGACGGCCTCAAAGACGGACTGATAGATAACCCGCTGCAGTGCGGCTTCAAAGCAACACAAGATCTTCCCAGGTGCACCGGCGGAAAGGACCAGCCCGACTGCTTCACCGCTGCCGAAATCGCGTCGGCCGATCGTATCTACAGCGACATCGTCCGCCAGGGCAAACGTTTCTTTCCCGGCTGGCCCGTGGGCGCGGAGGTCCTCGGACCGAACGGCCAGAGCGGCTGGTTGGGCCAGGAGATCGGCGTGCCCAACCGCGGCAGCGTCTGGGCTAACTACGCCCAGAGTTTTCTCCGCTACATGGCGATGGCTGACGCCGACCCCGAGCAATCGATTGCGCGTTTCGATATCGACAAGGACATCCCGCGCCTGGCATTCCTGCACCAGGTCATCGATGCCAATGACCCCGATCTCTCTGCATTTCGCCAACATGGCGGCAAACTCATCATGTATTTCGGCTGGGCCGACCCGCAACTGAACCCGCGCGTGGCGGTCGAGTATTATGACCAGGTGGTGGAGCGCATGGGTGATTCCACCGGAGAGTTTTTCCGGCTCTTCATGGTGCCCGGCATGTTCCATTGCGGCGGCGGAGTGGGAACCAGCGTCTTTGACGTCGCCACGCCGCTGCTTCATTGGGTGGAATCCGGCGATGCTCCGAAAACCATCGCTGCCAGTCGAATCTCGGGCGGAAACGTAACCCGCACGCGGCCACTCTGCCCATATCCCCAGGTGGCCCGTTACAAGGGCAGCGGCAGCATCGACGACGCGGCAAATTTTAGCTGTGCGGCGCCGTAGTATCGCGCTTGCAGCGGCCGTTAGATCGCCGGCCGCACTTAGATAACTTATTGAGGGAAAGCTATGAGTCGTATCGGCTGGCTGGGTTTCATCCAACTAATGGTTGCCTTTCTGGGCGGGTTCACACTTCCTTTGCTGGCTCAGGGCCGTCCGGTCACGCCCGCCGACCAGACCGCGGGACAGGCCTGGTGGGCGCATGTCAAGGTGCTCGCCGACGACGGCATGCAAGGCCGCCTGACGGGGTCGGAAGGCTACCTGCGCGCCGCCAAATACGTCGTGTCGCAATTCGACGCCATGGGACTGCAGCCAGCCGGTGTGAATGGTTACTACCAGCCCGTGAAATTCGATGTGACCCGCGTCATTGCCGACAAGTCGTCGATGACTTTGCTCGTCGACGGCCGCAGAGATCCACTGGTGCTGGGGCGCGACGCTATTCTCGGCTCTCGCGGGACACAGCCAAAGTCGGTCTCCGCTCCCCTCGTCTTCATCGGTTACGGGCTGCATCTACCGGAGGCAAAGTACGACGATTTCGATTCGCCGGAAATGCCCTTTGCTTCTCTAAAGGGAAAGATCGCCGTTTTCATCAATGGAGGGCCGGGTGACCTGCCCGGATCTCTGAAGTCCTTTGCGCGCACGGCCCCACTGGCGAAAGCTCTGGCCGACGCCGGTGCCGTGGGCTCCATTACCATTCCAACGCCAAAATCCATGGATTTCCCTTGGGATCGCGTAGCCGGCAACGCATCGCAGCCGGGCATGCGGCTGGCGGCCGATGCCAGGGACGCCGCCGTGGCAGCCCGTCATCCTGCACTGGCTGATTTGCACGGCACGATGTTCTCGGCCACCTTCAACCCGGCGGAAGCCGAGAAACTGTTTGCCGGAACCGGTCACACGTTCGCGGAATTGCTGGCTCTGGCCGATGCGCAAAAACCGTTGCGGCGTTTCGATCTGAAAAAGAGCCTGACGGCATCGGTCACCAGCGAAATCACAAGCGTCGAGTCGCCCAATATCGTAGCCAAACTCGAAGGCTCGGATACCTCCCTGAAGAATGAATACGTATTGCTGTCCGCCCACCTGGACCACCTTGGGGAGGGCGCGCCCGTCAAAGGCAAGACGACCTTCGCGGGAGCCATGGACGATGCTTCGGGGGTTGCCTCCGTGCTGGAAATCGCCAGGAGCTTCAGCCGGAACCGCGAGCGCCCGAAACGCTCGATGCTCTTCGTCATTTTCACCGGTGAGGAAAAGGGACTGCTAGGTTCGCGCTACTTTGCCGGACGCCCGACTGTGCCGGAAACGGGCATTGTCGCCGATCTCAACCTGGACATGTTCATGCCCCTGTTCCCACTAAAGAAGTTGCACGTCCAAGGGTTGGCGGAATCGACGCTGGCGGAGGACGCGCGTGCGGTCGGAGCCGGGCACAATATCGAGATCGCCGTGGATCCCGAACCGGACCGCAACTCGTTCATCCGCACCGATCAATACAGCTTCGTGCAGGCCGGCGTGCCGGCCCTGGCTATGAAGTTCGGCTGGACCGCGGACTCCCCGGAATACAAGGCGTGGCGGCAATGGCTGGCGCGGCGCTACCACTCCGTGGAAGACAATCTTTCGCAGCCTGTGGACACTGCGGCGGCGGCGCAGTTCGACTCATTCCTGGGCGATCTTGCCCGGCGTGTGGCCGACAACGCCGAGCGTCCTCATTACGTGGAGTCGAGTTTCTTCCACCGCTTCGAAAAATGAGCCTGGCGGGAAACGTAATGCGGCAGCCGGGCTGACGAAATCAGATGCCACGCACCGCCGAAAGAGCGCCGCCGCAGATAAGGAGCGATGAATGGCCGAGAACAAAATTTCATCGAAGAAGCCCGTTTCAGCTATCCCACCTGACAACCCGCAGCGTAAGCTTGCGATTGCCCAACCGAACACCGGCCAGAAAACCTCTCACATTGGAGTGGTAGGAGATACCTACACGATCCTTCTCACCGCCAAAGACACGGCGGGCCGGTTTTGCCTGATCGACATGCACATACCTCCCGGTGGCGGACCGCCTCCGCACCGTCACGACTTCGAAGAGACTTTCACCGTGCTGGAAGGCGAACTCGACGTGGCTTTTCGTGGCGCGAAACGGGTGATACACGCGGGTGAGACGATCAACGTCCCAGCCAATGCGCCGCATCAGTTTCACAATTCTTCCTCCCAGCCGGTGAGGATGCTTTGCATCTGTTCGCCGGCTGGTCAGGAGGAATTCTTCATGGAGGTAGGTGTGCCCGTTGCAACCCGCACAACGCCTCCGCCTAAACTTGACGAAGCGGCACAAGCGGAATTCAAAGCGAAGGCGGCTGCACTCGCTCCGAAGTATCGAACGGAGTTGCTCGAATCTGCCTGAAGAACCATCGTGCCAAAGCCCGGCCCTGAAAGAACGCTGTGCCACTTGGGCCCGAGTTGTCGGTTTATACCGGCCTTATGTTGAGGCGGGCTCAGGCGACCTCCGGTGGGCGCTCTTTCTTCTTTGGTCCGACATTTCGCTTTTTGGGGCCCCTTCGGTTAAACGCTTCCCGCCACATGAACGACATGGCAAGCCGTCAACTTGGAGGCTAAACGCTTCAGTGCCAGAGCGGACTCGCAGCACCTAACTTAGTACACCGTTTCAGAAGTTCGCTAACGTATCGAGAAACCGCTTGCTGACGCGCGCGGCTCCGATCAGAGCCGCGACCGTTAGGGAGCGTTCTTCCCGAGATACGAGACCGTATTTGAGAAACAGTGTACTTAGCTATCCCGAGAGGTGATGAGGGAGTGAAAGCTCCGAAGCAATGCTGGTCGGGATGGACAATTCGACCTCCGTACCCGCCGCTGGACTACTCAAGATTTTGAGCAGCCCGCCGATTCTCGTTGCCCGTTCCCGCATGCCTGCTAAACCCCAATGGCCGTCACGCCCTTTCTCCAGCATCTGCGGATCGATTCCACACCCGTTGTCGCGAATCCGCACGTACAGCTCACTGTCGGAATATTCAAGCTCTAACTCGATGCGTTTCGCCCCGGAATGACAAAATGCGTTAACCAGGGCCTCTCTGCCGATGCGGTAAATCTCATGCTGGATCTCTCGATCCAACTGCTTTTGGCGGCCCATGACCGTGACACGAAAATCGATATCGGGCTGTACCTTGAGTTCGTCCGGAATGCGAGATAAAGCACCAACCAGGTCTGAGCTTTGAGAGTCCGGCGAGCGAAGGCCCTGTATCGCGCTGCGGCCCTCCACGATACCTTGCCTCATGATTTCAAGGATCCGATCCAACTGGTTTTTGACCGGTGAATCCTGGGCTACGCGAAGGACTGCCACACCTAGGTGCAATGAGGCGCTCTGGAAAGTTTGCAGAAGAGTGTCATGGAGTTCCTGGGCAATTCGAGTGCGTTCCTCCAGACGCACATTTTCCTGCCGGATCCGTTCTTCCTCCTCTTTACGTGATTCAATTTCCGTCGCGGTCGCGTACCATCTTCTGACTCGGCCTTCCTCTACGAAGGGGTTGTACCGCCCCAGGAACCAGCGGTAGATGCCGTCTTTTCCACGCAATCTTGCATCATGTTCAAACGGCTCACCCGCGGCAATCCCGCGATCGCGTGCGGCTCGCATCCTCTCCAAATCGTCGGGATGAATCAGGCTGTCGATCACGTCCAGGAACCGAAACTCCTCAAGTGTCAGACCCGTGTATTCGCGGGCGAAACGATTTGCGCGAATCACCTTGCCATCCGAGTCGAACACCACAATTAGCTGGGGAACAAAATCAACGAGCTGCTGAAGTTCCTGTTCCGCACGCTTACGCTCGGTTAAATCGATCACCGTGCCCACATACTCACAGAAATCGCCGGAGCAGTCGAGAACCGCATGGCCTACGACGTGAATGTTCCGGATCGTGCTGGGGTGAACGAGACGGTAATCCAGTTCGAAATCCACCCTTTCGAGGACTGCTTCCTCAAACCGCCTCCTCATCACGGGTCGATCGTCCGGATGAATCCGCTGAAAAAATGTTTCGAAGTGCGGTGGTGGCTTAGCGGGGTCAAAACCCAGCACGCGGTAG